>JACQDB010000083.1 GCA_016201275.1 Acidobacteriota bacterium
CAACGCTCTGATTATGCCGAGTAAAAAATGATGAAACCCACGCCAATCGCTCGTTCTCCAACTTCACTCGGCATAATCCCGCACTCGGCATAAACGTGTTTATGCGGAGCACGGCATAAACACGTATCTCGGCTGTACCCGTACGTCAGCGGCTGAAAACCCGCTCCTTTCACATCAGCACCGCGCTCAATCAGCATACGCAACAGCGCATCATTGCACGTCCGTGCGGCCTCGGACAGCGGCGTGGAATAGCCATTAATGATAGGCGACTTTACCAATAGATTCGCCCCGCGACTCAACAAAAGTTTGACGACCTCGCTGGCTCCGAACTGCCCTGTCGCAATAAGCAGAGGGGTGCTGCCATCGTCGGAACGTGCGTTCACATCCGCTCCATGTTCAAGCAACAAACGGGTCTTCTCAGGGTCGTCCACTGCCCACATCAGAGCCGTAGCCCCCGCGTCATTGCGAAGGTTGGGGTCTGCATGGTTCGCCAGCAGGAGTCGTACTGAATCGCTATCGCCGTACAGCACCGCTTGCATCAACGGCGTTGTGCCGCCGGGGCCTTTGCGGTTGCCGATTTGTGAATCTTGACGCGCCAGCTTCGCAAAAGCCAGTTGGTCGCCATCCCGCAGAGCCGCCATGATGCGCGCCGCTTTCGGGTCGGGCGGCGAGACAGGCACATCTCCCGCAAGCTCGTCCGGCCACTGAGCGCCCTGATCAATCCAGTCCTTGATGATGGCGCACTGCTCAGGACTGAGCGCTCCTGTCGGCGGCATCTGCTGGCCGTATTGAGAGCCGATTAACTTTAAGTAAAGCCGACTCGCCGCGCTGTTGCCGGGCGCAATCACCGTGGTGGTGCCGCCGCGCATCGCCTCGCGGCGACGGTCGAGCCGGAAGCCATGCATCTGTTGCGATGGCCCATGACACTCGATGCAATATTGCCTGAACAGCGGCTGAACATCGCGGCGGAAATCAATTTTGCCGGGTGCCTGGTGCGATAGCGCAGTGCTTAATGCCCAGGCTCCGAGAACCACCCCGGTAAGACCGCGTTTGAGCATCTTCGAAATGTTTGTCCACATGGTTACCATCCCTTTCATCGGCCTGAGCCTTGCCTTCCCCTTAATCAGGTTGTGCGCTGACTTATGCAAGGGGGTGCAGCTTGTGCCATAAGCCTTGGCAATGAGGGCAAGCACGTTCGAAGCGTGCCTACCATAGTTATGAATGGCTCTCCCGTATCTTCCGCACAGGGCATCAACATATTGCGTTGTACATCGCAATGGCATACAACATCTAGGAAGCCTTCACGCCAAATACCAGAGCGTCTTATTAATGCGTGGCTTTGCCTACCGGTGCGACTAGCGCCGGTCTTTGAAGCACTGGATGAA
Organism: Acidobacteriota bacterium; assembly: GCA_016201275.1. GTDB lineage: Bacteria > Acidobacteriota > Blastocatellia > UBA7656 > UBA7656 > JACQDB01. The sequence goes on from JACQDB010000083.1 coordinate 1,386, forward strand.
GCGCTATGGCACGTCCACGTAGTAGCCGGTCAGCGTTGCTTGTTGCGCTCCATCCAGATTTGTGGTGTTGCCCGAAATATCAACGAACAAGGTTGGCGCTAACCCTGGGTTACAATAGGCAAGAAGTTGGGTATAGGTCTGATATCTATCCTTCGAGTTTGTATGGATACTTCAAGGCACGCTCACTGTAAGAGTCCAGCCCGACAAATTCGAATCGCAGATTATTGCGCGCCGCCGACAATTCCAGCGGCGGCACGTTGGCGCTGCCGGTTTCCGCCAACCCAATATCTTCGCCAGCAATTTGCACGCGGCTGATGTAGATGGGCGGTGCGCCATTCGCTTGACGTTCGGCGCTCGGCGTGAGCTTGGACAGTCCTGTGGTGGTGCCAATCCAGATATTTCCCCGGCTATCCTTAAAACAATGATGAATCTCATCGCCCGCCAATCCATCCAGCGAGCCGTAGTGATGTATGCTCCCGGTCAAAGGATCAAAGCGATCAAGTCCTCTGCCGGTGCCGAAGTAAAGCCGACCGCTATCGTCTTCGCTGATCGTCCACACTGTATCGCTCGCCAGCCCATTGGCCATGGAATAATTTACAAACTTGGGATTTTCGGCAGTCGGGTCTGTGGTCATCGAAACCCCTTTATAGCGTAGTCCTATCCACAGCCACCCTCTGTGATCTATAAACAGGCAGCGTGGATTGATTTCCGGCAACCCGTCGGTAGCGTCAAAGATCGTGGCTTTTCCGTTCACCAGTCGCCCTAGCCCCAAATGCGTTCCCAGCCACAAAGCCCCTGCGCCGTCGCACGCCATGCCTTCGGCTCCGGGCAGGCGCGAATTGGCGTCCAGCCGGACACGCTCGAAGGCGTTGTCCTGTTGCCGCGCTGGATCGAAATAGATCAAGCCTTGCTTCCACGAGCCTACCCAAATTTTCCCATCCAGGGCTTCATAAATCCCAGAGATGTGTTTTTCAAAAGCCGCATCGTGCAGAGGAATTTTTGCGCCGCGCCGCAACAGCAACGCGCTGGCTTTGAAACGAAACAAGCCTTGGTCAGTGCCTATCCAACAGTCGCCGCTGCGGCTTTGCAGCATACGTCCGCGTAACACCTTGAACGGCGGCGACAGCGATCTCTGTAGCGGTACGGCTTGCCCTCCGATGATCTGGACAACCCCGTGGTCACTGGAGAGGGCAAAAATCTCGCCGTTATGATTCTCCGTGATTTTGCGTATGTCTAAATCAACAAGTCCCTCCCTGGCGGTGAAGCTGATAATGAATTCGCCGGACAACTTACAGATGCCTGCCTGCGATGTGCCAAGCCACAAGATGCCTTCGCGGTCTTCGTAAAGCGACGCCAGATCGTTATGGCTCAACCCCTGCGTCGTAGTGTAAACCGTTGGCTTGCCGTCGCTGTACTTGATGAGTCCCATCAAGGTAGCAATCCATAGCGTCCCTTTGGAATCGTAGATCATTGAGCTAATCTTCTGATCGCTTTGAAGCGCCAGCGGAAACCGTTTCCAGCGCCCGCGACTGGCGCGGTCTGACGCTTCGATGAACACGAATATGCCGTGGCTATTGCCGACCAGCAACCGCTGCTGTTGATCTTCTACGATGCTTGTGATTTCAAAGCGACTTACTTCATCCTCAAAGCCATACTTGATGAGTTGGCCATCGGTGATCTCAATTAATTCGTCGTACAACCCAAACCACAAACGCCCACGACTATCGGCGAAGGCGCACATATTATTATTTAACTCCTGCCGTGGCACTATGGCTTCAAAGCGCGACTCGTTGTTGTTAAAGGTGGCGCGATAAAGTCCCGCATCCGTAGCGCACCAGAGATTGCCTGCGGCGTCAAACAACATGGCGTTGACGCGGTTCGCTCCCAGCGCATCGCTAACCGGAAAGCCCCTGAACTTCGGTCGCAGGGTCGAAGTCGGGGCCTCTGGCGCAAGGGTAAGCGCCTCGTGCGGGTCGTCGAGCAGGCGATAGACGCCGCTGCCATTGCTGGCCACCCAGAGATGTCCTTGACGGTCTTCCGCCAACGCATTGATGTAGGTATTTTCCAACCCCTGGCGGGTGCCATAGTTGATGAATCGGTAGCCATCGAAACGGCTGAGACCCTCATTGGTGCCAAACCATAAATAGCCCTTGCGGTCTTGATGTATGCAGTGGACGCTGTTGTGAGCCAGCCCGTCAGATACGCTGTAACGACGAATTGACAGTTGCTCGGCCACCGCTTGGTGTGGCCAAAACATCGCAAGCCCTAGCAGCAAAGCCAGGCCTATTGCCGAGCGATCATCGAAACTCATAATTTGGAGAAACCGCCTGTACATAAGCTAGGAGACTGTCAAAAAAAGGTGTGCCACTGAAAGTAGTAGCCGAACGACTGGGGCATTCGTCGGCAAAAATCACCTCAGATGTTTACTGGCACACCGCGCCGGATGCCCAGAAACTCGCCAGCGAGAGCTTTGAAGAAATCGTCTTTACGGAACGATCAGCCGGAAAAACCCGGACTAACACCGAAATTGATGGCCAGAATATGGCCAAAAAGAGAAGGGCGACCCGTTAGAGTCGCCCTAAGTCGTTGAAAAATAAAGTGGCCAGGGACGGAATCGAACCGCCGACACGCGGATTTTCAGTCCGCTGCTCTACCAGCTGAGCTACCTGGCCGTATGACTTTTTCCGCTGCAAGCGAAAACGAGATATTAAACAATCCCGTCAAACACTGTCAAATTTATTCGGGGTGAATCTGCTGCCGAAATAATTTTTTCCAGCCCTCATCGCTCCTGCTCACAGCTTCATTTGCCGCGCACATAGAAAAAATAAAAGGCCACCCAGCCGACAAAAATCACCGCACAGGCACTGCCGACAAGCAATGAAAATAGCGCTCCTGTGAGATGGTAGCGGTAAAAATTAAAGCCGCCTAAAACCGCTATGAGTATCCAGTATTGCAGAAAAATCCGCAGCCCCAACTTCCCTTCTTCAGCCATTCGCTCTCCCTTTCTTTTGCTTCGTTCTCAATGATTCGCTGCCGGCGATTGTCTATCAAGTCTCACCAGTTTGCCTTTGCGCCTGGCGGGTTTCGTTGCCGTTCGCATCGCCAGTCGGAGCGCCTGAAATGAACGGCGAGTCGCCGACACCAGATTGCGTTGACAGTCTATCAGCCTCCTTTGTACTATCACTCACCCGTTGATTTCAACAAGGAGATTCTTCCCTTTCATGACAATTTTTTATGCGATTCTACTGGGAATCATTCAAGGCTTGACCGAATTCATCCCCGTCAGCAGCACCGCGCACCTGACCCTGGCCGGAAAAGCCATGGGAGTCATCAACTACGATAAGCCGGACGAGTGGACGGCTTTCATTGCCGTCATTCAACTCGGTTCGCTACTCGCTGTCATCGCTTATTTCTGGTCTGATATTTTGCACATCACCACAGGGTTTGTGAAAACCAATCTCGCCTATGCTACCAAAAAAGCGGTCGCGCCGACGGACCGAACTCACGCCTTGCTGGGTTGGATGGTTATTGTCGGCACGCTGCCTGCAGGAGTAATCGGCTTGCTGTTTCGCCATCAGATTGAAGGCGTCTTCACCAAAGATTTGCGCGTCATCGGCGCTGCCTTGATTGCCTTGGCCCTGGTGTTGATCGTTGCCGAAATCGTCGGCACACAACAACGCGATATGCAGCAATTGCGCTTGAGCGATGCCATAGTCGTAGGCCTCGCCCAGGTCTTTGCTTTAATTCCCGGATGTTCGCGTTCCGGCAGCACCATCACTGGCGGTTTGTTTGCCGGACTGACCCGCGAAACGGCAGCGCGTTTTTCCTTTCTGCTGTCAATTCCGGCAATCGGTGCCAGCGGTTTGCTGGAATTGCCCAAAGCCTGGAAGGTGGTTGACCATTCCATTTTATTGGTCGCCATTATCGCCGCCACCTTGGCCAGCTACGCAACCATAGCCTTCCTTATCAAATTCCTGCAGCGCCACAGCACCTACAGTTTTGCCGCCTATCGAATTTTTTTGGGGGTGATGATTTTGGTCTTATTGATGATGGGAAAAATCAGCGCTTCATAAATTTGGTTGCGCCGGAATAAGCGTCGCTCAGGCGCGGAATTTCAGGCGTTTCAACAGCGCCAGTAGCCATTGCGAAAATTTGCTCTGTGGGCGAATCATCTTGATGGATTCGCCCGCCCGTTCGACGTTTTTGACGCGCCCTAGAATTTTATTCAACGGCACCGCCAGATCATTTTGCGTTGCCGCATCGCCACGAGTTACCACTAGACGGTCGCTTGAGGAGCGTTCGATGCGGATCACGCGATGAATGACGGCGGTATCGAAGCGGCTTTGATATAGCACGATGTCGCCTTGATTGATGCGGCCATCGGCAATCGGTTCGATGGTCACCAGGTCGCCATCTTCAATGGCTGGTCGCATACTGCTGCCGCTCATACAAATTTCAACGGTCAAATTTTTGGAAAGTATCTGGCGCGAGCGCTCCAGAAATTCCGGCGATTCCAAGTGGAAGCCGCGTTCCGCCTTTATGCTGTCATAGGCGCGCATGATTACTGCTCCTACATCAAAGCTCTTGAATTGATTGCCGCAAGCACTATGAACTTCTGCATTGCCATTCATACTGCCTTGTTGCAAATATAGCGCAACCTTCGGCAGCGGGAAAAGTCCCGAAAAGAATTTACTACAAAAATAATTTTAGTCCGTTGTCCGTTGTTTGAGTTGTAGTCTCACCGACAAGATTCGCTGCGATCAAACGAGCAGCCAGCATAGTGCAAGGCCAGTGACTAATAACTACGGACTAATGACTACGGACTACAGACTAATGAAGCTCTTTGATGCGGAGGTTGCGAAAGCGCGCCTTGCTTGTCGCGCCCCACGCGCCTTGACCGCCATGAACCTGCAAGCCGATGTAGCCGGCACGCGGATAGCGCTCTTTGCTGTCGGTAAAATCTATGGTCTTGACGTTGTTGAGATAAGCGGTGAGGTGCGCCGGTTGGCCTTCTATGCGAGCGCGCAGATGATTCCAGCCTTGCTCTTTATAAATTTTTTTCCACTCCGCATACTGCACCAGAAAGTCGCCAGCCGCTGGCGCATAGAGGCTGCCTACATAACCTTTGTCACGGTAATCAAGGGTGATTTGATAGCCCATACCGTCTTCGCGTGTACGCAGGAATAAGCCCGTATCCACAGGGTAATCGGCCTGAAACTCCAACTCAATTTCAAAGTCGGAATACGGGCGCTCGGTGCCTAGCAAACCGCCCGTATGGTCTTTCTCCTGATCGGCAACCAATGCGCCATTTTCCACCACCCAAATGCCACCGCGCCCACCATGCACAGCTTTGCGCGACCAACCCTTCAGGCTCTTGCCATCAAATAATTTTTTCCAGCCACCAGCAAAAGCCAAGGTGGTGACAAAGAATATGATTGAGATTGCAACCAGGAAACGGCTTCGCATAGGCATCCTGTTCAGCGTTGATTAAGGTTTAACGCGGCGAAAGACCGCGATGCGCTCTTTGTTTTCTTTCGTAGTGATCAGTTTCATCTCTGTGCCATCCGGCGACAGCACAAACCCAAATTTTTTCTCGACGGGTTTGAGTTGAAACTGCTCTTTCGACATCAGTATTTTCAAGATCAATTGCTTGTCGCCGTTTATTTTATATTGGCCGCTGTCGGTGTAATCAACCTTGCCCTTTTTCTTCGAGACGCGGGAAAAACTGGCAGGCGGTTTGAAGGTGATTGCAACGGTATTTTCATCGCTGATGGTTTCCACAATGCCGTCGTGCTGGACTTCGTTGATAACATAAGTTCCCTGTAAAATCACCGTCGGCGCGGTTGCAGAGTTTGCCGCTGCCTCGCTGTTCGGCGGTGAAGCCGAGTTCTGATTGGCCACGTTCGGTGGTTGCACTAAGCGGTTCGCATTGGGCGAAATTGTCGGTTTGATTTGAGTATTGGAAGCGTTGTGACTGGCTTCAGGATTTTTCGCGCAGGCAAACAGCGCCATACCCATCAGGAGTAAGATAAAAAACAGGTTCAGTCTTTTCATAATGAATTCAAATGAGCTTGATTTGGCAAGCATTGACTATACAAAACAAATCGCTGGCGCGCCAATTCTGAAACTCACAAATTTCGATTGCCCCCAACGCACGCCGAATCTGCGCCAGCAAAGCGCACTTCAAGGAAGCAAGACGCCAACACCACGCCTTCAATTCTTCGTCTTATTTTCTGTCAAGCGGTTTTTCTCGCGAGCTTTTATCTGTTCGCTGGCTTTCGCAGCAGCGTCGCGCACATCGGCATCGCTATCGTTTTGCGCCACTCGTTCAAGCGCCGCGAGGCTTCGTTGGTCACCCAAATCGCCCAAGCCTATGGCTGCCAGTTGGCGATTCTCTTCGTTGCTGTCGGCGAGCGCCAATAATAAAGCCTGCACAGCGCGTTGATCTTTGAAGCGCGAGAGCGCGGCGATGGATTTTTGGCGAACCGACACCGAGCCGGTTGTCGCCAACGGCACGATGGCGTCTATAGCGGCAACGTCGCCGAGTTTTCCTAAGGCTTCTATAGCATCACCACGCGCCCCGCTGCTGTCGGTCTTGACGAATTCGATCAACGGCGCGACAGCGGTTTTCGCACCGCTATCGCCTAAAGCTTCCGCCGCCAGTGAGCGCGTAGAGGGTTTGCTGTCGCGCAAAGCGGCTATCAATCCCGGCGCGGCAAGCTTTCCCAGACGCCCCAGCGAGGCTGCCGCCTGCCCTCTGAGCGTTGAAGTTTCATCGTGCAATAGATTCAGCAACGGCGGCACGGCGCGTTCGCTGCCGGTGTCGCCCAGAGAATGCACCGCAGCGGCGCGGACGCCAGCCTGGTTGTCGCTCAAACCGTCTATCAACTTGTCCACAGCGCGAGGCAAATTCAAACCGCCCAAGGCTTCATAGGCCGCTTCACGAGTCGCGGGGGCAGAGGCATCGGCCATCTCCATAATCTCTTCTATAGCTGCATTGCCCAACTGGGCAAGCGAAGAAGCGGCCTGTTGACGCACGAACAAATGTTCATCGCGCAGCAAAGCGGCTAAAGGTTTGATGGCTCGTTCATCGCCCAGAAAACCCAAAGCGCGCGCCGCTGCGCTGCGACTTTCCGGCAAACTGGATTTATCTTGTACAAGAATAATCAGCGGCTCGACGGCGGGTTTACCGATTCTTGATAACAGGCGCGACGCTCTGGAACGGTCGCTGTCGCGTTCGGATTTCAATAGGTTGACCAGTGGACGCACGGCTTTGCTGCCCATCTCCAACAACGCCTCCGCCGCATAATAGCGCACCAGCGGGTCTTTATCGCGCAGGGCGTTGGCCAACGAAATCACCAATGAATCCGGGCTTTTTTCCGTAGCAACTCGCGCCAAAACCTGAGCGGCGCGTGCGCGCGTGCGCCAGTCCGGGTCGTTCAAAGAATGAACCAGAACCTGTGTCGCTCTGGGGTCTTGTAAACGCGCCAGAGCTTCGGCGGCGGCAAGATTGATACGCGGGTCTTTGTCGTTCAACAAACCGGTGAGTTGCGGCAGAGCGCGACTGTCCTGCAAACGCCCAAGCGCTTCGGTGGCCTGCACGCGCACCTCTGTGCTGGCATCCTGTAGCGCTCGCAAGAGCGGTTCAACAGCGCGCCGGTCATTGAATACCGAAAGCCCTCGCACCACTTCTGCACGCACCCGCGCGTCTTTATCCTGTAGCGCAGAAATCAACACAGGGACGGCCTGCGAGTCGCCCAACTTTACCATTGTCGTGATGGCTTCCATACGGGTCTGCCAGTTGGCATTGGCCAAATCGGCTGCCAGGCGTTCGACGGAGATGCCAAAACCGGCAAGCGCCTTGATGGCTGCCTGTCGCACTTCGGGTTCAAGATCACCTGCGGCCACAAACAAAGCGTCGGCGGATTGATGATCGGAAATCAAACCCAGGGCGTTGATGACAGCTACGCGAAGTTCTTTGTAGGGATCAACGGCATTTGCAATCAGGGCTTCTACGGCTTGGCGTTCCCGCAAACGACCGAGCGCGTCGGCGGCTTTGATGCGTACAGCCATTTCCTGATGCGGCGCGAGTGCGGCAATCAATGCCGTAGAAGCTTTGGCGTCGCCCAATTTGCTGAGTTGTTCGGCGGCTTTGATTCTTTCTGTCGCTTCGCCGGTTGATAAACGCTCGGCTAGCGATTCCGGCGTCACGCCAAGTTTTGCCAATGCACCAATGATATTCTCATTGAGTTTGCCGCTGGCGTCTTGAGCGTTCAGCAATAATTCAACGGTTTGATTGCGCTCAAAGGCGAGCAGCGCTTTGGTGATTTCAGCTATGACCAAAGGCGTCGTCTCTTTTTTCAAACGCCCGATCAAAGCGCTTGCGGCCTTGGTGGAATCGCCGCTTGTCTTTGGCTTGGTGGCAACCGCTTTGGCAAGCGAAAGCGCAGCGGCGCGACGCACCTGCGGCTCTTCATCGCTGATGAAATTGATTAAGATTTCAAGCGCGGCTTCGCCGGAAAAATTCGCCAGTGCCTGCACCAATAAAAAGCGCGCTTCGCTTGGCGAAAGCGCAAGAGGTTTGGCCAATCCACTCGCAGGGGCTTTGACAAATTCAATCAAGGCAGACAGCGTGGCGCTATCGGCAAACTCCAGCAGCGTTTGAAAAACTTGCATACGCGAATCGGCATAAGGACTTTTCAAAGCGTTGGTCAAGCGGTCTAAAGAGCCGTGATTGCCTAAACGATACAATGCCGCGCCGTATTCCCACTCCGTTTCATCGGCTTCTTTAGCGGCTTCGACGATCATCGGCTCGGCGTTTTTGTCGCCGGTCAGGCCAAGCGCCAACACCGTAGCCTTGCGAACCGCTGGCTCATCGTCCTTCAATAAGCCTTCGAGCGCTTCGTTGGCTCTGCTGTCCTGCAACAATCCCAACGCCTGCGCCGCCGCACGCCGCACATTGGCATCTGCGTCTTTTATCAATGGCAGTAGGCCGTCAAAGGCCGCCGCATAGCGCAGACGCCCCAAGGCCGCCGCCGCTTGCGCTTTGGCATACGAGTCCGGGGATTGCAGAAACTTGAGCAGTATAGGAGCGGCAGTGGAATCGCCCAGGTTGGTCAGCGCTTCTACGGTTGCGATGGCGACGAACCAGTGGCCATCCTGTAGCAGAGGAGTCAACTCTTGAACCGCTTTTTTGTCGCCAAGCAAACCTATAGCTCTGATGGCCTCGCCGCGTGTGTACCAGTCTTCATCCGTGAGAAAAGGCTTGAGTTGATTGAGCGCGGTTTGATCGCCTGATTTGCTGATGGCCTCGATCTGTCGAACTTTTTTCAGCGCTGGAGTGAGCGTGGTATCAGGGCTTTGCGATAGGGCAACTTCGAGGTTAAGTAACAGCAGGAATCCCACGCTGCAAAGGATGACAGAAAGATTATATTTCATGTTGAAACCTGAAACCTATGGAATTCAAGGAAAGAATCTTATAGCAGCAGTGCGAGTTTATAAAGCGTTGCGAGGCGTGAGCAAATCAGGAGATCGCCTGATGCCTCAGAAGCTGTTTTAAAAGTTTGACGAAGTGCCAGTCAAGTCGGTTAGCTTGAGGAGATGAATAGACTCCTATACCCAACCGACCTAACTGACGCTCAAGGGGATCATATCAAAGAATTGATCCCTCCCGAAAAACCTGGCGG
>JACQDB010000094.1 GCA_016201275.1 Acidobacteriota bacterium
CTCAATTTTTTTCCAGTGCCTGTAGCACTGGCTAATCTCCTACACCCCTTCAGGGCAAGGAGGGCTGAATAGTTACTAGGGGCGACCACCGCAGGGTCGCCCGTACAGCGGCTTGCAGATGTGTGTGATTGGTTGAGAGGCAGTCACAGACTGCCTCTCAACCAGGTGTTGTGGGCGTGGGCAAATGCCATTCGCTATACTTTTTTCGCGCTACCCATTTTTTTGATACCGAGCAAAGCGCCAAAAACTTTGGCTTCAGCGTTGGCGGCGAAACGCATCCAGTAGTTTGGTCGGCACGTCGGTTTTGATGGCGTCCACGCCGAGGGTTCGCAAAGCTTGCGCCCATTCCGGCGCATCCAGCGTCCACGCCCACACCTCTACACCGGCAAGATGAGCGCGCTCGATTATCTCCAGAGAGATTTTTTTATAGTTGACGGAAAGCGAATGCGGCTTGAATTTCAAAACTTTCTCTAACGCTTCCTGATAGGAAAGCGTCGTGTCATAGCCCGGATTGAGGTGCAACTTCAGGCGTTCGCCCAATTCTTTGCGGAGCTTTTCGGCAGTCTTCAGATCGGGCGCTTCCAAAACCACGCGGTCAAACTGCTGCGGATGATTCTTCAAAATCGCAATCGTCTTGTCCACCAGATCGTCGAATTTCGGGCAGCGTTTCAATTCGACATTCAGCAATCCGCTTTTGACTTTGGTTAGCAGGTCTTCAAACGTCGGCACGTAGCGTTTGCCCGAATCATCGCCAACGGGGGTGAGCGGATTGGCGCGCAGTTCATCGTAGGTCATATCAGCAACCGCACGAGTTTGCAGAGGCTTGGGCAAGCCTTCGACGCGCCCGAAAATATCGTCGTGATAAATGACCACGACGCCATCGCGGGTCAAACGTATATCAGTTTCGATGCCATCGGCCCCCAAACGAAGGGCGCGTTGAAAGGCTTCAATGGTATTTTCGGTTGACTCTTTCGCGCCGCCGCGATGGGCGATGACCAGAGTTTTGCCGTAGCGGGCTTGTGCCTCAGCGCGTTGAAGGTACGGCGCGCTGCTCAATAAAACCACGGCAGCGAACAGCATTGCAAAAAGCGAAGCGGATTTTTTCACGCCGACATTATGGATAAAAAGTGAACCGCAAAACAAGCGGAACTTAATATGCCGTTGCGTGCGTCGCAAAAAAAGAGAGGCTGGAGAGTGACGGTCTTTTATGAACCGCGACTCTCCAGCCTCTTGGATACAGGTGAAACGATGAACTGTGCTGTTACTCTTCTTCTTTGTCGGCTTTCGTTCCCAGTAAATTAGCGATGTCGCCGAGCGTCGCCATACCCGAACCCGAATCGTGGTATGAGCGCACATCTTCGGGGTCGTTGTCTTTGCCGACGGCTCGCGCCGACAAGCCGATCTTTTTCTGCGCCGGGTCGAGTTTCAAAATCTTGAACGGCATAACCTGGCCGACCTGTACGCTGTCTTCGGGTTTTTCGACTCGCGCATCGCTGAGTTCCGAAACGTGGCACAAGCCTTCTATGCCTTCTTCGATTTCCACGAAGGCTCCGAAGTTGGCAAAGCGCACCACCTTGCCGTTGATGACATCGCCGAGTTTATGGGTGTCAAAGAAACGATCCCAGGCATTGGGTTCTAAGTCTTTAATGGACAGGCTCAAGCGCCGATTTTCCAAATCTATGTTGGTGATTACTGCATCAACCAGTTGCCCCTTCTTCAACACATCGGAAGGATGCTTGATGCGTTTGGTCCACGAAATATCCGACACGTGAACCAGGCCGTCTATACCGTCTTCGATTTCAATGAAGGCACCGAATTCAGTCAACGAACGCACCTTACCGGAAACCCGCGAGCCGACTTGATAACGCGCCATCAAGGTATCCCAAGGATCAGGTGTCGCCTGCTTGATGCCCAGACTGACGCGGCGATTATGCGAATCCACATCGAGGACTAAGGCTTCGACATCTTGGCCGAGCGACAGCAGTTTTGATGGATGTTTCAAGCGTTTCGACCAAGTCATTTCGCTGACGTGCACCAAGCCTTCGACACCGGCTTCGATTTCGATGAACGCGCCGTAATCGGTCAGGCTGACGACTTTGCCATGCACTTTCGAGCCAATCGGGAAGCGTTCGGCGACGCTTTGCCAAGGGTCTGGCATCAGTTGTTTGTAGCCCAGCGAGATGCGTTCTTTGTCGCGGTCAAACTTCAAGACCTTGACCTGTAGATGGTCGCCGACTTTGAAGAGTTCGTTGGGCGATTGGATGCGCCCCCAACTCATATCAATGATGTGCAGCAATCCGTCAATGCCGCCCAGATCAATAAACGCGCCGTACTCGGTCAGGCTCTTGACCGTGCCTTCCAGCACGAAGCCTTCTTCGATGTTGCCGAGGGTTTCGCCTTTTTTGCGATTGAACTCTTCTTCAAGCAATGCCTTGCGCGAGACCACGACGTTGCCGCGTTTGCGATTGATCTTGATGACGCGAACTTCAATCTCTTGATTGATGAAAGCTTCCAGATTTCGCACCGGGCGCACATCCACCTGCGAACCGGGCAGGAAGGCTTCGACGCCGTCTATATCCACTTCGAGGCCGCCTTTGATGCGTTTGATGACGCGACCAGTGATGGTCTCCTGTGCCTGATGCGCCTGCCGGAGTTTATCCCAGGCTTGCACGCGGACGGCATCGGCGCGTGATAACACGGCATAGCCTTCCTGATTTTCCAGGCTCTTGAGCAACACATCTACTTCATCGCCGCGCTTGACCGTCAGATTGCCGTCACGATCCAGGAACTCTTCACGAGGCACGACGCCTTCGGATTTGTAGCCGATGTCAATCAGGACGTGCTGTTCGGAAATGCCGACCACGACGCCGCGAATAATTTCGCCTTCCTGTTTGGATGCGGCACTCTCTTTTTCATAGTTCTCAAGCATCGCGCTGAAGTCACCGCCCGTTTCGCCTTCCGCTTCCGCCGCGTTAGCGGTGGTTGGGTCAGCGGGTTTGCTCTCTTCAATTGCGCTGTCTGGGCCGATGCTCTGATGGCTGTTGGCAGCATCTTCTTTGGCGCTGTCTGCCGCCACGCCTGCACCGGACTGGTTTACATTCTCTGTCGCCATTAATTGCTACTCCTCCTCGACTGCTGTCTGCAAATTTTCATCCCCACCAAGATGTGGTAATGGATGTTTGAAGCGTCCCCATAGTATGCGTCATCGGCGTTTCTCGTTCAAGCCTCAGAACGTCCCGAATCGTCCGGCAAAAAACTGGAACCGCTGCCCTTGAAACGCCTTGCGGTTGATTCCTTCGCAGCTCGCCTCGTTCCCTGGATTCGAAGACTAAAGCGAACCGAATGATTTCAGATTGATTGATGTTGCTGATGCTACGGATTGCCCTTCTAGCGAAAAGCGCGTGGCAGGAATCTGAAAACTGCGATTGTTTAATGGTCGCTTCATACATTCTCTATGAGGTAAGCCACAACTCTACACCGTCCAATGGCCGAGCGTCAAGCAGACTGCACCCGGCCAAACAATTGATTTTGAGGACGGTAAAATTCTTCCGCCGGAGGTCAGGAAATTCTCGTTCGTGCGGCGATTTTTTTCCGAATCGTTTTGCATTTCCTCGCCTTTGCTTTCACAATAATCCACTCATCTTTACCCCGGGTGCTTTGAAAATAGTTGCTCGACAGCGCTCCGTGCGGCGCTGTCCGGCACTTTGTCAAAGTACGAAGAAAGCCCGAATTCACAGCCTTTCGCGGCGCTTAGGCTGGTGGAGGAAATCAAGTGGGTAGTGCTAAAAAAGTAAGGCTCGACCGGCAACCAACTACACCGGTTTAGTTGCGTAAGAGCGATTTATGGTTTGGCTGCGTAGGAGCGACCTGTCTATAGAAGGTAGCGAAGAACAAATTTTCTAGCTGCGTAGGAGCGCCCCTTGCTTGTCGCGCCAGCCGGGGTCGCTCCTACGCAGCTAGAGAACTTCGCGTACTCCATATCTATAGACAGGTCGCTCCTATGGAGCTAGAGAAATTCTCGTAGTTAATCTCTATAGACAGGTCGCTCCTACGCAGCTACTCATAGGTTCAATCGTTCTCACGTCAGCATTACTTTTTTAGCACTACCATAAAGTGCAACCTTATACGGTCGCCCCTGCGGTGGTCGCCCCTCCTTGGAAAGGATAAGCATTTCGAGGAGGGGCGACCATCGCAGGATCGCCCGTACAGGGCATGGGAAAATCACTCAAGGCTTGCACTTTATTTCATCCACAATCCTAATGTGAACGCTCAAGCGCTACGAAAAAATCGTAATGACCGAGCCGGTTTGCGAGAGTTGAAGGCGGTGCGGTTGTGCCGCTTTGAGGTGCGTAGAGTCTCGGATTCTATGGCAGGCTGGCGCGCCGTTTTCGTGACTGCGCCGCCAAGCCTTTCTGAGGTACCGCCGCAAGCCCTGACTGGGTCGTTACAAAACATCACTGCTCGATTCTGAAAAAAATCTATGCTGAAAACTTTACCTGTAGAGCTAGAAGAGTATCGCGACCGCCGTTGGCGACGTGCGCCCGAAGGTCGCGTCGAAACCGTAGTGGATGGCGAAGCCTTTGTTGAAGAGGTCGGCTTTTGCGGCGCGTTGACCGATGCGCGCACGAATCTGCCATCCTTGTATATTGCCGTGTGCGGCAGGCGCGATGCCTTCATGCCGCGCAATGTGCAGAAAGACCCCGAAGCCAGTTTCGCGTGGAGAACCAAAGACGAGTTGATGCGTCGAGGCCGCGTCTATTACGCCAAATTATTGAAAGGCCGCTCGACCTTTATCGCGCCGCGACTGGTGGCGCATTTCAACACCATCTATGGAATGCCGCGCAAAACCGAAAAGGAAAATTTATCGCCCGACGCGCTGGCGATTTTGAAAGTGTTACGCCAAGAGTGGGAGATGGCGACCAAAGATTTGCGCGCTGAATCGGGCGTCAAAGAGCGTGCGCGTTTCAATAAAGCGATGGATGAATTGCAACGCGCTATGAAAGTCATTCCTAGCGAAGTGCTATACGAACCGTCGTTCACCTACATATGGATGCTGGCCGAAGGGCGCTTCGCCAAAGAATTATCAACCAAAGTAAAACGCGAAGTCGCCGTCAGAGAAATCGCCCGCGCTTATCTGCAAGCTGCCGGACAGACCGGGCGCGGCGAGTTGGCGCGAGCTACCGGACTGACACGCGCCGAAGCCGGAAAGGCCAACCATCAACTGGTTGCCGAAGGCTTCGCCATACGCTTGGAAGTCGGCGTCTATCGGCTCGCCGGTCTTGCTGTGCAGCAGTGGTGAAGAAGTAGTGCAACGGATGTTCAACGCAACGCTGATGCGGCAAAGTTCGCTTGATTTCCGCAGAGGGAATCACTTTGGTGGGGAAGACAAAATGTGCTGACACATTTCCAGGCCGCGTCGGGCGCGTGATTGATAGGTTTCCGGCAGCTTCAGGTTCAAGGCGTTCTCGAAAAGTTTTACTGCGCGTTGTCGGTCATAAGCCGATAGCGCCGCTTCGCCGCCTTGCACATAAGCTCTGGCGGCAAGCATATTTTGCCGATTGGCATCGGCCAGGCGTTCGTACTCGATGGCGGCTTCCCGGTTCCTGCCGCTGGCGCGCAGGTAATCATAAATCATCATCCAATGATAGGCGGGGAGGTGCGGACGCAGTTGGTGAAACGAGAGAACGCTCAACAAATCCATATAAACCATCAACGCCGCTTCCTTATCATTCGCCGCTAAATAATGATTGATGAGTTTCACCGAGCAGTGATTAAACTGCGCGAAATCTCTGACCCCTTTATACGCTTGCGCCAACAGTTTTATGGCTTCCATATCATCGGGGTGACTGACGATATAATACTTGAGTTTGTATAGGGCTTTGAGAATTTCGCCGCGCTGCATCATTTCCAGCGCTTGCGTGACGGTGGCGCTGATGATGATTTCGCCGTCTTCATTTTTCACCACCGGTTGCAGGGCATAATTTCTGACATCGCGGTTTGCCTGAATCGGTTTGAAGGCTTCAAACAGCAGCGCGAAGAAAACCCCGAAGAAAAATCCCGAAACGTGCGCCAGATAGGCGACGCCGCCCGGCGCTCCTTTCTCCAGCCGCGACGCCATCAATGACGAATAGTCGGACAGGAAATACAATCCCAAAACCAGCAGCGCGGGAATGCGAACCATACCCCAAGGTTTTTTTCGTGCGATCAGAAAGAAGATCGCCAGCGGTATGGTCAGCCAGCCGATTTTAATTTTGGTCTTTGACATGGAGGCCGCGAATGCGCCCATCACGCCGCTGATCGCTCCTGACGCGCCAATCAACGGCAAATGATCGGGCTTGATTAAATACGGCAGGCAGGCGCACAAACCTATAAAGAGGTAGAAGGCGGAAAACCAAGCGCGCCCCCAGCGTTCTTCCAGCGCGCCGCCCAAGGCAAAAAAGAACAGCATATTGCCGACCAGATGCAGCAAGCCGCCGTGCATGAACATATGCGTAACGAGTTGCGGGAGTTTCCATTCGCCATTGGGCGCAAGGCCGAGTTGATAATAGAGATGGTCATGGCGGGCTTTTTCATAAGCGTCGAGTTCCTGATTAAAGAGCAGTAGCAGCGGTTCGATTTGCGCGCTTCCCAATTTGGTTACCGTCACCGATTCGGTATAGGTAGTAAGGTCGAACTTTTTTTCCTCGGTAATCAGTAAGCCCTCTTGTACCAGACCGGCATCCTGCAATTTTTGTTTGACTTCCTTGAGTCCCAAGATCATCGGCACACGTTCGATCAGGGTGAATAATTCGTGTCGGGTCGCGGCAATTTCCAGGTCTTGGGCTTCGATGAACGGCGTAGTCCCGATAAAGATTACGACGTTGAGAATGATGATAGCGGCGGAAATAAACGGCAGTCGTTTGAAACTGATGCGGTCATTGCCCAGCGGCACGCAGGTGAAGATGGTCTGAAGAATTATGAATACGCTGGCGATCAGAACAAACAGATTTTCCATATCGGCAAACCCTTCATTGGCTGATGGGATTTCGTATCTGCGGTCAATTGATAAAGGTGTTTTTCACCCGCACAGACTTTTTGAAATAAGCAGACCAGATCACGTAAGCTCGACTTTGTACATTTTTCAGAGGCGAATAAGCCGTATTTAATAAGCTCTTTGCTTTCCTCGACTTTGTACAATTTCAAATTGAACAACACCAATCAAGCGCTGACGTTGCGGTTCGCGCCTGGAATTATTGAACCTCAACAAGCTGAGGTTCAATAATTCCAGGGGTTGAAAAAGCCTATGAAATCAGGCTGCTGCGCCTCTGAAAAATCTAGCAACGGAGAGCCGAAGCAGTGAGGCAATTCATCTGAATCCCCCCAACTGCAGTTGGGGGATGCTTAAAGTCCAACCTACACACCAAGCAAGCAAAGTTTTTTTGCAATCCCCCCAACGGCAGTTGGGGGATAGTTAAAG
>JACQDB010000092.1 GCA_016201275.1 Acidobacteriota bacterium
ACGGGAATTAGTTTTTGCGCCAGAGGCGCACAGGAGATTAGCCCGTGGTGAAGCCACGGGAATTAGTTTTTGCGCCAGAGGCGCACAGGAGATTAGCCCGTGGTGAAGCCACGGGAAGGCGCAGGCGGTTTGACGGTCGCGCTCTGGAAGAGCGCCGGAGGCTGGCGACTATCCATCTCCTGCACCCTTTCAGGGCGCGCCGCGTTTACCCAACTTGGTTCCAGTGCCTACAGCACTGGCTAATTCCCTGCACCCCTGCGGGGCAAATAGGGCTGGGTCGTCACGTCGCATCAATGAATGTTCTATCCAGATATTGTGTGTGATGACTTAACCATCCACAAGATATGGGAGGTTGCGGGGATTTTGCGACCTGCTCAAGCTACCTAGAGCGGTTTGCATATGGGTGTACGGAACGCGCTATCGTTGAGCAACGGTCGAAGACCGTGCGAAGGTCTTCGACCGCCGCTCAACCGGGTTTGAGGTTTCCGTAATCTCAAACAAAAGCCGCTCCAAGTCGCGCTCAATTGCAATTCGCCATACCTTCATGCCCTCCGCCTGAAGGCGTTACGCCGCAACGCTGTCCTTACCACGAAGTAGCGAATAAATTTCCGGCGGCTTTCAAACCGCACTTCTGGTACTGATGATAGGCTTGCGCGGCGCGTTGACGAATCGGTTCGCCGCTCTCTTTCAACACCCATCCGGCAACCGCCGTGTGCAAGATGTAGGCTTCGGGAGCCATCAAATTCGTCGTCCACAACAAAGGATTCGCCCCGGTTAGTTTGAGCGGCGCGGCGAAATAATTTTTACTCGCACAACACAACATCATGGCATCGCGGCGCTTGTCATCTTGAGCTTTTGGATAGTTGGCAAGTTGGAAATCCATCAGGCCATTGTGTCCAACATAAGCGATTAAATCCGCGCCGCCGCCAAGCCGCAAAGCGACATCGTTGAGGCGCAGGTTTTCGCCTTGAGCGCCCGACGCATAAGCAAAAAAATCGGCGAGCGTCCGGCGAATCTCTGCGCCGCGATAGGCGTCGGCAATCAAATAGACATCGGCGGTTTTATGTTTGAAGACGCAGCGCTCCAGTATCGCCGGTCGCGGGTTGGCGATCTGTGCGATGCGTTGCCAGTCCTTGCTGTTGCTGAAAAAAGTCTTCACGCCGTAGGCCGCGCCCCAATAGAGATTGTTCTGCAAGTCTTCGCCATTGCCCAAACGCGCCGGCACCGGAACAATGCCTTGATTGATGTTGTCGCACAAGGCGACCAGTACGTGAATGACTCTGCCGGTGTTTTTAATTGGCGTCTCGGTGTTTGCTGATTGAGTAGCGCGGTTGCTATTGGAAGTTTTCGGCGTGGCACTTTGCGCTGGGTCGCCGGAACGCCCAAGGCGATTGCCGCAATTGATGAGCGTGGCTAAAAGCGCGAGCGCAATAATTGCTTTGGGTGTATTTTTCATAAAGAATTCTTGCCTCAACAATACCATCTGAATGGATTCAACAACGGCAGTTTTTTCGTATCGTCTCAATCATTCAGGGAACCAGAAAGGTAGAGAAGGTTTGGCGTACCGCCTGCAGGCCAAGGGCATGAAGTGAAGCGGCATAGAGGTAGCGCAGGCGGTCTAGCCTGCGGCGGACTTGGTGGCAGAAGCGCACGAAATCCCAGTCTTAGCTTGCTGCTGTCAGCCGCAGACTAGACCGTCTGCGGTACAACTTAACGCCATTGGTCTGAAGGCAGAAGATCAAGATGGCGAAGGATTCCGCCCTGCTGCGCGGTACTCCAAACTCCTCATTTTTTGAGACGATATGTTTTTTCCTCTATCAAATCAGCTTCAATTGGCGCAGTAAATCAAGCACTGGCGGCAATGGCTCTTGCCATAACCAATCTTCGCAGAGCCAGAAGCCTGTGATGATTTTCGAGTGATAGATTCGGTCATTGCCGATTTGCGCCAAACGATAGCGCCCGCTCTCATCAAGCTCGTAAAACTCTGCATACTTACGCTCAGGGTCTATCAACCAATACTCTTTGACGCCCGCTCGTTCGTACTCGACAAATTTGTCGCCGCGATCTCGCCCTATACTTTCCGGCGAAATAATTTCAAGCACCAAATCCGCTGCGCCATCCAGATAAGTGTTTTTGAGCAAGTGCAAACGGTCGCGCTGAACAAAGAGTAAATCCGGCTCGCGTCCGCTAGGTCTATCAGCCAACTTCATCACAAAAGGGGCGCGTAAAACTACGCCTAAATCGTGAGCTTCAATAAAAGTTTTCAAGATCAACTCAAGCAAGCTGCCTATAAGTTGATGCTTCAATGATGCGGGTGACGCCATAATGATTTCTCCTTCTACCCATTCGGCTAAGGTGTCTTCGTCAAGCCAATCAAGGAACTCTTCAAAGGTCACTTTTGGTTTAGGCAGAAGGCGCTCTTGGCTAGTCGTTTGGCGCTCTTGAATTTCAATAATCTCTGTTGCCATAACTCTCGCTCCTTTGCGCGATTATTCTATGCCTCCTCGTCATGAAAGTTAAGCGTCACGATTTTATTGAAGAAAGTTTACCTGCAAATTCACTTGCCTGCATGGCGTTGTCCAGCGACCAAAAAGACCGCACTGGCGCGCACTATGCGTTGGTCGCCGACAAAAATATAAGCGTTGGCAAAAGCCAGACGGCTGCCGCTTTTTTGAATATCCACTTTGACTTCGAGCCAGTCGCCGATTTGCGCGCTGCCAGCGAAATCAAGCGTCAAATTGGTCGTCACCAAAGACTGCGGCGGAGTGGTAGAAAAGGCCAGACAATAGCCCAAGGCGATGTCTGCAAGCGTCGCCAAAACGCCGCCGTGCACCAGGCCGCGAGCATTGGTGTGCTTTTCCTCTACGCGCAGTCCGACGATTAAATTTGCGCCTTCGCCTTTGCCATACAGCGGCCCGATGGTATGCAGAAACGGACTGCTGCGAAACAACGGCGCGAAGCCTTCCGGTACCTTTTCCATGTTCACTCCTATTCGCTTGGCACTGGTTTTGATTTCACCATCAGCATCATTGCCGCCGCGCCGCAGCCTATGAAAAACGTGGCAGCCCAGAGCGTGCCTGCGCCGTAGCGGTCCAGCGCCGCCGAACCTAACCAGGGGGCGATAGCAAACGATAGGCTGAAAGTCATCAAATACATTCCCATGTACGCGCCGCGTTTTGCCGCTGGCGCTATCTCCGCTATATACGCCGAGGAGCCGGGAAACAAAATCATCTCGCCGAAGGTCCACACGGCGATGGTTGCGCCGACGCCCCAGACGCCGTTGACGATTGCCAGCGCCCCGAATCCCACGCCGCATAACAGGGTGCCTAGGGCAAGCGCTCGACGATGCGGCCAGCGTTCGATGGTCAAGGTGAGCGGTACTTCGAGAAAAATAATCATCACCGTATTGATCGCCATCAAAGCGCCGTACCGCGCTTCCGACATTTTCAAATCGCGCACCAGAAACAGCGGCATAGCGGCCTGCGGTTGAAACATCACCATCGTAATCGGAAGCAGCGCCGCGAGAAAAAAGAGTAAGCGAAAATCGGTCAAAAGATTTGTCGCTCGCGCTGGCGCATCCTGCGCTTGACCTGCGGCGACTTCCTGCACAGCGTGCGGCGCGACTGGCAAAGCTGAAAGCGTCAACACGATTCCGGCAAAAATTGAAGTTGCACCATCAACAATAAAAATCGCGGTGTAAGAAATTTGCGTCAGCAAGCCGCCCAGCACAGGGCCTATGCTCATGCCCAAATTCACCGCCAGCCGATTCAACGCAAAAGCGCTCTTGCGTTGCTCGGCAGCAACCGCTTCGCCGATGATGGAAAAACTGGCAGGGCGAAAGGCCTCGTTAAAGATCGCCCATACGAATACTCCCGCCGCGATGAGGTAATGATTTGGCGTGAGTGGCAGCAACAGCAATAACAAGCCGGAGATCAATAGCGACCCCTGCATCACTTTTGCCGCGCCGATGCGGTCGCACAAACGACCGGAGAGGGGCGAAGTGAAAATCGCGCCGATGCCGTAAATCGTTAAGACCAATCCCGCCTGTGCCGCCGAATAATTCAAGCGCTGCGTCAGATACAGCACCAGAAACGGCAACACCATCGTCCCCATGCGGTTAATCAAAGTGACAGTGAAAAGTATCCATACAGCTTTCGGCAAACTGCCCAAGCCGCGCCAAGGATTTATCAATTTTGCTTTCCTCAAATCGTCAAAAAATAAAATAAAAAGTGTAACTACCTCGACAATGTCACATTAGGGGAAAGGATGTAACGTCAATCATGCCTATGTTTTATTCGACTTTTTCGAGACCTGGCTCGGTTCACCAGATGGCGCACCACCAAGTTCGTCGCTTCTTCGGGTGTCAGTTGCGACA
>JACQDB010000093.1 GCA_016201275.1 Acidobacteriota bacterium
CCAATGTTTATGCTGGCGTCAACCCGACCTTCGACCCCACCAACAATCGCATCAGCGCCAATCAAGGCTATGGGTATGATGCCGTCGGCAATGTGACGCAGGAGCCGAGTACGCCGACCAACAAGAGCTACGCCTACGATGGCGACAATCATCAGGTGTCGTTCAGCTTCAACGCACAGACGACGCAATACGCCTATGACGGCGATGGGCGACGGGTGCGAAAACTCAACCCCGACAATTCCAGCCTCGTCTATGTCTATAACGCGATGGGGCAACTCATCGCCGAGTATGCGACCAACACGCCGACGGGTGCGCTGCAGACGAGCTATCTGACGACCGATCATCTCGGCTCGACTCGTGTGGTGATGACGAAGGACGCGAGTGGCGCGGTGGTGGTGCGAGCGCGGTACGACTTCCTGCCCTTTGGCGAAGCCCTGACGGTGAATAGAAGCGGCAATGGCTACGGTGGATCAGACACCACGAGACAGAAATTCACTGGGCATGAGCGCGATCAAGAGAGCGGCTTGGATTTCGCGCAGGCGAGGTATTGTTCATCAGTGACGGGGCGATTCATGAGCCCTGATCCATTGTCGGCAAATGGCGGTAAATTTGAGATGCCGCAGAGTTGGAACCGCTATGCTTATTGTGTAAATAACCCTCTCGTTTACACTGATCCAAGTGGATTACTGTGGTACGTGAAGAGTGGAACTAACCAACCTGTATGGTTTGACGGTCTTCCTATGGAGAACGGTCAAACAGTAACAACAGGTTGGACTGTCGTAAATGATTATGTCTACGACGCCGGGGATGAAGGATGGGTAGTCTTAGATCCACGTAGTAACAACTATGGGCAATTCGAGACCAAGGAAGATGCCCAAGACGCTTTCTCTGGATTAGTTGATCAGCGGGAAAATTTCAGCCTGATCGATAGCGCACTGGAAATGGATATGATGCTATCTGGTGCTGCTATCGGAGCTAGAATCGGTGGTAGATTGGCTGCCAGAGAAGCCACTGGAGAAGTTGCTGCTCTTGCAGCAAGAAGAGCCACCCAACTGAGTATCAATCGCGCGGCTGGTAAAGCAGCAGAAAATTTAATAGCGGAGCAATTGGTAGCAGAAGGCAATGTGCTTCTTGGTAGTCAGGTCACAGCAAGAACATCCGCAGGAATTCGTTTTATTGACCATTTGATAGAGACTCCTGCGGGTGAGATAATGGCAATTGAAGTGAAGCATGGGGGGGCTTTCCGAAATGCAGAACAGTTAGCCAAAGACAATCTCATGGCAACAGAGGGAGCAACTATTACTGGGAAAAATGCTCCCGCGCACCTCGCTGGACGAAAACTTGTTATTCAAACTATTGAGAGGAGAGTGCAATAGTGACTAAGCTGAAGGATTTACAAGATACCTTGCTCTCAAGGCTTTCTGAGGAGGTCGAAAGATACGGTTTCGATAAAAAAGTAAGGGGACAATCATTTTCTAAAAAGACTCCCTTGGGCCGCCACAGTTTCCATCTATCATTTATTAGACACCCACCTACGGACTTCGACGTGACAGCAGATATAGCTATTAGGTTCGATGAGTTGGAAGACATACTCAACGAGAATAATAATTATCTGTCAAAAGCAGAAAAGAAGAATACCTTCAGTCTGGGGGCAGAGATAGGAAACATCAGCGAAGGTAGGCAGAAAAGGTGGACTGTTGCTAGTCCCGCCGATGTGGAAAACGTCGCTCAATCAATCATGGATGCCTTTGCAACCATCGGCATTCCGTACCTAGAAAAACACTCCGATATGGAGACTGCGCTTGAAGCATTGAGTGGCGACGATAAAGCAGCTTGGCTTCATGTGCCATTTCATGATGGACGTGCGAAAGCGGCAATAGGACTTGCTTTCCTGCTTGGTCAACGAGAACGATTCTCACAAATTGCGGCTGCTAAAACAGAGTTCTTAACATCCAGAAATGAGCAGGGCTTACAGTCCTTCTTGCAACTAAGAGATAATTTAGAACGTCGCTTTATCTCGCAGCTTGAAGAAAAAGCTGAAGGTCATCAGCGATAACGTCCGCATCTTTTGATTCACCCCCTTGCGCCTCCGGCGCAGCTTGGCGGACAAACGACTTTCGCTTTTGCCCCCAAGGTCACCAACGCGCTCAATCAATCCGCCTACACGCAATTCGATTATTGGACGGGCAAGTCGGTCAACGGACAAGATGCTAATGGCGTGGTCTCCAGCGGACGCTATGCCGCTTGGAGCGATGGCACCCATGCCGATGCCCTTGATCGAGCCAGCGAGTTAGAAATCGCGACCAACTATCCGGTCAACTCTGGCATCCGGCGACGCACCCGTTTCGCTTACGACGACGCCAACAAAGTTATCACCACGACGAGCGACCATACCGCCTTCAATGACGGGGTGTTGAAAGGCGAAATCGTCTATGACGGCTTGGGCAGAACCATCGAGTCGCGCCAGTACGAAACCTCGTCCACCTTTATCAAGACGACCAGTGAGTATGACGCGATGGGCAGGCCGTTCCGCGTCAGCAATCCGTTCCGCAGCGGCGAC
>JACQDB010000089.1 GCA_016201275.1 Acidobacteriota bacterium
CTGACCGCTGGTAAGGGAAGGGAAGAAAACATAATTCCATGATTCCCGTTGAGCAGCGGTCAGAGACCGCTGGTAAGGGAGGGGAAGAAAACATAATTCCATGATTCCCGTTGAGCAGCGGTCTCTGACCGCTGGCTTGGCTGTGCGCCGATAGCGCAACAATGAAGCGACCGGCAATTTTCAAACCGGCTGAGTAGATACTGCGGCTTGCAGAAAGCGCGTAGCGCGGCAACGACGCTTGAAGGCAAGCGTTGCTGCCGCGTTGAATAAGCCTTTGGCGATTAATCTTTTTTGAAAGGATTGAGTTTTTTCAAGCCGCCTTTGACTTTCCCGAAGAGGCCGCCTTTCTTCTCTTTTTTCTTGCCCTCTTTGTTTTCGGCTTCCTGGCGCTCGCGGCGCTTCGCCGGTTCTCTGGCTGCTGTAGTTTGGCGGGTTTCGGCACGCCGCGTCTTTTTATTATTGCGCGCCGTCTCCGGCGGAGCGTCTTGATTAATCGTCGCTCCCGGCGCAGGCGTAGGCGTCGTCTCTATGTCCGGCGTGGCATCCGTAGTCACAGGTTTTGCCGGTGCAGGGGCTGGCGTTTGCGTCACTGCTTCATTCTTTGGTGCAGGCAAAGTCGCTGCGTTTTTGGTGGCAACTGCTTGATTATTGTTGCGGGGTGGGGCGTGGCCGGAGCTGGCAATCAAGGCCAGAGGAATGCTCAACAGCGCCAACCCCATGACCGCGACATAGTGCTTCCAAGTAAGTTTATTAATCCACACAGCAACCGGCGATTTTTTTTCCGGCGTGGCGGCGCTCAATGAATCTGCTGCCGCCAAGTTAGCGGCTTTGGCTGATAAGTTCAGCGCTTGCGCTTGTCCTTGTCGCAACGCGCCGCCTTGATTTTGTTGATCGCAACGAACCTCTTGAACCGGCGGCGCGCTGACCTTGCGGGTTTCCTCTTCGGCCAAGCGCGTCGCTTTCAAGTGCGCTTGCGGCGACATTGCATCCGCCGATTGCTGCGCCTCTTCGGCCCGTTTGGTCTCTTTCAAAATCGCTTTTGCAGGATCGGGCAGGCGCGTCTCTTGCAACGTCGCAGTGGCTTTCAAGGTCTCCGTCGGCAACGGTTCTTCCGGCGTATCGGAAACAAAATCCAGCGTCGTCACCACAGGTTTTTTGGGCTTGGCGACTTTGACCGGCGCGGCTTGTGCTGGGGTTGGTTGTCGCACGGTCGCCGCCGCCGAAGGATCCATCAAGCGGGCGGTCGCTGCGCCGACGTTCTTCAACATCACGGCGCGGAATTCATCGGCGGTCTGAAATCGCGCTTCGGGCTTTTTCGCCAGCGCTCGCATAATCACCTGTTCGAGTGCCAGTGGAATCTCTTTGGTAAAGGTTCGCGGCGGCAACGGCGCATCTTCAACCTGACGGCGCATTAATTCATATTCGCTGCTGCTGTCAAACGGCACGCGCCCGGTCAGCATTTCATAAAGCAATATTCCCAATGAATAAATATCGGCACGCGCATCGGTGGCTTCGCCGCGTATCTGTTCGGGCGACATATATTCAATCGTGCCGATGACATTGCCGGTGCGGGTGATACGGTTGCTGCCCAACACGCGAGCGATGCCGAAATCCATTACCTTGATTAATCCCGCATCCATCAACATCACGTTCGCCGGTTTCACATCGCGGTGAATGATGCCCAGGCGATGCGCGTGCGCCATGCCGTCGAGGGCTTGCGCGAATAATTGCACGGCTCTTTGATAAGGCATCGCCCCCGACTGTTTAAGCAAACGCTCGAAGGTGTGTCCCTTGACATACTCCATCACCATGAAGAAATCGTTGCCCTGGCGCGCAAAGTTATAGAGAGTGGCGATGTTCGGGTGATTGAGTCTGGCCAAGGTGATGGCTTCGGCGCGAAAGCGTTCGACGATGCTTTGTTGACGCGCCAATTCGGGGCGCAGCATCTTGATGGCGACTTCGCGTTCCAGCATCAGGTCTATGCCTTTGAAGACTTCGCCCATGCCGCCTTCACCAAGCTTGTCAATGATTTTGTAATTGCCTACGAGTTGCCCAATCATTGCCAGACCTCCGCTTCGCGAGTTTCCCGCAGGGGTTTCGGTTCGTCTGCGTTTTTCGCTTCCAGACTGACGATGCCGACCGTGATGTTATCGTGACCACCGCGTTGTTTGGCCAGCGCGATTAATTTTTCGCAAGCCGTGTGCGGTTCATTGGCCACCAGAATGTTTTTAATTTCGGCGTCTTCCACTAAATCATACAGGCCATCGGAACACAAAAGAAATTGATCGCCGAGGCGCACCGGCAGCGGCTGTTTCCAAGTGGTGATCTCGACCGTGGCGTGACTGCCCAGCGCACGCAGGATGATGTTTTTATCGGGATGATGCCGCGCCTGTTGGAGATTCAACAGACCGCGCCTGACCATCTGCATGACCGCCGAATGGTCTTCGGTCAACAGATAAATGTCATCGTTTCGCACCAGATATAAACGACTGTCGCCAACGTGCGCGGCAAACGCTTTGCCGTCTTTCAAGACCAGCGCCGTGCAAGTGGTTCCCATGCCGTACAGCGTGCGGTCTTTGAAGGCTTCGTCAAAGATCGCGTGATTGGCTTCGAGTATGGCTTTCTGTAAAGCCTCTTGCACATCGCCGGAGGTTTGATAATAGGTTCGCGGGATGACTTCAACGGCGAGGCGGCTGGCGATTTCGCCGCCCGAATGGCCGCCCATACCGTCGGCGACGACAAACAGCATTCCTTTGTCGGATAACAGCGCCGGGTCTGCGGGGGTGATATACCTGCCGCTGTCTTCGTTGATCTGCCGCTGGCAACCTACGTCGGAAAGGAAGCTGGCGGTCACATCATAGACTAGCGGCGGGCTAGGGGCTGGCGCATCATCAACACTGGCAGCCGCCTGATTGAGTTGAACGTCCGTGGGCTGAGGCTTATTGATTCGGTTGCGCTGTAAAATTTTCTTCAAGAATGTGAACATATCTGCCTCCTTATTCCTCTACTGTTTCTGTGTTTGTTGATAAACCGATAGCGAATTTCATTTGCCCACGACCCATGACACCTTGTTGAGAGGCGGTCTGTGACCGCCGTGCGGCGGTCACAGACCGCCTCTCAACCCAGCGCACATCTCTGCAAGCACGGCGGTCACAAACCGCCTCTCAACCCAGCGCACACCTCTGCAAGCCGCTATAAGGCTATTCCTTGCGACTCAAGGTGTAGGTGTAATCTTCCTGGTTTTCGTTCAACAAAAAATCTACTTTCTTATCCTCGAACCCATTTCGCTTCAACACCAGATTCACTTTTTCGCCGCTCGCTACTTTAATGTCACAAGGGGTCTGACCAACCAGTGCGCCATTTTGATAAACCTCGGCCTTGCCTTCCAGCGCATTGATCCGCACGGTCTTGAACGATGACTCCGTGTGACTGGCAGAGTTGCCAGTTTTTTTGCTGGCCGCCGTCGCAACATTCCCATTTGTGTTGACGGGCGGATCAAGGGGGAGATGAGAAACCACATAGGCCAGTACGGCGATGGCAAGCAAGGCCAGGGCTGAGGCCGTAACCAATTGCCAACTGCGCCTTAGCCAATTCAGCGAGTCACGGCTGCGTGCCTCTGCTTTGTTGGACTGACTATCTTCAGCCGGAGTTTCGTTGCGTTGCAGTGCGCTTAGGTCTTTGAGAATCTCTTCAGTCGTTTGATAACGCGCCTCTGGGTTCTTCTTTAGACAGCGTTTGATAATGGCTTCCACGGCTTTGGGCAAAGACGGATTGTAAGTGGAAGGCGAGAGATACTCGCTCTTCATAATGCTGTCGCAGAGTCGCCCCAAGGTCGTGGCGTTAAATGGCACCTGCCCGGAAACCATTTCGTAGAGCAATACGCCCAACGCCCAGATGTCTGAGCGGGGGTCTGCTCCGCCGCCTTTGATCTGTTCCGGTGAAAGATACTGAAGCGTGCCAATCACATCGCCGGTCGCCGTCAGTTGCGGTGACGCGTCGGACTTGGCGATGCCAAAATCCAATAGCTTCACTTCGCCTCTGGAATTGATTTTGATGTTGTTGGATTTGATGTCGCGGTGAACGATGCCATTTTCGTGCAGGTAGCCGATGGCTTCGACAACGGCGCGAAAAATGTGCAGCGTTTCTTCGAGCGGCAAGACCCCGCAAGCCCGTATGCGTTCATCTAGGGTTTCGCCATCCACATACTCCATGACGATGCAGGGCATACCATTGGCTTCTATGAAATCAAAGAGCGTGGCGATTCGCGGGTGCTGTAGGCGCGCTTGAATCTGCGCTTCGTTATGAAAGCGCTCGATCAAGCGCGGGTTGCGCTGCGCCTGCGTCATGACTTTCACGGCAACCACTCTGCCGAGTTTGGCGTGAACGGCGCGATAGACTTCGCCCATACCGCCTGCGCCTAAAAAGTCCAGCATCCGATACTCGCCTACTTTTGCGTTGAGTAATTCTCCGTTTCTCATAACCACTCTCCGATGTCCCTGGGCGTTTCGATAACAAGAGGCGACTGCTGAAGTGAAAACCAGCAGCCGCCGTTTGGATTCGGATGTTAGGGTTTCACAACCGAAGTGACTTTCATCAGTTCCATTGCATAGCGAATCGGCACAGCGCCCGACACCTGAAAGCCAGCCCCAGGGATGCCGTAGGTGAACAAGGCAATCACTCGGCCCTGATCGTCAAACACCGGGCCGCCACTGTTACCGTGACCTGTGGTGTTAATATTCAGTTGGTAGATGTCGCCCATGCTGCTGATGATTTGATCCTTACCGCCGACCCCTTCCTGGTCACGCAGAATTGTCGAGACCACGCCAACGCTGAGTGTGGGATTCGGCAAGTTGCCTTCCTGGGGCTGCGGGTATCCCCCGTTCGCTTTATATTTGACGATGACTGTTTGGTTGGCCTCAATCCCTGGATAGCCAATCACAAACGCCGGAGCGCCGGGTTTAATGGTGTCATAGTTGTCATTCAACTCTACAAATTTAAATGTCTCAGGAAGGTTGACCTTGATTAGGGAGATGTCGTGACGATCCGAATCGCGGATGAATTGCGCGTCTATACGCGATTCCGTTTTGGGGAATACCACTTTGAGATAATCACGTCTGCCCTCTACAGACTTATAGCCTAAGTTAGAGCCGCCGAATTGTTTGGTATCGGAAGGAACCCATAAAATAGGATTGTTGAGGGTTGCGACCTGGCCATCCTGGCCGGTAATCAATTTGCCACTTTCATCAGCCAGCACCCCTGGGAAAGCTTCTTTCGCAAATGAATAATCCACTTTCCAAGGCGACGCAACGTGCATATTGGTCAGTACAAAACCGCTGCTGGTGACCACAAAACCGGAACCGGTTGCGGCGGAACCTATCGGCAGTCCTGAGTCATTGGGATTACTGGTAAGAAAAGGTTCAACCTTTCTTCCTTGATCGGTATTCACAGCTTTATAGACGGCTATCCATTCCTGTTGCGTATTGATAATGCGTTTTTCCTTGCCATCTTCACCTTTCGTCCGATTCTGTATCCACAAATGCATGAGCGGATTTCCGGTTCGTGTGTTGATCAAATTCCAGCCGATTTCAATTTTCATGGTGGCGTCGGTGTAGCTACCGGCAATCTCTGCGGGCGTCATACCGGAAGTGCGCTCTTTGACTGCATCCAGGTTGCTGCCCAGAGTCGCCAACTGGCCGCTGGTGGATTGGTTCTGCTGCGCCAGGTTGTTCTGCAATTTGGCGGCATCCATACGCGATTTATACAGCAGCCCACCGGCTACCAAAGCGACGACGACAATCAACGCAGCGACTCCGGCAAACATATATTTGTGGGTTTCGCCTTTGGCTTCCTTCACCATGCGTTCGACGGTGGCTTTGCCGACTTTGGTGCTGTTGGTCATAGCGCCCATCTGTGCAGCGGCGTTTTGTGGCAACACGCCTTCGCGGGTTGGCGGCACGACGTTGGTAGCGGCGGTGGCGGCGTCTTCACCGGCTATGCGGGTCGGGCGCAAAGCGTTTTCGGGGCGCGGTTCGATGTCGAATTGAAATTCGGGGCCACCTGCGCCGAATTGAATCAAGTCGCCGGGCATCACTTTGACTGCGCCGACGATGCGTTGTTTGTTGACGAAAGTGCCATTGCGGCTGCCCAGATCGGTGATGAGGAATTGCCCGTCGGCGGCGGGGTCGCGGACGATCTTGGCGTGTTGACGCCCGACCAGATCATCCCGGTCCGGGTCATATTTCACGGTTGAAGAAGGGTCACGTCCGATGACCAATTCGTTAAACAGGTTGAGCGGAAATTCCTCTACTTGATTTGATTTCGAGCCGTTCAGGTGTCTGAGTACAATGCGTTCCATAGTCCTATCCTCCATAAATAAGTGGTTCGGTTAGCTCCTCGAAAACCGGAGGAGCGGATTGGGTGAAAGTTCTGAAGCCGATGCCAAGCCCGTGTGGTTTCACTCTCTTTTCGCCTTCACCCAGTAACGCGAGAAGGGTTCAACGATTGGCTCAAATTATTTTTTCTTTTTTCAATTTTTTTTCTGAGCCGTTTTTCGCCGCGTTCCCGCGTTATCAGGTGCAGGCGAAAAGCCCTGATTGATTGACAGCGCACAGGGGAAGGCATATGCTCACCGGCAACGTGCGAACTCTCACAAACAGGAGCAATCCGATGTCGTCAACTTCTAAGAATGTTACGCAATTGCTGGCCGATTGGGGCGGCGGCGACAAGCAGGCGCTGGAACACTTGATGCCGCTGGTGTATCAGGAATTGCATCGGCTCGCTGATTATTACCTGCGCCGCGAACGCCAGGGACACACCCTACAGGCAACCGCTTTAATCAATGAAGCCTATTTGAAAATCATTGATCAACGCAGTGTCAACTGGCAGAACCGCGCTCATTTTTTCGGCGTCGCGGCGCAGATGATGCGGCGCATACTGGTTGACCATGCGCGCAGTCACCTGTACGCCAAACGCGGCGGCGGGGCGCAGAAACTGACCCTTGATGAAGCCTTGGCGTTGCCGCAACAGGAACGCGATGTGGATTTGGTGGCGCTCGATGACGCGCTGAAAACGCTGGAAGCGATGGACGCCCAGCAGAGTCGCATTATTGAACTGCGCTTTTTCGGCGGCCTGACCATAGAAGAGACCGCCGAAGTGTTGAGCCTCTCTCCGGCCACCGTCAAACGCGAATGGCATTGGGCAAAAGCCTGGCTGTACAACGAAATTAAAAAATGAATTAGTCCTCCGTCCTCCGTCCTTAGTCCTTAGCAAGGTTTTGAACCGACGGCTAAAACCGCAGAGTCCGTACCTTGAAACCGGCTCCTGTAGCCGGTTTCAAGGCTTTGCTGAAACTAAGGACTAAGGATGGAGGACTAGGGACTGCACATGGAAAATTACCATCGCGTTAAAGAGTTGTTTCAAACGGCGATTGATTTATCGGGCGAAGCGCGGGCGGTATTTTTGGCCGAAGCCTGCGCCGGAGATACGACCTTGCTGATGGCGGTCGAGCGTTTGCTTGCCGCCAGCGATGAAGCCGAAAGTTTTATCGAAGAACCGGCTTTTAACCTCGCTGATAATTTCATCACGCAAAAAGATACTGCCGCCGAACCTGTAGAAGGCAGCTTCATCGGCCATTATCGCGTCATTCGGGAAATCGCTCACGGCGGCATGGGCGCGGTCTATCTGGCGATGCGCGCCGATGACCAGTACAAAAAGCGCGTCGCCATCAAAGTCATACGCGGCGGTGCCAACAATGATTATTTACGTCGTCGCTTTCTGAGCGAACGCCAGATACTGGCAAGCCTCGATCATCCCTACATCGCCAAGCTGCTTGATGGCGGCACCACTGAAGACGGCTCGCCGTATCTGGTGATGGATTACATCGAAGGCGAAGCCATAGACGAATACTGCGACAATCACAAATTATCAACAGCCGAGCGCCTGCAACTGTTTCGTCAGGTCTGCGCGGCGGTGCATTACGCGCATCAAAATCTGGTCATACATCGTGACCTCAAACCGGGCAACATACTGGTCACCGCCGATGGCACGCCGCGCCTGCTGGATTTCGGCATCGCCAAATTGCTCAATCCTGAGCTTGCCGGACAGACGCTGGATATGACGGCGGGGCCTTTGGGGCCGATGACGCCGGAATACGCCAGCCCCGAACAGGTGCGCGGCGAAAGCCTGACGACTTCGAGCGACATTTATTCGCTGGGCGTCGTGCTGTATGAATTGTTGACTGGCCATCGCCCTTATAAATTCGGCAGTCGTGTGCCGCACGTCATCGCGCAAATCATCTGCGAACAGGAACCGGAAAGACCCAGCACGGTTATCAATCGCATCGAAACCAATCCTTACGGGATAAGCGACACGGACATCACCATCTCGCCGGAAATCGTCAGCCGCACCCGCGAAGGCCAGATTGAAAAGTTGCGCCGTCGTTTGCGCGGCGACCTCGACAACATCGTGTTGATGGCGATGCGAAAAGAGCCGCAGCGCCGCTATGCTTCGGTTGAACAATTCGCCGAAGACTTGCGCCGCCATCTCTATGGATTGCCCTGCATCGCTCGCAAGGCTACGCTTTCGTATCGAACATCGAAGTTCATCAAGCGTAACAAAGTAGCGGTCGCCGCCGGTGTGTTAATCGCCTTGAGCTTGATTGGCGGCGTCATCACGACGTTGTGGGAAGCGCACAACGCCAGTTTGCAGAAGGCCAAAGCCGAACAGCGCTTCAACGATGTGCGTGCGCTGGCCAATGCCTTTATGTTCGATATACATGACAAAATCGAAACCCTGCCGGGTTCCACGCCAGCGCGTCAGTTACTGGTCAACAAAGCCCTGCAATATCTGGATAAGCTGGCGCGAGAAGCGGGCGGGGATACGACTTTGCAAAGGGAACTGGCGACCGCCTATATGAAGGTCGGCGATATTCAAGGCAACCCGGTGGTGGCCAATCTTGGTGATATGAATGGAGCGCTGGCGAGTTATCAAAAGGCTCTGCAAATTCGGCAGGCGCTGCCAACGGCTTCGGCCCATCAGCTTGATGCCGAAATCGAATTGGCGAATAACTATGATCGCGTCGGTGATATGGTTTTGATTGATCACGATTTGAATGCGACGACCGAGAATTATCAACAGGCGCTTGCCATACGCGAACGACTGGCTGCACAACAACCGAATAACACGCAGGTTCGTTTTGATTTGTCTTTGAGTTATTCCAACCTTGGCGACGTGCTTTCAGAAGACGGCAAGCCGCAGGCCGCTTTAGAGCAATACAGCAAAGCTCGCACGATGCGCGAACCGCTGTTGGCGCAAGAACCGCTGAACGCGACATATCGCCGCAGCATAGCGATTCTCTATCAACGCATCGCCACCAATATGTATTATCTGGGCGATAAAGCCGGAGCCATTGCCACGTCGCGCCAATCGCTTGTGAAGATGGAAGCGTTGGCGAAGGATTATCCGCAAAACGCCAAAGCGCAACGCGAAGTGGCGTTCGCTTACAATAATCTGGGCGATTTGCTGTGGTATAACGATGACTTGAAGGACGCTATGGAAAATTATCAAATCGGCTTGCGTATGCGTGAAGCCTTGTTGCAGACTGACCCGACCAATATGCAGGCGCAACGCGATGTCGCCATCAGCTATGGCAATTATGGTTATACGCTGGCGCAGAAGGGCGATGAAAAAGGTCTGGAGCTGTACCGCAGGAGTGTAGAAATTACGGAAGGTTTGTTGACCGTCAATCCCGATATGGCCAATGCGATGCGCGATGTCGCCGTCACCTACAGCTATTTCGGCGAGGTTTACGGACTGCTGGCGGCGCGTAAAGAATTGCCCGTAGCCAAGCGCCTCGCCTATTATGAACAGGCGCTGGCCTACAATGAGCGCAGTATCAAAATCTGGGTGGAGATGCGCGACCGTGGCATATTGAAAAGCCGCGACCGCAACACGGCGGATAAAATCACTGCCAGCCTCGCCGCTTATCACAGCGAGATGGAAAAATTGAAGAAGTGAAGTTGGCAAGTTTCAGGCCGCTCTTGTTTACGAGCCAAGCCTTGAAAGTGGCTGTGGTAGCCGGTTTCAGGGTTTTGATGAACAACCGATAGACCACAGAAAGTGAATGCAGATGAACGACGTACAGACCGATAACCCGGTATTGCTATACGATGGCGTGTGCGGCTTTTGCAACAAAGGCGTGCAGATGATTCTCGCGCACGACGCGGGCGGCAACTTGAAATTCGCGCCCTTGCAGAGCCAGTACGGCGAAGCGGTAATCGCTCGGCATCAGTTGACGAACATTGATTCCGTCGTTTTTGTGGAGTCATCAGCGGGCGCTGAACGGGTGTTTATTCGCTCGAACGCGGCGTTACAGCTTGCCCGTTATCTGGGCGGCTGGTGGAAACTGCTGCTGGTGTTTTATGTCGTGCCGCGTCCGGTGCGGGATTTTTTCTATGACCTGTTTGCCAAATATCGCTATCGGTTTTTCGGCAAATACGATAGCTGCCTGTTGCCTACGCCCGAAATGCGCGCCCGTTTTCTGGATATGGCGTGAAGATGTTTCGATAGCGGTACGCCAAACTCCGCATCCCTTTTTCAAGGAAAACATTTGCTGAAAAGCTCTCGTCAAAATCCTTCTCAACCCTCATCACTATGACGCAAACGAAAAAATTTCTCACTGCCGAATGGCGCTATCTGGCGATGCTCAATTATGAGATTGAACCGGCGGTGCTGCGCCCTCGCGTTCCTTACGGCACGGAGTTGGACACCTGGAATGGCAAAACTTTTGTCAGCCTTGTCGGGTTCATGTTTTTGAAGACCAGAGTTTTAGGAATACCGATTCCTTTTCATCAGAATTTTGAAGAGGTGAATCTACGCTTTTATGTGCGTCACAAAGCTGTTGACGGTTGGCGGCGCGGCGTCGTCTTCATCAAAGAGTTAGTGCCGCGTTGGGCTATCGCTACGGTGGCGCGCGTCGTCTATAACGAAAACTATGAAGCGCTGCCGATGCGTCAACGGCTGGAGGTGGAAGGCGGCGAGTTGAAGCCCGATGGCGCGGTCGAATACGGCTGGCGTTATCAAGGTGACTGGAATTATCTGCGGGTTCAGACCACAGGCGCAGCGCAATCGTTAAGCGCAGGATCGGAAGAAGAATTTATCACCGAACATTATTGGGGCTATGCGGCGCAAACGGATGGCGGCTGTATGCAGTATCAAGTTGAACATCCGCCGTGGCGCGTCTGGCAGGTGCGCGACCATTCGTTGCATTGCCAAGTCGCGGCGTTATACGGCGAGCCGTTTGTTGCGGCCTTGAGCAGCCAAGCGAGTTCGGCGTTTCTGGCCGATGGCTCGCCCATCATCGTGCGCCAAGGCCAGCGTTTATAGGCGAATTTGCTAATAATTATCGGCGAATTTGCCAACAATACGCGGAGTCGTAAAAATTTTCCCAGCGAATTTCTGGCGAAAACTTGCACCCCCAAGGTGATTTCGCTAGTATTGGAATTTCGTTTTGACGACTCGTTCGTCTAGGGGCCTAGGACACCGCCCTTTCACGGCGGTAACACGGGTTCAAATCCCGTACGAGTCGCCACTATTTTCGGTGGCACTGATAACCGCGTCAACGCTGAATGGCTTTGACGCGGTTTCTGTTTGGTGAAGCCAAACTCGCAAAACCTCTTTTCCGCCGGTTCTGTGATCGGCGCTTGGTTGCGTGCTTCCGTTTTCGTTGACGAGAGTGGGCGAAGAAACCATAGCGGCACAGCAATGAACCTCGCTACCAGAACCGCCAGGGCTTTCCCAATTTTTTTGTCGGGGTTTATCGCTGTGCCTCTATGGTTTCTTCGCGCTCTCCGAAAACGGCATGACGGCGGTGAGTTTTGGGCGATGTGTCGCTTCAGCGGACGCTTGCGAAGTTGCTCAAAGCGCCGCCGCGCCTTATCATGGCAAGCCTCTGACCGATGCGAAAAGCGTTCCTGAAAAATCATCGAGACCTTTCCCTACAAGGTACTCGTCCGCTTGTCATTGCTCACCGAGGCGCTTCAGGCTTGGCACCGGAAAACACGCTGGCAGCCTTTCAACTAGCGCTGGCGATGGGGGTGCAGGGCGTAGAGTTAGACGTGCATCTGTCCGCCGACGGCAAACCTATGGTCATTCACGACCATCGCCTCAAGCGCACTACCGATGGCGTCGGGCAGGTGGCCAGGCTTAACGCGAAAGAGTTGCAATCCCTGGATGCAGGTAGTTGGTTTGCGCGTCGGTTGGCGCTCAGACCGCGCGCACGCCGGACGCTCGCAGCCTTGATAGCGACGAATCCCAGTTTGCAGCATTGGCTAGGCAAGGACGATTGTGCAAATGGCAAAGGCCAATTCGATTTTTCCGGTGAGCGAGTGCCGACGCTTGAAGAAGTTTTTGCGTTGCTGGCGACGGCGCGCCTGCCGCGCATCTACGTCGAATTGAAAGGCGAGGCGGCGCATAAAAATGCTTTGCTGGAAGCGACCGTGGCGCTCATTCATCAATGCGGATTGTCCAGCGCGGTAACGCTGCTTTCTTTCGACCATCGCATCATCGGCGAGGCCAAACGACTCGCGCCGGAGCTTCGCAGCGCCGCTACGTTTCCGGCGACGAGCCATGCGCTGGCCACCTCGCGTTCGATGCTCAAAGCTCTGCAACAAGCGGCGGCGGACGAAGCGGCGCTGCATTTCGGCCTGGCCACCCGGCGCACGGTTGCGGCTTTGCACGACCACGGGTACGCGGTTTCGGTGTGGACGGCGAACAGCAAAATGGTGCTGCGTAAATTAATCGCCAGCGGTGTGGATGCGATCATGACGAATTTCCCCAATCGGTTGCTGGAATTGTTATGAACCAAGCGCGGCGCGCTCCAACCGCAAGGTGGAATGACCAATGATGCAGGAGATTCACAGAATCGTTTCCCGCGCGCAATTCGCGGTGCGTCACACGGCGGCTCTGCATTGCGAGTTTGCCGCGCATTCGCATACCTCTTATACGGTGACCGCTGTGCTTGGCGGAAGCCTGTTCACCACCATCGGCGCTAGTGATTATCAGGTGTCGGAAGGGCACATCGCGCTCACCAACATTGGCGAAAACCATGCGGCGGTCGTCGCTGAAGGTGAATTTCTGTCGGTGAGCATCACCCCGATTTTCGTAGATGAAATGGTCAGTGAAATCGGCTTGACGCGCACGGCTGCCGAAATCGTCTTTCGTGCCAGCGTGGTCAAAGATGAGGTTATTACGGCAACGGCGCGTTTGCTTGCCAGTGAAATCGGGCAGGAAAAATTAGGCCACACGCAGATGCTCGAAGCTTTGGTGCGGCAACTGGTGATTCATCTATTGCGCCGACATCTGACGGTTCGCAAAGCGTCGCAGATCGAATTATCGCGTGCCGGTTTTGTGGATCGGCGTTTGCGTCGCGCCATTGAATTCATGCATGACAATTTCGGGCGTGAACTGGCGTTGGCAGAGATCGCCGCCGCCGCTTATCTGTCGGAGTTTCATTTCGCCAGACTCTTCAAACAGATTACCGGCTTGACGCCGCACGTTTATCTGGCGAATCTGCGGCTTGAACGAGCGCGAAAATTATTGACGGAAACGCCAATCCCGATTATCGAAATCGCCGCTATGGTGGGCTATCAAAGCCACAGTCACTTCACCAAAATTTTCAAATCCGTGACCGGCTTAACGCCTCGCGCCTATCGCGACAGTCAGTCGTCACTAGCTCGACTTTGTACCAGTTGAGATTGGCCAGCACCAATCCAGAGTTTACGTAGCGGTTCGCGCAGGGAAGTAGTGAACCTCGCCTCAAAAAATTGAGGTTCAATAATTCCAGGAGTGAAAGTAAAAAGCGGATTCAATCAGGATGATTCGCCTCTGAAAAATCTAGCAACGGAGAACCGAGGCCGTTAGGCCATTCACCTGAACCCCGCCAACGGCAGTTGGGGGATACTTAAAGCCCAACCTACACACCAAGCAAGCAAAGTTTTTTGCAATCCCGCCAACGGCAGTTGGGGGATGGTTAAAGCCCAGCCTACAGAGCAAGCAAAGTTTTTTGCAATTCCGCCAACGGCAGTTGGGGGATGGTTAAAGTCCAACCTTGCCCGATGCCCAAGGCTGAACTTTAACCATCCCCCGATTTCCATCGGGGGGATTCGTTTATCTTTAGCAGCGTTTTGTAGGTTGAACTTTAAGTATCCACCGATTTCCATCGGTGGGATTAGCAAGGCTGGTTCGCCGCCGAAAAGTGTACCAAGTCGAGCTAAGGATTGTGGACGAAATAATCTGCAACCTTGTACGGGGCATTGAAATATCACTCATGTTGTACAGGTTCTTTCAGTCACAATCCTGAAAAGAAAGGTAGCGGCTCAATCAGGAGAGTTGGAGTTTGGCGTTCCCACTACCTTGAGCCACCACCGAAGGGCGCAGGATGATGGAGCAATGACTAATTAAATTTGACTGCATCGCGGTCGGTAGTTGATAATCACAGCGAGGAAAAATACTGATGCCCGAACAGGAAACTATCTTTCATAAAATTGCTTCTGGAGATGCCCAGGCGGATATTGTTTATCAGGATGATTTGGTCATCGCCTTTAACGATGCCAATCCGCAAGCGCCCACTCATATTTTATTGATCCCGCGCAATGATGAACTCGAATCGCTTAATGATGCGTCGAAATCTGACGAAGGCATTCTAGGACATTTGTTGTTTGCCGCTGCCAAAGTCGCCAATCAAGTTGGCATCGCCGAAGACGGCTATCGCATCGTCATCAACACCGGCGCGGCGGCGGGACAGAGCGTCGCTTATCTGCACGTTCACCTGCTTGGTGGGCGCGATATGACTTGGCCTGCGGGTTAAGCGGTTTTCAATTCGATGAGCTTTCACAGGCGAGATTTTCAGGCAGGGGCAACCCTGCCTTTATTATTCATCGAGTGAATTGAATCGTCGCTTTGCTTCTTTACCACACCGCTTGGCTTATCGAACTCGCCAGGCAATCCCGCCAACGGCTGACTTCACCTACAACGCCATCGCCAACCTCTTATAGGTACTTTTGCTCGATTCGTTGACACGCCTGCGAGCGGTTTTCGCGTGCGGGTACGAGCGCCCCTCGGTTTTATTTTGGTCGGCCAAGCACAGCGCGCAGGGCGTTTTGGCCGCGGCGCGAAAAGTCTATGGATTCGCCTAAAATGCGCGCTGCTTCCTGCGGCGCATGAAAGCCTGTGGAGTTTTCTGCTTCGACGAAATCCAGATAAAACTGAGCGCGCCGTTGAAAATCCTGAGCGTTGGCCAGTTCGGCGTCCGCCTTGCCTGCTGCCTTTGCCGTTTTCAAATCGTTGATCAAATCCATCAACGCATCCATAGCAAGGTTGCGAAGTTTATAGGTGCGCTCCTGTATGATGTCCACACGGGCTTTCAATTCTTCTTCCGGCCACTTGTGACAGGTTTGACAGGCTAGGCTGATATTCAATAGCGGCGAGCGCACATGATGGTCGCTGATTTTCAATGCGCCCACACGTTTGTAGGGCATATGGCAATCGGCGCAGGCGACCCCTGAGCGTGCGTGTATGCCTTGATTCCACATCTCGAATTCCGGGTGCTGGGCTTTCAACACCGGCGCGCCGGTGTCGGCGTGCGTCCAGTCTTTCTGCTTCACTTCATCGTAATAAGCCATAATGTCGTCCACCTTCAAGCCTTTGGCCCACGGATAGACGAGGCGTTTTTCCGCGCCCTTGAAATAGTATTCAACGTGGCATTGCCCGCACACATACGAGCGCATTTCTTGTCGCGTAGCCATCTTGTTCACGTCGTAATTCTGCACCCCTTGCGACGCCTTCAACGCCTGCATCCCTTCCATGAATGCCGGTCGGGTGATGCGTAATTGCATGGTCGAGGGGTCGTGACAATCTATGCAGGCGACCGGATGCGACACCAGCTTGCGCGCCTCCGTATAAGGCATCTGATTCATCTGTTCAAAGCCCTTGGTCAAATCGCCGTTGCCGAGTTTTTTATAAGCCACATAAATCGAAGCATGGCATTGCATACAGGTGCCAGGTTGTTTGACGACCTGCTGGCGTTCGGTGAAGGTCTGGTCATCGAGCATAAACGCATGGCCGCGCTCTTCGCGAAAATCTTTAGCGAAGGCATAGCCCGCCCACATGGTTTTCAAGCGCGGGTCGGCTTCGAGTTTCGATTGCGCGACGATAGAGCGCGGGTCGGCCTCTGTAGGCGTGTGCGGCAAGGCTTCGCTGCCGCCGAAATGGGTGCGCGTCTGATCCACCGTGCGTTTATAGCCATCGTATTGCAGCGGGAAATTCTTGCCCCAGATTTCTGGGTCTTCGGTGTCCTCGTTCAATTCGACGACGCGATAAAAAGGATTTTTGGCTTCCTGTTTGCGCTCGAAAATATTGACCAGCAAAGCGGCGGCGGCCAGCGCTCCGACCGTGGCAATCAAGGCCGTCAATAGCACGAAGCGGCGTGTGCTCCAGTTGCGAATCGTTGGTTGGTTTTCGTTTTTTGGTTCACTCATAATTGTTTTCTAAACTTCAGTGAAGATGTCCGACATTGCGATGGCAACGCAGGCATGAGGTTTCGTTGTCGCGCTTGTCGGCGTGCCATCCTTCGATGGCGTCCACGACTTCCTGATGACATTTGCGACAGGCTTTTTCGGTGACTTGGCGATTGTGTTCTTTGATTTGAATCGGCTCATGAAAACGCCCTGTCGTGAAGGCGAACGAATGCCAGAAACCGTTGGACGCTTTGGTAGCATACTTGGCCAACAAACCGGGCGGCGTGTGACAATCGTTGCAGGTAGCGACAGCGCGATGACTGGATTTTTCCCAACCCGCCAGTTGCTCTTGCATGACATGACAGTTGGCGCACGATTGCGGATCGTTGAGCATATAGGAATAGCCCTTGGCATAAATGAAGGTGTAAGAACCCAGTCCTACGGCGAGTCCTATAGAGACGCCAAGCACGATGCTTTGTACGGTGCGTTTATTCATGCAGCTAGTTGGCGTCGGTGTGCGAAATTATCCGCAGCAACAAAAAGAAATATCCCCTATCGTAAAAATTAGCCCACAGAGATTGTGAAAAAATGCTCAACGCAAGCGAGCCTTTTTTGATAGAGCAAGCAATGTGCCGGTAGAGAGTTTGGAAGGGAAGGGGAAAGAGGCAAAAGTAAAAAGGCAACATTGAAATAGCAGGGTGAGGAGTTTGCCGGAGCGCTGTATTCATTATCGTTGGTGAACCAATTATATGCGCGGCACACCAAGATTCGGTATGAGCGCCGCGACGCGAGGAACATTCAGGCGGTTCGCCAAGTTTCATCTCCCGAATCTTGGGGGGCCGCGCATATAGTAGCGATTGCAAGGAGCCGGAGAGGTCTGGCGGCTTATTTTTTGTGCGTTGGTTGGGGCGACATTGTCAACAATTTTGCGCTGCAAAAGTCCTGCTTGATATATCCCTGTCGCGGCACATAGTTTGGGATTTCACTTTTCCCTTTACCCGATAAGGCGATGGGAATACAGGGGTGAATAGAGCCATCAAAGCGGCTTAAAATTTTTTGAAAAATTCTGCTAATTTAATTTTTATTAGCTAATGAAATTGCCGGTTGGTTTCACTAGGGCAATGCGAAGACAGATTCCTCACTACGTTCAACTTTGACGTTGCTTCCTGAGACGGGAAGCTTGGCGGGTTTTCCCGGGCGCTGGGCGCAGCATTTACCATGACAGCAGCTATTTAGAGGTGTCGCAGAAATGGATGTTTTGTCCAGATATTGTGTGCGATGGTTTGACTATCTACAATATATGGAGGGTTGCTGGAATTCTGCGACACGCTCTATTTACTTCCGGACGTTGACGGCACACGCCATCTTCCGGGCGCTGGAGATTTCTGCACGAGCGCCAACTGCCGGACGAATAACGATTCACACCACCTCAGGAGGTACGCAGATTCAGGCTGTCACGCTACAGCAATCGGGCGGTGTGCCGACCAATCGCATCGCCACCGTCAACACCGTAAACTACAGCTATGATGCAGCGGGCAACCTCACCAATGATGGAGCGCACGCCTATAGCTATGACGCAGAAAATCGTCTTGCCAGCGTGGATGGCGGCAGCGCCGGACAGTACAGCTACGACCACCGAAACTGGCGGGTGAAGAAGGTAGTGGGTTCAGCCAGTACCCACTATGTATGGGAAGGCGCGCAGGTGATTGCCGAGCATAACGGCAGCACCGGCGCAGTGCAGGTCGAGTATGTTTATGCCGGTAGCCGACTGGTGGCGAAGGAAACCGGCGGCAGCCGACAATATGTTCTCAGCGATAGATTGAGCGTGAGAATGATTCTTGATGCGAGCGGCAATATGATTGGGCGGCAAGGGCACTTGCCGTTTGGGGAAGACTTCGCCGAGAGCGGCAGTCAACACAAGCATCACTTCACCAGCTATGAGCGCGACGCCGAGAGCGGCCTCGATTATGCGGTCAATCGTTTCTACGCATCCAGTATCGGAAGATTTCTGCAGGCTGACCCCTATGGTTGAGACTAACATCTCGCACCCTTTTGAGCCACTACCATAAAGTGCAGCCCTGTACGAGCGACCCTGCGGTGGTCGTCCCTTCTTGAAATCCATTAGCTTTCAATGAGGGTCACCCTCCGCAGGGTCGCTCGTACAAGGCATTGGAAAATCACTCAAGTGTTGCAGATTATTTTTTCCACAATCCTTACGGAGCTTTCATCACTGTGGAGGCGAAACATCTGCCGCAGGCAACGTGACCGGAACTGCGTGCCTGTGACAGCGACATGACCTGATGCTTCTTGCCTAACAATTCACATCCCGCCTTGTGATACATCTTGTCTTCTACATAGACCATAGGCTCGGAAGGCGAGAGGTTGGGAGCGCCGGAAGTGGTGGGTAAATTCGGGCCAATATCCGTAGGCGACAACGGCGATAGGCGACCGGGTTTATTGGGCGTCGTCGCGGACGGTGAAGTTGCCGAAGGCGGCGGCGTGGCGGCGGCGGTTGTTGAAGAAGCGCCATCCATGCCCCACAAGCCGCGCATGGCGGTCATGCCTTCGCGTTCATAGCTGCGAAAATCTTCGACCATCTTGAACGGCTCGCTGACCTGCGCGAAGGCGTGTCCTTGACGCAGCAACTCGGCATTGAACAAAGTGCCGTCCATCGTATAGATATAGGCAAGAGTCTGACCGCTGGCGTCTTTGTTATCTTTGGCGGCAAACGCCGGATCATATTCCAACCGCACCTCACGATTGAGCAAAGCTTTTTCGGTAAAGTTCAAAGCATTTTTGCCATGCGTGGCATAGGTCTCGACGGGCTTTTTGCCGTCCGGCGTTTCCACGCCGATCATATGC
The DNA here is from genome assembly GCA_016201275.1 of Acidobacteriota bacterium. Classification (GTDB taxonomy): domain Bacteria; phylum Acidobacteriota; class Blastocatellia; order UBA7656; family UBA7656; genus JACQDB01. The sequence goes on from JACQDB010000089.1 coordinate 19,374, forward strand.
ACAGTGCCTATGCCTTCCACTTCGATGGTGTCGCCGCGCAACACTCGCGTGACCTTTGCCGAAAGCGGCAGGGCGGCGGCTGGCGCTTGCAGTTTGGCGCGCGATGATTCTTCGCTTTTAGCTTTGTTGTCTTCGGCCTTGAGCGCATCGGTGCGATTGATGAAGCGGGCGCTGGCAAAGCCCAAAACGAACCCTCCTATCAAGGCGATGCCTACAAATAATGCGACGCGCTCTTTTTCTATGCCGACTTGCCAGCGCGGCGCAACCTCGGCTTCTGCGGATTCCGGTCGTTTAAACGATAACATAGGATTTACTCACTACTACCCAGAGGAATTCAGACAACAAAATTGTCTCACTGCCGGAAGCCCCGGTCAACGCTTTGGTCAAGCTTAACGCCACGCCACGCCGGGGCTTGCGGAAACCCTGGCCAGCCTGGTCAGCCTGTGCTTCCTGTACTGCCGGTCAGTTTTTCCTGTGCGGCTGTGGGGATGATGAGTTGCGGCTTTTTCAGGTTCATCAATTTTCTGCGCCTAGCTTTGCCGTCAATGCACCAGTGCCGCGACATCCAGAACATAGACCGTCTGTTCGGCTGTCACCACCAACAAGCGTTTGCCATCCTGACTGAAAGCGGCCAACGACACAGGGCTTGAGAACATAAATTGATCGCGCTTTTCCGTAGTCGTCACATCATACAGCGTCAATTGCCCATTCTCGTTTTCCACACATAATAGCTTACTGGCTTTGCTTAACGTGGCGTGGCTGCCGAAGACTTTGCCTTTCGCTGCGCCGGTCGCCAGCGCATAAACCAGCACGCGGTTTTCGCTGTCGGTAATCACCAGCCAATCGCCCACCGCCGCCGCACTCTTGATGCGGAACGAACCTTTGCCGGTTTCCAGCAACATACGCCCTTTGACCTCGCCGGTTCGCGCATCGAGGATTTGCAAATAATAATCGCCCTCTTTCTCTTTCATCGCGGCGAGTTGTTGGCTGAGTGCGGCATCGTTTTTGATTTCCGCCTGCGCGTGCTTTGCCACCAGCGCCCAGATCAGCACCATAGATTCGTCACGCGGATTCACCCATACTTCGGGAGCCTCTTGGGGAAAGGCTTTCGTCCACAGCGTGCGAAACGATTGCACCAGGCGCATTTCCAACACCACATCTTTATCCCAAGCGGCATTTTTTTTGGCAGGCATGGTCAGCAGCGCAAACGCTCCGAATTGTCTGGCGTGATACTCATCCTTGATTTCCGCGCCGCCAAAGGTTTGGCGAGCCAACGGATTCAAGCGTCCGATCTGGCGTTCGCTGCCTTCCATTTTGGGAAAGTCGGCAAAGAAATTACCGTCCGCCGCAAAGTAGCCGCCGCGAAATCCGCGTATGTGAAAGATGCGCTCGCCGTTGTGTAAATCCCACACCGCGCCACGCCGGCGCTCGGAGGCGGCTAACCATTGGAAGTCCGGCGACACCGTAACCGAGCGCAATTTTCCGAAAGGATTTCTAGGCAAGCTGAGGCTGGCACGCGCTTCGTTGCTTTCGACGCCGTACAACACCAACTCGCCGTTGGTTCGCTCGGCGACAAAAATATCTTCATAGAGGTCAATCGCTGGAAGTTTATTGACTTTGAAAATCTGTTTTTTGGCCATATCGAAAACCCCTACGGCATATTTTTGAAAAGGCCGCACCAACAGATAACTGCCTTTGGTGACGGCGTTCATCTGACCCTCAAAGAGCGGCGTTTGCTCAAGCGTTTCGCCGCTCGGCAAGGCGATCAGCGCGGACTTTTGTGGGCTTTCCTGATTGTAAGCGACCAGGCGATCCGCGCCGATAAAGGCAAAGCCTCCGGCGATTAATTTTTTCGTTGCGCCTTTCAAAGACAACGGCGTGCGCGTCTGGGTGTTAAAAGCGACGACCGTGTTTTCGGTGACCAAGGTCGCCATCATGCTGATGGACAGGCTCTTTTGTCCGGCAACAAAATATTTGCCATCCGTAGAAAAACCCATCTTGATCCAATTCACTTCTTCATCGGCGAGGTCATCCTCGCGCAGCAGCGCACGCAGGCTCAACACCAGCAGGTCGAAAAGATTGGGCGTATAAAAAGATTTTTTCTGAAAAATCTGCGCGCCGGTCTCTACGTCATAAAGATTCAAATTCAGTTCGGTGTCCAGACAGGCCAGCGTTCGGGCGTCGGGCGAGAGCAGCGTCTGCACACATTTTTTTCGTATCACCAACTCCCGTGCGGTCTTCAATTTCTGTTCGGCGATGCTCCACATTTCGACGCGCAGGTTGGCATTGTAAAAGCTGATGGTTTGCGAATCGGGAGTAAATTGCGCGTCGTTGGCTTCGATGGCGCGTATGTGGAACAACAAAGCAAAGGGTTGCCGCGATAAAACATTGATGCCCGAATCATCTTGCGCCAACACATACTTGCCATCGGGACTGAATCGCAGGTGTTTGATTTCGCTTCTGAGCGGCGGCTCTAGCGTCAACTTGGACAACACGCCGTGCAGGGCTTCGCGCTTGCCCGCGCCGGTGTAGTTGACCACCAGCGCCTGCCACTTTTGAAAATCGGCAGACGCCGAAGCTTGGCGCGCTTCTATGCAGGAGGCGGGCAAAGCCGCCGCGCCTTTCATCATTTCGCGCAGTCGTTTGGCTTCCGGCTTGGTCGCGCCAAACAGATCAGAAAAAAAGTTGCCGGTCTTGCCTTTGGTTTCCGCCAGCCGGTCAAATAATCTGACGTGCGCTTGCGGGTCATAACCGGCGGCGGCCAGCGCAAACAGACCAATTTGATCGGCGACAATTTGATCCTTGTCTTCGTGTCGTTCGCCTTTGCCCAGAGCGTCGGGTTTACGAGCGGCGTTTTCGACCAGTTGATTATATTGTGCAAAGATGTCGCGGCGGTCTGTGACGCTGGTGACGCCCAGGACTTCGCGCATCAAACGAGTCATCTCAATGGCTTGTTGGCGAGCGATCAAATGCCCAGTTTCGTGCGCGATGACGCCTGCCATTTCATCTTCGCTCTGCGCGAAAGCTACCAGTTTGCGCGACACATAGATGCGTCCGCCGGGCAACACGAAGGCATTGGCTTCGGGAAGTTCGACGAGAAAAAATTGAAACTTCAAATCGTTGGGCGGCAGGTGCTTGATAATGCGTTCGCCTATACGTTTGAGGTAATCGGTAATCTCCGGGTCGTCCAGGACGCGGAAATTTCTTTGCAGATGTTCGGCAATCGCCTCGCCCAACTCCACTTCCTGTTTTTGCGTGAAGATGTTCAAGCCCGGCGCTTGCGTAAGCAAGGTAGGCGGTTGACAAGGTTGTTGCGCCTGCAACGCCGGAGCCAACCACGCAACGAGCAATAGCAGGAGAGTGGAAAAGAAAATTTTTTTGTGCATCATAAGTTTCCCAAAAGTTCAACGCAGCCTTGCCAGTAAGTTGCCGGGAAGAAAAAACGCCCGGTTTTATTGAGGATTTGGTAATGCTAAAAAAGTATTGCTGAAGTCTTAGCGATTGACCGCTTGTGTAACTCCGTAGGCGCTAAGACGGCGAAATTGATCACCGCTTGCGCTTACTGGTTTAGCCCTGCCGGAGATTTTCTCTTCCCGGCAAGCCGGAAACTGTCTTTGGCAAAATGCGGCGCGATCAAGTGAGCCAATCGTCAGGGGGCGACGCTTCGCATATCATTCGCTCAGGCGAACAACGGTTGACGCTGGGCTACTGGTTTGAAATTGAAAACGCTTGTTTGAAAACGGCGCTTGAGCTACAGCAACGCGAACGTCCTTCGGCGCAGTGAAGTCTAACCCGGCGCGAAGATTATGCCCGGCGCGAAGAATTTCATGCAATCAAAAAATCAACTGTTGCCAACGCGCCACCTTGTCTTGTCGTTTCGGCAGGCGGTCGGCTATGATTTGCGGTTCTGAATTTCAATTTACAGGAGACAACAGAAGTGGAAAGAACTTTAGTATTACTCAAGCCCGACGCCATTCAAAGAGGCTTGGCGGGGCGCATCATCTCCCGATTTGAAGATAAAGGCTTGAAGATCGTCGGCCTGAAATTCATGTCCTTGAGTGATGAGATTCTCAATGAACATTACAGCCATATTGTCGCCAAACCTTTTTATGGCGGCGTCAAAACCTTTATGCAATCCGCGCCGGTGATTGCCTTGTGCCTGGAAGGCGTAGATTGCGTCGAGACGGTGCTGGCGATGTGCGGCATCACCAAAGCGCGTGCCGCTACGCCGGGGACGATTCGCGGCGACTGGGCGATGAGTATGCAGGCCAATCTGGTGCATCGTTCGGACAATCTGGAAGCCGCCAAGGTCGAGGTCAAGCGCTTCTTTGCGGCAGACGAATTATTCGATTATGCGTCGGCCCTCACCCCGGCCATCTATTCGGCAGACGAACTCCAATAAGCCGCCTTGGCGGTCTCCGTTTTCCGCCGCTTGAGGTAGCGCCGGGCGGAAAACGGAGACTTTCTACCGAGCAACTTTGCTCACCTTTTCTCCGGCGGCGCAGGGCAATTCAAGAACAGCGCCGGTCATCTCTGCCGAAATCCTCCCGTCGAAGATGATGGCATCAAGCACGCCTCGTTGCCGTGAGCCATCGGTCTATTGACGAAATCGGCTTTGCGCCATAGTATTGAGCCATCTTTGTTGTACAGATTTCCAGGTAACTACAGTTTGTTAGAGTAAGAAAATGTGCCACGGCGAATGGCAGGTTCGCCGGTTAGCGATAAAGTTTTCCGTTTCGCTTTTAGTACTCGCTCGAAGGTAATAAACAGGCATTTTCATGCACTCGATTTTTTACCATAGCAGTTCAACTATTGCCCGCCAATAACGGGCGTAATGAGTGGGTGTAATCAACCGTAGCCGAGTGTCCGGCATTCGGTGTCGGAAGATTGCAAGGCACCCAATCCTTAGGAGGCAAAATGAAACCAGGAAGAACAAGGAGCCGAGGCTTTTGGAAAACGCGGGTCAAACCGGCGTTGAGCGCGCTCCTGATGATGTTGATGTTGTACGGCAGTGTGGTGGCGCAGACCGGTACCTCGTCGGTGCGCGGCACGGTTCTCGACCCCGATAAAAAAGCTATGGTCGGCGCAACCGTTACGTTGACCAGTGTGGACACCAATGTGGTACGCACCAAAGTGACCAATGAAAACGGCACTTTTGTCTTTGACCTGATTCCGCCAGGCAATTACAAACTACAGGCCGAAGCTCAAGGCTTCAAGAAAGTCGTGGTGGATTCGGTGCGCGCCCTGGTGGATAAACCGACGGCCCTGGAGGTGCAATTGGAAATCGGCCAACTCACGGAATCGGTGTCGGTATCCGCGGATTCCGCTGAAGTACGGCTCAACACTCAAGACGCTACTATTGGCAATAACTTTGTCGCCAAACAGATTACGCAATTGCCTTTGGAAAGCCGCAATGTCGTGGACTTGTTGAGTTTGCAACCGGGGGTAACGCGAGAGGGGTACGTCTCCGGGTCGCGCTCTGATCAATCGAATATCACGCTTGATGGCATAGATGTCAACGAACAACAGACCGGCCTCGACCCGATTGCTCAAGCCGCGGGCGAGGATAAGGCGTTCTCCAGCGTGTTGCGCGTCACGCCCGATTCGGTCGAAGAGTTCCGCGTTACCACCACCAACCCGAACGCTTCGCAAGGTCGGTCATCGGGAGCGCAGGTCTCTTTGATCACCAAAGGCGGTACCAATCAATTTCACGGCGGGGTTTACGAATTCCATCGCAACACCGTCACCAGCGCCAACGACTTCTTTAACAATCGCGTCGGCAATCCGACGCCGAAACTGCTCCGCAATTTATTTGGCGGCACCTTTGGCGGCCCCATCAAGCAGGACAAACTGTTCTTCTTTTTTACCTATGAAGGACGTCGCGACGCCAGCGAAGTCAGCGTTGTTCGCAATGTGCCGCTGGCCTCGCTTGGGCAAGGGCAGATACGCTATCCCAATACTTCGGGCGGCATCACCACGTTGAACGCCGCGCAACTCAACAGCCTCTTTCCGGCGGGCGTCAACCCGGCGGGGTTAGCGGCCTTGGCCGAGGCGGCCAGAAAATATCCGGCCAACGATTTCACCCTTGGCGACAGTCGCGCCGACCAGTTGTTGAACACTGCCGGATTCCGCTTCAACGCTTCCACCCCGCTCCGATGGAACACCTCGCTGGTCAAATTCGATTACAACCTCAGCGACAAGCAACAGCTTTTCCTGCGCGGCAATTACCAGCAGGATAATATTGCCAGCGCGCCACAGTTTCCCGATACTATCAGGCCGAACTTCTGGAATCATCCGATAGGTATTGCGGTCGGCCATACCTGGACGTTGAGCAATAACCTGATCAACAAATTTACCTATGGCTTGACCCGCGAGGCGTTCTCGTCGCAGGGTGATTCGGCGGAAAATTTTATCTCGTTCCGCTTCGTCTTCACGCCGAAACTGTTTCAGCGCACCAACAGCCGCACTACGCCGGTGCAGAACTTTGTGGATGATGTATCGTGGGTTAAAAACAGCCACACTATCCAATTCGGCACCAACATTCGCTTGGTCAGCAACACCCGCATCTCCGGCACCAACTCCTTTGACAGTGCAGTGGCCAACCCGTCGTTTTATGATGCTTCGGGAGCCGTCTTATCCAGGCCTATCAACGACATTGCGCCGGGCTTCAGTTCGCCAGTGCGAACCGCTGTGTCGGCGGTGATCGGGCGCTTTTCGCAATACGCCGCGAACTTCAACTTTGACCGCAGCGGCAAGGTCTTGCCGGTTGGACAAGGGGTGGGACGAACCTTTGCAACTCAAGAATATGACTGGTACGGGCAGGACATTTTCAAGATCACACAGAATCTGACCGTGACCTATGGAATGCGCTACAGCCTGAGCCGTCCGGTTTATGAAAGCAGCGGCTTGCAAGTCAAACCAACCACCAGCCTCTCCAAATATTTTGATGCCAGAGTCGCTGGCGCGGCGGCAGGCAAGCCGGTCAATACGCCCATCACTATTGATCTGGCAGGGCCGGCAAATGGTCGTCCGGGGTATTACAATTGGGACAAGAATAATTTCCAACCGCGCATCGCCATTGCCTGGTCGCCGAGTTTCAAAAATGCCTTCCTCTCGACGCTATTCGGCAAGGATGGAAAATCAGTGTTGCGCGGCGGCTTTGCCATCACCAACGATCACATCGGTCAGCAACTCGCTGTGCAGTTCGATTTGAACAGCACGCTGGGATTTTCTTCGTCGCAGGAGATCGCCGCCAATACCTATAACGCCTCGACGCGACCCGCACCGCGCTTCACCGGTTTTGGTCAGGACATTCGCGCCTTGCCCAACATTTCGGTGCCAAGCTCGTTGACTTTCCCGTTGATTACGCCTGCGGATGAAGCGCAACGCATCGAATCGTCGCTGGATGACAACATCAAAACGCCGATCAACTATAGCTGGAACCTCTCCTACAGCCGCGAGTTTAAGGGGGGCCTGACCTTTGAAGCCTCGTATGTCGGACGGCGTGCGCGAAAACTTCTGCTCACCAGAGACATCATGCATTTGAACAATCTGGTGGACACGAAATCTGGAGTGGACTGGTACACAGCGGCGCATCAACTCGCCGATCTGCGCTCCGCCAACACGCCGATTGAGCGCATCCGTCCGATAGCCTATTTCGAGAACCTCTTCCCGAATCTGGGCAGCAACTTGCTCGATGATCCGTCGCTGTCGCCCACTCAGGCGGTATATACCTTGGTCGCCAGAGAAGGCGTTGGCGGGTTTGACATTCTCGATTGGACCTATGTGCAAACCCTCCTTGACGACCTCTCTGCGGTTGGGCGCAATGCCTTTTTCCATCCGCAGTACGCGGCGCTGGCAGCCTTCAGCACGCTGGGCGAGTCCGATTATCATGGCGGCTCGTTGTCCATACGGGAACGCTTTCGCAATCAACTGACGCTGGATTTCAACTACACTTTGTCGAAATCCTTTGATAACGCTTCAGGGTTGCAAACCAGTAACCCTTACGGTGCGGCTTTCGTCCTCAATCCCTTAGACCTGAGACAGAACCGTGCCGTGTCGGATTTCGACATCCGCCATATCATCAACGTCAATGCGATATGGGAACTGCCAGTTGGTAAAGGGCGAAAATTCCTGAGCAACCTGTCCGGCGTGGCCGAAGCCTTCTTCGGCGGCTGGCAATTGTCGGGTATTTATCGCTGGAATACCGGCGCTCCTGCCGCCACTCCGTTTGACGCCGCGCAATGGGCGACCAACTGGGAGGTGCAGAGCAACGGTGTCAGACTGCGGGATATTAAAGCCAGTCCGACCAAGCAGGGCGCTTCACCGAACCTCTTCAGCGACCCCAAAGCGGCTTATCAAAGTTTCCGCAACGCTCTGGCGGGTGAAGTCGGCGACCGCAATATCTTCCGCATCCCCAGCTATGTCACACTAGATATGGGATTGGGCAAAACCTTCACCATGCCGTACAACGACAATCACAAGCTGCAATTCCGCTGGGAAGTCTTCAACGTCACCAACACCCAACGGCTCGGCACCTTGCTGGTTAGCCGCGAAGGTTTGGGCTTGAGTCAAGACCCCGATTTGAGTACCCCGCCGCCGGTCTTTGGTAACTTCACCGGCATACAGGGTTCACCTCGCGTCATGCAGTTTGGCTTGCGCTACAATTTCTAGTTCCGCTGGCACAACAAAAACCACAAGAGGCCGGAGAGCAATCTCCGGCCTCTTGTGGTTTTTGCTGAGTCAGCCTGCTGGAGGCTTGTGGATGAAATCAGCTGCAAAACGTGAGTGAGTTTCCCAGGCCCTGTACGGGCGATCACCGCAGGGTCGCCCGTACAGGATTGCACTTGATTTACTCCACCATCCTTACGGACGTGCCGCCTGATTGACCGTAAAGCTTAATCCGGCAACGGTGATGGTGCCGCTGCGCGAGGCGCGATTTGGATTGCTGGCGACTTGATAAATAACCAGACCGCTGCCCGTGCCGCTCGCCCCGGAAGAGATTGTCAACCAGTTGACATTACTGACCGCCGTCCACGGGCAACCGGCGGTCGCCGTAACATTCACCGAGCCGCTGATCGCGCCAAAACTTACATTTTTAGCGGTCGGCGAAATTGCATACGAACAAGTGAGTGTCGCTGCCGCCTGCGTCACCGTGAAACTCTGTCCAGCAATCGTCAGCGTACCGCTGCGCGCATTGGTTGAAGCATTGGCCGTGACCGCATAATTTACCGTGCCGTTGCCTGTGCCACTCGCGCCCACAGAGATTGTCAACCAGTTGACATTGCTGGTCGCCGTCCAGTTGCAGCCTGCATCTGCTGTGACCGTCACGGTATTGCTGCCGCCACTTGCGGCAAACGCTTGGCTGGTTGGCGAAATCGCATAGCTGCACCCTGGCGTCGCTGCCGCCTGCGTCACCGTGAAGGTCTGTCCGGCAATCGTCAGCGTACCGCTGCGCGCACTGGTTGAAGCATTGGCCGTGACCGCATAATTTACCGTGCCGTTGCCTGTGCCACTCGCGCCCGCAGAGATTGTCAACCAGTTGGCATTACTGATCGCTGTCCAATTGCAACTCGCAGGCGCGGTAACATTGACGTTGCCGAGGCCGCTGCTGGCGGCAAAGGATTGATTGGTGGGCGCAATGGCATAGGTGCAAACCGTTCCCGCGCCAGCTTGATTAAGGGTGTGCGGCAGTCCGCCGATAAATATCGTAGCGCTGCGCGCCGCGCCGGCATTGGCCTGCACCGTGTAGTTTAATTTTTTGGTTCCGGTGCTGCTGCCATTGGCGGTGATGGTCACCCAGCCCGGCACATTCGTCGTTGACCAGGCGCAATTAATCGGCGCGTCAACCCGCACCGTCAACGTGCCGCCGCTGATGGGAAACGAGGCGCTGGCCGGAGTCAGCAGCGTCACACAACTGGAGGCCGCCTGTGTCACCGTGAAAGTTTGTCCGGCAATCGTCATCGTCCCACTGCGCGTGTTGGCGTTGGGATTGTTAGCCACCGCATAATTGACCGTGCCGTTGCCCGTGCCGCTCGCGCCGGAAGTAATGCTGATCCAGCCATCGTTACTGGTCGCTGTCCAGTTGCAACCCACAGGCGAAGTCACCGCGACGCTGCTGGAACCGCCGCCTGCGGCAAACGCCTGGCTGGTTGGCGAAAGCGCATAACTGCACGCCGGTTGCGCGCCATCCTGATTGACAGTGAAGGTTTGCCCGGCAATCGTCACGGTGCCTGAGCGCGCACTGGTCGAAGGGTTGGCGGCGACCGCATAATTCACTGTGCCGTTGCCTGTGCCGCTCGCGCCGGAAGTCACCGTTATCCAACCAACATTGCTGATTGCCGTCCAGGTGCAACCGGCTTGCGTGGTGACGTTGACGCTGCCGCTGCCGCCTGCTGCCACGATATTTTGACTGGTCGGGGTGATTGAGTACGTGCAGGAGACCGCGCCCGCTTGATTGACAGTAAAGGTTTGGCCGCCGATGTTGAGCGTGCCAGAGCGCGCCCCTGCGGGGTTGGCGGCGACGGTGAAACTGGCGGTGCCATTGCCGGAAGCGCCTGCCGCAGAGGTGACGCTGATCCACGAAGCGTTGCTGAAAACGCCCCAACTGCACGCCGATGTAGTGGTCACATTGACCGCGCCGTTGCCGCCTGCCGCCGCAAACGCTTGGCTGGTTTGATTGAGCGCAAAGCTACAGACCGTCTGATTTGCCAACGCATTCGCTACGTTGATTCTGCCGCCTGAGACAAGCAATCCGGCGAAGGCCGCCAGGGGGTCAACCGTGTTGATCAAGCTCGCTTTCAAAGAGGCGGGTGACAGATTGGGATTCAAACCAACCAACAGCGCCGCCGCTCCCGCGACGTGCGGCGTGGCCATAGAAGTGCCGCTGATGGTCGCATAAGTATTATTGGGAAAGGTCGAGATAATGCTGGAACCGGGCGCGGCTACATCCACGCTGGTCGCTCCCCAGTTGGAAAATCCTGAGCGCGTATCGGTGCTGGTCGAAGAAGCAACGGCGATAATGCTCGGCGAATTGTAGCTTGCCGGGTAGCTCGGATTGACATCTATATCGCGGTTGTCGTTGCCCGCCGCAAAGACATTCAAGACCCCTGCGTTGCCTGCCGCATCAATGGCGTCCTTGAGCGCCTGGTCATAACTTCCGGCTTCCGGCGCGCCGCCCCAACTGTTGCTGGTGACGCGAATATTGATGCCGCGATTCTTCATCATGGTGACGTAATTGAACGCCGCTATGACGGTGGCCGCTGTCGAATTGCCGTCGCTTGCGTGCGTTTTCAAAGCCATTAACTTGACGTTCCAGTTGACCCCGACAACGCCCAGGCTGTTGTTGCCAACTGCGCCGATGGTTCCGGTGGTGTGAGTGCCGTGATTGTTATCATCGAGCGGGTTGGCATCGTGGTTGATGAAATCGTAGCCGTAATAATCATCCACGAAACCGTTGCCATCATCGTCTATGCCGTTGTTAGGAATTTCGCCGGGATTGTGCCACATATTGGCGGCAAGGTCTTGATGATTGTAATCCACGCCGGTGTCTATGTCGGCAACCACTACCGCCGCATTGCCTGTGGTGGTATCCCATGCCGTCGGCATATGAATTTTCGTCATGCCATACATCGAGCCGTATTGCGGGTCGTTGGGAAAGGTATCAAAAATGTGATAGGTAAAATTGGGCTGCGCCAGCACGCAGTCACGCAGCTTGCGATACTGCGCCACGCCCTCTTCGACGCTGAGATCGGCGGGCAATTGAACCAACTGCCAGCCGATGGAATCGAAATTGGTGAGGACACGAGCGCCGGTCTGAGTGTGCGCGGCCTGCGTCTGTGGCGCGTAAGGGCCGTCTTGAAATTTGACCAGTAATTGCCCTTCGATAAAGTTTCGCGCCGTGGCACCGCTTTGCGCGAAGGCTGGAGCAAAGACTTGAAACCATGCCAGAGTCAATAAAATCGTCAATAAAAACAAGGTCTTTTTCATATTGATATTCTCTCTAAGGGGGGTATGCGAACCGATGGGGAGCCAGCCAAAGCCGTAAGCCAATCTATCATGGAAAGCGGTAGCCAGCCAGCGTTGATTTTTTCAGCCAGCGGCTTCCGCTAGGTTGGCAGAGCAAGGGGTTGGGAAAACATCGTCGGAGAAGATTTCACCGGCCTGTATGAATTGACACAGCAGCGCCGCAACTTCGCCTTGCCGAGGCCGAAGCCGATACCCATTACGTTGGGCGCGCCTGTGCGTTATGACAAAGCCGCCTGCAATAGGCGCAGCGGCGGCTTTGCAACAGCACGTCGCTTGTCTGTAGGGCATCAAGAGTCAGGGGGCATCAGAGAAAAAGAAGAAACCACAGATGAACACCGATGAACACAGATAAGAAAAGCCGCAAACGTCGGGTTTTTTCTGGCCTCAGTGTTCATCGGTGCTCATTTGTGGTTCCCTTTCTCCCTTCTTTGATGAGAACGGTATGCCCCCCTGCATCAAGAGTTCATTTAGCCGTAGCTCAGGTCGTAGCAGACGTTTTGCTTTTTATGATGAAAAAGTGGATGATCTACAGTTCTAAAAATTTTTTGATACAAAGGCAAGATCGCAATGGCACAGCAAAATACTTTCGATGTGGTTTCCAAGGTTGATATGGCGGAAATGAAGAACGCCGTCAATCAGGCGATGAAAGAGATCAGTCAGCGCTTCGATTTCAAAGGCACCAACTCAAGCATTGAACTCGATGAGAAGGAGCATAAACTGACACTGGCGACAGCCAGCGAGTTCACCTTGAAACAACTCAACGACGTGCTGCAACAAAAGATTGTCAAGCGCAACATCTCGCTCAAGGCGCTCTCTTACGGCAAAATCGAACCGGCGGCCAAAGACAGCGTGCGCCAAGTCGTCACCTTGCAACAAGGCATTCCTACCGAAAAGGCGAAAGAGATCGTCAAGTACATCAAGGACTCCAAGCTTCGCGTGCAAGCCTCCATCAATGGCGATTTCGTGCGCGTCGCTGGCAAAGACCGCGACACTTTGCAAGAGGTCATCGCTGTACTGAAAGAGAAAGATTTCGGCATAGATATGCAGTTCACCAACTACCGCTCAAATTAATAGCTCGACGCCTGGGGCGTGGCCGTGTCGCCGCCGCTCGCTGCCTTCTGTTGTCTATATATTGTAGTCCGATGATTCATTGGCGCAATATATAGACGCAGCAACTCTCAAAAAGTCCCCCATAAATCGTCGGTAGTGGCTCAATCGAGAGAGATAGAGTTTGGAGTTCCGCCTTCAGGCTAATGGCATGAAGTGAAGCGGCATAGATGTAGCGCAGGCGGTCTAGCCTGCGGCGGACTTGGTTGTAGAAGCGCACGAAATCCAAGTCTTAGCTTGCTGCTGTCAGCCGCAGACTAGACCGTCTGCGCTACAACTTAACGCCATTGGTCTGAAGGCGGAACTCCAAACTTTTCTTTTCTCTCCTCCTTGACCCACTACCAAATCGTCAAGTTAAGCGCCAATCGAATCAAGCGAGAGTTCAAGATTTTTCAGGCGGGTCGGCAGCCTGTAACCAGGCAATATATTGTTGCCGATCTTTTTGCGCTACCTGCTGTCTGGTGGTTTCGTCCAGGTCGAGGAAATCCAGTTGATGGAAAGCATTCGGATATTCCGCCCAGGCCAATACATCACGAAAATCAAGCTTTGCAACAGTGGCAAAATAAGACAACTGATCTACGTCCCCGGCGCTGAGTTTGAGCAGCGCCAGTTGCACACGCGCTTGCCCAATGGCGTCGGGGCTTTGATCGGCAAAGCCTATGATACGGAATACGGTCGCCCACTGAGGCGCGGGAAAAAGTTGCTGGACTTTGCTGCGTACCAATTCTTGGGAAGGGGTGAAATCGTCAGACATGGGCAACACTCTTGCAGAGAATTTTTAGTGGCTGGGCAAGGCGCGTGCAGGGAAGCACTCAGCCGCGTTTTTTGAGGCGCTTGATTTCGGCACGTAGCGTCGCCAGTTCGCTGTGCGCTTGCGCTAATTTTGCTTCGGCCTGTTGCCGCGCTAAGGCTTGCGCCTGAGCGGTTGCTTCGGCCTGTTGCCGCGCTAAGGCTTGCGTCTGGGCGGTCGCTTCGGCTTGCTGGCGGGCTTGGCGCTCGTCTGCGGAGGTGAGCAGAAATTGTTTGGTTTTCGGATTGTAGAGCCGCAGGGTTGCGCCCGTATCCACCAACTCCAAGCCTAATTCCTTGCTCATCACGCGCCCGTTGCTGACCAGCACTTCGAGGTATTGCCCGTGGCTCAGGCGATAAGCATTCAGCGGTTTGCTTTTCTTGGGATATTCCGGGTCGAAGACAAAATATTCTTTGACGCCGAGTTCGGCATACAACTCCATCTTCTTGCCGAAATCTTCTTTGCGGGTTTTGCGCGAGGACAATTCGATGACGACAACGGGCGCTTGGCCTTCTTCCCAAATTTTGTAGATGCGCCGTTCGAGCGTTTTCTCGACGCCGCGCACCACAAAGACATCCGGCGAAATGGTTTTCTCCGGCGCGCCTTCAACGTAGTACATCATCATATTGCCGGAGACATAGACATCGGGCTTTTGCTCGAAGAAGTTTTCCAGTTGGAAAATTAATTCTGTCATCAGCCGACGATGGACAGGCGTTTCCCCCATAGGCTTTCCGTCGCTTTCCGGATACTCGACCGACTCGCTATAATTTTCTTTGAGCGAACTCATAAATCTTTGCGCTGCGCCCTTCACCAAAATCGCTTACGCCGTGCGTTTGACAATCATCACCGTCATATCGTCAACGGTCGCCGCTGTGCCGACGAAGCGCGCTAAGGCCTCGTCAATGCGGTCGCGTATGCCTGAAGCGGAACGATGCAGATGGTTCTTCACCACTTCAATCAAGCGCTCTTCGCCGAACTCTTCATCTTCGAGATTCACCGATTCGGTAATGCCATCGCTGTAAATCACCAGCACATCGCCCGCCTGGAACTGGACTTTGTCTTCGTCGTAAGTGATCTCCGGCATCAAGCCTACCGGCAAGCCGCCTTTATCGAGTTTGACCATTTCGCCGTTGGCGCGCATCAACAGCGGCGTGTTGTGACCGCCGTTGGAATAGGTCAACTCGCCGGTCGTCGGCTCAAGCACGGAATAGAACAAGGTCAGATATTTATTCGATGGCGAATTTTCATAGATGTAGCAATTGATTTCGCACATCACTTCGCTGATCGAAGCGTTGGTCTGTGCCTGGGCGCGCACCGCCGCATGAACCGAAGACATCAACAGTGCCGCGCCCGTGCCTTTGCCCGACACATCGCCCACGGCCAGCGCCAGTTTGCCATCGCGGCGCGGAATGTAATCGTAATAATCGCCGCCGATTTCCCGACACGGAAACGAGACCGCCGTCATATCCCAGCCTGCGAGTTTGGGTGGCGACACCGGTTGCAAGCGCATCTGAATTTCCGAAGCGACCTTCAACTCTTCTTCCATGCGGCGTTTTTCCAGGCGTTCTTCGAGCAAGCGTTCGTGTTCAATTTTAATCGAAGCGACCGAAGCAATCGTCGTCAACACTTTCAGGTCTTCTTCTTTGAAGCGATTGTGAAACGGATTGTCCACATAGACCATGCCAAAGGTCTCTTCGCCGGAGGCCAGCGGCACCGCCATCACCGAGCGTATGTTACTCAGCACCACCGATTGTTGTGCTTGAAAGCGCGGGTCGTGCATGGCGTCAGAGGTGAGAATCGGCACGCCTTCTTCCAGCACTTTGTTGGTGATGGAACGCGAGATTTGAATCTGCGAGGGCGATTGCCCGCCGTCATCGAGGGTCGCGCCACGGGCAATTTTGCAATTCAATTCATTGCCTTCTTTCAAAAACAGAAAGCCGCGCTCGGCGTCCGTGGCCTGTAGAATTAAATCAATCGTCATCTTCAAGGTATCTTCCAGCGAGGTGCGCGGCAGCAGGGCGATGCCGACTTGCGAGACGATGCTCAACAGGTCGCGGCCCGGCGATTGCGGCGCGAGCATGGTTTTGACGCCGGTTGACGAGCGCACTTCGCCGGCGATGGAGCCGGATTGAATGGACGAGATGAGTTCGGAGGTCGAGCGCGCCGCCATGCGTGTGGTAATGGTATCGGCAGGCAGATTGCCGCTTAAATCCGAAAGATAGACGGTCGCGCCGGAGATCGCCGATTGTTCGCCTGCCGCGTATTCGATTTCGGTTTCGCCTATGCGCACGATGTCGCCGACGCGAATCCGCAACGCGCCGGAAACTTTTTGACCGTTGAGATAAGTGCCATTGGCGCTGCCATTGTCAACCAGGAGCATCTGTTCATTTTCGCGCCGCAATTCGGCGTGCAGGCGCGAGGCGAAGGGGTCGCTCAAGCAGATGTCGTTGCGCGACGAGCGCCCGATGGTTAAACGGGTTTTGTCCATCTTGATCGTTGATGGCTCGTAATCTTTGGGGCGTACAATAAAGGTGTGCATAATGATTCAAAAAAATAAAAGGCAACAGGTTCTAAAAAGCGATGCGTAAAGGCGGAGAGCCGTCTGGCTTGAACTGCGCTAGGTCAATTCTACGGCACTTCACTTTTGCCTTTTGCCTTTTGCCTGGCGGTTCACCGCGACATCACGACAATCGTACCGGCCAGTTTGTCGTGCCATCCTTGCTGGCGTGGGTCCCACAACATCCACAAAAAGCCTAGAAAAAATACCAGCATAGACAACGGATAGCCGATCAGATGACGAATCGCCGCGCCCCACATGGTGAAGCGTTTGCCGTCGGCGCGAGTGATTTGAATGCCGAGGATTCGCATCCCTGCGCTCTGACCGTTCAAGCCTGCCAGCACCACGAAATTGAGAATGAGCAGCAACAGCGTTAAGCCCGCGACGATGAACAAATCCTGATTGGAATCCACCACTGAACGCCTGCCGATGGCCGAAATGGCAAAGGTGAAAACCATCAGCGCAATCAGGGTGATCAAAAAATCGAACATCCACGCGCCGTAGCGCAAACCGAATCCCGCCTGTTCATACACTCCTATGAAGGCGTGGGTCGCTGGCGCATACTTACGTGCGGAGGCCGGAATCATGGGCGTCGGTTTGACTGCCGGACGTGCTGGGGTCGTCAAGCGCGCCGCTTCGTTAGACGCTGTACCAGCGCTGCCGTTGCGTTCCATTGCCGGTGCGCGTTCGGCAGTCGCGGCGCGATTCATCTTTTCCACCACTTCATGAACCGGCTTGGCGGCGGATGCGGATTGCGCCTCGACGACATTGCGACGACCTTTGCCACATTGCGGACAAAACTTTGACCGCTCACTGTATTGCTTGCCACAGTATGGACAGAACTTTGACATAATCAATAGTCTATAGTCATTAGTCCCTAGTCATTAGTCAAGGGCAGGCAAGCGCCTGGCTCGCCAACGCAGGACTAAGAACTAGGGACTAATGGCTATACCAGCATAAAGCGCAACAAGGTGCCGCCGAGTTTCAATTCATCGCCTGCGGTCAGCACGCGCGGCGATTTGGTGTTGAGGCGAATCGAGCCGCCATTGACCGAGTTGACCACCGTGCCGTTGACCGATCCCAAATCTTCAACCAGAAATTGCTCACCGGAGCGATAGATGCGGGCGTGGCGACGCGAGACTTTGGTTTCCGGGTCAAACATGGTCAGGTCAATTTCCGGGAAGATGCCGGTGTGCGGGTCTTGCCGTCCCAATAACACGCTGTCTTTATCAATCAAAAAGGGCTTGACCATGTCCGAGGTTCCCATGACGACCAGTTGTGCAGAGACGCGCATACCGGCGGCACCGCCGGAATTGGGTGCGGCGCTGCCCACCATAGGTTGACGCGCTCCGCAATGGGCGCAGAAAACATCATCAATGCCGATCTTGTCGCCGCAATGGCCGCAAAACACCCAGCCCGAAGCCGGTGCGGGAGCGGCGCTGCCCGGCGTGCCGACGCCTTTGGAATCTTTCACCTTGGGCGCGCCGTTGGCGTTGTTTGGCACTTCGCGTTTTGGTGGGTCATTGGTCGAGCGCCCTGCTTCTACGGGTTTTACGGCGCTCAAATTGGCGCTGTGATCCTGTAGGTCGCGCATAAATTGCAGCGCCGATTCAGGGCGGTCTTCCGGCGTATGCGCTACCGATGTGACCAACAAGTGTTCCATCTCCGGCGAGATGTTGGGATTGAGTTGGCGCGGCAAAGGGTTCTTGCTGAAATCGAAAATCAGCAGCGGATTATCCTGCGGGTCGGAACCCGTCATCATATGAAACATGGTCGCGCCAAGTGAATAAATATCGGAGCGCGGTTCCACTTTTCCGGCGAACAATTCGGGCGGCGCATAGCCCATCGTGCCGATGGCGGTGACGCCTTTTTCCGTAGGCCGGACGATGCGGGCGATGCCAAAATCCACCAGCATGACGCGCCCCGTTTTGTCATCAATCATGAGGTTGGCGGGTTTGAGGTCGCGGTAAATAATCGGCGGTTTCTGCGAATGTATGTAGTGCAGCACATCGGCAATTTGAATCGCCCATTTGGTCACTGTCGCTTCATCCACAGTGCCGCCGCGCACGCGCATCTGTTCGGCCAGATCGCCGCCGCCAATCCAGCGCATCACCAGGTAGTACCTGCCGCCTTCGATGAAATAATCGAAGACCGTAGGAATGGACGGGTGATCGAGTTGCGCCAGCACTTCGGCTTCGCGCTTGAAATCTTCGACCGCTTTGGCGCGTTGCGATTGATCGGCGAATAATTCGATCATCTCTTTGACGGCGCACAAGCGGTCAGCGAGGCGTTTATCGCGGGCTTGATAGACGCTGCCCATACCGCCGCCGCCGACGCGCCGCACGATGGAGTAGCGGTCAAGCAACAGCGTTCCCGGCTCTAGCTGAACCCCAGCCGATTTTCTTGATTTTTTCTGGTCAGACATATGGGCTACGGATTTCGATAGATGCGCTTGCTCGGATCAAGTAGAGGCGCGCTCCGCTGCTCGGGTACGCTCACCCGGCTCCAGAGTTGGTTCTCTTCCTGATCATCGCGGCTGCGGTGGAACCCTCGGTACAAATCTGCTCTCCCGATCCTCGAATCTGGTGATGCAAACTCGCTTTGCTTACTTCAAAACCTGAAACTTCAAAAATGTTTTGCCAATGATCACTTCGTCGCCGTGTTGCAGAACGTGGCGTTTACCGGGCAACAGGCGGCGGCCTCGATTGATAAAGGTGCCATTGGTTGAACCCAGGTCTTCAATTAAAAACTGTCCGTTGTGTTTGATGATGCGCGCATGGCGGCGCGAAATTTTGGCTTCCGGGTCGTCTTCATCCAGATCAACATCAGGGAAAATGCCGCTGTCGGCATCCCAGCGCCCGATGCTGGTTTCAATACCGGTGACGGAAAATTCGCGTCCGACTCTGCCGCCTCTTTCAATAATCAGGCGAGCGTTGACATCGGCGTGGCTGCTGGCCGCAGGGTTTTTCTCTTCGGCTTTGAAGGCTTCCGTGCGCCCTCTGGCCGACAGCGCATAGGTTTGTGCCTGCGGTTTTTTCTCACCTGAAGCTTCGGTCGCGCCATTGCTGTAGGCCATCTGTTTGTCGCTCGGCAAGGGCGCGAGCGGTTGGTCAGCGGCAGGGCGCTTGTCGTTTTGACGGGCTGGCATCGCCGGTTTGGGCATACTCGTAGAGGTCGTGAAAGAAGGCGGCGACGGGATAAACGATTCCTGGGTGTTGGACGCCAGCGGCGCGGCGATATTGGCTTCCGGTGGAATGCTGTGTTCCGGCACGGCGCTGGGCGGTTGATACAGCGAATGCCCCGACTCGTTGCGTGCGTAGGTAACCGGTGGTGCCGACAAGTCCAGTTTCATTCCACACTCGTCGCAATATTCGCTCCCATCAAGGTTATTCGTCCCGCAATTATTACAACTAATCATAAGGTCGGACCTCCGAGCTTTTCCTCTGGAGTTGGTTTCATCAGCCCCCCGATTATAGCGCACACCTGCAACGGTATCAATAAACCAACTTGCGGTTTTGCACTTTGCAAATTCCTAGATTCTCAGATTGCGAATCAGATGTCCACTGTTTATATCCACCCTCGGTCCACACCCGTGATGGTTGCTTCTTCTTCCCTGCTTCCTTTGCCGTCGTCAAGGGTCTGCATTCTTCACCTAAGCCGTGCTTCGTTACATGATTTTTGTTGCGCCAGACCAATTCTTTCTAGAAAAAATTGGCAGCGGGATGGGCTAATTATAAAGGCGAATCACAGATGTCTGGGCAATCTTTGTTGCAGCAGTAAAGAAGTCCTTGCGGCAATACAATCCGTAAAACCGGGCGGATGGATAGCCGGTATGAAAGGCTGGCATGAAAGAAGCGCGTGGGAATCAATTCACGCGCTTCTTTCATCTGTCCTATAGCATAGTGATTACAACCTGCTGATCTGGTCGAAATAACTGACAAACATTTTCATGCCGCCTGAGGCCTGTCGCCAGTCGAAGTTTTCGTTCTTCGCGTGATAGCCATGCTCCGGTAACGACAAACCTAAAAAGGTAATCGGCGCGTGCAGATATTTTTTCATCGTTACCACTGCGCCAATCGAACCGCCTTCGCGGGTGAACGCCGGTTTGCTGCCAAAGGCGAACTGCATAGCGGCAATTGCTGCGTCGGCGTACTTGCCGGAAAATTCGCCGCTGTAAGGTTCAAGCGCCCCTGCGAATTCGACTTTAATATCCGGGTTTTTCGTCTTCACGAAATCGCGCACCAGTTTGAATAATTCTTTCGGTTTCTGGTCTGGCACTAAACGACAACTGATTTTGGCCTGCGCCTGATATGGCACGATGGTCTTGACGCCCGGCCCTTGATAGCCGCCGGTGATGCCGTGAACTTCAAAGGTCGGCAAGGCCATCACCGCTTTTAACACGCTCGCTTCATCGTCAAAGCGCAGCGCTTTCAATTCGTGCGCCTTGCGAAAACCTTGCGCCGTGAAACCGGAATCGAGAAAACTCTTCAACTCCTGACGGGTCGCTTGTCGCACCGTATCGTAGAAGCCTTTGATCTTCACCTTGCCAGTGGTCGCGTCGTAACATTCGGAAATCACTTTGCAGAGTTCGCCAATCGGATTGCGCGCCGCCCCGCCCGTCAGTCCCGAATGCACATCTTTCGCGCCGGTCTGCAAGGTCAAAGTTAAAAGCATCATGCCGCGCAAGCCATACGGCACGGCGGGTTTTGCGCGTGAAATCCAAATCGTATCACTGACCAAAACCGAAGCAGTTTGCAAACGCTTGACGTTGGGTTTGACGAAGTGTTCAAAATTCGGGCTGCCGATCTCTTCTTCGAGTTCCCAGATAAAATTGATGTTGAGCGGGATGCCGTTTTCGACGGCGTAGCGTGCGCCCAGCATGGCCGCAAGCGCCGGGCCTTTGTCGTCTGTGGTGCCGCGTCCTTCGTAACGCCCGTTGTTTTTATAAAAGGTGAACGGCGCTTTGTGCCATTCTTCGGGGTTGGCGGGTTGCACGTCCAAGTGATTGTAAATCGTCACCGTAGGATTTTTCGGGGCGGTTTCAATGCGCCCGAAAACCACCGGATAACCGGGCGTTTCGACGATTTCGGTTGTTGCGCCGAGAGCTTCGAGATACTGTTTTGCCAGTTCAGCGCCGCGCCGTATATCGCCTTGACGTTCCGGCTCCATGCTGATGGTGGGGATTTCGACGAAGTCGCCGAGTTTATTTTCAAATTCATTGCGTGACGTTTTGATGTAAGCGTCCAGTCCTTTGAAAGATTGGGCGGTTTCTGCCATGTTGATTTCCTCTCTTTGCGGGCTTGATGATATTGATATTTGGCGCGGTCATTATGAAGAGGCGGCTTTTGCGGTGTCAAGCACAGCCAGCAGCCGTGGGCGTATTCTCTTTACGCTCCATATTCTTTTGTGTAGAATTTCGGTTTCGGACAGAAGTTCGTTGGCTACACAAGTCGCTATGGCCTCGCGCACTCCCCAACGGCTTTCATCTTACATCATAAAACATCAGGACGGGCATCTATGAGTTCGACAACTATACTCAATAATGTAGAAGAGCGTCACATTGAAGAGCTTGATGCAGTGACCATACGCTTTGCCGGCGACTCCGGCGACGGTATGCAGCTTACAGGCACGCAGTTCACAAACACGTCGGCGGTGTTGGGCAATGACATTTCGACGCTGCCGGATTTTCCCGCTGAAATACGCGCGCCCGCCGGTTCCTTGCCGGGCGTCTCCGGCTTTCAGTTGAACTTTTCCAATCACGACATACGCACGCCTGGCGATGCGCCCAATGTTTTAGTGGCGATGAATCCGGCAGCCCTCAAAGTCAATCTTGCCGACCTTGATGCCGGTGGTATTCTCATCGTCAACACCGATGCCTTCAATGAAAACAATTTGAAGAAGGCCGGTTATGCCATCAACCCGCTCGACGACGACAGCCTTAGCGGCTATCGCCTGTTCAAGATTCCCATCACCACAGCCAACCGCGCCGCCCTGCGCGACGAAGTGAAAATCTCTTCCAAAGAGATTGACCGCTGCAAAAATTTCTGGGCTTTGGGCTTGATGTACTGGCTCTATGATAGACCGCTAGACTCAACCTTGAATTGGATTGAAGCGAAGTTCAAAAAGAATGCCGAACTCGTCAAGGCCAACATCACGGCTTTGAAAGCGGGCTTCGCATATGCCGAAGCCGCCGAATTATTCACCACCCATTATCGCGTCAAGCGCGCCGCCATCGCGCCCGGCAAATATCGCAACATCACCGGCAACGAAGCCACCGCTTTAGGTTGCATAGCCGCTTCGGTGTTGGCCGAAAAGCCGCTCTTTTACGCCAGCTACCCGATTACGCCAGCCTCCGACATTCTGCACGCCTTGTCGTCGTATAAAAATTTCGGCGTCAAAACCTTTCAAGCCGAAGACGAAATCGCCGCCATGTGTGCAGCCATAGGCGCAGCGTTCGCCGGTCAATTGGGACTGACGGGAACCAGCGGCCCCGGCCTCGCTTTGAAATCCGAAGCGTTAGGATTAGCCGTGATGACCGAATTGCCTGTCGTCGTGATTGACGTACAACGCGGCGGCCCGTCAACCGGCTTGCCGACCAAGACCGAGCAGGCCGATTTGTTGCAGGCGATGTTTGGCCGCAACGGTGAATGCCCTGTTGCGATAGTTGCTCCGGCAACGGCGTCCGATTGTTTCGCTATGGCTATCGAAGCCTTTCGCATCGCCACCAAGCACATGGTTCCGGTCATCTATTTGTCGGACGGTTATCTGGCCAATGGCGCGGAACCTTGGCTGTTGCCCAAACTTGATGAGTTGCCGAAATTTGAAGTCAAGTATCACACCGAAGCGGCAGGCTTTCAGCCTTATGCGCGGGATGGGGAAACTCTGGCGCGACCTTGGGGCATACCCGGAACCCCCGGCCTTGAGCATCGCATCGGCGGCATTGAAAAACAGGACATCACCGGCAATGTCTCTTACGATGCCGAAAACCATATGCACATGGTCAAGACACGACAAGAGAAAGTTGACCGCATCGCCAACGACATTCCAGACCTTGAAGTGTTTGGCGAAGCGGAAGGCCGCTTGCTGGTCTTGGGCTGGGGTTCGACCTGCGGCTCGATTACTTCGGCGGTCGAAGAGATGCAGCAACAAGGCTACTCCGTTTCGAGCGCCCACCTGCGTCACCTGAATCCGTTTCCGAAAAATCTCGGCGAATTGCTGGGGAAATTTGACCGCGTGCTGGTTCCTGAATTGAATATGGGACAACTGGCCATGCTGCTGCGCGCCAGATATTTGATACCGGCCATCTCGTTCCCGAAGGTCAAAGGCAAGCCCTTCAAGATCAGCGAACTCACGGCCAAGATGAAAGAAGTCTATGAAGATTAGTTCCTGGTTTTTGGTTATTCGTTACTGCTTATCTGGTTACTGGTTGACTGCCGAAAAATTAAGCAGCGAACCACGAATAACCAGTACCCAATAGCAAATAACCCGTAACCAGTAACGAATAACCAAAGAGGAATTATGAGCGCAAATATAGAAAATACCAACGGCGGCAATGGTGATGCCGCGCCTGTCAAACTCACCCGCAAAGATTATGTGTCGGATCAGGAGGTGCGCTGGTGTCCGGGATGCGGCGATTACGCGATTCTGGCGCAAGTGCAAAAGGTCATGCCGGAACTTGGCATCAAACGCGAAAACACCGTCTTTGTTTCCGGCATCGGTTGTTCGAGCCGCTTTCCGTATTACATGAACACCTACGGCTTTCACTCGATTCACGGGCGCGCTCCGGCGGTCGCCACCGGCATCAAGGCCTCGAATCCAGAGCTTTCCGTGTGGGTCATCACTGGCGATGGCGATGCGTTGTCTATCGGCGGCAATCATTTGATTCACGCTATACGACGCAACCTGGACATCAACATACTGCTGTTCAACAATCGCATTTATGGATTGACCAAAGGGCAATACTCGCCGACTTCGGAATTCGGCAAGAAGACCAAATCCACGCCCTTCGGCGTCATTGATTATCCTTTGAATCCGTTGTCGGTGGCGTTGGCTGCCGAATCCACTTTCGTAGCCCGTTCGGTGGATACCTTCACCACGCATTTGCAGGAGATGGTCGAACGCGCCATGCGTCACAAAGGCGTATCGTTTGTCGAGATTTATCAGAACTGCAACATCTTCAATGACCATGCGTTCGATATGTTCACCGAGCGCGCCGTCAAAGATGACCGCACCATCAGCCTGGAACACGGCAAGCCGCTGGTGTTTGGTAAAGAGAAAAATCGCGGCGTCAAGATGCGTAGCGATATGCACCTTGAAGTCGTCGAGTTGAACGACACAACTACCGAAGCCGACTTGATTGTGCATAACGAAAAAGCGCCCGATTCCTACTTGGCTTATATGCTGTCGCGCATGGAGTACCCGGATTACCCTGTGCCGATTGGCGTCTTCCGCGATGTTGAAAAGCCTACGTATGAAGATTTGCTGGAGAGCCAAATCGAATCGGCCATCGCCAAACTCGGCCCCGGCAGTCTGGAAAAACTGATCAACAGCGGCGACACCTGGGTTATTGAATAATCTACAGTCAGGCAGTCTGAAGTCCGGTGTCTGGTGTCTCTGGTTATCGGCTTTGCCTTAATCAGGAATTGGCTGAGTGTGAGACGCCAGACACCGGACTAGGGACGCAGGACTAAAGTAAGGTATAGTGTAGTTCCATGCAGCAGAACGTATCTGGTTTATCCGAACCACGAACCCCCAAAATTCAGCACCGAGCAGGAGTATTGGCAGTAATGAAACTCTATAGTCTGTTCCTCGTCCTCACCCTTTGCGTGCTTCCACTGTCCGGCCTTGCAAGGGCGGCCAATAGCGATTCCCGCGAAACCGTTTCCTCGGCTTCTCCGGCAAAAGATGAAGTGCGGCGCTGGGAAGTGACTGGCCCGTTTGGCGGCGATGTACGCTCGATGGTGGTCGCGCCCGATAATCCCGATTGGTTGTATCTGGGCACCAGCGACGGCCAACTCTTTCGCTCGACCGATGGCGCGGCGACCTGGCAACGCCTCAAACCCGGCATTGGCAAACGCGGCCTCTCGATTGACAACATCGTTTTTGATCCGACCAATACGCAGGTGATGTATGCCGCCGCTTGGGATGTGGATTCCAATATGAGCAAAGAGATGGGCGTCTTCAAAAGCGAAGACGGCGGCACCAACTGGAAACTACTCAAAGACACCAAAGGCTTGTACGTGCAATCCATCACCATCGCCGCTACGAATCCCCAGTTTCTATTGGCAGGCGCAAAGAACGGCGTCTATCGCTCGACCAACGGCGGCGCGGATTGGGAGCGCATTCCTACCGAGGCTTATCCAGACATTCGCAATGTCAACTCCGTAGCCGTTGATCCGCGCAATACCGATTTTATTTACGCGGGAACCAACCATCTGCCTTGGCAGACGCACGATGGCGGCAAGACCTGGACGCGCAATGTCAAAGGCATCATTGACGATTCCGACATCATGGGCATCACCGTCAATCAGACCAATCCGAAACTGGTTTACGTCAATGCTTGTAGCGGCATCTATCGCACTACGAGCGCAGGCGAAAACTGGGCGAAAGTTCCCGGCATACCGTTCAGCGCCCGTCGTACTTATGCTTTGCTGCCGCACCCTAGCGACCCGAATATTATTTTTGCCGGAACCAGCGAAGGCTTGTGGCGCACCAAAGATGGCGGCAAACGCTGGATGCTGCTCACCTCAAAAACTACGGTGATTCGCTCGGTGGTTATTCATCCCGATAAACCCAAGCGCGTGATGATTGCCACCGATGATTACGGCGTGCAGATTTCCGATGACCTCGGCGATAACTTCACAGCCGCCAACAATGGCTTCATCAATCGCCATATATTGGCCTTCATGTCCGATACGGCAGAACGTGGGCGCGTCTTGGCAAGCGTTTTTCACGACAGCAGTGCCGGTAGCGTTTTTGCTTCCAACGATGGCGGCGAGACCTGGGAGCCGTCTTCAAAAGGCTTGGGCGTGCGCGATGTGTTCACCTTTCATCAATCCGCCGAAAATCCTGCGGTGATTTACGCCGGAACCAACGCCGGCGTCTATCGCTCGAATGATCGCGGCGCGACTTGGGCTTTCGTCGGCCTCGAAGCAGTGAAGATCGAAAAGCCGGTAAAGAGACCGACGCGCCGACGGGCAGGCAAAAAACACGCAATGATTATCGTGCCAAGCGCCGATCACGCGGCGTCGAGTCTGCCTTCAACCCGTGGCGCGTTCGGACGTTATCAAAGCGTCGCGGTGCAGAAAAAATCATCTGGCAAAAAGCCGTTGCCCAAAAGGCCGGTGAAAAAACCGCTGGAGCCGTTGACGGAAACGCCTATGGGGCCGCCGCTGTTGACCTTGACCAAACAGGTTGATGCGCTGGCGGAATTCATCAACGCCGAAGGCCAGCGCGTGCTGTTGGCCGCCGCCAGCGATGGCTTGTACAAAACGCTTGATGAAGCGCGCGGCTGGGAAAAAATCGCCATCAGCGATTACGACTACAACGGGCGCGTCTTTTCGATTTCGACGCATAAGAGTGTTCCCGGCAAAATCTACATCGGCACCAAACAGGGGGTATATGTTTCGACCGATTTCGCCGCGACCTGGACCTATTTGGACAAAGGGCCTACGGATGCGACGGTCAAAGCCATCGCCCAAGCCGTCAACGACCCGGACAATATTTTGATTGGGACGAATCAATTTGTTTTTCGTTCGACCAACGGTGGACGCACCTGGATTAAAAAAGGCGGCGGCTTACCGGCGGGCGATTACACCTCGGTTGCCATCAATCCGTATAACGCCGAAGAGATGATGGTCGCCGAATATTCCAAAGGCGGCATCTATCGCTCCCGCGACAAAGGCATTTCGTGGGAAAAGATTGACAGCGAATTACCGAGCAGTCGCGTGTGGGCGTTGATGTTCGACCCCTTCGAGCGCGACAAAATGTACGCCGGGAGTTTTTCCAGCGGCGTTTATATTTTAACCATTCAAAAAGGAGCAACCGCCAGCGGTCAATAGCAGGCAGTCCTTAGTCCTTGGTCATTAGTCCTTCATTGGGGATTGGTAATATCAAGCGCCAATGATTAAGGCTCAAGACTGGAGAGCTAAGGACTAAGGACTAAGGACTAAGGACTAGATATGAAAATACACGAATATCAAGGCAAAGCAATTTTAGCGAAGTATGGCGTCACTGTGCCGCGCGGCGAGATGGTCGAAAGCGTGGAAGCGGCAAAAGCGGCGGCGGAAAAGTTGGGGCTTCCGGTGGTCGTCAAAGCGCAGATACACGCCGGTGGGCGCGGCAAAGGAGGCGGCGTTAAACTCGCTCGCACGATGGATGAGGTGGACAAGATCGCCAGTGAAATTTTAGGGATGCAACTGGTCACGCATCAGACCGGGCCGGAAGGCCGCGAAGTCAAGACCTTGCTTATCGAAGAAGGCTTGAAGATCAAACAGGAATTTTATTTAGGCATCGTGCTTGATCGCGCCATCTCGCAACTCGTCTTTATGGCCTCGTCCGCCGGTGGCATGGATATTGAAGAGGTTGCCGCCAACGAGCCGGAAAAGATTTTGAAAGAGGCGATTGATCCGGCGGTTGGCCTCACCGCTTTTCAGGCGCGCAAACTCGCTTTCGGCATCGGCTTGCCTAACGAAGTCATCAACAAAGCGGTGAAATTCATGCTGGCATTGTATAAAGCGTTCGTTGAATCGGATGCCTCGCTTGCAGAGATCAACCCGTTTTTATTGACCGAAGACGGCGAGTTGTACGCTCTGGACGCGAAGTTGAATTTCGATGACAACGCCATGTTCCGTCATCAAGATTACGAGCAACTGCGTGATTTGAACGAAGAGGAGCCGCTGGAAATCGAAGCCTCGAAGTTCGATTTGAACTACATCAAGTTGGACGGCAATATCGCCTGCATGGTCAATGGCGCAGGCTTGGCGATGGCGACCATGGACATTATTAAACTGGCGGGCGGCGAACCGGCGAACTTTCTGGACGTAGGCGGCGGCGCTTCACAAGAGCGCGTCGAAAACGCTTTCCGCATTCTGTTGATGGACCCGAATGTGAAGGCGGTGTTGATTAATATTTTCGGCGGCATCGTTCGCACCGATATGGTCGCAAGCGGCGTCGTCGCGGCGGCGAAAAACATCGGCATAGAGGTGCCTGTGGTAGTGAGGCTCGAAGGCACTAACGTCGAGCAAGGCCGCAAAGTGATCGAAGAATCGGGTTTGAATTTCACTACAGCATCCGGCATGAAAGACGCTGCCGAAAAAGTCGTAGCGCTCGCCAATGCGTAAACCGCAAATCGAAAGGCCAGCCGTTGCATGAGAGTTCATGCGACTGCTGGTCATTTTCGTGTAGTTTTGAAAATCATGCCCAAAAAGATTCGCCAGCTATTCATTGAATGGTCAGAAGAAGACCGTGACTACCCAGCCGGTTTGAACATTGCCGGTCGCTTCGTTGTTGCGCCTCTGGCGCAACAACGAAGCCAGCGGTCTCTGACCGCTGCTCAACGGGAATCAGGGGATTATATTTTCTTGCCGGTCGCTTCGTTTTTGCGCCAGAGGCGCAGCGGAGATTAGCCCGTGGTGGAGCCACGGGAAGACGCAAACGGCTTGACGGTCGCGCTCTGAAGGAGCGCCGGAGGCTGGCGGCGTCACCTCTCCTGCGCCCTTTCAGGGCGCGCCGCGTTTGCCCGACTTGATTCCAGTGCCTACAGCACTGGCTAATTTCCTACACCCCTTGCGGGGCAAAGAGGGCTGGGTAGTTACAGAAGACCACTGTTATATCGGTCGTTGTCCGAGCCTGATGCTTGGCGGAGTTTATGGAGACGACGAAGTAAAAGTTTATGCGGAGTTATGCAAAGTCGTAGATGAATGGATTCGCACGTTGAAAGCCGATGGCCAACCTTTGCCGGAGCCTACATTGAAGTATGCCGATAAAAAGCAAAATCGAAGTCATCCAATCCAGTATTACCGAGTTGCACGTTGATGCCATCGTCAACGCCGCGAATCACACCCTGCTCGGCGGCGGCGGTGTGGATGGCGCGATTCATCGGGCGGCGGGACCCGAATTGCTTGCCGAATGTCGCCTGCTTGGTGGTTGCAAAACCGGTCAAGCGAAAATTACCAGAGGCTATAAACTGCCCGCCAAGTTTGTGATTCACACGGTTGGTCCCGTTTGGCACGGCGGAAGTCATGGCGAAGCTGACTTGCTGGCGTCTTGTTATCAAGAGAGCTTGAAACTTGCCGTTGCCAATAAAATCGAAACCATAGCCTTTCCGGCGATCAGTTGTGGCGCGTACTCCTACCCGATTCCACAGGCCGCAAAGATTGCTGTAAACGCAGCCGCAAATTTTTTGGCGACCGATTCCTCCATTCAAAAAGTCTATCTCAGCTGTCGGGAACAGCAGGTTTTTCAGGCGTATCAACAAGCTTTGAGCCGCTTGAACCGGAGGTGATGTTTCCCTCTCAGTTTATTCGGCGCGGCGGTGCTACCAATTTTCCCTGCTTTCCCAAATAGAGAGGCGAACGGTTGGTGTGAAAATTTTTTATCGGTTTTCTGGTAAGCGACGCGGGTTCGCCATTTTTCTACCCAAGATGAAATTCGCAAAGCCCCTGTGTTATGTCTTGCTGGTTCTCGTTTTGTGCAGTGCGGGAATTCCTATTGGCGAACCGCAAATTCGCGCCTCTGCCCTTGTCGTTCAAAGCCCTGCGCCAGCGGTTCGCGTCACGCTTGAACCGGTGGTATCGGGACTTGTCGAGCCGGTGTTGGTGACACACGCGGGTGATAGCAGTCGCCGTATTTTTATTCTCGAACGCCGTGGCGTGATCAAGGTTCTGCAATACGGCGAATCGCAGCCGAGCGTTTTTTTGGACATCACGGATCGAGCGCGCTTTGACAATCTGGGCGGTTTGTTAGGATTGGCTTTTCACCCGCAATATCGCACCAACGGGCGCTTCTTTATTCTCTATCTGCGACGCGACGAGACCATCATCGCCGCCGAATTTCGCGTCAGCGACAGCAATCCAAATGTTGCCGACCCTAGCAGCGAAAAATATCTTCTGACGGAGCCGAAACTTTTGAACGGGCATATGGGCGGCACTGTCGAATTCGGCCCGGATGGCTATCTCTACATCAGTCTCGGCGATGGCAGCCCCGGCAGCGACACACTCAACAACGCACAGAATCTCGATTCGTTGCTGGGCAAAATCCTGCGCCTAGACGTTGACCACACCAGTGACGGCAAGAATTATGCTTCGCCTGGCAGCAATCCATTTTATGGCGCGACGCTGGGGCGCGATGAAATTTACGCTTACGGATTTCGCAATCCTTACCGCTTTTCGTTTGATAAAACGACCGGGCAATTGTATGTCGGCGATGTCGGCGAGCGCGTCAAAGAAGAGATTGATGTGGTTACAGCGGGCGGCAATTATGGCTGGCGGGTGATGGAAGGAACGCGCTGCACTAATTTTGAAACGGCGCTGTGCAGCACGCTGCGTGCGCTGCCGCCATTGATTGAATACGATCACGCTGA
This sequence comes from Acidobacteriota bacterium, assembly GCA_016201275.1. Taxonomy (GTDB): domain Bacteria; phylum Acidobacteriota; class Blastocatellia; order UBA7656; family UBA7656; genus JACQDB01. The sequence continues at coordinate 50,436 of JACQDB010000089.1, forward strand.
TGGCGGCTGCGCGGTAACTGGCGGTTATGTGTACCGAGGCGCACGCGCCACCTTTCCGCTGGGCGCGTATATTTACGGCGATTTGTGCAGCGGCAAAGTCTTCATGTATAACAACGGCCAGACGCAATTTGTGATGAATAGCGTGTCGTTTCTCTCTTCTTTCGGAAGCGATGAAGATGGCGAGTTGTATGCTGTGGGCATCATCAATGGCAGCGTGTATCGCATCGTTTTGCAAGACCCCGATGATCCGCAAGTGCAACTGCTTGCGCCCAATCAAAAGATGAAACTCAAGGGCAATAAAATTTTTGACATCACCTGGAACACCACCGGCGTTGGCATCTATCGCCACGATATTCAATGGTCGAAAGATGGTGGTACGACTTGGGAGGATGTGGTCGGCGGCTTGCCCGGCGCGACGCGCAGCTATACCTGGACGGTTCCGAATATCAAAACTACAGCGGCGCGCATTCGCGTTATCTCTTACGGCAATCGCACCACCGGGCAGGATGAAAGCGACGAGGATTTTATCATCAAACCGCGCAGTACGAATTAGCCGTTAAGGGCAGGGGAAGAAAATATAACCCCATAACTAGAGCGCGGCGCAGGAATGGATTTTCTATCCAGATATTGTAGGCGATGGTTTAACCATCCACAACATATAGGCGATTTCTGGAATTCTGCGACACCCTCTAGTTACTGGTTACTGGTTAGCGCTGCTAAGAACCAGTAACCAAGAACCAGTAACCAAGAAGTTTATTTCACATCGAAAAGTTGCACGTCTTCGAGCAGCCAACTGCTGCCGGTTCGATGCAGGATGAAGACGGCGCTGCCGCTTTGCTCGCGCCCCGAAGCGGTGACTTTTAATTTTACGTCCAGCGCTACACGGTTGGCGTCAATCGTATCTACGCGGCCAATCTCCGTAGCCCAGGCCGTAGGCGGCGTGAGCGTCAAGCCCTGCACAAATTTCTTCAAATGCGTTTTGCTGATGGCGGTATAAAGTCGCTCCGACGACGGTTGTTTGATCAGCGTGTCGAGTTGCGCGATGAAGGTTTTGACCGATTCATCAATCGGAGTTGTGGAACTCGCAGCGCGTTCGGCTTTCACCACGGCGTCGCGTGCCGCGTATTGCGCGGGCGCTTCTTCGGCTTCGACAACGGCGCGGCGCAAATTGGCTAACGCCTCGCCGGTTTGATTTTTTGCTAAAGCGATTTGCCCCAACGTCAGGTGCGCCCAGGCGAGCGCCGAAACCGGCGGCGGCACAATGTTCAAAGCGGCGTTGGCTTCGCGGGTGGCTTCATCGGTTTTGTTCTGTGCCGCTAAACTTCTGGCCAGCCAGGCGTGGATCGTGGCGTTATGCGGATTGCTCGCGGTCGCCTCGCGGAATTTATTTTCGGCGGCAGCGAATTCGCCTTTGTTGAAGGCCGTGACGCCTTCATTGAAAGCGGTCTGCGCCCAGACTTTGACGGGCTTGGCATCGTTGTCATAGTTGGTTTGCAGTAGTAATTTATCGGGATCAACTTCGATAGAGGTGATTTTTTCCGCTGTCGGAATTTCAAATGAAGTGAGGTTTTCGGAAGGCACTGTGACCTTTGTGGTCAAGGGCTTGGCCGAAGCCGTGATGGCGACGACATTGACGGTGACATCGCCGGTTCCCAGATTGCGTATGTTGACGATTTGCGTATTCGGTTTATCCGATGCTTGCGGAATGCCTATGACGATGTCGGGTTCGGTGATGTTGTCCACCCATTGTTGAAAAAGTTTTTCTATGCCGGGGTCGGCTTTGGTCAATGCCTGACGCAAGTCGTGCAGGTTGACGATGCGCGTTGGATCGCCGGTAAACAGCGACCGCACCGCTGTCAAGAATTTATCGCGCCCCATAGTTTCGGCAAATAAACGCAAGACCAGCGGCCCTTTGGCAAGCACCGCCGCCGCATAGGTAGGCATCAACAAAGTTTGAAAGTCGAGTTCGGCATCGCGTTTGGCTTGCGCTACCGGCGTGTAGGCCCAGCGCATACGATTGAAGGCTTCGTTGCCAGCGTCTTTGCCGAAGCGCTCTTCAAAATAGAGAGCGGCGAAATAACGCGGCAGCGAATCGCGCAGCAAAGCGTAGCTCAAGGCCGGTTGGCCGGGGCGGTCTGGCTGCGCGGTGCGCGACTCCTGGCCGCGAAGTTTGACACGCCCATCGGTCCAGAGGCGTGCCAGAGCGTCGGCCAATACTTCTATGGTGTTGGCGCTCAAGACATCGCGGCGCAAGGTCTGTTCATTGATGACTAGCGCGCCCGGCACGGCGATATTTGCGGCGCGAGTGGACGAGATGATGCGGAAGGTTGCGCCCGCAGTTGGCGCGCCTAAAGTTTTGGTTAAGAAGTCCACGACCTTGCCCGCTTCATCGAGCAGGCGATTGAGATTTTCTTGCACAGGAGTTTTCGCGTCGGCGGATTGCAATCCGGTCTGCGCGTAGATTTCCAGTTTCACGCCGCCGTGTTCCGCCATCAACGGTTGAGCGAAAGTCGAAGCGACAAAGAAGGGCAGAGAGTTTAGCGACTGCTCAAAGGTTTGATTTGCCGCATCGCCTTTGGCATTGCCCGATGAAGCGACGCGCAAGGCGCTGTTGGTGACGGTTAAGGTGAACGGCGCGGTGATTGCCCCGGTCAAGGCGAAGCCCGTCGAAGGCATAGGCATCCACACGCTGTCGGGCATCAACAGCACTTCGGTTGTAGAGATCGCCATTAGTCCGGTGGCTTCGGGAACCTCTAGCCGATAGCTGATTTCGAGAGTCGCTTTGCCGCCCGCTGCCAGCGCTGCCTGCGGCGTGATGGCCACTTGACTGAGCGTGTTGGTGCGGCGGTCGTCGCTGACTTCAACTTGTGCTGAGGAATTGTTGAAGCTTGCGGCGCTGACCTTCGCCAGTTTGGTCAAACGAAAATAGAGCTTCGGCTTGGGCGCTTGGCTCAGGTTTGACAGGTCAAGCGTAGCGCGCACCTCGATGGCGTTTGCCGTCGCGTCAACGCGAGCGTTGATGGTGTAGCGATTGACTTCGATTTCCTGTGCCGCCGCACCGATGGCGCAAAGCAGCGTGATAAAGAGAGCGAGAGAGAATTTCTTGAGCATTCGAGCAAGAATCCTTTTACGATAGATGTAAGAAAAAGAAGTTTGGAGTTCCGCCTTCAGGCGGCTTGGTTCACAGCCTCAATCTGCCGCTTGAAGGCGGAACTCCAAACTCCGCTTCTTAACGAAAGAGTTTTTAATCTTTGGTTAAACTTCATCGCGCACAAGCTGATGAAGCGCTTGTAATTTTTCCAGCAACGGCGCGAGGCGTTCAAGCGGCAAACTGTTCGGCCCGTCCGACAAAGCCGCTGCCGGATTGTCATGCACTTCCATGAAAATTCCATCCACGCCGCAAGCCACACCGGCACGCGCCATATACTCGATGTATTGCGAATCGCCGCCGCTGGCGTTGCCCAATCCGCCGGGACGTTGCAGGCTGTGGGTTATATCATAGACCAATGGATAACCGAAACTTCGCATAATCGGGAAGCCGCGAAAATCTACCACCAGTGTGTTGTAGCCGAAACTCGCGCCGCGTTCGGTAATAAAAACGCGCTCGTTATTTTGCGAAGTGACTTTGGCAATGGCGTTCTGCATATCGTGCGGCGCAAGGAATTGACCTTTCTTAATATTGACAGCGCGACCGCTACGCGCCGCTGCGGTAATCAAATCGGTTTGCCTGGAAAGAAAGGCCGGGATTTGCAACACGTCACAGACATCAGCCACCGCCTGCACCTGCGACACCTCGTGAATGTCCGTGAGTACCGGCAGATGAAACTGGCTTTTGATTTTCGCCAGCACCCGCAAGCCTTCGTCCATACCGGGGCCGCGATAGGCATTTGCCGATGTGCGATTGGCTTTGTCGAACGAGGCTTTGAAGATGTAGGGAATCTTCAAGCGAGTGGTGATGGTGCTGATGGCTTCCGCCATCTTCAGCGCGTGGGTTTCGTTTTCGACCACGCAGGGACCAGCGATTAAAAAGAACTCGCGCCCACCGGCTTCGACATGGCCTATGTGAAAAGATTTTACTGATTGCATAGCGAAGCGATATTCTACACTTCGGCGCGGCTTATTCAAAAGCTTGAACGAAACGGGAAGGCGCTGGACCTCTTTCATGAGGTGGATGAAGCGTTAATCGCCCACTGCCGCAACTTCGCGGTGATAAGTGAGCGCCACGGGCGGCTTCATCCAATCCAATTGCTCTTTGGCGTTTTCGGGAACATTGCGCGGGTCGCAAACGCCGCAACGTATGCAAGGGTCTATCGCCGGGCAAGGCTTGGTGATCGTTTCCGCCATCGCCCGCCGGTACTCTTTCTTCATGAACTCTGTGGTTAAACCTATATCCACTATGTCCCACGGCAAAGGCTCATCAAGCGACCGACGACGCAAAGCGTAATCCATCCAACCGCGCATGGCTTGTCGCCAGTTGCCGGTGCGATCTACTTCTAAAATAAATTCCGACACCCGACGATCACCCAATGAAATCAAGGCTTGAAGCTGCGCGACTCTTGAAGACATGGCTCGCACTTCGACATTCGGCACCGACTTCAAAGCGCGTGTGATGTATTTGATTTTCTGGTCAAGCTCTTTCTCTGATTGAATCGGTTCCCACTGAAAAGGCGTCTGCGGCTTCGGCACAAAGGCATTCAACGACACGATGACCGAGCCTACGCGTCCGCGTGGTCTGGCGATTTCAATCATGCGGTCGCGTATGCGTTTGGTCAGTTCAACTATGGCTTCGATGTCTTCGTGTTCTTCGGTCGGCAAGCCAATCATCATGTAAAGTTTCAGATTGAAGATGCCGCGTTCCAAAATCATCTCGGCGATTCGAACGACTTCCTCGTTGGTCAAATTTTTATTGATGACGCGGCGCAAACGATCAGAGCCGGTTTCCGGCGCAATGGCGATTTGCTGATCGTTTCTTCTGACCAGCGCATCAAGCAACTCAGGCGAGATTTGATCTAAGCGAAGCGACGAAACCGAAACCTGATAATCAAGTTTTTCCAAACCGTCCAAGAGTTCATGAATTTCGGGATGGTCGCAAACCGCAGTGGCTACTAGGCCGATTTTATCGGTGTGTTTTCGCATGGCAGCGGCGCGCTGTAAAAGTTTTGCGGCGGAAAAAACACGCGGCGCAAGGTACGAATAACCGGCCCAACAGAAACGACAGCCCATCGAACAACCACGCGATATTTCCATCAGGTAACGTCCACTCATCTCGGTGTTGGCTGTAAGAATTTCGCTGGCGGGAATGAAGGCGTCATCGAATTGGCCGTTGCCTTCTTGCTTTCGCATAGGATTTCGCATAGTGAAGACGCGACGCGGTGCGCCATGCGTCGGTTGAATTTCTCCCATGCTGCCGTCTTCGTGATAATGCACGTCGTAAAACTTCGGCACATAAAAACCGGGTTCTTGCGCCAGCCTTAACAACAGGTCTTCACGCGACTGGCATTCGTTCATCACTTTGATTAAAGCAGGAACCAGCACTTCGCCTTCGCCTACACAAACCACGTCAACGAAGTCTGCGACTGGTTCGGGATTTAAAAACGCCGCCGCGCCGCCCATCACCACCAGCGGATGCCATTCATTGCGCTCTGTTGATTTGACCGGCAGCTTGGCCAGCCGCAGCAATTTCGGTAGGTTCAAATAATCGGTTTCAAACGAAACCGAAATCGCCAGAATATCGAAATCGGCAATCGGCGTTTCCGTTTCCAGCGACAACAGCGGCGTGCGAGTGCGCTCGAACTCTGTTTCAAGGTCGGCGTCAGGAACGAACACTCTTTCGCAATTAATGTTGTGGTAGGAATTGAATAATTGATAGACCGATTGAAAGCCCAGATTCGACATCCCTATGTAATAGGTATTCGGATAAGCCAGCGCGATGTCGAGGCCGGTTCCCTTGGGGTTTTGATAAACCAGGCCGGTCTCTGATTGACGGATTTTTTTGTAGCGTTCTTTAATTTTTTGCATTTACTTCTTGTTCAAAAACAGTCAAACGAAAATAGTCAATAAGTCGCTGATGGATTCGGCCATCACATCCGGGCCTTGGCGTTCCAGTTCAGCACGCGGCATAGGCCCCCAGGCGGCGGCTATGGTTGTCACTCCGGCGGCGCGACCGGCAACGATGTCATGAAACGAATCGCCCACGTAAGCAGCGGCAGCGGCATTCACCTGCAAGCGTTCCAGCGCCGCCAGAAGGGGTTCCGGCGCAGGCTTATGACGCACCGTGTCTTCCATAAAAATTGCTTCGTCAATCAAGCCGTCCAGGGCGCATAATTGCAAACCGCGTTGCGCTAACTCTCGACCCTTGGAAGTCACCACGCCGATAGCATAACCGCGTGCGCGTAATGTGCCGATGACCGGCGCGGTGTGCGCGAAGGGCTTGGCCAGCGCATCGTGATTGGCAATATTGTAGGCGCGATATGTCAGCAGCAATTGCTCAACCAGATGCGTATGTGGTTCGTCGCCATACGCATCTGTTGGCGGTATGATGGCCAGCGCTGCTGCCGCTTCCGCATGGATTAAGAGTTGATGCATGGCTTGACGCAGCGGAATGCCGAAGGTCGCCAGAATATTTTCACGCGAGTGGGTGATGCCACAGACGCTCTGCCAGGTGTGGTCAAAGCAGCGCAGAATCAAATCCGTCGTGTCAATGAGCGTGCCGTCCAAATCAAATAATATGGCTTGCGTTTTCTTCATCAAGGTCAGTGCCGGTTATGCGTCTCGCAAAGACCAACGATTATATTGATACGACCTTGAATAAGCAACGTCACAACCGTCTGCAAATTTATCTGCCTATGGCGGCGACTCTCGAAGCCCTGACCGCACGGCAGTGGAGAAGCCCGACACGCGTCACGAGCTTGTCTCACTTTGTAGAAGAGTTGGCCAGGTCGAGGAAGAAAAGCACCGCCGTACCAATGCAGCCGCAGAGCCGCGACGAAAACTCCTAATCAATGGCTTCGTGCCTATTTTTAGAAAGGCTTCAGTTGTACTTGACGTTGAAATGTCCAAGCGTAAATAAATGAATTCATTGAAAGAGTAAGTGGATAGTGTATATCAGGTGGATACTAAGTTGGCACATAGTTGTGAATTTAGTATCCGCCTCTTGGTGAAACCGGAAGGCGATTGGGATTGGCCGGTGCCGGAGCAAAAAAAAAATCGCCCTCTTGGTAGGAGGTTTAGGTTGTGAAAGCAAGTCTTTCGTATAATTTATGTAAGATGCTGGCACGTCATGTGCATTGGCAGAGGCGAACTTTAAATAGCTGTGTGTAGATAAAAGGCTGGAATTTATTTTGCTATTTTGTAGTTGCTTTTCCGAGGTCGTCAGTTTATTATTACGCACTCTTGCTATATAGAAGTATCTGTAGAAGTACCTAAAGTGAGTAAGCAACCAAGGCAACAAATCAAACGATTATTGTTTTAGATATGCCGGAATTCTCAAAGACCTAATAACTTTGGATACAGAACGAACGCCGTAAGACATACGGTCGCATAAAAATAAGTTCCGCTTGAATTAGGTGTCGTTCCCTGATAACTCAATGCGGTTGCGAAAGCTCTTAACTTTTCGAGGTTAAGAAATGTCATTTTGATTAGAGTCTCAGCTATCTGTCCGGTAAAGCTAGGCCGGGCGCACGAATTTTTGAAATTCCCAAATACTTTGGAGAGGGATAAACGATGAAAATGAAAAGAGCGGTAATGATGGCAGTGCTGGTAGTGGCAGTGGCAGCGCTGGCGGTGCCGATGGCGAGTTGGAAGACTCGTGCGGCCAGCGGCGGCAGCGCCTCGGCTACGACGCCGACGGCAAAGGCCGTGCCGGCCGTGGCAGCCAGTGCCAGTCAGCCTAAAGTCGTTGCGA
>JACQDB010000101.1 GCA_016201275.1 Acidobacteriota bacterium
CGAAGACCGCTGCTCAACGATAGGGGGTTCCGTACACACATATGCAAACCGCTCTAGGATGGTGGATGAAATCCAGTGCAAGTCTTGAGTGATTTTCCCATGCCGGGCAACCCTGCGGTAGTCGCCCCTCTCTCGAAAGGTCTATGATTTCAAAGAGGGGCGACCCTGCGGTGATCGCCCGTACAAGGTTGCACTTGATTTCCTCCACCATCCTTACTGGGTGCGACGTGGCGACGTGGCGCGAGATAGGCTTGCCAATGCAGGTTCGCGCCAAGTCGCCAAGCCGCGAGATGGATTGCTCAAACGGCAGTACAGTTACTTCGGCAGTAGCTTTCAAATTCAATTCAACAAGGGGTTCACACAGATGAAAAAAATTATTTCGACAACAGGTTTATTGCTCTTACTAGCGGCCACATCATTGGCACAAGATTGGAAAAGTCACAGCGAACCATACGGCTTACGCACGGCGCAGGTCGCCGCCGAAGGCATAACCCCGGATGGCGCGGCGCACACCACTTTGACGATTCAATGCGCCTCCGGCAAAGGCGCTATGGCCAGCATCATCTATTCGGTTATCGGCGCAGATAAAATGAAGCGTTTCCGCTTTGAAGATTTTGAAGGCCCGGACGCGGTGGCGGCGAGTAAAAAATTGACCACCATCCAAGTTGTCTACAGCACCGGCGAGGCCGTCAGCGAAAAAACCCAAGTATCCGGGAGTTTTTCCGATAGCGACACCTTCGCTTTTGAACTCAGCGCCCAGGCGAAGTTGGCCAGTGAAGTGACGCGCTTGACCACTGCTATGGCGGCTCCCAATGCCGCGAAGATCATCGTCACCGTGCAAGACAACAAAAATCCGCAACATACTTTGCAAACCGAATTCCCGGTCGGCGGCGCGACAAGCGCGGTGAATGAAACCATGAAAGGATGCAACGCGCCGCCCGCACGCAAGCGCTGATGCGTTAATCCAAATCTTTGGGAATGACGACGTGACGCATCAAACGCAGGATTAAATTTTTGCGGCGCTCGACGCGGGTGCGATGAATGGTTGGATTATAAGCATTGAGCGGCCCCGGCACCATCGCCGATAAAAAGGCCGCTTGTTCCTGATTCAAAGACGCCGCAGCGGTGTTGAAGTAATGACGCGCTGCGGCTTCGGCTCCATAAATGCCGTCGCCCCATTCGATGACGTTCAAATAGATTTCCAGTATGCGGCGCTTGCTTAAAATCTTTTCCATCTCCCAAGTGATTAAGGCTTCGTGCAATTTCCGCAGAGGATTCTTCGAGGTGGACAGGAATAAATTTTTCGCCAGTTGTTGACTGATAGTGGAGCCGCCGCGCTGAAACTTTTTCTCTTCCCAGTCTTTCTCTACAGCCTTCTGCAACTCTTCCCAATCGAAGCCCTCGTGGTCAAAAAATTTCTGATCTTCACCGGCCAACAGAGCGCGCACCAGATTGGGCGAAATGCGGTCGTAAGGCACCCAGGTCTGTTCGTGAATCACCGGGCGGTTTTCGCTGCGCGCCTCCGACGCACGCTGCTGCATCATCGCCGTGGTTTGCGGATTGACGCTCTTGTAACGCCAGACGAAGAACAACACATACAGATGCGACAACAAGGCAAACAGCAGCACCCCAAGCACGATGTACTTCGCCCACTTGCGCCAGCGCGGTTTGGTCTTCGCTTTGATAACTTTGGGTTCGGCTATCGCTTGAGCCATAGGCGGATTATACCCTGAAAGGTTCGTGCTGCAAAAATGATGATGGGCATCGAAAAGCGCCGGTTTTTATTGGATATTTTCTTACCACATTCTCTTTTTTGAAATAGCCCCCTAAAAAAAGTAAGGCTCCACAGGAGAGCCACTGCGCCGCTTTAGCTCCGTAGGCGCGACCTGTCTATAGCACATAGCAAAGACTGGATTCTGTAGCGCTATAAGAGCAACCTGTGATTAGTCATCGCGGGTCGCTCCTATAGAGCTAAAAGAATAGTTGCTCTCAACTCCTATAGACAGGTCGCGCCTATGGAGCTAAGGATGGTGGATGAAATCAAGTGCAAGACTTGAGTGATTTTCCCATGCCCTGTAGGGGCGACACTGCGGTGGTCGCCCCTACAAGGTTGCACTTGATTTCATCCACCATCCTACAAGTATTCAATCGCTATTCCTTCAGTCTTACTTTTTAAGCACGATCTATTCAAGATGCTTCCGGCTCGTTCTGCTTTACTTTATTCACCGCCTGCCAGATGTAATAGACCGGCACGCCCAATAAAATCAGCACGCTTACCAGCACTGCGCCTTGCGGCGCGCCTAAGATCACTTCGAGCAGCGATTTTCCGGCCATCTTGTCAGTCGTCAACGAAGAAAAATATTTCACATCCTCAAAGAACGCATTGCCCAACAAAAACATCACGGCAACGATGAACAAAGCCGGTGTGACCGGATAACCCAGCGTCTTATAGGGTCTGGGCAAATTCGGCTGCTTGTGCCGAATCACATAAACCGCCGCTACGCCGACGACATAAAACGGCCAGATGCCGATGACGAATATATCCGTGAGTTGTTGAAAATTGCCGATCAACAAAATCGCCAGCACCGTTATACTGGAAACGATGATGATGGAAATATGCGGCGTCTTGAAGCGCCTATGCACGGTGGCAAGCGGTTTGAAAAACAACCCGTCATCGGCCATGGCAAAAATCGTTCGCGGCCCGGTCATCACGGAAGCATTCAACGTCCCGAAGGCCGAAGTCATCACCGCCAAAGAGATCAACACCACGCCGGTTTGCCCGATCACCAGATAAGCCGAATCAGCGGCAATCAACCGCGACCCAGCAATCTGCTTCACATCGAAGAGATGAAAGTACGCGACATTGGCGAGCAGATAAATCAACAGCACCGCCAGTGTGCCGATAATCAAAGCCCACGGCAGATTGCGTTCCGGGCGCTCGACTTCGCCACTCACATAGGTCACATCTGCCCAGCCATCAAAGACCCACAGGATCGAAATAAAAGCGCTGCCGATTAAGGCAAGGGTGATATGTTCATTTACCGGAACCGCCTGCAAGGTCTCTGGCAGCGGATGTCTAGCGCCCAACGCAAAGACAATCCCCACCAGCAACAACAAGGCTATGTACTTGGTCACAGTGGTAAAATTTTGCACGATAGCGCCCAACTTCACACCTGCGACGTTCAACACCGTCGCTACCACGACCGTCGCGGCGGCGATGTAGCGCACGGTGGGCGCGGTTTGTGCGACGCCGTTGATTTCCACGGTGATCGAATAACCAAGCAGGCGCAGCAAATATTCAGCAACCACGATAGCCAGCGCGCCCAACGCCGAAGCACGTATGATGACCAGTTGCGACCAGCCGAATAGAAACGCCGGAAGTTTGCCGAAGCCCTCGCGCAAATAAACATAGACGCCGCCGGTTTGCGGAAAAATACTGGCTAGTTCCGCCAGCGCCAGCGCCCCGCACAGAGTGAACACGCCGCCGATTATCCACAACAGAAAATAGATTGTCGGGTCGGGAACTCTGGCGGCGATGCCCGCCGGTGAACGAAAAATGCCCGAACCGATGGTCGAGCCTATGACCACCGCAATGGCGCTCATCAAACCCAGAGAGCGTTGCAGCGAGGCTTTCATTTCCACAGCGTTGTCGGTGACTTTATTGGTGTCCATAAGATTTGGTGCAGATTACAGGACATCAAGATAATCATCAAGGCAATCGCCGTGAGGAGCAGGAGCGTGAGGGAGTGAGAACTTCAAACCCGTTGAGCGGCGGTCGAAGACCGGCGCACGGTCGAAGACCGCTGCTCAACGATAGCGCGTTCCGTACACACCTATGCAAACCGCTCTAGGCAGCCTGTTATTTAGAGGGTGTCGCAGAAATGGATGTTCCGTCCAGATATTGTGGGTGATGGTTTGGCTATCTACAACATATAGACGGTTTCTGGAATTCTGCGACACCCTCTATTTAGCGATGGACTGCAACCGCACGGCGTGCAAATCCCGAACCTCGGCAGTCTTTGGCCGTCAGAATTTTGCGAGCAAAGATTGCCTCTACATCAAACATATATCATTTTGTTTTGCGGTTTGGTTTCAAGCTGCGTTTCTCTTTTGTGCAGACAGAAGCCATGACCGCACGGTGAAAAACAACAAGGCGAGTCCGGCCACAAGGGTGATGCCCATCAAACGAACCGAGTATTGATGCAGATCATTGAATTGAATTCTCGTCGGATCGGTCATCGGCACGTTGTCAATTTCGCCGTTCATCGCCTGACGTAGCGTATTCATCGCCGGAGAAATCCAGAAACGTAATGCCGCAGTCGTCGCCAGCATCACCAACAGCAAAAGGAAATTGACGAGGCCGCGACGGTTGACTACTCGCGTCTTCAGAATTTGCAGCAGCACAAGCAACACCCCGACGACCAAACCAATCATTTCGAGTTTCAACAACGTATTGCCGACGATGAGTCCGGCCAGATGGCGCGATGGCAGCACCGCGAAGGCGCTCGGCGCAAGGGCGAAACTGAAGAACGCCATCGAACCTAACCATAAACCAATTAACAACAATTCAGCCGCCGCTAGAAATTGCGCTCCCAGCCCGAAACTGGCTCCTGTAGCCGGTTTCAAGGTTTCCGGTTCGCCAACCGTGGTATCCATGATGGGCCTTCCTCTCTTGTGCTGTCTCGCGCTCAAACGCTAACGCCTTCCGCCGAGCTTGCAAAAGCCTACAGGGCAAACGGTGCGCCTGTCCTGTAGGCTGCCGGATTTCAAACGGTTCAAACTTCGACACTCGCTTCGCGAGTTTGTGGCGCTTCAATTGGATTGGCGTCAAGAAACCGCTCGGCGTCTATAGAAGCCATGCAGCCGGTTCCGGCGGCGGTAATCGCCTGACGATAATAAGCGTCCTGCGCGTCGCCGCAGGCGAACACGCCGGGGATGTTGGTCGCCGTGGTGCGCCTATCGGTTTTGATGTAACCGATCTCGTCCATATCGAGCCAGTCTTTGAATACCGCAGTATTCGGTTGATGCCCGATAGCAATGAAGACGCCTTCACAGGGAAAGATGCTCTCTGCGCCGGTCTTCAGATTTTTGATTCGCACACCGGTCACGCCGGTTTCCGCAGTGCCTAAAATCTCTTCAACGGCGGTGTCCCAGATGAATTCAATCTTGTCGTTGCGGAACGCTTTGTCCTGCATGATTTTTGAAGCGCGCAATGAATCGCGGCGATGTATGACCGTCACTTTGGTGGCGAACTTGGTTAGAAAAGTCGCTTCTTCCATAGCCGTATCGCCGCCGCCGACGACGACCAGAGGTTTGCCTCTGAAGAAAAAGCCATCACAAGTGGCGCAAGCCGAAACCCCCGCGCCGCCCAAGCCTTGCGGCACAGGCGCTTCACCCGGTATGCCTAACCATTTCGCGGCAGCGCCGGAAGCGATGATTAACGAGTCGGCTTGAATGATTTGCTCGTCGGTCTCCAGCGTGAACGGGCGCTTGCTTAAATCTACGCGATTGACCCAGGCGCTCAAAAACTCTGTGCCGAAACGCGCCGCCTGATCGCGGAATTCCTGCATCAAGGCCGGCCCCATAATGCCTTTGGCAAAGCCAGGATAATTTTCCACATCGGTGGTAATCATTAACTGTCCGCCGGGTTGCGGCCCTTCGATAACCAGCGGCTGCAAATTGGCGCGCCCCGAATAAATCGCTGCGGTCAAGCCCGCTGGCCCCGACCCGATAATCACCACTTCTTTATGAATGTTTGTCTTTGTCATCTTGTATTCGCTCCCATAAAAAATGTAGCGCAGGCGTCAAGGCCGCGCTACCTCCCTCAATCTTTATTTGCCTTTTACTTTTGCCTTTTTACTTTTGCCTTGCGGCTTTTGCCTGATTCAACACGAAGTGTGCCATCAAGCGTGCGCCAAAGCCGGTAGCGCCTTTGGCAAGGTACGGTTTTTCGTCCTCAAACCAAGCCGTCCCGGCTATGTCCAGATGCGCCCACGGCACATTACCCGCAAAGCTTTTCAGGAACATCGCCGCCGTAATCGAACCGGCGACTCTGCCGCCGGAGTTTCTCACATCGGCGATGTCGCTTTTAATCATGCCGCCGTATTCGCTATCCAAAGGCATCGCCCACAAACGCTCGCCGCATTCGTCTCCGGCCTGTTGCAAATCCGCGATCAATTTTTCATCACTGCCATACAAAGCGGCGCGCACATCGCCCAAAGCGACGACGCAAGCGCCGGTCAAAGTCGCCGCGTCAACGATCTGTGTAGCGCCCTGATTAACTGCATAGGTCAAAGCATCCGACAACACCACGCGCCCTTCGGCATCGGTGTTGATGACCTCTATGGTTTTGCCGCTCAAACTTCTGACCACATCGCCGGGTTTATAAGCGCGCCCCGAAGGCAGATTTTCCGCCGCCGCTATCAAGCCCATGACGCGGACGTTGGGCTTGAGGCGAGCGATGATTTGCATCGCGCCGATGACCGCCGCGCCGCCGCCCATATCGTATTTCATCTCTTCCATAGCCTGCGCCGGTTTGATGGAAATGCCGCCCGAATCAAAGGTGATGCCTTTGCCGACCAAAGCGATCAGCTCGGAAGCGTCGGCCTCGGCTGGCTCATGTTTTAAGATGATGAAACGCGCCGGTTCTTCACTGCCCCGCGACACGGCAAGCAAAGCGCCCATACCCAATTGCTTCATCTCGTCTTCGCCAAAGATTTCGCAAAGTAAGCCTTCACGTTCGGCCATCACCTGCGCCTGCTCGGCAAGCGTGGTCGGAGTGATTTCATTGCCGGGTTCAAAGCCCAGATGTCTGGCAAAGTTTGCGGCTTCGGCCATCACCGTGGCTTCATTGATGACGGATTCGAAGCGCTCGGCATTTGCTGATTGGCTGACCAAAGTCAAGGTTTCGATCTGGCGCGCTGGTTCTTTGGCGGTGTGATAGAGATTGCCTTCCATATCGCCCATGAGTGCGCCCTCGACCAGAGCTTTAACCGCCGCTGCGTTGTCCAATGGCGGCGGCAACAGAAAGGCTACCGTTTTGAATAGCGGCGAATCCAGTTGGCGAATCGCTGCGCCTGCCAGCCTCTGCCAGTCCAGAGCGCTTGCCGCAACGCCATCGCCTGCGCCATAAAATAACAGGCGTTTAGTATTCAGCGAAGGCGTGTGCAGCATCAATGAATGTCCGCTCCGGCTGTCGGCTTCGCCGCTTGCCAACACCGAGGCGACTTGCCCATCGGTCGCTTCATCAAGGTGCGCCAGCAAGCCGGTAGCGGTTGCGGCATCTTTGAATAGAGGAATGATGAAAACATCGGCTTCGATTTGCGCGAGTGGGTTTCCACTGGCAACGATTTGCATAAGACCCTCTCTCCTGTTCTGCGGTTTGCGCTTATGATGCCAAGATTCGGCACAACAATCAATTCAGCTTTTCGGTCAAGGCATGGTCAGCGGTTCGCAACTTATTCCAAAGCGCGTATGATGGCTTCGGTGTATTCAAAGGTCGTTGCCTTGCCGCCCAAATCGCGGGTCAAGACCTGACCATCGGCCAGCACTTTTTCTAAAGCGGTTTGAATGCGTATGGCGGCTTCGCGTTCGCCCAGGTGTTGCAACATCATCACGCCGGTGCGAATCATCGCCGTAGGATTGGCGATGCCGCGACCGGCAATGTCTGGAGCCGCGCCATGCACGGCTTCAAAAACCGCTATCTCTTCGCCGATATTCGCGCCCGGCGCGACGCCTAAACCGCCGACCAAGCCCGCGCCTAAATCGGAAACAATGTCGCCGTAGAGATTTTCCAACAACAGCACATCGAATTGATTGGGATTAATAACCAACTGCATACAAGCATTATCAACAATCAAATCTCGCGCTTCGATTTCGGGATACTGTGCGGCGATGCTGCGAAAACAGCGGAGGAACAAGCCGTCCGACAATTTCATGATATTGGCTTTGTGAATTGCCGTCACCATTTTGCGGCCTTCGCGGCGCGCATATTCAAAGGCGAAACGGGCAATGCGCGTCGAAGCTTTTTCGGTGATGATCTTCAAACTTTCGACCACTCCCGGCACCACTTCATGTTCGAGACCGGAATAGAGGTCTTCGGTATTTTCGCGGACGACGATTAAATCCACATCTTCATAGCGGGTCTTGACGTTGGGCAAGGATTTGACCGGGCGCAAGTTGGCATACAGATCAAGCTCTTTACGCAATCGCACGTTGGAGCTGGCAAAACCTTCACCGACAGGCGTCGTCAACGGCCCTTTGAAAGCGAGTTTATTGCGTTTAATCGAATCAATCAGATTTTGCGGCAAGGTGTCGCCGTGCGTGCGTAAGGCTTCGGCTCCGGCGGCGAAAGATTCCCATTCAAACTTGACGCCGCTGGCGCGCATCACGGACACGGCGGCGGCGGAAACTTCCGGGCCTATGCCGTCGCCCGGTATTAAAGTGATTTTATGACTCATGCATTCCTCTCTTGTCTATTCGACTGAAAACATCCGTCGAACGAAACAGCCATGATACAAGAGCGCCTTGCGCGCCGACAACCTGCACCGGCACCAAGTCTGAAGTGATAAAAACCACCGCGCCGCGCCGCCGGATAAACCTCGCCGTTTGCCGCTGCCGATGCGGGAAAAACCGTTCAGCGCGTAGCCAATGCCGCACACTTCGCTGCCGCAAAATTGTCTGCGGAGAAATCGAGGAAGGTGGCGGCGGTGTTGCCGATTCGAGGTTGGCGCTTTTATCAACGCTGTTCATGTTGCTATCATCAAGGCTCATCTTCAACTCAAAAGAGGTCACCAATCATGTTGAAAGAAAAAAAGCTGGCGATACTGGGGGCGGGCAAACTGGGCGAAACTTTAATCAAAGGCTTATTGGAGGCTGGTGTGGTTGAGGTCAACAACCTCACGGTGACGGCGGCGCATCATCCGCGCCTCAAACAACTGAAAGAAAAATTCAACGTCAAAGGCACGCTGTCAAACCGCGAAGCCATTGCCGACGCCGACATCATTTTGTTGAGCCTCAAACCGCAAACCGTGCCGCTGGTGCTTGCCGAAATCGGCACCGAGTTGCACGCCCAGCAATTATTAATTTCGGTGGCGGCGTCGGTCAGCATCGCCTTCATCGAAAAACATATTCAAACGGCTATACCGGTGATTCGCGCCATGCCCAACACCGCTTCGCAAATCAACAAAGGCATGACGGGAATTGCGCCCGGCACACAAGCCACGCCAGAACACATAGCCCTGGCCAAGTACATCTTCGATTCCGTAGGCCGTTCGGTGGTCGCCGATGAAAAACACATGGACGCTATCACAGGGCTGTCGGCATCGGGGCCGGCTTTCATTTACATCATCATCGAATCGCTGGCCGAAGCTGGCGTCAAAGTCGGTTTGCCCAGAGACATCGCCACCGAACTGGCCGCGCAAACCGTCATCGGCGCAGGTTCGATGGTATTGGAAACCGGCGAGCATCCGGCGAAACTCAAAGACACCGTGACCACCCCCGCCGGTTGCACGATTGATGGCATATTGGAATTGGAAGAAGGCGGCCTGCGCGTGACCTTAATCAAAGCCGTCGTCAAAGCCACGCAAAGAGCTAAAGAATTATTGGAAGTGTAAGCCGTCTCCGTAATGAATGCCGTGTCCCGACAGAAATTTCTTGGCGTATCTTGGCGGCTTGGCGCGAACCGTAGTTTGCCAGCGAGTGTCTCGCACCAAGCCGCGCCAAGTCCATTCAGTCGGGTTCACCAAAAACAGCACTATAGAAAGCACGCTCAACGATGAAGAATTCCCCCCATATCCAGCGCTTATTCAGAAAAGTTTCCGCAGCCGTTTTGCCATTTGCCATTTGCCTTTTGCCTTTTGCCCCCGTAGCGTTCGCTCAGAAGAGTGAGGAAAAAACCGCTATGGCGGCAGCCGACTTTCCCAAATTTATCGAAGATTATTTACTCGATTTGCATTCGCGTCATCCGGCGCTTGCCGCCGCAAGCGGCATACACGCCTGGGACGGAGAACTGGAAGATTACAGCGCCGCCGCCATCAGCGCGGAAATCGCCGCGATCAAAAAGTTTCAGGTGCGGCAGGAAAAGATTCCGCGTATGCAATTGACCAGCACCGACCTCTATGATTTTCAAATCCTCGCTTCCAACATGAAATCGCGTTTGCTGGAATTGGAGCAGATCAAAACTTACCAGCGCAATCCGGCCATCTACAGCGACGTGATTGCTAACGGCTTGCTGCAAATCGTGATCTACGATTATGCGCCGCTCGATTCGCGTTTGCGCCACGCCATCGGCAAAGAGAAACAGATTCCGCGATTGCTGGATGCAGCACGCGCCAACTTAAATCATGTGCCGCCGGTCTTTTTGAAAATCGCTATAGATAGTTTCACCGGCTCGCTGGGTTTTGTGCAGAAAGATTTGCCTAAGGCTTTCGCTGCGGTCACAGAGGCGAAGCTCCAAAGCGAGTTCAAAAAATCCACCAAAGTGGCTGCCGATGCCTTCACCAAATTCATTCATTACCTGGAGCAGTTGAAGGCTGACCCCTTAGCGACTTACGCGATTGGCAAAGCGAATTTTGCAGCGAAATTGAAATATGACGAAGGCATAGACATTTCGGTTGAAGCGTTGCTGAAAATCGCTTATCGCGAGTTGGCAAAAACGCAGGATGAATTTCGCCAGACAGCGGCAAAGATTAATCCCAAAAAAGCGCCTATGGCGGTGTGGGCTGAGGTGCAGAAAGATCACCCGAAAGCCGGAACCTTGGTGGCCGAAGCGCAGCAACAATTGACCGCGCTGGTGAAATTCATAGAGGAAAAAAAACTTGTGACCTTGCCCTCCGATCAGCAACCCTTGGTGGCCGCAACGCCTGATTTCATGCGCTGGTCAACGGCCAGTATGTGGACGCCCGGCGCATTTGAAAGCAAAAAAATTCAAGCGCGCTATTTGATTACCGACGTGGATCCCAAGTGGACGGAAAAGAGCGCGAAGAATATCTTGCCTCGATCAACTATCCGCAGTTGTGGTCAACTTCGATTCACGAAGCCTATCCGGGGCATTTCGTGCAGGGGGCGTATTTGCAGCAAGTGGAATCGGTGGTTCGCAAGACTGCCGCTCTAGCGCCTGCCAGTTTCGTCGAAGGCTGGGCGCACTACACCGAGCAGATGATGCTTGACGAAGGTTTTGGCAATCACGATCCGAAACTCAAGCTTGGACAACTGGCCGATGCGCTGTTGCGTTTGTGCCGTTTCGTCGTCGGCATACGTTTACACATAGAAGGCTTGACCGTCGAACAGGGAGCGATTTTTTTCATGCAGAACGCTTACATGGGGGAAACGCCATCGCGCCTGGAAGCCGAGCGCGGCACTTTCGATCCGACCTATCTGGTTTATACGGTCGGCAAACTGGCGATCTTGAAACTGCGCGAAGATTACCAGCGCTATCGCAAAGAGGAATTTTCCTTGCAGGAATTTCACGACCGCATTTTGGCCAACGGCCAAGCGCCGATCTGGGTACATCGCCGGATGCTGATGCCCGGCGACCGCAGCAAATTGCTTGAATGAAGGTGGCTAACATTGCGCTTTCAACCTGCCGAAAAATTACGCTTGGCTCGTGGGTTTTCCCTTATCGGTTGGGCTTCCAAACTTGTAAGAGCGGCGACAGGTAAGCTATACACTAAGGATTGTGGATGAAATAACCTGCAAGAGTTGGGTGATTTTTCTATGCCCTGTAGGGGCGACCACCGCAGGATCGCCCCTACAGGATTGCGCTTTATTTCATCTACAACCCTAAAGGCAAAAAATATTTTCGAGAGGAACATTCACCATGTCACGCAAAGGCATTTTACTGCTACTGATTTTCGCTATGGCGGTGTCGGCTTGCTCGAACCGCACGCCGCCGACCAACCGCAATACCGCCTCAACGCAACCGCAAGAGAGCGCGCCCATTAATCCCAATCAAAAAGATGTCGAAGGCTTCACGCCGTTAATGAACGCCATCAAAAACGGCAATCAGGAGAGCGCGCAACAGGCTATACAGAACGGCGCGGATGTCAACGCCGCCATTCCTTCGGGGGTTACGGCGCTATTTCTGGCCGCCGGTATGGGTGACAAAGAGTTGGTGAAAACCCTCATCGAAAAAGGCGCGAACGTCAATCATCGCGCCGATGGTGGCTTCACGCCGTTGATGCAGGCGGCGCTGACCGGGCAGTTGGAGATTGTCAAAATGCTGCTCGATGCCGGAGCCGACCCGACCGTTAAAGACACCGCCAATAAAACCGCCGCCGATTGGGCTACGGATAAAAACCATAAAGATGTCGCCGATTTACTCAAGCAAAGAATTACGGCTGGCGGCGGCAAGGCGGGCAAAAAATCTTAGCGTCAGCGCCAGAAAAATCTCTCTGAGCAGGGCTATCTTCCACCTCCGATTGATTGCCGATTTGGACTTCGTGAGCCAGCGTCAGGCTATCGTTTTTCGACCCGAAAACTATGTCGCATCAACCAGCCAGAATTTGTGCGGTGATTACCGAAACAACCGTAGCCGCCGCTCAACAAGCCATCAAACGGGCTTCTGCGGCAGCCGATTTGCTTGAACTACGGCTGGATTATTTGCGTGATTTCGATTTTACCCGCACCGAAAATTTGCGCTCGCTGCTGGCAGACAAAGCGTTGCCCGTTATTCTCACCTGTCGCGCCGTTGACGAAGGCGGCAAACAACCGCTTGATGAAGCGATACGCTTGCCGCTTTTGATCGAAGGCGCGAAACAGTACGCCGATTATTGCGACATCGAAGCGGCACATTTTGAATCGGCGGAAAAGCTTTCGCCGGACTTGTCGAAGTTGATTATCTCGTATCACAACTTTGCCGAAACCCCTGCGAACCTCGATGCAATTTACGAACGCCTGTTAACCATCCCCGCAGCGATTCATAAAATCGCGGTGCGCGCCAATCACCTCAACGACACCCTCGCCATCTTTCAACTTTTGCAACGCGCCGAAGTTGAACAGCGCCCCTTGATTGCCATCGCCATGAATGAAGTGGGCGCGATCAGCCGTTTGTTAGGCACTGCGTATGGCAGCCGTTTAACCTACGGCGCGTTGGCCGATGACCAGACCAGCGCGCCCGGACAATTCACCTGCGACGAATTGCAAACGGTTTATCGGATCAATCAAC
Organism: Acidobacteriota bacterium; assembly: GCA_016201275.1. Classification (GTDB taxonomy): domain Bacteria; phylum Acidobacteriota; class Blastocatellia; order UBA7656; family UBA7656; genus JACQDB01. The sequence goes on from JACQDB010000101.1 coordinate 13,166, forward strand.
TGCGCCGCGACACCCGCATCACCGGCATCATTGGCAATCCCGTCGCCCATTCCGTTTCGCCCGTCATGCACAATGCCGCTTTTGCCGCGCTCAATCTGGATGTCGTTTATCTGCCCATAGCCGTTGCTGATCTGGCGAGTTTCTTCACCGCATTCGTGCAGCCGGAAAGTCGCCGTATGAACTGGCCGTTGTGCGGGTTGAGCGTCACCATTCCGCACAAAGTCGCGGTCATGAAATGGCTCGATGAAGTAGATGAAAGTGCCGAACGAATCGGCGCGGTCAATACCATTGTCGTTGCCGGAAATCGCTTGAAGGGCTACAACACCGACGCGCAAGGAGCAATGGAACCGCTGGAAAAAATCGGCGCGCTCAAAGGACAACGCTGCGCCGTGTTGGGCGCAGGCGGCGCAGCGCGAGCCGTGCTGTACGGCTTAACCCAACGCGGCGCAAAGGTGACGGTGTTGGCTCGTGAGGACCGCAAGGCGCGGCTACTGGCCGATGAATTTCAGGTGCAAGGGGCGGCACTTGATACTTTTTCGCAACATGATTTCGACATCTTGATTCACACCACGCCCATCGGTATGCGTCATCATAGCGAAGGCGAAAGCCTGCTAGAGCCAGCCGCCTTGGCCGCTTGCAAAATCGTTTACGATCTGGTTTACAACCCGCTAGAAACTCGCCTGCTCAAAGCCGCCCGCCAAGCCGGATGCGTCACCATCAGCGGCCTGGAAATGTTGCTGGCTCAAGCCGCTTTGCAATTCGAGTTATGGACCGGACAGAAGCCGTCGGTCGAATTGATGCGCCACGCCGCCTTGAAAAAACTTGGCCCTGCCGGATAATTGGCGCGGCTCGCAAAACCCCAGGCCGGACTCGGCGCTTGCAATCGTTGGTCGCAAAAAGCCCTGAAAAACCGCCACTTTTTTCTACCTTTCTTGATTGCCCTCGCAATAATTTTGGGTAAATGCTATGGTTGGAATGGAGCAGTAAAATTTCAATATAGGAGGAAAGACAATGTCAGTAGAAGTTGGCGATATGGCTCCCGATTTTGAATTGAAGAGCCATCAGGGAACGAAAGTCAAACTGTCAGACTTTCGTGGCAAGCAGAATGTGTTTATTGCCTTTTATCCTCTGGCGTGGACACCCGTTTGAACGGTGCAAATGCCCTCTTACGAAGCGGACCTGAGCCGCTTTGAAGGGCTTGATACCCACGTGTTGGGTATATCGGTTGATTCGGTTCCCTGTAACACTGCCTGGGCAAAAAGCCTCGGTGGCATCACCTATGATCTGCTTTCGGATTTTCACCCGAAAGGCGAGGTGGCAAAATCCTTTGGAGCCTACCGCGAGGCCGACGGCATCAGCGAGCGTGCCTTGTTCGTCGTGGACAAAGAAGGCAAGATTGCCTACAAGGATATTCACGACATCAGCAAACAACCGGATAACGAAGAAATCTTCGACGTATTACGCAAGCTGTAATTATTATGCAGTGACAATGAGGTGGGCGAAAATTCGAGCAATCGGTTTTCGCCCACGCCCATTATGAGGTTCATTATGGCTGAAATGTCCAGAAAGTGCGTGCCGTTTACGCCTTTCGAAAAAGATTTATCCCGCGCCACTGTGGCTATCGTCACCGCCGCAGGGGTGCATCACAAAGCTCAAGAAGCTTTCAATATCGCCGACGAGTTGGGCGATTTAACTTTTCGCATTATCGGCGAAGAGGCCAGCGTCGGCGACCTGATGGTGACGCATCATCATTACAATCACAGCGATGCCGATCAGGACATCAACGTGGTCTTTCCGCTTGACCCCTTAAAAGCTTTGCTCGCGGAAGGCTTCATCGGCGGCATTGCCCAGCAACACATCGGCTACATGGGCTATACCATGCAGTTGAAGCGTATGTATGAAGAGACCGCGCCACAGATTGCCGCCGCCATAGATAAAACCTCACGCGCCGATGTGGTGGTATTAACTGGCGGCTGACCGAACGTCTGTCACCGCACGGTCGTTGCGGTTCAACGCGAAATCGAAATGCGTGGCATCCCCACGGTGTTAATCACCGTCAGCCCGGAAGTCTCGCGGCAGATGCGTCCGCCACGCGCTTTGTATCCCAAAGATTTTAAGATTGGCAATTCGCTAGGTCGTCCGTTTATGGCCGATTTACACCAACAGGTGTTGCGCGACGCGCTGCAATTATTGAAAGAGCCAGCGCGCCCAGGCGAAGTCATCGAACGGGTTTATCCCGAATACTGATCCAGCTCGGCATCATGGTGGTGGCCTTTAGAATTGTGGCTTGAAGAATCTGCAAAACTTGAGTAGTCAGAGCGTGGCGCAGAATTCCAAGAACCCCCCATATGTTGTAGATAGTTAAACCAGCACATACAATACCTGGGCAGAACATCCATTTATGCGCCACGCTCTAGTTAGCCAAGGCCTTGTACGGGCGACCGCCGCAGGATCGCTCGTACAAGAGCGTACCGTCCCACCTGGCAACGAAGGATTTGACAACTCCTCGCACCTGATTTATAAAAGGGGCGTCCATTGCGACCCAGTTTATAGAATGCCCCGGCTTCAACGGTCGGTTCAACTATCTGAAACCTTTGCGGCTCATCACGCAGCGATCACCTGAAACCCAAGAAGCCGTAGAGTATTTGATCACTCGCGGTTCTGCACTGCCTCGACTACAAACCCGCGAGGGTAGCGTTACCAACAACGCAAACCATCTGCAACGATATGCTGGAATGGCCGCCACTAACAGAAGTCTATACCGACGAGTATGGCAACATTGATCCGCTGGTTTACCACGCGGCGGGCGAGTTGTGGCCGCAAGCCAGAGTTTTAGCCTTAGCCAAACTCGGCGATTGGGCGGAAGGGCATAGACTGCTCTTGAAGGCCGTGGTCAACGTCTCCGCTAAACAGACGAATGCAGAAATACACAACCTGCAAGACTATCTGTTTGCCGCTTATCGTCACAATGTTTTTGCGGCGTTGAAAAAAGCCAAGCACCGCCAGGCGCTCACCGAACAACGCGCCGACGAGTTGCAGCCGACCCTGCGTGATCCGGCGGCGGCGTTGCAGACCGCAGTATTAATCGAAGAGTTGCGCCAACGCATGGACGAGTGGACGAAAGAGGTTTTCGAGTGGATGCTTTTGGGCTACACCTCGGAAGAGATTGGCAAGCAACTGGGGATGAGCGCCAACCATGTGCGCTCGAAATTTGACAAGCGTGTGAAGAAATTGCAAAAGCAGATAGACCAAGAAACGCGAACCGCCACAACGAAAGCCGTGTCACCGCCGCAACCAATTTTTCCGGCGTCTCTACTGAAAGGCAAAGCTAAGGAGTGAAGCGACAGCGTGAGGGTGGAAAAATAAGGGTGCGCGATGCGCCGCTCAAACCCTCTCAAAATTGTGAGCAGCGCAATGCATAACCAATCAGATGAGAAGATTGCAACGCATGGAGTGGGCAAGCGCAAGATCGTGAGCCTGGGTCACCAGAAGGGCTTGCGTATTGGATTCGCTTGCGACGCTGCTACACGCTTTTTCAAAGCGGACGACGAACGGACAGTTGGCAACGGACGGAATATCAATGGCGCAGCTACCCAAAAAAGAAATCGCAGAGGAACAGGGCAAAGAAGCGAGAGGCACGCCGCCATCCGCTTCAATTACAGACCTGCTTGCTGCCGGGCGAGAATTTTATGCGCGCCGGTTTCCGAATCCCGAACGCGCTGGCTGCCCATCGCCGCTGCAACTGCAAGGTCTGGCAATGGCGACGACGCTTCCCGACCAGCAGGTGCGCGACCATCTGTTCCAATGTTCCGAATGCTTCAACGAGTACCGCGAGGCAAGGGCATGGCGGCCTTCGCTCATTCCCGAACAACCCGCTACGCTGCGCCAGCGCCTGAAAACCTTGCGGGTCTGGCAACCAGCTTGGGCTTGGGCGACGGCTCTGCTTGTGCTTGGCGCGGCCATCGGCATTGCGGTGCTTTGGCAGGGACGCGATCATGCGTATAAGCAAAAACTGGTTGCCAAGCAAAATCAGTCGTCAAGCTCAGAGGCAACCTCAACCCCCGCTGAACCACCTGCGCCCACTTCGCCTTTGCCAGTTACAGCGGCGGAACACGCCGCACCGCACGTCGCTCCTCCTGCTCCTCGCAAGCCCTATGAAACGGCGAAGAGCGAAGCGTTGTTCAAACGGATCAATCTTGATAGTGAAACGAGCTATCGTTCGGCAACCATTCCCGACAATGACGAAGGCCGCGGCGCAAAGTTTCGTCCGGCGCTGTACCGATTGCAAATTCTTTTGCCGGTAGGAAGTCAACGCGGCATTTACAAAATCAAGCTGTGCGATGTTTTCAATCAACCTATACGCAAGGCCGTTGCGGTCGCTTCGGATGGCAAACGCATCGAAACGAAATTCGATTTGCGACAACTTGCCAATCACTCTTATTACCTTCGCATCGGGCGGCAAGATGAAACGCCTTACTTTTATAAAATTGTCATCAACCGAAATGTCAGTGGCGCAAAATCGAAACCTTGAAGTGTGCAGTTGGCAAGTGGAGATAATCGCCTTGTCGAGCGAGCCCACGCCCATGGCTCGCGTATCGGAGAGGGCAAAGCCGCGACACGGATCGCACGCTCAGAAATTTTGCCGACCGGCGGACGCACCGCCCCCCATTTGGCGCACGGTTAGAGATTTTTGAGAGTTCACACCTGAGTCATTCGCGCTCAGGCTTACGGCCTGAAAGTTTTTCAGTGGAGGCAGAAACATGATTTTTCCCAAGCATCAACCCTCTTGGCGTCTGCGCCTTGCCAGTTTGATTTGCCTGCTGACGATCTTCTCACCGGCTCTTGTTGTCGCCAACGCACAAATGCCAAACCCGCCTTCTCTATACGGCGCGCCATCCTCAACGAAGCGACCTCAGACTCAACGCCAAATCGAATTCATCGCGCCGGGTCAGGAAATCGCTATGGAGGTGCAGATCAATAAAACTCACTTTTATCAATTCTATCTGGAGGCCGGTCAATACGCGCAATTTCTCGTTTATCATGACTCCAATCTCTCTGCTACCCTCACCACGCCGGATGGCCAGCGCGTGCCGCAAAGCTACATGGAAGGCGGCGTACACGCAACGGATAGCGGGTTTGCCGGCGAGGCAGGAGTGCTTGCGAATCACACCGGAACTTATATTCTGGAAGTCGAAGCCGGACGCAGCCAACTCAATCATTATCGAGTGATCTTCAATATTCGGCGCGACGCAACGCCGGAAGACCGCCAACGACTGGCCGCGTTTATGGTCTATCTAAAAGTTCTCGCCCTACATCAGCAAAAAAAGGCGGCGGCATATCTGGAAGCCACTCGCCTTGGCATCGCCAGCCTGCCGTTGCTCCGCGAGGTGGGGATTCCGAAATTGGAAGCCCGTACTCTTTATTACGTTGGCGAAAGTTTCGAAACCATCAGCCGCTATACGGAAGCTTTGGAGTATTTCAATCAGGCGCTGGCAGTGACTCGCCTTGACGGAGATGACTGGCTTCAAGCCGATATTTTTATCAGTATGGGACAGACTTACCAGTATCTGAGCGACTATCAAAAAGCGCTGGAATCCTACGAAAAAGGGTTGAGTTTGACCAAGGGCGACAATGACCACAGCCTAACCGTGCGAGCTTGGGCGTTCGATAATATGGGCGTGGCCTACAGATCGCTCGGCGAAAAACAGAAAGCCCTGAGCTTTCATAGCAAAGCTTATGACCTTTACCTTCAGGTAGAAATTCGCGGCATGGCGCACGCCTTGACCCATCAGGCAGAGGTGTTGGCTTCCCTTGGCGAAAAGCAGCAGGCGATGGAGAAGTTGGAACGTGCGCTGCCGTTGTGGGAAGCTGTCCCCGACCCTTGGGGCAGCGGTCGCGTTTATCATCGCCTGGGCAATCTCTATTTTTCATTAGGCGATGCGCCGCAGGCGATAGAGAATTTTCAACAGGCTCTGCAATTATGGCAGCAGACCGGCGATCAAGATGCGGAAGCCGACACCTTGAACAGTTTGGGCAAGGTGTATAGCGCCCTTGGTGACTATCAAAAAGCGCTGGATTATCTGCATCACTCGCTGGCCGTGCGCGAGCGCGACGCCGCAGACCACAGCAACCGCGAAGGCAAAGCGTATAGCTTCACTCACATCGGCGCGACCTTATATGCGATGGGAAATTATCAGGAAGCGCTCGACTATCACTTACAGGCGCTGGCCATCTGGCGCACCATAGGCAATCCGAACGGTGAAGGCTACACCCTCAATTATCTCGGCGATGCCGCCTATGCGGCGGGCGATACGCCGGGAGCGCGGCAATACTATAACCAGTCGCTGGCCCTTCATCGGCAGTTATTTGATCGCGAAGGGGAAGCCAGCGCGCTGTATGGCCTAGCCCGCATCGAACGCGACCAAGGGCATTTGCAACCGGCTCGCGCCGTCATCGAAGAGGCCATCACACGAGTTGAAGAGTTGCGAATCAGTCTGGTCAATCAGGAACTGCGCGTCGCTTATCAAGCCAAGGTGCAGGATTATTACGAACTCTACATTGACCTGCTGATGCGTCTGCAGCAAGCCAATGCGGCGGGTGATTATGCGGCGCGGGCGTTGCACGCCTGTGAACGAGGGCGTGCGCGCAGCCTGTTGGAAATGCTGGCCGCCTCTGGCGCGGAGATACGCGAGGGCATCTCTCCGGCGCTGCGCGAACAGGCGCGCACGCTGCTGCACGATCTCAGCGATAAAGCGGACTATCGCAATCGCCTACACAGCCGAAACGGTTCTACGGAAGCGTTGAGAGTCGCGCAATTGGCAGTGGAGGCCGCAGCCCACGCTTACGAAAAAGTCCTGGCGCAAATTCAAGCAGGCAATTCGCGCTATGCTGCATTGACGCAACCGCAACCGCTGACCGTGGCGGAGATGCAAAATCAACTGCTCGATAAAGACACGATGATTTTGGAATACGCCTTGGGGCGCGAGCGCAGTTATTTATGGGCGATTTCCGCTACTTCCATGCAGAGTTTTGTCTTGCCGAATCGGCAAACCATAGAACCGGCAGCGCGACGATTTTATGAATTGCTGTCGGCAAGAACGCGAACGATAAAAGATGAAACGGCCACGCAACGTCAGGCGCGCATTGCCCAAGCTGACCGCGAAACCGACGCGGCAGCCAGCCTTGTAAGCACACTGATTCTTGCGCCGTTGGCAAACGAGTTGGGACACAAACGCCTGCTCATAGTCGCCGATGGTGCTTTGCAATACATTCCCTTCGCCGCCTTGCCTGCGCCCGTGCCGGAGAATGGGGGAGCGGGGGAGTGGCGGAGTGAGGGAGTAAGGGAGACAGGAAGGAGGGGAGACAGGGAGAAGGGGAGAAAAGGAGAAAAGAAAAAGCAGACAAAGGTGAACCCCGTATCTTCCTACTCTGTTGCCCTCACGCCCCTCCTCTCTCACCCCTCCACTCCCTCACGCCCTGTCGCCCTGTCGCCCCTTCTCCCCCACGCCCCATTAATGGTCGAGCATGAAATCGTTATGCTGCCGTCGGCTTCGGTGCTGGCGCTGTTGCGTCAGGAAAATAGTGGCCGCAAGCCTGCGCCGAAAACCGTCGCGGTATTGGCCGACCCGGTGTTTTCCAAAGATGATGAACGGGTGCTAATTACTGGTGAAAAACCAAACCGTAATCCGATGGCGGAAGCCCATCAACCATCGCCCTATGCTCTGCGCGATTTGCACAGAGCGCTGGAGGATGTCGGCGAGATCGAAACCGGTCACACGATTCGGCGGTTGATGGCCTCTCGCTATGAAGCCAATCGCATAGTCTCTTTTGTAGCGCCTGAGCAGCGCTTTCTGGCTCTGGATTTTCAGGCGAACCGCGAAACGGCGATGAGCGCGGTGTTGAAGAATTTTCAAATCATTCATTTCGCCAGCCACGCCATACTGAACACAACGCACCCGGAATTGTCCGGCATCGTGTTGTCGCTGGTTGACCCTCAGGGTCGCCAACGCGATGGCTTTTTGCGCGCTCACGAAATTTACAACCTGAAACTGCCCGCCGAACTGGTGGTCTTGAGCGCCTGTCGCACAGGGCTTGGCAAAGAGGTGCGCGGCGAGGGCTTGATCGGCTTGACACGCGGCTTTATGTACGCCGGGGCTTTGCGGGTCGTCGCCAGTCTGTGGGCTGTAGATGACAAAACCTCGGCAGACCTGATGACGCGGGTGTATCAAGGAATGCTCGGACGCCAACACTTATCGCCAGCTTCTGCCTTGCGTGCCGCGCAATTGGAAATGTGGAAATCGAACCGCTGGCCTTCGCCCTATTTCTGGGCTGGCTTTATTCTCCAAGGCGAGTGGAAGTGAGTCAGCAAGCAAACGGCAAAAAGCGCGATAACCAGCGCGATGACCTGTGCTTTTTCATCAGCGTCGCGTTGCTATATGCGCGGCACACCAAGATTCGGTATGAGCGCCGCGACGCGATGAACATTCCGGCGGTTCGCCAAGTTTCATCTCCCGAATCTTGGTGTGCCGCGCATATAGATAGGGGATGTCGCAGAAATGAATATTTTGTCCATATGTTGTAGGTGACGATTTGCCATCTACAACATATGGGCGGTTGCTGGGATTCTGCGACACGCCCTAGATAAACCTGCGCGCAGCACTGCTTGCGGTGTTCTTTGTTCATGCGGAAAGCAGGCGACAAAATTTTCAAAAAAATATTTTTCCTGTAGGTGCATTCTCTGTCTATGATCCCCTCTACTGTTTGCAGGGACGTTCCGCGAAAATCAAACTTCATGCAGGATGAAAAAGTGAGGTGACGATATGAAAAAGGTCATGTCTTGTCTGCTGATGCTGAACGTACTCGGCATATGGTGTGGCTATGCTGGCAGTACAGTTCATGCGTTCGCATCGAACTTCCCCAAGCTGACACCAACCCCAGCATTTCAACAAAGCGCCCTGCCTGATTCCCCGAAGACCTTTGATGAACTGAAAAAAGTTCTTAAAGAAAGATACGACGGCAAAATTATGATCGTCGCTGTGCCTGGCTTATCGGCGGGAGAATATAAAAAAGAACTCTTTGGCAGCGGGGATGCGTCTCTGTTCTGGCACCATTTTCATGAAAGTGTTCCGGTTCCGAAACGCATTCTCAGCAATGGACTCAGCTTCATTGGCAAGAAAACTTCTGATCTGGAGCAGTTGGATGATCGAACCTTTGCCGATTTGAATAAGGGACTGAATGTCAGTCCGCTAGAAAAAGGCGAGCCTTTGAAGGTACACAAATTCTATGTGTACCCGAACTATATTGAGTTTGACTTGACCACCACGCGAGTGGGGCATATGCGAAATATGGATATGAACAAAGCCTCCACACAGACTACGACCACGGTCAGTGGTGGAACGATCAAACAGAATGTGTCGGTAGGGATGTTTGGGTTGATCTTTCGATTCTACTTTGACAAGGAAAAGATTTTGAAGTCGGCAGATGCAGAAACGATTCTGGCTGAAATCAATAAATATTTGCTGCCGAAAAGCGAGGCCGAAAAAGTCCTGAATGCCGAGCGCAATATCCAAATTGACCTGGGCATGAGTGAAGAGACGATCCTGCAAAAGATGGGACAGCCGTTGAAGACCATTCAGGTAGGCAACCAAAAATTTCTCAAGTACACCGATATGACCATCATCCTCAAGGATGGCAAAGTTGCCGAAGTAAAAGTTGAATGATGCCTCGTGTCAGATTCCTATGGCGAATTGCATTTGCCCACGACCACAACACCGGGTGAAGAGGCGGTCGGAGACCGCCGCAATTTACAGTCGGAGACCGCCTCTCCACCAAGCGCACCCATCGGCAACCCGCTATATACACGCCAATGAAATTCGCCGTACAGTTGCAGGCGCTCTAAGTAGGTTTGCGTAAATCTTTTGAAAAAGATTTATTAAAAAGCCTGAAAAACAAGGGTTTTTTGTGATTATTTTTCAAAAAACTTTTGCCTACCTACTTAGGATTTCGCGCTTTGCGTTCTCAAGCGATCTGCCGCATGGCTTTTCGAGCGGCGGCGAGAGTTCGGTCAAGCAACTCTTCGCTATGCGCGATGCTGATGAAAGCGCATTCAAATTGCGATGGCGCTAGATAGATGCCTTCGTCAAGCATGGCGCGGAAAAACCTGCCGTAGAGTGACGTATCGGCGGTCTTCGCGGTGTTCCAGTCCACCACCGTTGCCGTCGTGAAAAACGCCGTCAACATAGACCCAACGCGATTAATTGTCGCCACGACTCCGGCCTCGTTGGCCGCTTCGCGCAAGCCGTTTTCCAGGCGCTGACCGGCGTGTTCGAGTTGTTCGTAAGGATTCAACTCTTGCAAAAGTTTCAGCGTCGTCAATCCGGCGGTCACGGCTATGGGATTGCCTGACAAAGTTCCCGCCTGATAGACCGCGCCCAAAGGGGCTACGCAATTCATCACTGTAGCGCTGCCCCCAAAGGCCGCCGCTGGCAAACCGCCGCCGATGATTTTTCCCAGACAGGTTATATCTGGGGTGATGCCGTATAAAGCTTGCGCGCCGCCATACGCCACGCGAAAGCCGGTCATCACTTCATCAAAAATCAACAATGCGCCGTAGGCTTCGGTGATTTGACGAAGCGCTTGCAGATAGCCTTCGACGGGTGGCACGCAGCCCATGTTTCCGGCTATCGGTTCGATGATAACTCCGGCAATTTCCTTGCCCTGTGCGGCAAAGATGCGGCGCAATTCATCGGCGTCATTGAATGGCGCAATGATGGTGTTGCGAGTGAAATCCAGCGGCACACCGGCGCTGTCGGGCGTGCTGAAAGTCGCCAGTCCCGATCCGGCTTTGACCAACAGACTATCGGAATGGCCGTGATAACAGCCCTCAAACTTGACGATCTTATCGCGCCCCGTGAAGCCACGCGCCAAGCGTATAGCGCTCATCGTCGCTTCGGTTCCCGAACTGACCAGGCGTACTTTTTCAATGGACGGATAGGCTTCGCAAAGCGCTTCGGCCATATCAATCTCCAATTCCGTAGGCGCGCCGAAACTGCTGCCACGGGTGGCGGCCTCGCGCACCGCTGCGATCACCGCAGGGTAGGCGTGCCCTAAAATCATCGGCCCCCAAGAGCCGATGTAATCAATGAAGGAATTGCCATCGGCATCGCTGATGGTTGCGCCCCGGGCGCTTTCGATAAACAGCGGCTGGCGTCCGACAGCGCGAAAAGCGCGCACCGGACTGTTGACGCCGCCGGGGATGACTCGTTGAGCGCGCTCAAACAGCGCTTGTGAATGTGGTGTATCAATTGCCATAGGTAAAGATTTCCTTTCAATTCTTGCGGCCTGATCGTAACGCCTCGATAGTTTCAGAGGACATTCAAACCACGCCCCTTGACGAGTGATTGTTGAGTATAACAACCACGACCACGCGGGTAAATCTAGTGACGAATGACCATCTGAAAAACCTCATCAAGCGCAATGGCTTTGGCGTGACAGCCATAACGAAAAGCCACAAGCACACAGCTTGGCGAGTTGCGTTTGGGGAAATAAATATGGTGTAGTGCTGACCTGTATTGCTCGACCAGGTTTCCCTGCGATATAGTCACAGTTGGAAAAATGCCCGATTTTATTGGCTGTTTCCCAACTTCGACATCATCCTTGCAGCTATGAAAGCAAAACATCACTTCTGGTCATCGTTGGCGCTGGGCGGTCTGTGCTATTACCTGACCACGTCGCCAGCCGCATTTTCCGGCGCAATGGTTGGGGGCTTTTTGATTGACGCCGACCATGTGGCCGATCAGTTGTGGTCTATTTATCAAGGCGCACCGCATACGCAAACCCCTCCGCCATTGTCCGCTCACCCAAATGGCTGGCGCGCTTTTTTGACGCGCTATGTCCGGCGGCGCAAACTGGTGCGTATGCCCTTGCTGTTGCACGCCTACGAATGGTTGAGCCTGTTGCTGTTGTTGACGCTGCTTGCGCCGACGCCGTTTCGCATTGGCCTGCTGGCTGGTTATGCGCTGCATCTGGCCTTAGACCTCTATCGCCATCACAACGAATTTCTGTCGCCGTTGTTTTACTCGCTGCTTTATCGGCTGGCGCATGGCTTCCGGCGCGACCAGTTGATTAAAACTGGATATCGTTGAGGGCCGGTGGGAAAGTTCTCCGACGTGGCCATTCACAGGTTTGCAATTTGTCAGAGGTCAAGCACATCGCCTATAATCCCGCTTCATCGTGAGGACTCCAATTAACAGACGAGACCTGCCTTTTGCAGCGTTTATGATTGCCTCCTTTCTTTTCGGAGTAATCTTCTCCTGGCAACGGTGGGGCAATCCGCTGGTGGACTGTGGGCGGGAAATGAATCAGCCGTTGCGGCTGGTCAATGGGGAAATGCTTTATGCCGAGGTGCGCCATATTTACGGGCCGCTGTCGCCTTATCTCAATGCCCTGCTCTATCGCCTGTTCGGGGCTTCGCTCAATGTCTTGTACGGCAGCGGCATAGTTTCCGCGCTTCTCATCCTGACTTTGAGTTACTGGCTGGCGCGACAAGTGATGAATCGTTGGGCGGCCACCGCCGCAACCCTCAGTGTCATGTGGTTGTGCGCTTTCAAACAGGCGGGCAATTATTTTTTGCCGTACTCCTATTCCGCACTGCATGGCTGCGCCTTGGGAATGCTCACGGTTACGCTTGTGGTGTTGGCGCTTACCAACAACCAACCGCCCCTTGAATCATCCGACTCGGCTTTTGCGGATTTACCCCAGCCGTTAGCGGCGGCACAATCGGTCAAATCATTTTCAGCCAAACCCGGCTTACTATTTTTAACCGGAGTTTGTGCGGCTCTCACTTTGCTGGCAAAAACCGAAATGGGAATCGCGGCAATCGCTGTCGGACTCATCGCCACCGCCTTGACTGGCTTTCCCAATTGGCGGCGCGTGTGGGTGAACCTCACCTGGTTTCTCGCGCCGTCCCTGCTGCTGCCATTGGCGGTCTATGGCTTGATTCTCTATCGCGTCGGCTGGCACACCTTCACCTATGAAAGCTATCTGTTATTGCAGAATGTGCCGCCGGAACTGGTCTATTTCAACAAGCGTATGTCGGGCTTTGATCGCCCAATGGAATCGCTCATGGCGATTTTCGGAGCCTTGTTGAGAACGCTGCTTCTGGTTGTAGCAGTCAGCGCGCTCAGTCAATTGATTGCCCGTAGGAAAAGCGCGGCGGGGAGTTTTTCGCAAGTCGCAGTCAGCGAATCGGGGCGCGTGCGCGTTGTCACTTTATGGTTGCTGTTGTTGTGTACGATAGGACTCCTGCTGATTTTGTCTTTCGCGGGAATCATGGAATGGGATAACGGACCGTATCTGGCGATGCCGATTTTATTGCTCGGTTTATTAATCCCTGAGACCAACAACTACTTGAAGCAGCTTGCCCACCGAGGGGTCGCCAATCGCCATACGTTGGTGCTGCTCATTCTCGGCACCTATTCGCTGGCCTCGTTGGCGCGTGTGCTGCTGCGAGTGCGGAGCGGGGGCGCATATAGTTCTTACCTGTTGCCGACTTCGGTGATTCTCTTCACCTATATTTTATCGTATCAATTTTCCAATTGGATACAGGATGGACGGGCGCGCCATCTGGCGCGTAACATCACCATCGCTTTGATTCTGGCCGACGCCGTAATCACCTCCGGACTACTGGTTTATCGTTATCGTCTGCACAACAATTATCCGTTGGTGACGGCACGCGGCACGATGCTGGCGCGTCAGGATTTGGGCGAGGCGTTCGCGCAGGCCATAGACTTCATCAACCGCGAGACCGTTCCGGGCGAAGCCATTGCGGTCTTGCCGGAAGGCACCTCGCTGTTATTTTTCACCAACCGCACCAATCCTTTGCGCGAAGAGATTACCACCCCGGGGTTTTTAGACCGCGAGGGCGAAGACCGCGTTATTCAACGCTTGAGCCAGACCAACACGCGCTTTATTTTCATTGCCAACCGTGCCACTTCAGAATTCGGCGCAACGATTTTCGGGCGCGATTATTGCCAGCATTTGATGGACTGGATTCACACGAATTTTGACGAGGGAGAAGTTTTCAGTCCGCAAGGCAACCAGAATTTTCACATCGGCGACCGCATCTTTTTCATCAAAGCCTATCGAAAGAAATCCACTTGAAGCTTATCGAAAAAATCCACTTGAATGCGATCATCAACGCCTTTCTCTTCGTCCGTGAGTTGACCGATACTGCTTCTATCCCAGCGTCATTGCTCAGGCGTTTTGACGTTGCGCTCTTTGGCGCGAAGGTGAAGACCGCCTATGCCAGTGGTGAATTTCCGATAATCGCTGAACACGAAGACTACATCCCAGTTCAAGCCATTGAACAGATTCGCATCACCTTGCGAATTCATGCGTATGTAGGTCGGAAACCAATTGCCGTCTTTCTGACGACTCTGCTCAAAGATTAATGCAGGCTCTGGTGCAGGCACTTGCGCCGGTACTTGCGCCGGTACTTGATCCGATAAATATTCCGGCGCTGGCCAGCCCTTGATGCGAAGCAAGATTTGGTCTTCAAGGTCTATCCAGACTTCGCCTGTCAATCTGGCAATATAGGCTTGCGGATACGGGAATGAGGCGTCCTCGCGTGGACGAAATTGGAAGACCACAACCTGCCTATGGTTCACCTCTTGTAAAGTCGGAGAGGTCAATTCGCACCCGCGCAGAAAGCTCGCCGGATGAATGGAAACGTAACCATTTCTGCCGCGATATTTCCCCATCACCCCCGCCGAAAAACCAGTTTCAACTTCGCGCTGTGGTTCGGCGTGGGCTTGCGGTGTCCCTAGCTCTTCACGCATTTTATTTGCCAATTCCCGCCCCGCCATTCGCCGCGCCGTTTCCAATTCCGGCAACGACACTGCGCGGCCATTGCGGCTCAAGGTAATTAAAATGTGTTCGCCCTGCACCGGATACGCCTCATAGGTGCCGACTTCCTTGGCGGTCTCTTTGCCCGCTGCGTTCAAGGTGCGCCGCGTCTTTTTCAAATTGTAAGTGTAGTCGAGCAATTGCCGCTGCATACGTTCACCGTTCTGCAAACAGGCGCGAATCAATTCCTCCAGGTTCAAGGGTGCGACAACGCTGCTGCCATCGTTGAGCATTGCTGTTGGCGCAGCCGGATGCGGCTTTTCTTCAGCAGGTTTTATCGGCGTGGCGCGTTGTTGACTGACACCAAAAACAGGCAAGGCAACCGGCAACAAGCAACCGGCAACAAGCAACAGGCAAAGCGCTTTGTTGATGATTCGGCAGCGAAGTCTTGTCCACCAAAACGCTGCCAGAGAGTAGTGCAAGGGAAATTGCAAACCCGCAGACACTTTCCGGGCGAGCCACGAAGCTTTGACGTTTTGTATGACCTCCGACTTTAACATACAGGAAGCCCCTGTTGCTTATGCTGGCAATTTCACGCCCTGACTCAAGGCTCGCTGAAATCCATTCGCTCGCTTGATGAAATCACTCCATGTTCGCGTTTCTAGGTTCAACCGCAATTGACCATGCAAGCGCGACCGCTTTGCCTTACCAAGTTTGCGCGTCTAAATCGAACCACGCCAGAAGAGGACAGGTGTACCAATCTCTCAAACTTTAATTTAGCGAAATTCCATCGCATATTTTTGTCGGTAGAGAACCGATGACCGAGGCCAAGCGGCAAGTTTACCGATTTTCCAGAGCCGGGATTTTGATGCCCTTCTGCAAGGCCGTCGCTTCGGCTTCCTCATAGCCAGCGTCCACATGACGCGCCACACCGATGCCTGGGTCGTTCGTCAATACGCGATTCAAACGGCGTGCGCCGTCTGCTGTGCCATCGGCTACGCACACTTGTCCGGCGTGCAACGAGTAGCCTATGCCGACGCCGCCGCCATTGTGAATCGAAACCCAAGACGCCCCCGAAGCGGTATTCAACAAGGCATTCAACAAAGGCCAATCGGCTACGGCGTCGGAACCGTCGCGCATCGCTTCGGTCTCTCGATACGGCGAAGCAACCGAACCGCTATCCAAGTGGTCGCGGCCTATGACCACAGGCGCATCGAGTTTGCCGGTGCGAACCATATCGTTAATCGCTTCGCCAAACTCGGCGCGTTCCCCATACCCCAGCCAGCAAATCCTTGCCGGTAAGCCTTGAAATTTGATGCGCTCACGCGCCAGCGCCAGCCAACGCGACAGCACTTCATCATCAGGAAATAATTCCAACGCCAGCGCATCGGTCTTGCGTATGTCTTCAGGATTTCCTGAGAGCGCCGCCCAACGAAATGGCCCACGCCCCTGACAAAACAGCGGACGTATGTATTCGGGAACGAAGCCGGGAATATCGAACGCATCCTGCACACCGACTTGTCTGGCTTGAGCGCGAATGTTGTTGCCGTAATCAAACGTCACCGCACCCAAGCGTTTCAGTTCCAGCATGGCCTGAACGTGAATCCCCATGGCCGCCATCGCCTGCTTGATGTATTCAGCAGGATTTTCGCGGCGCAAGATCGCCGCTTCCTCCAGCGTCATCGCCTTTGGCACATAGCCATTCAAAGCATCGTGAGCGCTGGTCTGATCGGTCAAAAGATCGGGAACGAGTTGGCGTTTGATCATCTCCGGCAACACCTCTGCACAGTTGCCGACCAAGCCAACGGAAATCGCTTCGCCTTGCGCTTTGGCTTCGTCAATGAGGCGTAGCGCTTCGTCCAAATCAAAAGCGATGCGGTCGCAATAGCCGGTCTGTAGGCGTTTTTCGATGCGCGCCGGATCAACCTCAATGCCTATGAAATTCGCGCCATTCATGGTTGCCGCTAAAGGTTGCGCGCCGCCCATGCCGCCCATACCGCCGGAAACCACCAGACGGCCTTGCAGACTGCCGCCGAAATGTTTTTGCGCGGCGGCGGCGAAAGTTTCAAAGGTGCCCTGCACAATGCCTTGACTGCCTATGTAAATCCACGAACCAGCCGTCATCTGTCCATACATCATCAAGCCCAGTTTTTCGAGGCGATGAAATTCGTCCCAGTTCGACCACTGCCCCACCAGATTGGAATTGGCCAGCAGAACGCGGGGCGCATATTCGTGCGTGCGAAAAACGCCCACCGGCTTGCCCGATTGAATCAATAGCGTTTCGTCATTTGCCAATTCGCGCAACGACCGCACGATGGCATCAAAGGCTTGCCAGTTGCGAGCGGCGCGACCGACCCCGCCATAGACAATTAACTCATCGGGTTTTTCTGCTACTTCGGGGTCAAGGTTATTCATCAACATACGCAGAGCGGCTTCCTGATGCCAGCCTTTGCAACTGATTTGACTGCCACGCGGCGCGCTCACTCGTCTCGGTTCACTCATGATGGTCTCGCTCCAACGATGAAATTTTTACTCTGTAAAACCTTCGGGCGACCATTCTATCACGCGGGCTTCTGGCAATAAAGTTGCGCTTTTTTTGCCCCGCGCAAGCGCGACGTTGCGGCACACCGGCTGCATCTTCAAGGGCGGAGTCGAGACCACTGTACGCCTTTCAGTCATCGGAACGAATGAATCAAAATCACCTGCATAGGTAATTGATTCCGGCTTTTTTTTATACTATGCTTTGGTAGTTTCTAACCAAGTCGCCTGAGAAACAGGAACCGAGGTTTTTTTCAGGCGTTACGGACTACTGAAGCTGAATAGTTATACAATCGAGTTGAAGAGGTAAGAATGTCCCCAACAAAAGACCTTTTTCTGAACCGAAATCTATTTTTTTGTGTAGTGATGGTTCTGGTGTTATCCGGCTATGATGCCGTTGCGACCATGCATCACATCGGGCGCGGCGTGGCTACCGAAGCCAATCCCCTGATGGATTCCTTGATTCAAAGAAGCGCCGTGTTGTTTTTTCTGGTCAAAATGGCGATCACAGCGACCTGCATGGTGATCTGTTACAACTACTCGCATCGCAAGGCGGCACGCGCAGGCATACATCTGGCCGTAGGAATGTATGTCGTGTTGTTTGTCTATCACGCGATGATTTCGTTGTTCGCTTAGGCCATCGTCCGCAGTCGGTTGTGCGCTTCTGACAGGTAACTTCTCCTATCTGTCATAGAGGTATAGTTGCGTTTACAGTTTGCTTCGCGCTTGCCGCCGAGCAAACTGCGGCGAGGGTTTTTGCCTGCCTATTCGATTTTTTCACGCCGTATTCAAATCGCGCACCAAAGCAACCAGCGCTTCGATATGATGGGAAAGCACCGCATCCTGTTCCATGAAGGGGACGCGCTGGCGCACTTGTTGATGCACTTTTTGTAGTCTGGGGCTGGGGCGCAACGGCCTTAAAAAATCCAACCCTTGCGCCGCGCACAGCAATTCAATCGCCAAAATAATTTCGACATTCTTGACGATGTGCTGAAACTTCAACGCCGAAGTCATGCCCATGCTCACATGGTCTTCTTTGTTGGCAGAGGTCGGCAGATTGGTCACCGAAGCCGGATGCGCCAGCACATTATTTTCGGCAATCAAGGACACCGCCGCAACTTGAGCGATCATCATGCCCGAATTGGTTCCGGCTTGCGGCGCTAAGAAGGCTGGCAGCCCCGACAGGTCTGGATTGACCAGACGTTCAACGCGACGTTCGGAAATCGTGCCTAAATCGGCTATCGCTACGGCTGCATAATCAAGCGCCAGCGCAATCGGTTCGCCATGAAAATTGCCTCCCGAAATCACCTCTTCGGCATCGGCAAAGACCAACGGATTATCGGTGGCGCTGTTGATTTCGATTTCCAATATGCGCCGCGCATGATTGAGCGCATCGCGCACCGCGCCATGCACCTGCGGCATACAACGCAAGGAGTAAGCGTCCTGCACACGCGGATCAACTTGATGGTCGCGGTGCGATTCGCGGATTTCGCTACCGTCAATCAACTCGCGCAGCCGCCGCGCACTGTGCATCTGTCCGGGGTGCGGGCGCGCCGCATGAATACGATAATCGAAAGCGACGGGTGTGCCTTTCAAGGCTTCTAGCGACATCGCGCCGGTCACATCTGCGGCTTGCGCCAAACGCTCTGCGGCCAGCAAAGCCAGCGCGCCCACAGCCGTCATCGCCTGCGTCCCGTTCAATAATGCCAAGCCTTCTTTGGCTTCCAACACCAGCGGCTGAATCCCTGCGCGAGTCATCGCTTCAAGGCCAGCCAGTCGTTCGCCTTGATAGATCGCTTCGCCTTCGCCAATGACCACCAGAGCCAAATGCGACAGCGGTGCCAAATCGCCCGAAGCCCCCACCGACCCCCGCGAGGGAACCACCGGATGCACTCCGGCATTGAGCATTTGAATCAGCGTTTCGATGATGAGGGCGCGACAGCCGGAATAACCTTTGGCCAAAACATTGGCGCGGTGCAACATCATAGCGCGCACGATGCGTTCGGAGAGCGGGTCGCCAACGCCGCACGAATGCGAGCGCACCAGGTTGAGTTGCAACTCGCGCAATTTATCGGGAGGAATAGAAACGTCTGCGAGTTTGCCAAAGCCGGTGTTGATGCCATAGACGACTTCGCCGCGAGCCACTATGCTTTCGACAAACTGGCGAGCGCGATCAATGCGCGGACGCGCTGCAAAGGCAAGCTGCACCGCTTCGCCATCGGCTACGGCGGCGGTCTGTTCAAGGGTTAAAGAGGCTCCGTCAATTTCAATCATAGTTGTCAGATGGTAAAGGGAAGAGGGTCGCTTTGTTAAGTCAAAACCTTAGACGCTGCCGTGCGCCTGCTGACCAGGGCAGGTTCCCGGCTATCAAGTTTCAAATCATCACAACGCTTTGTTTTGAAATATCTGTTGCCAGTTCAAGGTACGACGCAATAAACGAATCTCGGCAAGCGATGCGTCGCCGAATAAAATTTCGAGTTGGTCTAAAATGCCTAGCAACAATTGCGGCGCGAATCTTTGCGCGTGGGTGGTGATTTGCGAATAGTAATGCAAGGCGAGTTTGCCGTCGCGCCCCGTGTGAAATGATTTCACATCGGCATCGCTCATGGTAAAGACTGCGGAATTGACCGGCACGATGGCACGCGGCACGCCTTGCCGGTACTTCCCTGCTTCGTCAACCCAGCCCAAAAGCAATATGCCTATCAAGACGCCCTGTTCGTCCATTAAATCGGGACTAAAGACCGAGTTCATATTTTGCGAACCCGACAGGCGCGGCCCCAGGCGACCATATTCAGGATTGATTAACTGCGAATTGTAGATGATGCCCACGATTATAGAATCTTCGTGCTGCATCACGACCAACTGCGCGAAGCGATAATGTTCGAGCGCCGGAGGCTCCGCCGAATCCAGGCGGTCAAGCACACGGCCTATATAATCAATATGCGAATTGGATTTTACGATCTTGGCGATTTTCATAAAGTTTTATCGCGAATTTCATTTGCCCACGACCCACGACACCTGGTTGAGAGGCGATCAGTGATCGCCGCACGGCAGTCACAGACCGCCTTCCAACCCATCGCACACCTCTGCAAGCCGCTATACGGTTGATCACAATCATCGGCAAAGAGCCATCTTGAAGCACGACTTCCAGTCCTGTAATTTCAAGCAGAAGGCATTTTTAACGCCCTGATGAATTTCGCCCCTAGCTGCCACGTTGAAAGTATAGGCAATGGCTGATGGCCTTACAACGCGATTGTTTCTTATCTGCTTTTCTCGGCTTTATCCATTTTGCTCTTTGAAAAAATAACGGCAGGCGGTGTAAGTCACAAGCCTTTCGACTGCGACGCAGCCGCAAAAACGCAGAGTCCGCCTCCCGCACAAGCGCCGACTCTCCGCACCTCAAAGCGGCACAGCCGCACAGGGTTCAACTCTGACAACCCGACCGGGTAGATAGAGCGTGGCGCAGAAATGCGAGGTTCTGTCCATATATTGTATGCGATGGTTTGATTATCCACAACATATGGGCGGTTGCTGGAATTCTGCGACCCCCTCTATATGCGCGGCACCCCAAGATTCGGCGCGACCAGTGCAATGGCCTGAATAGTCATGCGGCTCGTTGAGTTTCTTTTTCCGAATCTTGGGGTGCCGCGCATATAGTTACTTTGCCTTTTGCCTTCTTTGTTTTTAGGCGCGAGCCTTTGATTCAACCAGTTGTTGCACACGAGGCTGCGCCAATTGGTTTTCGAGTTTGCCAAACCACGCCGTTTGCGGATGGCGTTCATTGCGATCCCTCTCCAACAGATAGAGCAGCGCGTTCCGTAGGCAATATAAATCGTCGAAAGTGCTGGCTCGCCCTCGGTCAGCGAAAGCATATAGACGTGCTATTCATCGGCGATGCGCTTTCGATATGGCCTTGCGGGCGATGCGTAAATCGAAACCTTTGCGCGTCGCGAACTCTTGAAACAAAGCATAAAAGGCTTCACGGTCTTGCGTGCCAATCACTGCCGTTTGGTCTGCCGCTTCGATAACATAGGGATAACCGTTGCCGACGATGACTTCACCGCGCACGGTGTCAACGACGTATTCCAACAAGCCCGCTTCATACACCCACAGCGGCACATCTATGCGCGAAGGCGGCGCATCGCCCGTGGTCTTCACATAACAAAACGCAACATTGCGTCGCCACTCATCGCCGTAAGCTTCCAGTATGCCTTGACGAGCGCAGATAAACAGCGGCGTTCGATCTCCCCACTGCATACGCGGCGCAAGCAAAGCGGCGTCCTGCAACTTGGGCGAATCGCTCAACTCCGGTTCCAATTCGCGCAGCATATTCACCAGGTCACGCGCCACACTGGTATCTACATAACCGACCAGCGGTATGCCGGTCTCTTTTGCGGCGTTCAACAGCGCCAGGATTTCTCCTACATAAAAATCGCGCTGCGCGGCGGGCAGAATGTCGGCGAACGAAATCACCAACAGGCTGTCGAAAAAGACCACCGGCGGACGTTGTTTATCAAAGCCGCGTTGTGCCGAGGTTCGCAGAAAATTTTTGATGGCGGCGATTTCCATCGCGTAGCGCCGTTGATGCACGACTTGCTCAGAGGCTTCGGTGTCGCCTTTCGAGCGCACCAGAATTTTTTCCGGCGGCAGAATTTCAAAGGCCGCGTCTTTGACATAATCGCCAGTTATCGTATGCAGATTTTCAAACCAACCGACCTGCACGGCGGCTATGGGTATCGAAAAATCTTTGGTCGGCATGATCTGGCTGCCATCGGCGGCAAAGGTGGTGCGGTTCAAGAGGGTTTGATACGCCCACTCCCGCGCCTGTTCGCGGTTCGTCCATTCTTCCGTAAACGGAATGATGAAGGCTTGGCGGTCGAAAAATTCAGTTGTAGGAATCGCCCCCGGCGCATTCGCCAATTCAAGTTTCGCCAACAGCGCTTCGCTATTCATCGCGCTGACCATTTCGAGCGTTTGATTGTAAGAAGCGACCTGCGCCTTCAAATCGCTTTCATAAAACGCGAATTCGCTTTCGCAACTCGCCAACGCCGATAAAATTTTGTCTCGATAAATCATATTGAGGTTCCGCTGGTTTTACTTTGGCGCGACCTGCAACAACCGTTCGGTCAATGCGGTTATCTGTTTTGCGTGTAACCACTCCGGGCGTGGATGTCTGCCTTGTTGCGTATCGCCTTGCAACACCGGCATTTTCATGGCGTCGGGTATGGCAGTCGCACCGCAAGCTGCACCAATCAAACCGCCGACGATGCAGGCATTGGTGTCGGTATCGCCGCCACCGCAGAGGGTTTCGCGTATCGCTTCAAGATAATTGGTGCCAAGCAGCAAATGCCTGAAGGCATGAGTGAAAGCAATTTTGATAAAGCCGATTTGCGGATGATAAGGCACATCAATATTTTGCTCTGCCTCAACAAGCCATTCGCAAACTTCGCCAGTTGCGTTGCGATCTGCCCAGTCTTTTGCTTTGGCAAACGCTCCTTGTCCGTCGCCTGGTTCATTCATCAAATGAGCGATGGCGATTGCGTAACAGGCCACCGCATCACGACAACTGCGATTGGAATGAGATAAGCGGGAATCCTCTCTGGCAAACAAGGCCAACTCATGAATTTTCAAACGGTGTCCCCAAACTCCCAGAGGCGTTGCCCGCATTAAGCTGCCATTGGCTTTGGAATCCAGACAATTGTAGTAAGCCGCCTGCGCCATCGCCGCAGCATAGCCTTCCTGTCTGCATATATCTTTCCATTCGTAGTCAAGGAAGCATCCCAAAGTTGAGCGTGTGGTGTTCCCTACATCAAAGGGTCTGGACTGCATCCACTCGGCATACTTGCGAGCGATTTTTTCCGAATCGAAAGCTTTGCTATTGGCCAGCGCGTGCGCCAGACAAAGAGTCAATTCACCATCATCGGTGATTTGCCCCGGAGCGACTTTTAGAAAACCGCCGCCCGGCATAGTCATCGCCTGACGGACTTCTTCAAGCGTCGGTTTTCGCTGAATGAATTCAAGCGTCGCTCCGGCAGCATCGCCGACCAGAGCGCCCAGCAAACAACCAAGCGCCGCATCGTTTATATCTTTCGCTATCATCGCAACTCTTCAACAGCCGCAGGGAGTATAGCCGAGAGATATTTTGATGTCATTTCAATAAAGCAATCCATCGCCTGTTTGCATTAGCCTTCGCGTGCAGCTATAAAGTTTAAGAGCCAACGAACAATAGGCTCAATCATTGTCTCTACAAATTCCGAGGTTACTTTGCATGACATTACCAAGCACTCTGGGTGAATTAAAAAGCAGCGAGTACAACGAAAAAAGATTGCGCCGCGTTTGCGTTAAAGACGAGATGCGCGAAAATTTAATCGCCAAACTGCGGCGCGACGAAACCATCTTTCCAGGCATCGTCGGCTACGATGATACGGTCGTACCGCAAATCATCAACGCCATTTTATCGCGCCACAATTTCATCCTGCTAGGTTTGCGCGGTCAGGCCAAAA
Organism: Acidobacteriota bacterium; assembly: GCA_016201275.1. Taxonomy (GTDB): domain Bacteria; phylum Acidobacteriota; class Blastocatellia; order UBA7656; family UBA7656; genus JACQDB01. Next base: position 37,051 of record JACQDB010000101.1, read on the forward strand.
GCCGCATATTGCGCCAACTGGTCAACCTCCTGGACGAGCGCATACCGGTCATCAAAGGCAGCGAGATCAACGATAATCCCTGCGCGCCGATCAGCAAATATGCGCGCTTGCGTATAGAAGAACACGGCGACAAAACGCCCGTCGAATGGATTGCACGCGACGCCCGCTATGTTGAAAAATTGGCGACTCCCGATGTCACGATTGCCGATTTGATAGGCGACCTTGACCCGATTAAAGCGGCGCGCGGCGGCCATCTGCTCTCCGATGAATTAACCATTCATTATGGCTTGTTACCGCGTGCCAATCGCGGCATCTTCGCCATCAACGAACTTCCAGACCTGGCTGGCAAAGTCCAAGTCGGTTTGTTTAACATCATGCAGGAGGGCGATATTCAAATCAAAGGCTATCCGATTCGTCTGCCGCTCGATGTGATGCTGGTGTTTTCCGCCAACCCCGAAGACTACACGGCGCGTGGCAAAATCATCACGCCACTCAAAGACCGCATCGGCTCGGAAATTGTCACGCATTATCCGGCCAGCGTCGAAGAAGGTATGGAGATCACGCGACAAGAAGCCTGGACGAAACGCGACGAGCGCTTGACGATTCCCGAATTTCTGATGCGAACGGTCGAACAGATTGCCTTTGAAGCGCGCCAGGATCAGCGCGTGGACAAGCGTTCAGGAGTCAGCCAGCGTTTGCCAATTTCGGTGTTGGAGAATGTCACCTCGAATGCGGAACGCCGGTGTTTATTGACCGGCGAAGACAAAATCGTGCCGCGCATCAGCGATATTTATGCGGCCTTGCCAGCGATTACCGGCAAGCTGGAATTGGAGTATGAAGGCGAACAGCGCGGCGCGGCCAACATCGCACGCGAGTTAATCAAAGCGGCGGTCGGCAAAACCTTTGCCGCCTATTTCGAGCATATTGATTGTGCGGAAATCATCGCCTGGTTCAATAACGGCGGGGCGTTGCGCCTAGCCGATACCGACGGCACGGAATTGTGCATGGCGAGTTTCCGGCGCGTCAACGGCTTGATGGAAGCGGCCTCTGCATCGCGTTTGACGGCTGACAATCACGCCATCACCGTAGCGGTTTGTGAATTGATACTGGAAGGATTGTGCGCCCAGAAAAAAATCTCGCGCAGCGAAGAACGCGGCTACGCGGCGGCCAAAGCCGAATCGCGTGCGCCCGGTTATGAAAGCTTCAGCCGTTCAAGAAGAATCAATTAAGAGGTGATTTAATGAACACAGAATTCGTTGCAGATTTCAGCAACAGCGTCTTGCAAGCCTATGAAGAATTGCAAACCGTGACCGAAGAGAAAGCGTCAGAAAAACCGCATGAAAATCAGTGGTCGGTGAAAGAGTTGTTGGGGCATCTGCTCGATTCGGCTTCCAACAATCATCAACGCTTCGTGCGCTTGCAGATTTTCGACGAGATCGAATTTCCGTTTTATCAGCAAGACGATTTCGTGCGCGCCAATCATTATCAAAAGCATAGCTGGAAGGGATTGCTGGAGTTCTGGAAACTCTACAATCTGCACCTCGTGCATATCATCGAAAATCTTGACCCAAGCAAACTCAACAATGTCTGGATTACGCCGGACAATGAACGCTTGACGCTGGAACATATCGTTGAAGATTATTTGCGTCATCTGAACCATCATCTGGAACAGATCAAAAATCTGCTTGATTAGGACGACACCATGCCTTTGCCATTAATTGATATAGGCGTCAATCTCGGACACGCCTCGTTCAACGCCGACCGTCAGCAAGTGCTTGATCGCGCCGTGGCGGCGGGTGTGCAAACCATGATCGTCACCGGAACCAATGTGAAAAGCAGCTGCGAAGCGCAGGAACTGGCCAGCCATTGTCCTGAACATCTCTATGCGACCGCCGGTGTGCATCCGCACAATGCGCGGCATTGCCATGCCGAAACGATGAAAACTTTGCGGACCTTGGCCAAGCATCAGGAGGTCGTAGCGATAGGCGAGTGCGGCTTGGATTACAATCGCGATTTTTCGCCGCGTCCGGTTCAAGACCTGTGGTTTGCCGCGCAGATTGAATTAGCCTGCGAGTTGCAGATGCCACTCTTTTTGCATGAGCGTGACGCGCATCAACAATTCGTCAACCTCCTGCGCGGCTATCACAAACAATTTCCTGCCGCCGTAGTGCATTGCTTCACCGGCAACGGCGACGAGTTGCAAGCCTATCTGGATATGGGATTGTTCATCGGCATCACCGGCTGGATATGCGATGAGCGTCGCGGCCAGCACCTGCGCGAACTGGTGCGGCAAATCCCGCTCGACCGCTTGATGTTGGAAACCGACGCGCCGTTTTTAACCCCAAGAGATATGCAGCCGAAACCGAAAGATGGCAGAAACGAACCGGCGTTTCTGCCGCACGTATTGCAAGCAGTAGCAAGTTGCACCGGCAAATCCATAGACGATGTGACAGAAGCAACCACGAAGACGGCTCGCGCCTTCTTTCGCCTAGGTTGATCTGCGGGAAAAGTTTTTCATCATCCAAAATGAAATTGAGGATTCGAATATGCTGAAAATTATCGTTGCTTTCGCACTGCTTTTTATTCTCTGTTTTGGCATCCAGGCAAAAAGTAAAATGACTCCATCACCAAACTCTGTAAACGAGTTGCTGTGGTGGCTTCCGGTTGACACAGAGACCGTAATGGTGGCGAAAGGCCCTATAACTATCGCCTCATCAGAGCCGGAAAAGTTCATTGATTTCACGCAACGAATTGCCTACGGCTCAATAGACTGGGTAAATAAGGGCGACCTGAAACGGCAACTTGAAGGAAAAAAGATATTGCTTTCACTTGAAGGGTGTAGAAAATTTAGAAGCCCAAAGTCTCTGGGTAGTTCTCCGTATGAAGGTTGTCAAATTATTATTTTTGACAATGATTTTTCTACTGCCCGTAATTCCATCATTCACTCATTGGAGGTTAGCGCAAAAGCGGTTTTGAAAATTGGTGAATTCAAAGTTTCGGTATTTGAAGAGAAGCTGGAGTCTGACATCTGGGAATTTTATCTGGTCTCACCAAAATCTGACATTTTGTTACTCGCAACCGACCAGAGTTATTTGACTGAGGTTTTGAATCGAATGAAAGGGAAAAAAGAGATTCGTGCCCTTCCCGACTCCCTGAAAGAATGGAAATATGTTGATACAAACGCTCAATACTGGGCGATCAGGCATTATGACATCAATAATTTGGATAAAGACCCAACTTCACCTTTAATAGGCATACGAGTAGCGGCTAATTTCCCAGATAAAGAAGCCATTGGCATCGTTTCCATGTTCCATCCTGGTAAACCATTTGTCGTAAGATACCTTTCATCAAACAAGGACGCTGTAAATATACAAAGAGAATTTTGGACTCCAGATTACTTCGATCCAACTATCCGCGATAAGAAGCCGGACGTTCGGTTGATAGAATTGGGGATCGTAGAGGTCACTTATTCACCAGACAATCAGACGACTATGACATTATTTCTTTACATGGCTGCGTTTGGTCATGCAATTTTTGTTTAACCGGACAAGACAATTGTAGGAATTATGCCGTTTACTAAATATTCAAAATGGAATGGTGTGGATTGGGAGTCTTTGAGCCTTGAAGACTTGATGGACAAACTCTCCGAGTTCTTGCTCGACAGTGGTTGCAATGCCCTCACTTTCACAGTGAAGTCTAACTCAAATTGAAAGACAGATTTCTATATGCCGGCCAGAGACCTCTATCACCAAAGCTTGAAGCAGGCGCTTATCAAAGACGGCTGGGTCATCACCCACGACCCGCTGCGATTGCAGTGGGGCGTGAAAGATATGTATGTTGACTTAGGCGCAGAACGAATTGTCACTGCCGAGCGCGCCGGAGTAAAAATTGCTGTCGAAATCAAGAGTTTTGTCAGCGCCTCTGAATTGCGCGACATAGAGAATGCGGTGGGGCAATACTTTGTCTATTTGGCGGTGCTGAATCGCACTGAGCCAGACCGCCGGTTATATTTGGCAGTGCATAAGGAAGTGTATTTCGATGTTTTTGAAGAACCGCTCGGGCAACTCTTACGCGAAGATTATCAAGTGCCTATAATTGTTTTCGATGTCGAGGCAGAGGAGATTGTGAAATGGATAGACTAGACACTTATCGTCAGATCATCCGCGACGTGTTATTGAAGTATGCTCAAGTGCCTTACGCGCACGGCGAGATTCATATCGAAGCGGTATTTGATAAAGAAGCAGATCGCTACCTCTTGATGATTCTCGGACGAGAAAATGACCGGCGGATTCATGGTTGTCTCGTTCATATTGATCTCATCAATGACAAGATATGGATTCAGCGGGACGGAACCGAAAGCGGCATCGCTTATGAATTGGTTGCAGCGGGAGTACCCAAAGAGCATATCGTTTTAGGCTTTCGCTCTCCGGCAATGCGTCAGCATACCGAGTTCGCTGCCGCTTGATGGCGCTTGAGAACAGCTTATGCCGTTTACAAAATATTCAAAATGGAATGGAGTGGATTGGGAGTCTTTGAGCCTTGAAGACTTGATGGACAGGCTCTCGGAGTTCTTGCTCGATAGCGGTTTCGATGACCCTTATTTCATGTATCGCAACGAGCAAGACAACTCGCTTGAATCTTTGCGCGAAGCGATGAGGCGCGCCTTGCTTGAAGACGGCCTGCTTTCGGAAGAAGAGTTGCAACAATTCTACGACGAACAAGGCAACCTCAAAATGGAAGCGATGAATGAATTGCTCGACCGTCTGCTCGAACGCATGGTCGAAGAGGGCTACATCAAAGTTGACCAACAAGCATCGGGGACGCCGCAGGAAACTCAAGTCACCGCCAAAGGCGGCAAGACCGGCAAGCCACAGGAAGCGGCTGCCAAATTTGAAGTGACCGACAAGGGGCTTGATTTCTTGGGTTACAAAACGCTCAAGGAGTTGGTCGCTTCTTTGGGCAAGTCGTCGTTCGGGCGGCACGACACCAATCATCTGGCGACCGACATCGAAGCCAGCGAAGCGGCCAAGCGTTATGAATTCGGCGATGTCTTGAATCTGGATGTCAGCGCCACTTTGAAATCGGCGATTGGTCGTGAAGGCTTGGGCGTGCCGATCAATCTGGAATACGCCGATTTAATGGTGCATCAGGCCGAGTACAAAAGTTCCTGCGCGACGGTGTTGATGCTCGACTGTTCGCACTCGATGATTTTATACGGCGAAGATCGCTTCACTCCTGCCAAGCGCGTCGCGCTGGCGTTGACGCATTTGATTCGCACGCAATATCCCGGCGACTCTCTGCGCGTAGTGCTGTTTCACGATTCCGCCGAAGAGATTCCTATCTCGCAAGTCGGGCGCGTGCAGGTCGGCCCCTATCACACCAACACCCGCGAGGGCTTGCGGCTGGCGCGGCGCATACTGATGTCGCAACGCAAAGACATGAAGCAGATCATCATGATAACCGACGGCAAACCTTCGGCGATGACTATGGCAGACGGGCGCATTTATAAAAACTCTATGGGGCTTGACCCGACGATAATTCAGGAGACCTTCAAAGAGGTCGCCGATTGTCGCCGCAACGGCATTATGATTAATACCTTCATGCTGGCAGACGATTATTATCTGGTGGAGTTCATCAAAAAGGTGACGGAGATTTGTCGCGGCAAAGCGTACTTCACCACTACGATGACGCTGGGGCAATATATACTGATGGATTATATGCGACGACAGACGAAGAAGATTTATTGATCAACCGGCAAGTTTGGATAATGAATCCTGTTGAATATGCCAGGCAGAGGGGGAAATAATGAAAACGATAAAACCTATGGATGACGCGCAACTTAGAATAAATGGAATTGAAGCGTTGAATCAAGCTTTGGGGCGCGCAGCAGTTTTACGATTTCTTTCGCTTCTTCATCGCGAACCGACAGATTAGGTTGAAATCTCGCGGCGTCTGTATAAAGGTCAGACGATTGATGAGATATTTGAAAGAGCCAAAAAACATTCGCAGCGATGAGGCGTTTTGACCAACGAATCTGAAGGCGCGCTTTTCGCGTAGTCCCCATATCTCACCAGACCAATAAACAAGGAGGCACTATGCAAAAGTATTTTTTTCTGGCCGGTGCAATGTTGTTCTGCTGTGCAGCAGTCCACAACGCCCACGCCGAGGCGCGCCGCGTCACCCTCATTTATGACGAGAAAGCCACAGAGGTCGAGGCGGCAACCATGAACGCCAAAGACCTGTGGATTACCAAAAAGGATTTGGCTGCGGCTACGCGCTTCGTGGTCAAACCGCAGGGCGTGTGCCGCGACGAGTTATGTTTTCCTCTGCCGAAAGCTCGCAAGGCGCAATTCCTCAATAAACAAGGCAAAGTTGAATGGTTCAACCTTTCGGAATTTGCTCGCCTCATCAAACAACCGACGGCGTTTGATGACAAGCACAGCATCTATTATTTCGGGCCGCGACTGGACGCCCAAAACGCGCACCTGAATTCGCTGGAAGCGCCGAATTTCACTTTGCCCGATTTGAATGGCAAGCCGCATTCATTGGCCGATTTTCGCGGCAAAAAAGTCTTGTTGATAACCTGGGCTTCGTGGTGAGGATGCCGTTTTGATTTGCCAGGCTGGCAAACTCTCTACGCTGAACTCAAAGACAAAAATTTTGAAATCATCTCGGTCGCCCAGGACACCGGCGGCGCAAAAGATGCCGCGCCGTGGATTACCAAAGCCAATCCGCAATACACCGCATTGATTGACGAGACGCAAATCATCACGCGCCTCTACGACATGGTCAACGTGCCGACCGCCGTGTGGATCAACGAGAAAGGCAAAATCGTGCGCCCCAATGAAACCGCCTATGTGGATAATCGCTACAAGGTGATGCACGGCTTGGATGCGACCGAATACCTCAACGCCATACGCGATTGGGCAAGCAATGGCGACAAGAGTGCGTTCGTATTGAGCGAAGATGAATTGAAAGCGCGACTCGCGCCACAGCAAGAAGACCACGCGCAGGCTTCCGCAGAATTCGCACTCGCAGAATTTTTATCGCACCAGGGTCTGGCACAGGACGCCATTCCGCACTATAAAGAAGCGCAACGCCTGAACCCGGACAACTGGAATTACAAACGCCAAGCTTGGGCGTTGACCAACGCCGAAAAAGATTACGGTACCAATTGGGGGAAAGAAGTGCAGAAACTCGGCACCAAACCCTACTACCCGCCGCGCAAGTTGAAAGCAGAGAAACACTGATGACAGGGAGACAGGGAGAAGGGGAGATTTTTTATCAGTCGAAAATTCTCCATCGCTTCTTCTCCCTGTCTCCCCATTCTTCCCAATTCCCCGCTAGCGGTAGCGAATCCATTTGCCGAGTTCGGCTATCGAAGGGCGTTTGCCGTACATCAAGATGCCGACGCGATAAATTTTAGCGACCAACCAGACCACAGCGATAATCGTGACGATCATGCCAAGCATAGCGCCTACGACTTGATACATGGGCGGGTTGACCATCGCTACGCGCATCATCATCAAGGTCGGCGCGAAGAATGGAATCATCGAAAGCACCGTTGACAACGTACTGTCGGGGTTTGCCATCACCATGCCGAACAGCAGCATCGGTAAGACGACGACCATCGTTACAGGCATCTGCGCCTGCTGCGCGTCTTCTTCGCTCGACACCATCGCGCCAACCATCGCGTATAAAGTGGCAAATAAAAAATAACCGAGGATGAAGAACAAGACGAAGTAGATGAGCCAGCTTATCGGGATGTGCGGAACCGTCACGCCTTGCGAAGCGAACATCGAGACGCCAAAGACCGACAACGCCAGCGCGCACAACACCCAAATCAGATATTGCGTTAAACCGACCAAGCCGATGCCTATGAGTTTGCCCATCATCAAATCAAAAGGGCGTATCGAAGAGATCAGCACTTCGACGATGCGCGATTGTTTCTCTTCAATGACACCGCGCATCACGAAGATGCCGTAAAACAGCGTCGTCATGTAAATGAAAAAAAGCATCACCATACCGATGACGAAACGCGGCACGCCCTTCTCTTCTTCGCCCTGCGGGTTGAAGGCTTTTAACTCAACCGGCTTGGTGTATTTTTCGATTTCCGCTTTCGACAATTTCGCCTGCGCCAAGCGGCGGTCGGTGATTTCGGCGCTGATGGCGCGTTCGATATTGCCAACCGCGAGGTCGCCGGGATTCTTGGCGAAATATTTCGGCTCAGGGTTTTCCAGAATCGCTTTATTCAAAATCAGGTAGGCTTCATTGGATTTTTTGGCAATCGTGTCGTTGTAGGTTTTCGCTACCGCTTCGATATTGGCATCCGGCGGCACGACGACGCGTACCAACGTAAAGCGCATATTGCCGAATTGGCGCTTGTTGTCAAAGGTGGCGCTGGTCGAGTCGAGGCGATTTTTTATGCCTTCAAACAAGGCCGCATCGCCGCTTTGATCCAGCACATAAATATGGCGTTCGCCGCCGCTTTTGGCGGTCAACAAACCCGGCAATAAAATTAAAGCCAACAGAATGAGCGGACTTAACACCGTGCCGATGATAAAGGCTTTCGAGCGCACCCGCGTCATATATTCGCGTTTGATTACCACTCCGATTTTGTTCATTGCTCTCCGTTCGTCTTTTTCACACTCTCTATAAAAATATCGTTCAGGGATGGCTCGACCAATTCAAAGCGATTGACGCGCACCCCAAGGGCTACGGCGCGGCGCAGAATTTCCTGGGCATCCGCCGCGTCCTGCAAAAGGATTTCCGTATAATTGGCAAAGCGTTTCTGGCGCTTGACCAGATCCGCGGTCAGAAAGCCGTCGTCACCTTCAAAATCAAGAATGACGGTGTTGCGCCCGAAACTGCGCTTGACCTCTTTCAAAGAGCCGCCGAGAACTTTTCTTGAGCGATTGATTAAACAGATGTCATCGCACATCTGCTCGACCTGTTCCATTTGATGAGTAGAAAAAATGACCGTCTTGCCCCGCTGCTTCAAATCGAGGATGACATTTTTCAAGAGGTCGGCGCTGACCGGATCGAGGCCGGAGAACGGCTCATCGAGAATTAAAAAATCCGGCTCGTGCAAAATCGTGGCGATCAGTTGCACTTTCTGCTGCATCCCTTTGGACATCTCTACGGGAGTTTTATTTTTCCAATCGGCAAGCTCCAAGCGTGCCAACCAGTGATTGGCGCGGCGTTCGGCTTCTTTGGCAGGCACGCCTTTCAAATTGGCAAAGAAGACCAACTGCTCCACGACCTTCATTTTTTTATAGAGGCCGCGTTCTTCCGGCAAGTAGCCTATGCGTTGTTGAATCTGCGGAGTGACGGGTTCGCCCAAGACTTTGATGTCGCCCTCATCGGGCGCGGTGATGTTGACAAGCATTCGTATGGAAGTAGTTTTTCCGGCTCCGTTCGGCCCCAGAAAGCCAAAGATGGTTCCCTGCTTGACGGTAAACGATAAATCGTGGACGGCTATAAATTCATCGAAGCGCTTGGTGACATTCCGTAGTTCTACGACATTCATGAATCGTTCTCCATATATTCAAAGATGTGCTATTTGAAATGCCCTCGCCTGACGCGATGCCTTAGGAAGTTCTGACAATTACGAAGTCTCTTTGGTTCGTGCTTCTCTGGAAGTTACCGGTTCGAAATTGCGTGTCGTGTGTTCGGTGACGCTGGGCATAGAGATTGGTGGTTCGGGCAAGCGCTGAACAGTCTGGTCGGCAGTATGATATTTTGGTTGCTTGACAAGCAGGGGATGCGGTTCCGGTCTCCCCTGTCTGGTAAATCCCAACAAACGCGACAGCATACGCAGCAACATGAAATCTATGCCAAAGGTGGCTATCAGAAAGAAGACGGCTATGCCCATCAGCCGTTCACTATCGAAACCTTTATGCGATAGTTCCGACATAGCGACCATAGGAATAGTGAAACCGATTACCGTGATAAAGCCGACGACGGCTAAAAAAATTGCCACGATTGCCGGGGAAATAGTTTTTGCCGGTGCGTTGTTCAAATTCGCGCCACAGCGTTTGCAGTAATTCACCCCCTGAGCGTTTTCAAATCCGCAGGTTGGACAAAACATAATTCCTCCGCATGAAATTGATTTCGTGACTTATTCTCTGGCCTTGCGTTCCAGTGAAGGAATCGGGTCAAAGTTCCGTGTGGTATGTTCGGTGATGCTGGGCATAGAGAGGGGCGGCGCGGCAATTTGCGGCGGCGACATAGCGACGGGCGTGGGTCTATATTCGTGTGCCTGTGGCTGGCGATTTTTTTCAGCGCGTTTCGGCTCCGGCGGCAGATTCATCAGGCGGGAGAATAATTTCATCAACATGAAATCCACTGCCAATATGGTAAGCGACCCAAAGACAATCATCGGCACGACGATTGGAATCAATTCGCCTGGCGAGGTATGTCCGGCATTCGGTACATCCGTCATGAGTGCAAGAATTGACAAGACCGACCCAAACAAAATGCCGAAACCGCCAAGGGTGATGGCCGTAACGGCAAGCGCAATGGCCCAGGCCGCACCGGAAAATCTAGCCGGTCTTGACGCGGGTGCAGACTCAGTTAGCGAGTTGGTATCAATCAAACTCGCGCCGCAGCGTTTGCAATAGCGCAAGCCGCTGGTTGCCTCGGCTCCACAAGTAGCACAATTCATAATTCCTCCATCCTTTTTCTAGGCATCAAAAATTGCCTATCCGTCTTCTCTATTAATGTTTGGTGGCTGCTGTCTGTCTTGTAAAATTCAGCTTGTTCTACGCTAATCCTGCGCCACAGGTTCAATATCAATTGCCGCAAGCATTATACAGATAGCCCGGACAAGCAGCGAGTTTCAGCACCCGCCGCCAGCTTGCGACGCGCCATTGCCCGTGCTAGATTGACAACTGAATCACCATTCATTTTTTCAGGAGGCTTTATACAATGGCACAATCAACCGCGCACGCATACGACAACGCACCTCGACCGTTGACCACGCTGACCGACGAAGAGGCTTTATTTCAACAATCAGTTCGGGAATTCGCCGAGCAGGAAATTCGCCCACTGGCAGCAGAGATGGATGAGCAGAGCAAATTCAAACCGCAGCTTTTACAACAGCTTTTCGATTTGGGTTTGATGGGCATAGGCATACCCGAAGAGTACGGCGGACAAGGCGGCACGTTTTTCAACTCGATTCTCGCGGTTGAAGAATTGTCGCGGGTTGACCCATCGGCGGGCGTCATCGTTGACGTGCAAAACACCCTGGTTAACAACGCTCTGCTGTTGTGGGGCAACGAAGCGCAAAAGCAGAAATATTGTCCGCGTCTGGCCAGTGATACAGTCGGCGCGTATGCGCTATCGGAAGCCGGTTCGGGCAGCGATGCGTTCGGCCTTGCAACTCGCGCCGAAGACAAAGGCGACCACTATCTTTTGAATGGCCAGAAACTATGGATCACCAACGGCAATGAAGCCGGTCTGTTTATCGTCTTCGCCAATATTGATTTGTCGAAAGGCTATCGCGGCATCACTGGTTTTCTGGTGGAAAAAGATTTTGCTGGCTTCACCGTCGGCAAGAAAGAGAACAAGCTCGGCATACGCGCCAGTTCAACCTGTGAATTGATTATGGAAGATTGCGTCGTGCCGAAAGAAAACGTCTTGGGCGAAGTCGGCAAAGGCTACAAGATTGCCATAGAGACTTTGAACGAAGGCCGCATAGGCATAGGCTCGCAGATGGTGGGCTTGGCGCAAGGGGCGCTCGATTGCGGCGTGAACTACACGAAGGAGCGGCAGCAATTCGGCAAAGCGATTGCCAGTTTTCAAGGCGTGCAATTTCAGATCGCGCAAATCGCCACCGAATTAGAAGCGGCGCGCTTGATGGTTTATAACGCGGCGCGTTTGAAAGATGCCGGACAGGATTATGTCAAACAGGCGGCGATGGCCAAACTCTTCACTTCACAGGTCGCCGAACACGTCACCTCGCAGGTCGTGGAGTTGTACGGCGGCTATGGCTACACGAAAGATTATCCGGCGGAGAAATATTACCGCGACGCCAAGATCGGCAAGATTTACGAAGGCACCTCGAATATGCAGTTGCAGACCATCGCCAAAATGATTCTCGGCGAGGTGTAAATGAAAGCGCGACCCTACGGCGCTGATGACGCTGATTGACGAAGGTCAACAAGGTCATCAGCGCCGTTGTGTTCCCTTGCGTATCCATCTCGCCTTTGCATCTTCAATCCGTAATCACGGCTAATAACTGCTCGTCATAATAGAGGCGCACGGGAAGGCGCACGACATCGGAGAGGTTATAGACTTCTTCCAGAGATGCACCGGGGACGATTTTGGTATCGGCAGCACAAACCTCTTCGCCCTTCTTTGACGTTACCGTCAGCACGCGAAGTTGCAGATTATCGCTGGCTACCAATGTGAGTTTTTGCGGCGAGAAGTTTGCAAATTGATGCGAGGTATTCTGCACCTCGACATACAAATCCCCCCTCATTAAACTCAATTGCGCGGTTCGCAATTTGGTGATGATGATGCGAAATGGCCCGGTCACCATTGGCGATTTTATCAACTCCGACTTGCGAATCTGTTTCTCTTTGTCCTGCGCTGTCGCCCCTGTTGACAGGACGAACAGCAAGCCAATCAGAACGATTTTGTTGATACGCATAGCACGACTCCTGCACAACAGGCGTCTCCACCTGTCGTTCTGTCTTCAGAATTCCCCATCGCTTCAAAGTTCAGGCCCGCTGGCAATCACTCATCATTCTTGACGCCCGGCGCAGCCTTCGCAATTCGTGCCGCGTCGCAAACGCTTCGCTCTCCATTGACGAAAGCATCAGCAACGAGGCTATTTTTTATTCCGAGCTACGCCGAAATCATATCCGCCATCATTCACGCCGGTGGTTGTGAAGCTCAACAAATATTCGCCGGATTCGAGAGCCGACTTGGGCGTGATGGCAATCACATCAACGGCGATCTGCGTCACCATAACCTCGCAAATGTCTTGCGCTCGGTATCCCACCTGAGCTTGAAAAGCGGTGGTGGAACCGGCAAGGATTTCTCTATGATCGGATTTCCTGGCGAGGCGTAAAAGCGCGGTCTCTGTGGACGAGACAGCGATGCCGCGAACATAAAAAGTCGGGGTGGCTTCGACAATTTGCAGCGGCGATTGCGCGCCATTATAAACTTGCGTCATGCGGATGCCGGACAGACCAAAACTGAGCAAGGCCTTGCCTACGCCTTTGGCTTTCATATTCGCCAACGCGGTTTCTCCAAGCCTTATCCAGTGGTTGGCCTTTTGATAATAAATTCCTGGCTCTGCGGGAAGACTTTGAAGCGCGTTCGGGCTGTTTGTTGCGGCTTCGACAACGGCGCGTGGAGGTTGATTCGCAAGGTCAGCGGCGTTCACAGGGGTCGGCGTTTTCACAGCCGTGTAGTGGCTGTATAAATTCTTGATCGTCTCTTTGGCGATGGCGGCAATGACGCTCTGCAACGAAGGTGCGGACTGCGCTACGGTGAAGAGCGTCCGACCTTGAGCCGTGAAAGCGAGTGCAGAACTATAGAAATAGGTTACTGGAAATTGCACGCTACCGGGCGGCAAAGTCGTGAGGGAGTCCCAGGCTTTTCCCGATCCGTGGGTAAGCACAATCCGCACCTCAAAAGGCTCTGAAGAATTACTAACAAAAGTAAATTGGAAGCCGTATTCATAGGCTTTTTCACGCATCGCTTCAATCAGTTTCAAAGCCACAGGCGAATCATTTTCAACAAAAATTCGCAGCGTTTTTTTCTCTTCTCGACCCGACATCGCCGACTGCTTCTGAGCTTGGCTCTGCGCGTGAAGGGTCAATGGCATCAAAGCCATCAAGATAATAAGAAGCAAACTTCGCTTTCGCATATCGCTCTCCTTTCCCAATGCTTATGCACGGGTTTAGCCGACTTCTGCAATCGTTGACACACGCGAATCCGTAGTGCAAATCAGCCAGTTTTTCAGGCTTGTGAGAAGTTCGTGGACAAAGAATTTTCTATTCATATAAGAAGACTCGGCTTTCAAGGAAACAAGAAAATGGTGCGAGCATCAGACATGAAATCCCCCCATCGCAGGTTTTCGTAGCCTCAATATGAACGGAACGTGATTGATTTTAAGAAACGAGAATTTTTTTTACAAGCAATTTTTCTCTGCCAACAGATGCCGAAAGTCCGCAGACATTTTCATTCCCCGTCGCCGTTCTCAAGCGTTCGCTTGATGACGCGCCGCCAATTGTCCGCAGGCGGCGGCGATGTCTTGGCCTCTTGGGCGGCGTATGAAAGCCGGCAAACCGGCAGCGACGAGGATTTTTTGAAAGGCCAGAATGCGCTCCTCTGAGGAAGCCAGATACGGCAATTCCGGCGCGGGATTGTGCGGAATTAAATTGACCTTAGCTTTGACACCAGCAAGCAGACGAATCAATTGCCGCGCATCCTTGTCGCTGTCATTCACCTCTTTCAACATCACATATTCAAAGGTCAAGCGTTCACGCTCGCTCAAAGGATAAGCGCGGCAGGCGGCAAGCAATACCGCCAAAGGGTATTTGCGATTGATGGGAAATAGGCGATTGCGTAATTCATCATTGGCGGCGGTCAACGAAATCGCCAGACGCGGACGAATCGCTTCTTGCGCCATATCGTAGAGGCGCGGCACAATGCCAGCGGTCGAAAGCGTCACACGGCGCGGCGCAATCTGCAAGCCCTCTTCATCGGCAAACAACCGAACGGCTTTCATGGCGTTGTCATAATTTAAGAGCGGCTCGCCCATTCCCATCATCACGATATTGGTGCCGTGCGGCGTTTCGTTGCCCGCGCCATAGACCGCATTCAACACAATGATGACTTGCGCGACGATTTCAGCGGCGCTCATATTGCGCTTCAAACCGAAGACGCCGGTCATACAGAAGTCGCAGGCCAAAGGGCAGCCCACCTGACTTGATATGCAAATCGTGTCGCGGTGGTCTTCCGGCATGAAAACCGCTTCGACTTCACACCCATCAAAAAGGCGCAACAGAAATCGGCGCGTGCCATCGCTTGCCACAAAAACCTTTTCGATGCGGGTGCGAGTAATGATCGTGTGGTCTGCCAGTTTGCGGCGCAGCGTCTTTGGCAAATCGGTCATCGCCTCAAAGTTGAGCAGGCGGCGACGAAAGAGGTTGGCATAAAGCTGGCGCGCACGAAACGGCTTTTCGTTCAACTTCTGCATCAACTCCTGCAACTGTGCTGGCGTCAAGCCCAGCAACTCCGTAGCATTTTGCAGGTTTACCAATTCCATTGCAGAAGTATAGAAGGCCGCGCCACACCTCAGCAAGAACAGGGACGAGCGCATGGCTACGCTTGCCGTGACTCCCTAACCAGTTTGAAAATTGCCGGTCGCTTCGTTGTTGCGCCATCGGCGCATAGGAGAGCCAAGGCAGCGGTCAGAGACCGCTTGTCAACGGGAATCATGGGATTATATTTTCTTCCCCTCCTTAGTCAGAGAGCGCTGCTCAACGGGAATCATGGGATGATATTTTCTTCCCCTCCTTAGTCAGAGAGCGCTGCTCAACGGGAATCATGGGATGATATTTTTTTCCCCTTCCCTTAGTGTTTACGCCAGAGGCACACAGGAGAGTAGCCCGTGGTGAAGCCACGGGAATTCGTTTTTGCGCCAGAGGCGCACAGGAGATTAGCCCGTGGTAGCGCCACGGGAATTCGTTTTTGCGCCAGAGGCGCACAGGAGATTAGCCCGTGGTGAAGCCACGGGAAGGCGAAGGTAGCTTGGCGGTCGCGCTCTGACAGAGCGCCGGAGGCTGGCGGCAATTCATCTCCTGCACCCTTTCAGGGCGCGAAGAATTTGCTCAACATGATTCCAGTGTCTTTGGTTCCAGTGCCTACCGCACTGGCTACCCTCCTACG
>JACQDB010000023.1 GCA_016201275.1 Acidobacteriota bacterium
ATTGATCGCCGTCGAAGTTTCATCTTCAATTGGTTGTCCCTTCAATTCGCGCACCGTGCGTTCGAGCATCTGGGTGTATAAATCGAAACCTATGGCATCTATGTGACCGGATTGCTGGCCGCCTAAAAGATTGCCCGCGCCGCGCAATTCCAAATCCAGCGCCGCTATGCGAAAGCCCGCGCCCAAATCGGAAAACTCACGAATCGCCGCAAGCCTACGGCGCGCAATATCGGTCAAGCTGTCTTCGGTAGGAATCAACAGGTAAGCGTAAGCGCGGCGATTCGAGCGCCCGACTCTGCCGCGCAATTGATACAACTGCGACAAGCCATAATGGTCTGCACGGTTGATGATGATGGTGTTGGCCAACGGTATATCTATGCCGTTTTCGATAATCGTCGTCGCCACTAAAACATCAAGTTCGTGACGCACAAATTTCATCAACACATCTTCCAACTCTTTATCATCCATCTGTCCGTGGCCTACGCCTATGCGGGCTTCGGGAACCAGGCGCGTCAGGAGTTCGGCAATGGTGTAAATCGTTTCGACGCGATTGTGAACAAAGAACGCCTGGCCGCCGCGTTGCAATTCCAGTTCAACGGCGCTGCGTATGACGTTGTCGGAAAATGGTACGACATGGGTTTGAATGGCGAGCCGATCACGCGGTGGCGTTTCAATCACAGACATATCGCGCAAGCCCGCCAAAGACATATTCAAGGTGCGCGGAATCGGCGTCGCCGACATCGCCAGCACGTCAACTTTTTTTCGCATCTGCTTGATGCGTTCTTTGTGCGCCACGCCGAAGCGTTGTTCTTCGTCAACGATGAGCAAGCCCAAATCTTTGAACTTCACATCCTTGGATAACAAACGGTGCGTGCCGATCACGATGTCAACGCCGCCCGCTTCCAGCGATAGCAAGGTCGCCTTCTGTTCTTTCGTGGAACGAAAGCGCGACAACATATCTATGCGAACCGGAAAAGCCGCAAAGCGTTTTTGAAAGGTCTTGAAATGTTGAAAGGTCAACACCGTCGTCGGCGTCAATACCGCGACCTGCTTATTTTCCATCACCGCCTTGAAAGCGGCTCTCATAGCCACTTCGGTCTTGCCGTAACCTACGTCGCCGACAATCAAACGGTCAGCGGGTTGGCGGTTTTCCATGTCGGCTTTGACATCTTCGATAGCGGTTTGCTGATCGGGCGTCAATTGATATTCAAAGGCGTCTTCAAACTCCTGTTGCCAGGGCGAGTCCGCGCCGTAAGCGTGACCGCCTACAAGTTTGCGTTCGGCGTAGAGTTTCAACAACTCTTCGGCCATATCGCGCATGGCGCGTTTGACACGCGCTTTGGCTTTTTGCCAGCCGATGCCGCCGAGTTTATCGAGCGTCGGTTTGTGGCCTTCGCCCGCCGAATAGCGTTGCACCAAATCGAGTCGCTCGACTGGAACATAGAGCTTTGCGCCTTCGGCAAAAGTCAGCAACATGAATTCGCGCACGCCGCTCGAAGCGCGTTGAATGCCCATAGCGGTGTTGCCAGTGGGCGCGCCTGCGGTGGCGATTTGATTCAAACCTTGAAACTGGCCTATACCGTGATCAACGTGAACGACATAATCGCCGACCTTCAAATCGCCGAGGTCGGACAGAAAAGCCGAAGCTTTGCGTTGTTTGCGTTGTTGTCTGGCAACGGCGCGTTGCTGCACGCTGCGCTCAAGGTCGCCGAAGACATCGCTTTCGGTCAGAAGCGTCAGTTTGGCCGCCGGTAGCGCAAAGCCGTTCGCCGGTCTGCCGATGGTGACGACGCGATTAGTCAATAAAGACGGGCGACTTTGCGCCTGTGGGTGGTGCGACGAAGTGCTTTGCGGAGTGAGCGACGGCAATAGTTGTGCGGTGACTTCATACTCGTTGAGCATTTCCACGACGCGCTCGGCCAGCCCCAAACTCGGCATGGCAAACAGCGTCATTTGCTGACTCAGACTCTCTTTCAAATCGCGTGCGAGTTCCTGCACGCGCCCGTAATAACGCCGCGAAGATTGCGAGATAAGAGAGACATCGGGCGTCGCTTCGGTGATTGGAAAAAGGAAAAGATGTCGCGCTGAAAGTCCCGCGTCTGGCGTTACTGAAAGTCTGGCGTCTGGCGTCCGGTGTCCGGCGTCCGGCAATGCAAGTCTGCTGTCTGCCGGGTGTGTTTCATCAACGGCGTCAAGTTCCAGGCGTTCTTCATCGGCAGGGTTTTGATTTTCGGACGCCGGACGCCGGACACCAGACGCCAGACTTTGTTGGTCAGATTCCTGAGTGCGGATTTCGGTAACGATGTCTCTGACTTCGGATTCCAGATCCGAACCATCCAAGCGGAATTGCTCATCGGTGGTGGCAGCGGCGCGACCCAGTAAACGAAATTCGATGCGGGTGGCGGCGGCAAATTTTTCGCGCAACTCTTCGACGGTTAAAAACAAACGCTCAGGCGATAAGACTAAATCACCTGCGTCGTCGGCCTGTGCGAAGCGTTCGTGCAGATGCGCGTAAAACTCAGCGGCGCGCTTCTCAAGCTCTGCGGGTTCATCAATGATGAGCAGCGCGTCTTGGAAATAATCAAATGCGGTGGCGTCGAGCGGACGCATCAAGGGCAATAAATATTCCCAGCCTTCAAACCATTCGCCGCGTTCGGCGTGCGCCAGGCGTGCGCGCAAATCTCTGCGATAGCGGTCGTCCGCCCAATGCTTTTTTGCGGCTTCTGCCCATTGCATAAACTCTTCGCGGCGCACCGACAGTTCACGCATAGGCACTAAATTCGACTCATTGACTTTGCCTATGGAGCGTTGGGTGTCGGGGTCAAATTCGCGTATCGAATCCACCGTGTCGCCGAAAAATTCGATGCGATGCGGAGCGTCGTGCGCCGGTGAAAAGACATCCAGGATGCCGCCGCGCAAGCTGAATTCGCCGACCGCGCCTACGGGTTCCTGGCGCACATAACCGCTGGAGATCAACAAATCTACAATCAATTCCGGCGGCATATCTTCACCGATTTTTAAGGCGATGCTCGACGCTTTCAACAGGTGCGGCGCAATGGTGCGTTCGGCTATGGCATCAATCGCGGTCAGCAATATGTGGGCTTCGCCTTGCGCGGCGCGATGCAAAGCGAGGGTGCGTTGTTCAAGGACTTCGGCGTGCGGCGAGGTGCCATCGTAAGGGTCGGTTTCGAGCGCCGGAATCGTCAGCACTTGTTCTTCACAGGCCTCGAGTCCGTTCAAGGCGCAATAAAAAAACTCTATATCGGATTGCAGTTCTTCGATTTCGCGGTTCGAGCGCGTAATGAACACGACGCGACGACGCAGGCGTTTTTCAATGGCGGCGATGACCAGAGAACGGGCGCTGCCTGCCAGTCCAGACAGCACCACGGCGCGTTGTCCTTTGCCGAGTTCGACGACCAGTTCGTTGAGCGCGGCGCTGTCAAGCAGGGCGTTGAAAATTTCCTGATAGTAATTTTCCGTGATGATGTTGGCAGACATAATTTGATTGTGGATTGTAACAAGTGGCGCAGGCGCGTGGCAAAAAAGTAACGCGGTGAAGCGGATTTTACGAGCTTTATTTGATGAATCATTCCGTGTCGTGTGCGGCGACGGCGATGAGTTTTTGCGCTTTACGTTTGCGCCACCACAACAGCGGACTGGCCGCAAGCAACGCCCAGGTGAGCAGGCTGAGGGCGTTGGTGAAGTGGACGCGGCGCGGTTCGCAAAACTGCAACTCAACGGTGACGGCTTGCTGCGGCACGGCGATGACCAAGATGCCATCGGCATCGGGGCGCGTCGCCAGCGCTTCGCCGTTGGCGGTGGCTCGCCAATGCGGATAGTAGTAGGTTCGCACTCGCGCTTCACCGCTCTGGCCTGCGCCGAGGTGAAACGTCCGCTGCTCGGCCTGCCACGAGGAAATGGTGATGGTGCGCCCGGCAACTTCTACTTCGTCATTCATCGCAGGCGGTTGCTTGCCTGCCCAGATCGGCAGCCAATAATCGGGAAGGCTGGGCGAAGTGGCGATGGTCGCCATCATGGAATTGAAGTCTGAACGCGGTAAAAATATGGCGGCGCGGATGACTTGAAACAGAGTCAAGGAAATGGCAATCACCAAACAGCCTACGGCCAGCAAAGCCAGTGGGCGCAATCTGGTCTTAGCCAGTTGGCGCAATCTCGGCAGACTGGCCGCGCCCAGCAAGGCACTGAGCATAGAGGCCACGGTGAGCCAACGCCAAGGGAATTGCACCTCTTTAAGCAGCGGCAGCACCGCCCACACCGGACGACTCACCGGCAGCATCAGGAAAAATGAAAGGATGGTTAAAATCACCAGTGCTTTGATGGGCGCTGCGTGAGGCTCGTCAAAGGCCGGGCGCGATGGTTGCACAGCGTCGTCAGACAAGGACGCTACCGCTTGCTCGTGGTTTGCTAGCGGCAACGAAGCAGTTGCTTCGCCAAGTGAAGAGGGAGGAAATTTTTCACCATTGATGAAGGCCGGGGAAGGTTTGGCGTTCACTTTCGCCGATGATTTTTTTACGAACACCAGTGCCGGCAAAGCCATCAGCAGGGTGGCAAAGGCCAGCACCCCTGCCCACCACGTCGTAGCGCCTTCGACCATTTTGCCGAATAGAAAATTGTAGCGATAGTCGTACCATAAATCGGGATTGATTTTATTGCCGCGCATCCAGCCGAGTTCCTCTACCATCGTCACCCAATAAAACGCGCTGGCCGCCAGTCCCAACCCTACCGCCAGCGTCAAGCGCATCAGGCTGCGCCTATAGTCGGCGCGCCGGATTCGCATCAGCGCATACACCGCCAGCGCCACCGAACCGATCACCGTCAACGGCAGATGCGTCAACACCAGCAGCGCATAAGCCACCCCTAATAAAATCACATCCCGCGTTTTGCCGCTTTGACACAGCCGCTCGACGAACGCAAAGGCGAAGGGCAACACCGCGCAGGCGGCATACTCCGGCAGCATGGAGGATTCATAAAGTTCGTTGACGTGATACGGATTGACGATAAAAAAAAGTCCGGCGACCAGTGCCAAATTGGGCTTGAGAAAACAGCGCCCCCAAGCGTAAATGCCCAACCCGCCCACAAGCGAAAGCAGCACGAAGACCAGCAAGCTGGCGGTGAACCAATCGCCGCTGAGGAAGCGTGCCAAGGCCAGCAGGTAATAAAACCCCGGAGGATAAAAGCGCAAACTGATATCGCCGTAGCCAGCGTTTGATAAACTGTTCCAGCCCGGTTGCAGGTCGCCCTGGTGCAGCAATTCATAGAGCGCCACGCCGACGCGATAATGATACGTAAGATCGCCGCCTTTGGGAATGCCCTTGACCATCGCCGGCAGAATAAGGAAAAGCCCTGCCGCAAACAGCAGCACCGCAGGACGCCAATGATTGAGAAAAATTTTTCGCATAGCGATTTTACAAAATTATCCGACAGGTGGAGGGCAACTTCATGCCGAAGCATTTCGCCCTCAATATACGGCAATCTGCAAACCGAGAAAAGGGTTTTTCCGCAAGACCCATGCGAGGGCTGCATTAGGCACCGAAAGCATTACGAAAAAGGGTAAGCAATGACGGGGGTGTCGCATTGAGCCGTCGCCGGAAAAATGATACTGTTGCCAATCCAAAAGGGCGTTTGTTACTATCGAAGCAAGCTGCTAATCCCAGCGACAGCTCCCGTGCCGAAAATCGGAGGACCATCCATGAAATTCACGCCTCGCCTGTGGCTACTGACGGCAATGTTGCTGGCCTCACTTCTGGTTGCGGCGTTTGCAGCGGGGCTACCGGCTGGCGAAGCGCGCAAACAGATTGCCGCCGCTTTGGGCTATGACAAGCCCGATGGCATTCATATCAAAAATATCAGTTCAGGATTGGGCGGCAGTCAGGCCATCGTCGAAGTCACGGTTGACGCGGCGTTTCGCCTGCAACAGGACCAAGCGGGCAACTGGAAAGCGGTAGAGGTTCGCACCGGCGACCGACGCTGGGAATCATTGGAATTGATTGATGCGGCGATTCGCAAAGAAAAAATTTTGCGAACGACCTCCGAACTTCGCACCATCGCTACGGCTTTGGAAGCCTATAGGCGCGCCAACGGCGGTTATGTGGCGGCGCAATCGGGAGTGAAATTAATTGATCAATTAGCGCCGCATTATCTGCTGCACATCGTTCGCCTCGATGCTTGGTCAAACGAGTTGGACTATCAAGGCACGGCCACTCATTATCGGCTGGTCAGCCTGGGGCCGGATGGCAAGCCCAACAGCGGCGACGAAATCATTTTGGAAAACGGGCAGGTTGTAAAAGGGGCAAGCGAGTGATTTTCAATTCCGAATCGGTGAACCCATCGCCCGTCGTCAGCCACTTGGCGCGTTCGCATCGCCTGGCCGCGATGATCGTTCTCATCATCGGCTTCAGCGTAGGGATGTATATAGCGATTGGCCTGTTGATTATTGGCACGGCCAGACAAGCGGTGTCGGCGACAAATTATCAAATGCCATTCCTGACTGCCGCAGGAATTCTGGCGTTTGCTTCGATAGCTTATCGGCGCGCTCAATTTGGGCGCGTGCGCCTGGAAGTCATTGCCACCTTGCGCGGCCTTGAAGGGTTGATTAAACACTTCACGCAGACCACCCTGATCGCCGTAGCGATTGCCGAAATTATCGGCTTGCTGGCTTTGCTTATCGTTTTTTTCGGCGGCTCGCAACGCGATGTTGTCGTTCTCGGACTGGTCGCCGGATTCGTCGTCTTTACCAACTATCCGCGCCGCGATGCGTGGTTGAAAACGGTGAAATATTTTGCAGCCAATTTGTACGACGACGAAGCGGAAACCCGAAAAGCCTGAAGGCGTTTCCTCCTTTAGCGCGTATTCATGCAGCCTGAATTGAGGTAGTGCAACAATCGTCTCAGAGACCATGAAAGGAAGTACACTTTTGATTACAAACAAACTCTTTGCAACCGGCGCGACTTTGGCTTTGCTGTTTGCGGCAGTGCCGCAACCGGCGCTTCAGGCGCAGAGCCTGAAGGCGACGCTGGCCGCGCCACAGGAAATCAAACCCGACAATCGCTCCAAAGCTTTGCAGAAATATCTGGAAGCACAGAATTACGAACAGGCGGGCAACTATTCGGCAGCGGTAGCGGCTTACAAAGAAGCCATCGCTTTAGACCCGAACTCCGCCGAATTGCGCGTCGCTTTCGGGGCGCTCTATTTGAAAAACCGCAACGTCATAGACGCCGAAACGCAGGCGCGTGAAGCCATGAAAGTTGAGCCGACCAATCTGGAAGGCCGCAAATTACTGGCGCGGATTTTTATTTCGCAATCCTTCGTCGGCAGCACTTTTGATAAAGACAAAGCTCGCGCCGCCATCAAGGAACTGGAAGAGATTGCCAAGAGCGACCAGCACGCCAAGATTGAACTTGGCGATAAACCGATTCCCGTGCTGGGCGTGATTGGCGATCTGTACGAGTCTTTGGAAGAGAAGGACAAAGCCATAGAAGCTTTCAAGAAAGTCTCCGAAAGCGATGCCTCCGCCGACACCGCGCACATCCAACTGGCGCAAATCTATTTTCAGAAAAATAAATTCCGCGAAGCCGCCGCCGCCGCCCGCAAAGCTTACGACCTCAATCCCAAGTCCATACAATACGCGGGCTTGCTGGCCAAATCGCTGCTGCGTTTAGGCCGCACCCAAGAAGCGCTGGACATTTACCGCAAAGCTTTGAACATCAAAGACCCGGATAAAAACGGCAAGCCCAATAAAGCGCCGGATGACGATGATACAGAGGGCTTGAAATCGGCGATGGGCATTTCGCCATTGACCTTCGATTATGCCGAGGCGCTGGTGTTTGCGGGCAAATACGACGAAGCGATCAAGCAGGTTGATCCGGTGTTGAAACTGGTACGCAAAGACAGCCCCTTGTACCTTGCTGGCATACGCATCAAGGTGGATGCCAGCAGGCGTTCAGGCAAACGCGAAGAGGCGGTCAAGACCTTGGAAGAAGCGCTCAAGGGGCAGGACGTTTCCGAAAGTTTGCCGGTGTTGTATTCGCTGGCGGAAACTTACGAAGAGATGCAGAAATTCGACAAAGCCGTACAGACTTATGAAGAAGCTCTCAGCGCTATCGTCAACCCCGATGGCACGGTCGGCAATCGCGAAGAAGACAAACAGAATGCCGGAGCCGTGTTGACGCGCATCGGCCTAGCCTATCGCACCGCTGGCCAACGGGACAAAGCCATGGAAACTTTCGAGCGCATGAGAAAAGTTCTTGGTGCCGACAGTCCACGCGCTGACCAACTCATCATAGACACCTTGTTGAATGAAGGAAAAAATCAAGCAGCGCTGGACGCCGCCACCGCCGCCACCAAGCGTTTCCCGGATGAGCGTTCCTTCAAAATCACCCGCGCTCAGGCGGCCAGTCGTCTGGGGAATATGCAGGAGGTCGAAGCCTCTTTGCGGCCTCTGCTGAAAAACACGGTCGAGGATGCTGATATTTACCTGGCCTGGGCCAGCCTTCAACTCGAAGCCAATCAATTGAAACAGGCCGAAGAGACAACGCGCAAAGCCATCAATCTGGAACCCAACGACATCGGCCCATTGATTACGCTGTCCTTGATTCAGGAGCGCCAGGATAAATTCAAAGATGCCGAAGCGAGTTTACGCAAAGCGCTGGAGATTGACCCGGAAAATGCTACGGTGCTAAATAACTTGGGCTATTACCTGGCCGAACGCGGTGAGCGTTTGCCGGAAGCGATTTCCTTGATTCAACGCGCCGTCAATATCGAGCCGACCAACGGCTCGTTTATGGATTCGTTGGGCTGGGTCTTTTTCAAGCAAGGCAAAATTCCTGAAGCGCAAAAGTATTTAGAGCAGGCGGTAATTTATTCGCCGCGTTCGGCCACCATTCACGACCACCTCGGCGATTTGTACAAAAAACTGGGACAGTTGGACAAGGCACGCGCCAAGTGGGAAGACGCTTTGAAACTGGCTACCGAGCCCGAAGAGATCAAAAAGATCAAAGCCAAACTCGGTAAAAAATAGTCTGTAGTCATTAGTCCCTAGTCATTAGTCCGTAGTCCGTAGTAGAGAGATTTCGCGCTGGGCAATTGGCGCTTTTTGCCTGAAAAGTTTAAACGATTCGCGCCAAGCAAAAGGGAGCGCGCAAAAGCTAAGGACTAGGGACTAATGACTAATGACATCAAAAGGTGTTGCGTTATGAAGAAAGCCTTGAACCTTTTCGTGGTTGCCCCGGCACTGTTGCTGTTGTTGTATCCGCTGTTGGCCGCGCCGGTTTATACACAGAATGCGCCGATTGCCGGACGCGGTGGGCGCGACGACAGCAATGATGAGCGCGACAGACGGCATGTGCCGTACATGGATGATGCGGGGCCGCGCAAAACCGACCGCCCGCTTTATGAAGTCGAGCAGTTGGAGCAGCAATGCCTGGAGCAAATCAATCATCAACGCGAAGCCCGTGGCATTGCGACGCTGGAGTTTTCCTCTGAGCTTTTGCCGCTAGCGCGCTATTACAGTTGGCGCATGGCGGAAGAAAAATTCTTCTCGCACACCGACCCCGAAGGCCGCACCGTCAAAGAGCGGGTCAGCGAATCGGGTATCAAGTGGCGCATTCTGGGCGAAAATCTCGCCTATTCCAACGGCTACATCAATCCGGTTGCGGCCAGTCTGCACGGCTGGATGGACAGCCCCGGGCATCGCAAAAATATTCTGGATGCCTCGTTCAATCAAACCGCCATCGGCGTGTGGATCAGCGACAACGGCACGGTCTATTTCACCGAAATTTTCATGAAGCGCTAATCAACGCTTCTTCATATCAACGGTCGCTTGTCAGAGGCTGTGGCTTCTTGTACTTTGTGGTTGGCGAGTTGCTGTGAACGGCAGAAGTTCGGCAACGCCCTGCGAAGCGCTAATCACTCATGACCATCAACGTAAAATCCTACGCCAAGATCAACTGGACGCTTGATGTCTTGTTCAAGCGCGAAGACGGCTTTCACGAACTCCGCACCATTTATCAAACGGTGTCGCTGCACGACACCTTGACGCTTGCCTACAAGGAACGCGCCATCACGATCACCTGCGATGATGCGCGAGTGCCAGACGATGAAAGCAATTTGGTTTATAAAGCGGCGGTGCGCTTGCGCGCAGCAACCGGCATTCAAGCGGGAGCGCACATTCACATCGCCAAGCGCATACCAGTTGCCGCAGGACTGGGCGGCGGGTCGTCGAATGCAGCGGCAACTTTATTGGGGCTTGAAAAATTGTGGCAGGTGCATCTGGATGATGACAAGCGCTTCGAGATGGCCGCCGGGCTTGGCTCCGATGTGCCGCTGTTCTTAATTGGCGGCACGCTTTTGGGCATCGGTCGCGGCGAAGAGATTTACCCGATTGAAGAGGTGGCGTGCGACTATTTGTTGCTCGTCAATCCCGGCATAGCGGTCTCGACCGCCGCCGCATACGCCAGTCTTTCAAGGTTGACAAGGGCGGCATCGCCTCGTAAGATACCCCTTACTTTTTTTGCCGCCAAAGGCATCCGTGAACTCCCGCTAGTGGCACGAAACGACTTTGAAGAGGTTGTCTTAGTCACGCATACTGAAATCGCGGAAGTCAAAGAGAGGCTGCACCATTGCGGTGCCAGGCACTCTTTGATGTCTGGCAGCGGCGCTACGGTTTTTGCGGTCTTTGACAACTTGGAAACGAGCGAGCAAGCGCAACAGGAGATGCGCGCTTTGGGCTATTGGGCCAGAACGGCGCGCACCATCAATCGGCAGCACTATCAGGCAACGATTTTTGAGCCGTAATGCAAGCGCCTCCGGCTTTTCCGGTCGCGTCTTTCGATT
Organism: Acidobacteriota bacterium; assembly: GCA_016201275.1. GTDB lineage: Bacteria > Acidobacteriota > Blastocatellia > UBA7656 > UBA7656 > JACQDB01. Next base: position 10,852 of record JACQDB010000023.1, read on the forward strand.
TGCAATCCGCAGGTTACACATCAGCAACACCACTCCGCATTCTTGCGGCTGACGAACAAACACCAGTTGATAACCAGATGATGGGGAGTCGCCAAGCGGTAAGGCAGCGGCCTTTGGAGCCGCCATTCGGAGGTTCGAATCCTCCCTCCCCAGCCATATATTTGCGACAGGCAGCGCGCCGCAGGCAGCCAAGAGTGCCGCTGGCGGCGACGGTCTGCGGTTTAAGGGGGCATTGTGATTACAGAAGTCTTTTCCGGCAAAGAGAGCCTGAAAATCTTTTCCGGCACCGCGAATCTGCCGCTCGCCGAAGAGATTTGCCAGCATCTGGGCATCAAGATCGGGCAGGCCAATACGACGCGCTTTTCCGATGGCGAATACAATTTTCAGATTCTCGAAAATGTACGCGGCAAAGATTGCTTCCTCGTGCAACCGACCTGTCGTCCCGTGGATGCCAACATCATGGAGTTGCTGATTATGCTGGACGCTTTTCGGCGCTCGTCAGCCAAACGCATCACGGCGGTGATTCCCTACTACGGCTATTCGCGCAAAGATCGTAAGGACCGACCGCGAGTTCCGATCTCATCGAAACTGGTCGCCAACCTCATCACCGAAGCCGGAGCCGACCGCGTGCTATTGTTCGATCTGCACGCCGGACAGATTCAAGGGTTCTTCGATATTCCCTCGGATCATCTGTTTGCCGCGCCCGTATTGGTGAAGTATTTTCAGGAACTGGCGCTGCAAAATCTGACCGTCGTAGCGCCCGATGCCGGTGGCGTCGAACGCGCCCGCGCTTACGGCAAACGCTTGGGCGCGGAACTCGCCATCATAGACAAGCGCCGCGATTACGATAAGCTCGGCGAAGTCGAAGTGCTGCACGTCGTCGGCGAAGTCGAAGGTCGCACCGCTTTGATTGTGGACGATATGATTGACACCGCTGGGACCTTGGTGAAAGCTGCCGAAGCCTTGAAGCGCAACGGCGCGGCAACGGTTTACGCGACCGCCACACACGCGGTCTTTTCCGACCCGGCGCTCGAACGCATCGAAGCGTCGCCGCTCAAAGAAGTGGTGGTGACCAATTCGATACCGACCGACACCGGCGGTCGCTCGACGAAAGTCAAATGCATGAGCGTGGCAGGGCTTTTGGCGCAGGCGATTTTATCCATTCACGATGAAACGTCGGTCAGCAAGTTGTTTATTTAATCTGGTGACGAAGCAGAAGCGCCGGGCTGCACTTCTGACTTTTCACTCGTCAAATGTTTTGAGGAGTTGTTGAAAAAATGATTACAGATATAACTATTAATGCGAATGTGCGCGACGGCATAGGCAAAGGCTTTGCGCGTCGCTTGCGCGCCCAAGGCATGATTCCCGTAGCCGTCTATGGCGAAGGGCAAGACCCCGTAGCGATTGCCGTCAACGCCAAAGAGATTGCTCAGATTCTGCGCTCGGAAACCGGTCACAACAGTATTTTTAATCTGGTGGTTGGCGAGGGCGCGCCCTCAACCGTCATCATCAAAGACTGGTACGTTGATCCCGTCAAAGGCAAACTGCTGCACGCCGACTTGATGCGTTTATCGCTTACCGAAACTACCCGCGTCAAAGTCAGTATCGAAGCCATAGGCGAAGCGATTGGCGTGAAGATGGAAAGCGGCATACTGGACTTGAGCTTGCGCGAAATTGAAATCGAGTGCTTGCCTTCGGACATTCCCGATCACTTGCAGGTTGACGTTTCTGGCCTGCGCCTCGGTGACCACGTTACGGTTGCCGACCTCGTTTATGACCGCACCAAAGTAAAAGTTCTGGTGGACGAAACTCAGGTGGTCGCTGGCATTTTGACCTCGCGGCTGTCGGAAGCTGTAGAAGCGCCTGCCGAAGGTGAAACCACGGGCAGCGAACCCGAAGTCATCAAGAAGGGCAAAGGCGAGGAATAGTTTCTGGTCTTTAGTCCCTAGTCCTTAGTCCTTAGTTTGTTAGTGAACACACTTGAAACTCTGGTGTTACTGTCAAACCAAGACTAAGGACTAAGGACTAAGGACTAAGGACTACTGTCATGAAACTGATTGTAGGGTTAGGCAATCCGGGTCCGCAGTATGAAATGACGCGGCACAATCTGGGTTTCATGTTGATTGACCGGCTGTTTGAAAATGCCCATGGCCATCGCTTTCGCGCAGAAGCCAACGCTGTGGTTGCGCCGATAGCCTTAGCCGATGAGCGCGTCTTGTTGGTCAAGCCGCAGACCTTCATGAATCTGAGCGGCAATGCGGTTCACCCATTGCTCGAAAAGTATGGCGATGGCGACCCTGTGAATCTGCTGGTGGTTTGCGATGATGTGGCTTTGCCGTTTGGTATGCTGCGGGTTCGCGGACGCGGCAGTGCCGGTGGACAAAAAGGTTTGCAATCTATTATTGAGCGCGTCGGCAGTCAGGATTTTCCGCGCTTGCGTCTGGGCATCAAGCCCGAACACGCGGTTGGCAAGTTGCCGGACTTTGTTCTTTCACCAATTCCCAAACGGGAGCAGACGCTGCTCAATCAGACGCTTGACCGCGCCTGTGAAGCAGTCGCCGCCATCATCCGGGATGGCGTGGAACGCGCTATGTCGTTATTCAACGAGCGCGTTAAAACAGAGGTCGGCAAGTCGTTGTCGAATTCCGGTCAATGACCTGAAAGCGGCTACCAGAGCCACTTTCAGGGTTTTACTGAAATCTCGGCAGTGATCCGACCAGGTTCTTTCTCAAGGAGTTCTATAGCTGAATCTCCTTGCTCTGATCCGCAGGTCAGGGCTAACTGGAGCCGCAAGGCTCTTCAATATCCAAAAGGAGGGTATCTCTCTTATGAGAGTTTACGAAGTCATGTTTATCGTCGCGCCGAATACCGAAGCCGACGTGATTGATTCCCTTGTCACTCAATTGAGTGATGTAGCCACGCACCAGGGAGCGCGGGTGACCAACGTCCATCGTATGGGTCTGCGCCGCCTTGCCTACCCCATTCAGAAATTTAACGAAGCGCACTACATCGTGCTGACCATCGAAGGCAGCGGCGCGGAGATTGCCGAAATCGAACGCCGTATGCGCGTCGTGGATGCGATTATCCGCTACCTGACGATTCGCATAGACGAAGACCTCAAGCGCGCCGACAAATTGAAAAAACAGCGCGTCGCTCGTGCGGCTGCCAGTGGCGGTCATGCGCGTTCGCGGCGCGGCGCATCGTCGGGCGGCAACGCTCCGTATGTGGAATCGAATGACGACGAGGAGGATGAATAAATGAGCAGCGATCAAAGAAGAGATGACAAAGGGCAGGGCAATCGGCGCTTTGTGCGGGTCAGAAAATCTTGCAAATTCTGTAGCGATAAAGTGGATTACATAGATTACAAGGACACCAAGACCATTGGTTCCTATGTGCCGGAACGCGGCAAGATTTTACCCCGACGCATTTCGGGAACCTGCTCGCCGCATCAACGAATGCTGGCAGAGGCAATCAAACGCGCACGCAACGCCGCCTTGCTACCGTTCGCAACCGACTAATAATCAGTATGGGAAGTCTGGGCAAGCTTGAAGGTCTGGGAAGGCTTGAAGGTCTGGGAAGTCATGCAGGTCGTGACGCTCAGGACTATCAAACTTCGTCAGACTGGCAAGACGCCTCAGACTCTTTGGAGGGTTTTAGATAATGGCACACATGGATGTATTACTTTGTGAAGACGTAGAGAATCTCGGTCAACGCGGACAGGTGGTGCGAGTGCGCGTCGGCTATGGCCGAAATTATTTGTTGCCGCAAAAGTTGGCGATCAACGCCACGGCAGGCAACCGACGCATGATTGAAGAGCAGAAGCGCGTGCTGGCCAAACGCGAAAACCGCGAACGCCAATCGGCGCAGGGCGAGTCGGACAAACTCAATGGTTTGGAATTGCGCTTTGCCCGTCGCGTCGGCGAACACGGCATCCTCTTCGGCTCGGTGACGGTTCTTGATATTGTCGAGGCGTTGAAGGCGCAGGGCTACACCGTCGAACGCCGCCGCGTCATGTTGAAAGAGCCGATTAAAGAGGTGGGCGATTACGATGTGGTGATTAAATTGCACCGCGAAGTTACTCCGACCATCAAAGTGTTGGTTCGCAAAGAAGGCGCTGTCGAAGAGGCTGCTGCCACAGAAGTGGCTCCTGTAGCCGATTCCACGCCTGTCGAAGTTGCAGCGAACGAAGCGCCGGAAACCACGGAAACCACCGAAACCGCCGCTTCCGAAGAAGCATAGACAAACGCTTGAATTTCAGATAGAAGTTACGGTGAAGGATGATCGAGGCGAAAAGCCTTGCCATCCTTCACCTATTTTTTCTGCGGATGATCCGCAAAATCCGCCAGACCCGCATTCATCCAAGTAGGAATTTCAGCTATGACGCGCTCCTCTCCAAGCGACCCTTTTTTCGAGAAAGGGCTTCCCTCCAATCTTGAGGCGGAGCGTTCCATACTCGGCGCGATCCTGCTCGATAATTCCGTCTGCAATCAGGCGATGGAATTGATGCGCCGCGACGATTTCTTTCTCGACTCGCATCGCCGCATCTACGACAAAATGATTCTCCTCAGCGAGCGCGGCTCCTCGATTGATCTGGTTACGCTGTCGGAAGAGTTGCGCCGCGCTATGGAGTTCGAGCAGATTGGCGGCGCGACTTATATCGCCTCCTTGATAGACGGCGTGCCGCGCACCGACACCATCGAGCCGTATGTCAAAATCGTCAAGTCGAAAGCCATCCTACGAAAATTAATCACCGCCTCGAATCAAATTATCGCACGCGCTTTCGATGAAGAAGACGACCCCGACGTAATTTTAGATCAGGCCGAGCAGTTGATTTTTCAGATTGCCGAAGACCGCGTTCGCGCCGGCTTTCAACATATAGGCGATGTCGCGCAGCGCCGCCTCGAACAAATCGAACAGATGTCCGGGCGCACCGAAATGATCACCGGTGTACCGACCGGCTTCACCGATTTCGACCAGATGACTTCGGGCTTGCAGCGCCAGGATTTGATTATCATCGCCGCTCGCCCATCAATGGGCAAAGCCCAACCTTTGGATGCCAAGGTGCTGACCGAAAACGGCTGGAAGACGATGGGCGAAGTGCAGGTCGGCGACGATCTAGCTTCAATTGATGGTCGCCCGTCAACCGTCATCGGCGTGTTCCCGCAAGGCATCAAGCAGATTTATCGCGTGACTTTTTCGGATGGTCGCTCGACGGAGTGTTGTGGCGAACATTTATGGCGCGTCTATTATCGCCATTGGCCTGAACCGAAGATACTGACCACAGATGAAGTGGCAGCGTTGCTCAAGTGCAAGCGTTACCAAAAGCGTTTGTGGATTGATCTGTGTTCGGGCGATTTCGGACACCACGACCCCTTGCCGATAGACCCTTGGGTTTTGGGCTTGCTCATCGGCGAAGGCGATTTCCATGCCTTACGATTTTCAACGGCAAGCGCTACGGTTTTGCAACAAATGGCTGTAGGCTTGGGCGCAGAGTTCGCGCTGAGTGCTGCCGGAAATTATGATTATCGAATCATGCAGGCCGCCGGTCATCGCCGTGCCGAACGCTTCGGCGTCTGGCCAAACCCTGTGTGCGAGCAGTTAAAAGCGTTGGGTTTGTGGGGCAAACGTAGTGAAGAAAAATTCATCCCCGAACTTTATAAACACGCCAATCGCCAATCCCGTCTGGCTTTATTACAAGGTCTGCTCGATGCCGATGGTTGGGCGGAGCGGCATGGTTCGGTAAGATTTTCTACTGCAAGCGAACGACTCGCGGATGACGTAGTTGAGTTGGCGCGTTCGCTGGGCGCGTGGGCAACGAAAAAGAGTAAGCAGACCGCGTTTACCTACAAAGGCGAAGCGAAACCGGGACGGCCTGCCTTTGTCATCAATATCGCGCACCCTCAACCGGACAGTTTGTTCACCTTGCCGGAAAAGCGCGCTCGCGTTGCCGCCGACCGAAAGCGCCGCAAAATGCCGACCTTCGTTTCCATTGAACCGGTGCGCCAAACCGAAGCCCGTTGCCTGGCGGTCACGCATCCCACGCAGCTTTACATTACGGATGATTATGTGGTCACGCATAACACGGCACTGGCTTTGAATATGGCGTTGTATGCGGCGAAGAACGGCAATTCCGTAGGCGTATTCAGTCTGGAAATGTCCGCCGAACAACTGGTCTCGCGCCTGCTGTGTTCGGAAGCCCGCGTGGACGCGCATCGCCTGCGAACCGGTTATTTGAATCAGGAAGAATGGGCAAGACTTGCCGATGCCTTGCGGCGTTTGTGTGAAACCAAAGTCTTCATAGATGACACACCGGGCGCAAGCGTTTTGGAGATGCGCGCCAAGACGCGCCGCTTGAAGGCCGAACACGGCTTGGATTTATTAATCATAGACTACCTGCAATTGATGTCGGGGCGCGGCAGGATTGAATCGCGCCAGCAGGAGGTCTCGCAAATCTCCCGCGATTTGAAGATTCTCGCCAAAGAGCTTGACGTGCCAGTGATTTCGCTTTCGCAGTTGTCACGCGCCACCGAAACTCGCAGCGACCATAAGCCGCAACTCAGCGACCTGCGCGAATCGGGATGCTTGGCAGGCGACAGCCTGGTGACGCTTGCCGATAGCGGTGCAGAAGTTCCGATTCGTAATTTGGTCGGGCAATCGGGCTTTGCCGTTTGGGCTTTGAATGAAGTGACCATGCAGTTGGAGTGGGCGATGGTCAGCAATGCGTTTTCAACTGGTGTGAAGCCGGTCTATAAAATGACGACGCGATTGGGCAGAGAGATTCGCGCTACGGCAAATCACAAGTTCCTCACCTTTGCCGGATGGAAGCGTCTGGATGAATTGCATATCGGTGAGCGATTGGCAGTGCCACGCCGTGTGCCAAGCCCTGCAACGCAAACCATGACGGATGCGGAACTGGCTCTGCTCGGGCATTTGATAGGCGATGGCTGCACGCTGCCCCGCCACGCCATTCAATACACCACCAGAGAAAAAGACCTGGCGGATTTGGTCGCCTCGCTTGCCGTCGAAGTCTTTGGCAGCCAAGTGGTGCCGCGCATCAAACAGGAGCGCACCTGGTATCAGGTCTATCTTTCGTCGGCGCGTCATCATACCCACAACGTCAGAAGCGCGGTGACCGAATGGCTCGATGAACTGGGCGTATTCGGCCTGCGGTCACACGAAAAGCGCGTACCGAAAAAAGTTTTTGAACAACCACAAGAAGCTATCGCGCTTTTCCTGCGCCACCTGTGGGCTACCGATGGTTGCATCCGGTTTAAGACCGCCGGAAAAAAACACCTGCCTTATCCCGCGATTTATTATGCGTCGAGCAGTAAAGAACTGGCAGCAAATGTGCAATCTTTGTTGCTGAGAATTGGTATCAATGCGCGTTTAAGAAGAGTTCCCCAGGGTACAAAAGGCCGAGACCAATATCACGTCATCGTCGGTGGTAAGGGCGACTTTGAGAAGTTTGCAGAGAAGATAAAGGCCGTTGGAATTTATAAAATGACTTCTCTGGAAGAGGTTCAATGCAGTATTAAAAATTCTGTAGCAAATACCAATATAGATACGATTCCCAATTCCATCTGGCGACAGTATGTGTTTCCCGCAATGCAGGAGCGCGGCATCACTTCCCGACAAATGATGCAAAGAATCAATACGGCATATCGCGGTACAAGAGTTTACGATCAAAACGTCAGCCGTGACCGTGCAGCACGAATCGCAGAAGCAATCGGCTCTTCGCAATTGATGAAGTTGGCGGAAAGCGATGTTTACTGGGATGAGATAGTAAGCATAGGCATAGACGGAGAAGAAGCCGTTTATGATTTGACCGTCGAAAAAGAGCATAACTTTATTTCTTGCAACATTTACGCGCATAATTCCATTGAGCAGGACGCCGACGTCGTGTGTTTTATCTATCGCGATGAAGTCTATAATCCGACGGATGAAAATCGCGGCACGGCGGAGTTGATCGTCGGCAAACAACGCAACGGCCCTACGGGGAGCGTGGCGCTCGCTTTCCTCAAAGAGTTCACGCGCTTTGAAAATATGTACAGAGGTGAATGAGACCATTGCATAGAAGCGCCGACAATGATGCCTCGATCAATTGGAAGATAAAATTTTCGTAGCGCGGTTTTTGTGTTCGTAATCCGCCGAGCGGCTCCGCCTAGATCATGCAAGCAAAGCAATTTAACCACCAATTTCAGCGACCGACCTGGGCGGAAATCCATCGCGAAAATCTCGCTCATAATTTTCGCGTGATGCAGGAAGCGGTAGGCAGTCGCGTTGCCATTATGCCCGCCGTCAAAGCCAATGCTTATGGTCACGGCGCAATTGAATGCGCGCAAGTGTTCGAGCGCGAAGGCGCACAGTGGTTCGGCGTGGCGTTGCCGGAAGAGGCTTCGCGGTTGCGCGAGGCGGGAATCACGAAGCCAATTTTAGCGCTCGGCGGATTCTGGGAAGGCCAGGAAGAGTTCATCATCGAACGCGAAATCACGCCGGTGATGTTTCGTTTGGATTTGCTTGCGAGACTCAACGAGGCGGCAAAGAAATTCAAGGTCACGGTTGCTTATCATGTGAAAGTGGACACCGGCATGGGCAGGCTCGGCGTGCCGTTTTCAGAGTTCGATAAATTTCTTGAGGCAGCGGCGCTGTTTGATCATCTGCGACTCGATGGCTTGATGACGCATTTCGCTTCGGCTGATGATGTGGAGGGCGTGGCTTTCACCAAGCAGCAATCGGTGATCTTTGAAGATGCTTTGCGATTGGTGCGTGAGCGAGGCTTTGCGCCGCGCTGGATTCATCAGGCCAACAGCGCCGCAACTCATGCCTATCCGCAGACGCATGGCAATCTGGTGCGCCTGGGCGGCGTGCTGTACGGCTTCTGGCGCGATGCGACCAAACGCGATGTTGCGCCGCTGGATTGGCGACCGGTGTTGTCTTTGCACACGCGCATCACGCATTTGAAAACCGTTGCAGCGGGAACCCCGCTTGGCTATGGCGGCACGTTCATCACGAAGCGCGAAAGCCGCATAGCGACGCTGGCTATCGGTTACGCGGACGGTTTGCGGCGCACGCTCTCGAATCGCGGACAGGTGTTAGTGCGCGGTGAATTCGCACCGATTGTCGGGCGCATCAGCATGGACTTGACGCTCGTGGATGTGAGCGATATTGGCGATGCGACATTGGGCGACGAGGTTGTTATAATCGGTCGGCAAGGTGAACAAGAGATCACCGCCGAAAGGGTAGCGGCGCAACTCGAAACCATCTCTTATGAAGTGACGTGCAGCATCAGCGACCGCGTACCAAGAGTTTATAAATAGAGCGTATCGCATCAATAGATTTTCTATTTAGAGCGTGTCGCATCAATGGATTTTCTATCCAGATATTGTAGGTGATGGTTTAACCATCCACAAAATATGGGATATTTCTGGAATTCTGCAACACGCTCTAAATAGATGGCAAAAGTCAAACCGCGTGCAGTTGAACCGGCGATAAGAATTTTTTTTACGCCGAACAACTTTTGCTTAGGTGCAAAAAGACAGTGAAAGGACTTATGAAAATTAAAAACGGTTTCTTCATCAAAAACGCTTTTCTGTGCAGCGCAGTTGTCGCGCTGGCTGTAACGCTGAATCCGTTCGCTGCGTTGGTCAGAGCGCAACAAACGACAGCCGTAAAGAAAGACGCCAGCCTTGGCAAAGTTTCTGCCGAAGCCATCAAGCGCCACGTTACGTTTTTGGCGTCGGACAAATTGCAAGGGCGTCGCGCCGGAACGCCTGAAGCCGACGAAGCCGCGAAATATATCGCCAGTGAATTTCGTAAAGCCGGATTGAAGCCTCTGACCGCCGCCGGATTTTTCCAACCCTTCACCTTTGTTTCGGGCGTCAAACTTGGCGCAGGAAATAATTTTCAGTTAAAGGGTGTCAATGATTCACGGTTGCTGAAAACTGGCGAGGACTATATGCCGCTGGCATTTTCATCATCGCAACCGGTACAGGGAGAACTCCTGTTTATCGGCTATGGCATCAGCGCTCCGGAACTGCAATATGACAACTACGCGGGCGTTGACGTGAAAGGCAAAATCGTGGTGATTCTGCGCGGCAGTCCCGATGGCAATAACCCGCACGGCAAGTTCGCCGATTTCACTGCGCCGGGTATGGAGATTCAAAAGAAGACCATCAAAGCACGCGAGAAGGGCGCAAGCGGCGTGATTTTTATCAGCGAAGAAACCAAATTTAGCAATGATCGGTTGGCGAAGATGCGCCACGATTTGAATTTTCTTGACGCAGGGATTCCCACTGTGGTCGTGAGCAAACAAATTGCAGAATCACTCTTTGCGGCTGCGAAAACGACCTTTGCAAATGCTATCAAACACGCCAACGAATCCGCCGCGCCGCTGAATTTTGCAAACACGGTTGCCAACTTCAAAACCGACGTGGTGAAAATCAACGGCAAGAGTTCCAATGTGGTCGGCGTCATCGAAGGCAGCGACGCGAAATTGAAATCCGAATACCTCATCATCGGCGCGCATTATGACCACCTCGGCTTAGGTGGGTCGGAATCTCTGGCCGCCAATCCCGAAGGCCAGATTCATCACGGCGCGGACGACAACGCCTCCGGCACCTCGGCCTTGCTGGAACTCGCAAGAGTGATCAACAGCGACCGCGCCAAACTAAAACGCAGCGTTGTCTTCATGGCGTTTTCTGCCGAAGAACTCGGCTTACTCGGTTCCGCCGCTTATACCAAAAACCCACTCGTGCCGCTTGCTTCAACCGTAGCGATGCTGAACATGGATATGGTCGGACGCCTGCACGACCGCTCGCTTTTCGTTGGCGGTGTCGGCACTTCGCCGGTCTGGAAGCCGCTGCTTGATAAATTGAACGGCGAAACCAAAAGCCCTGAAACTGGCTCTGGTAGCCGGTTTCAGCTTGGCATAGGGCAAGACGGCCTTGGCCCCAGCGACCATCAATCGTTCTACATCAAAGATGTGCCGGTGTTATTTTTCTTCACCGGGTCGCACGAGGATTATCACAAACCGTCGGACACTGCCGATAAAATCAACGCCGAAGGCACACGGCAAATCGCCGAACTGGTGCGCGACATTGCGATACAGGTTGCCAACGAACCGGAACGCCTCGCCTTCACCAAAGTAAAAACGGAAACTCCCAATCAAGGCCGACGCGGTGGCTTTCGCGTCTCGCTTGGCACGGTGCCGAGTTATGCCGAACAGAGCGACGGTTTGAAACTCGACGGCGTGCGCCCCGCTTCGCCAGCCGAAAAAGCCGGACTCAAAGCGGGCGATGTGATTGTGAAACTCGCCGCCTTCCCGATTAAAAATGTTTACGACTACACGGCGGCCTTGAGCGAATTGAAAGCCAACGAAACGATAGACGTGGTGATTCGCCGCGATGGCAAAGAACTGACGTTGAAATTGACGCCTGAAAAAAGGCAATAGCGTCGTTACTGGTTATTGGTTACTGGTTACTGGTTATTCGAATAACCAGTAACCAGTAACCAATAACCAGTAACCAATAACCTATAACCAATGACGGAGAGACTATGTTATTGAACGGAAAGACAGGGATTGTTTTTGGCGTGGCGAACAAACGCAGTCTGGCCTGGGCGATTGCCAAACGTGCTGCCGAACACGGCGCGAAAATCGCGCTCACCTATCAGGGCGAGCGCTTGAAAGAGAATGCCGAAGAGCTTGCGGCAACCCTTGATAATCCGCTTTTGCTGCCCTGCGATGTGGCCAAAGATGAAGACATCGCTACGGTTTTCGAGAGTGTCAAAGAGCACTTCGGCGCGTTGGATTTCGTCGTTCACGGCATCGGGTTTGCGCTCAAAGAAGAACTCCAAGGCGACTATGTTAACACTTCACGCGAAGGCCACCGCATCGCTCAGGACATCAGTGTGTATTCCTTGACGGCGATTGCCAAACACGCCGCGCCGTTGATGGAAGAGCGCGGCGGCAGCATCTTGACGTTGACGTATCTGGGCGGCGAGCGCGTCATCCCGCATTACAATGTGATGGGCGTAGCCAAAGCGGCGCTCGATATGAGCGTGCGCTATCTGGCGGCGGACTTGGGGCAACGCGGCATTCGCGTCAACGCCTTGTCAGCAGGGCCGATTAAGACTTTGGCGGCGGCAGGCATTTCCGGCTTCAATAAAATTCTCGAACACATGAGAAACAACGCGCCGCTGCGTCGCAACGTCACGCAAGACGAAGTGGCGGATGCGGCGCTGTTCCTGCTTTCCGATTTATCACGCGGCGTCACCGGCGAATTGCTGCACGTTGACAGCGGCTATCACGTTGTCGGAATGTGAGGCGGCGTTGGTGCAAACAACCGTAACACCGACTGGCTTCGTGCCGCTAGTCATGCCGTGCTTGATTTTGCTTTGCCACAAAGTTTCATGGCGCGGCGCAGCTTTCATTACACGCTGCGCGCATTAGGTTCCCATATATATTTGTGAAGTTGCAGTTGAAAGCGCGCCTGCAATTTGTCGGCCAGCATCCAGTCCACCACCTGTTCGGCTTTGACTGCGCCGAAGACCGTTGAAAGAAGCAAGCCAACGCGGCCTTCGAGTTGATGCTGGCGAATGGTCTGCAACGTCCAGTCGTAATCTTTGCGGCTGGCGATGACGAACTTCACTTCATCAAAGGGGCGCAGGTGTTCCAGGTTTGACCAGAGATTGTTTTCGCACTCGCCCGAATCCGGGCATTTCAAATCCATGATGCGAATCACGCGCGGGTCGAGTTTGGAAATGTCGCGGTGACCGCCGGTTTCGATTAACACCGTGTGTCCGGCATCCAGTAAGCGGGTCGCCAATTCGTAAATCTCTTTTTGCAGGAGCGGTTCACCGCCGGTCAATTCCACCAGTTGGCAATCATACTTTTCGACTTCGCTGATGATGTCATCAAGGCGCATCGTCGTGCCGCCAGTGAAAGTGAATTCCGAATCGCACCAGCTACAGCGCAAATCACAACCCGTCGTTCGCACGAACACGCAAGGCAAACCTGCATAGCTAGATTCACCCTGTATGCTTTGATAAATTTCCGTGATTCGCATGATTCGTCCTTCGTCCTTAGTCATCAGTCCTTAGTCCGTAGCTTTTCACATTCAGATTTACGCTGTCCGCAATGGTCAATGCAAAGTGCTGAAAGTGGCTACAGGAGCCAGTTTCAAGTCATTGCTAAGGACTAGGGACTAAGGGCTAGGAACTAAGGACTGATGACTATTCCCCAAAATAATCGCAGCGTGAGGTGCAGGTTTCGCGTATGGTGACGCGATGCAAAAGTCCCTGCAAGCGTTCCGCGAGGCGCTGCCAAATCCAGCGCGCCAGGTTTTCGCTGGTGGCATTTTCTAATCCGTCAATCTCGTTCAAGTAATAATGATCTAATTGTTTTCGCAGCGGCTCGAACGCCGCGCTGATTTCTGCGTAGTCTATCAACCAGCCTTTTTCTTCATTCACCGTGCCGCGCACCGCGACTTCGCAACGAAACGAATGACCGTGCAGCCGCGCACATTTGTGATCTTCCGGCACCATCGGCAAACGGTGCGCTGACTCAAACGAAAACTCTTTTACCAATTCCACAATCATACGCTGTCATATTAGCTTTTGCCGCCAGCACTCTGCAAATCCTTGGCTCTCGGTCTTCAGGTTTAGGCAGTCGTTGCAGCAGATTTGCAGCGCTACGCAAACTGACAATGACGAATCCCCGTCGTCAGGCTAAACTGCCATGTTGATGCTCATATCAAAGTGAAAGGTTAGAATTGAGGCTATGCCGACGCTGCCATTTGTGACCTTGAAATTTGCGATCTCGCTGGACGGGCGCTTGGCGACTCGCACCGGCGATTCGCAATGGATCAGCAGCGATGATTCGTTGCAACTCGCGCATCAACTGCGCGCCGAACACGACGCTATACTGGTCGGCATCGGCACGGTGCTGGCGGACAATCCGCGCTTGAATGTGCGGCGCGTTGACGGACGCGACCCACTGCGCGTCATCGTTGATGGCAGCTTACAGATTGCAATTGATGCCAATGTTTTGCGCCCGGAAGCCGCGCCGCGCACCCTTATCGCAACGACGACAACGGCGGCGGCAACCCGCATCGCAGCGATACAAAAGAGCGGTGCAGAAGTGTTGCTCTTGCCCAACGAACCGCATTCTCAGCGCGTCCATCTCGAAGCCTTGCTTATGGAACTTCACCGGCGTTCCATTAAATCGGTGTTGGTCGAAGGCGGCGCGGGAATCATTACGGCGCTGTTGGCGGCGCGTCTGGTCAATCGAATGGTAGTCGCCATCGCCCCGAAAATTATCGGCCAGGGCCTCGAAGCGATAGGCGATTTAGGCATCACCAAATTGCGCGACGCGCTGACCTTCATATCGTTTCAAACTGCACGGCTCGGCCCCGATATGATCTTCGACGGCCTGCTCAAAGAGCAGTGAAGCGCGACGAAACGATTTTGCGGCTGATTACCTTTTGCCGTAGGGATTATCGTTTCGCTCTCGCGCCAATGATTTCTTGCCATTGTCTATTCAAAAATTTCTTCGCCGCCTGTAACCTTTCAGACAGGTCAATCGTGATGTCTGTGAACTTTGACATCACAGGCGTAAGGAGAAAAATTGTATGCAGACTACGAATCACAAAACTGATGCCATCATCATTGGCGGAGGACTCGCCGGATTGACCGCCGCTGCCTTCATCGCTCGACAGGGAAAAAGCGTGCGCTTGCTGGAACAGGCAACGGCGCTTGGTGGACGGGCGCGCACCAAAGAACAGGATGGCTATTTTCTTAACATCGGCGCGCACGCGCTCTATCGAGCGGGTCACGGCATAGCGGTCTTGCGCGAACTCGGCATCGAGCCGCAAGGCAAACCGGCGGCTACGGCGAACGCTTACGCAGTGCAACACGGCGTCAAATACACGCTGCCGGGCGGTTTGGTATCGCTGTTGACGACCAGTCTTTTCGGGCTTTCCGCGAAGATGGAGCTGGGGAAATTATTAGGCTCGGTGCAAAAAATTGATTGTCAGCCTTTGCTGAAAATGACGGTGCGCGAATGGCTCAAGCAACAAATTTCGCACGACGAAGTGAGCGCCTTGTTGCAAGCGGTGATACGGCTTTCGACATATGTGAACGCGCCCGATTTGATGAGCGCGGGGGTGGCGATTTCTCAATTGCAAAAGGCCTTGAGCCAAGGCGTGTTGTATTTGGATAAAGGCTGGCAGACCCTGGTTGACGGGGTGCGCGAGGTCGCGGTAAAGGCCGGAGCGGTGATCGAAACCGGCGCGAAGGTTGAACGGATAGAGCGCCATGCGGATGGCTCTGTAAAAGCCGTGCGGCTTGCCGATGGTCGCCTTTTTGAAAGCAATGTAGTGGTGATTGCCGCCAGTCCCAAGCTTGCCGTATCGCTTGTAGAGAATGGCGAAACCACGGCGTTGCAAGGCTGGGCGGATCAAGCCATTGCCGTGAAGGCCGCGTGTCTGGACCTTGCTTTGAAACGCTTGCCGGTTGAAAAAGCAACCTTCGCGTTGGGCATTGATCAGCCATTTTATTTGTCTGTGCATTCAGCAGCGGCGCAGCTTGCACCCGCCGGTGGCGCGTTGATTCACCTGATGAAATATTTGCCTGCCGAGCAGAACGAAGCGAATGAGGCGGACGAGCGCGGCTTGGAAGCCTTGATGGATTTGCTGCAACCGGGCTGGCGCGAGGTGCTGACGCAACGCCGATTTTTGCCTTCTGTAGTGGTAATGCACGCGCTGCCGCTGGCGAAACAGGGCGGCACGCAAGGTCGTCCGGAGGTGGAGGTGAAAGAGGTGCCGGGCTTGTTTGTGGCTGGCGATTGGGTAGGCAAAGAGGGCGTGCTGGTGGATGCCAGTTTGGCGAGCGCCAAACTGGCCGCTGAAAAAATTGCCGCGTATCACCCCGTCAGTCGTGCCGTTGCGGTGTAACCTCGTTTTCATCACGGGAAATGGAAAACGGAAACTATGGCTATCAGCGCAGAGATTTATAACGCCAATCATCAATTTTTATGGGGCTTGTGTTATCGCATGACGGGCAATGCTGCCGATGCCGACGAGATTGTGCAGGAGACCTTCGTCAAGGCGCTGGAAAAACCGCCGCAGCGTATGGAGGAACCGCTGAGGCCGTGGCTGGTGCGCGTGGCGCTCAATCTCAGCCGCGACCTGTTACGTAGGCGCAAGCGGCGCGGCTATGTGGGCGAATGGCTGCCCACGCCTGTGCCTACGGATAGTTTGGCAGACCCGCCGTCTTACGATCCGCCGACCTCGGAAAACGCTTCGCCAGCGGCGCGTTATGAAATGTTGGAGAGTATCTCGTTCGCGTTTTTGCTGGCGCTCGAAGCCCTGTCGCCGACAGCACGTGCGGTGCTGTTGCTGCGCGATGTTTTCGATTACACGACCAATGAGACAGCGGAAGCGTTAGGCATTTCGGAAACCAGCGCCAAAGTGATTTTGCATCGCGCCAGAAAAGCTTTGAGCGCGTATGAAAAAAAGCGCCCCGGAAAAACAGCGAACTTGACGGCGATGACGCGCCAGGCATTAGAGCGTTTTCTCTACTGCCTGGACCAACGCGACATCGCCGGGCTAGAGCAGTTGCTGACCGAAGATGTGGTCAGCGTGTCGGATGGCGGCGGCGACGTTTATGCTGCCATCAAGCCGATTTACGGTCGCCGCAAGGTGATGCGCTTGATCTTTGGTCTGGCGAAAAAAATTCCAGGAGTTTTATCTTTCGCTTTTACTACGCTGAATGGCTTGCCCGCCCTCATTGCCGAAAACGACTGCAAGATAGCGGGAATCGCCGAACGCTTTACGATTCATTGCGAAGTGAATGAAGCGGGACGCATACAAAAGCTGGACATCGTGCTGGCACCCAAAAAACTGACCGCCGCAAGGTGAAAAATAATAGCCGTGACGCGCCACTTTAGATTGCCTGATGGAGGCAAGTAGGGTACAACCTCTCCGTAGTTTTATTAATTCTGAGGGGACCTGATGAAAAATTTTTTGAAAAGATTTTTCCTACTGCTGGTGATTTTATTGGTCGTTGGATTTGGGCTATTTGCCAGCACCTTCACCGCCAAACCCATCAATGTCGAAATGTATAAAGGCGATTCCGACCATTTCGCAACGCCAGAAAAAACGGCTCTGGCAAACTTGCCAGAGACCACGCTTTCGATTATCAAATGCGGCAAGATGACTAGCAAACAAGCGTATATATTTCGCGGCGGCAGTTGGTCGGAAACCTATGAAAGCGGCATGGCGGCGGTCTTGATTCGACATCCGCAAGCGACGTTTATCTTCGACGCCGGATTCGGCATCAATGTGGACGAACACATCAAAACCATTCCGGCCTTGATGCGGGCGAGCGCGAAATACGATAAAGAAACCAGCGCCGCCGCGCAATTGCAGGCGCAAGGCATCTCGCCGAACGACATCAAAATGGCGATTATTTCACATTCGCATTGGGATCATGTCAGTGGGCTGGAAGATTTTCCGCAAGCGGAAACCTGGCTTGCCAAAGATGAAGAAGCCTATATACACACCTTGCCAAGCAGCGAGTTGGTGCAACACCTGAGCGGCAAACTCAAATGGCATCCGTTTGAGTTTACCGACAGCGCCTATGAAAACTTTGACCGCAGCTTAGACCTTTTCAAAGATGGCAGCATCGTGCTGGTGCCTTTGCCAGGACACACGCCTGGGTCTGTGGGGATGTTTGTAAATTTGCGCTCAGGCAAACGCCTGCTCTTTATCGGCGATTTGACCTGGGCAATAGAAGGCGAGCAGATTCCTACCGAACGCCCGTGGATGTCGCGCAAGCTGGTTGACCTGGATGAAGACGGGGTGCGCCGTTCCATCGTCAAGGTTCACCTGTTGATGAAGCGCTATCCGGAATTGATCGTGGTGCCAGCGCACGACCGCAGAATACACAATCAACTGGCGAATTTCCCCGCTACAGAAAAGTGATTCCCGATTTACGATTGGCAAACGGTGAGCTACAATTTCCGGCTTGATTAATACACCGATGCCGTAGCGCAGAATACAGACTAGAGGACTGGTTTTGGCCTCTGCGCGGCGGCATCGGACAACTACTATTGGGAGGAATCATGGCAAGAAAAAAAATCACCGTAGTCGGCGGCGGCAACGTCGGTGCCACCGCCGCGCAGCGTCTGGTTGATAAAGAACTCGGCGATGTCGTGTTGGTGGACATCATCGAAGGAATGCCGCAAGGCAAGGCTCTGGATTTGAACGAGACCGCGCCAATTGAAGGCTACGATGCGCGGCTGGTCGGCAGCAACGGCTATAAAGAGACGGCGGATTCCGATGTCGTCATCATCACTTCGGGGCTGGCGCGCAAACCCGGCATGAGCCGCGATGACCTGTTGAAAACCAATGCTGGGATTGTCGGTTCAGTCACTGATGAAATCATGAAGTATTCCAAAAATCCCATCATCATCGTGGTCTCGAATCCCTTGGATGCCATGTGCCACGTCGCTTTGAAGCATTCGGGCTTACCCAAAGAGCGCGTCATCGGCATGGCCGGAGTTTTGGATTCGGCGCGTATGCGTTGGTTCATCGCCGAGGCCTTAAAAGTTTCGGTGGAAAACGTCACGGCGTTTGTGTTGGGCGGCCACGGCGACACTATGGTTCCGCTGCCGCGTTACTGTACGGTTGCTGGCATACCGCTGCCCGATTTACTTTCCAAAGAGCAGATTGACCAGATTGTTACGCGCACGGCCAATGGCGGCGCGGAAATCGTTAGCTTGTTGAAGACCGGTTCAGCTTACTATGCACCATCGGCAGCGGCTGTAGAGATGACCGAAGCCATCTTGAAAGACAAAAAGAAAATTCTCCCTTGTGCCGCTTACCTGGAAGGTGAGTACGGCATCAACGGTTTGTTCGTAGGCGTGCCGGTCAAGCTGGGCGAGCGCGGCATCGAAGAGATTGTGCAAATCAACCTGACCACGGATGAACGTGCGGCGTTGCAGAAATCGGCGGCGGCGGTTGAAGAGTTGGTACAGGTTTTAGGAAATTAATTGAGAAAAATGCCCAGATATTGACAAGCTATGGTAGAATATGGCTATGAAATGCCCAAAATGTTACAACCCCCTGCGAAAGGTATCCTCCACAGAAGATGCGGTGTGGTTTACCTGTCCGTTAGGTCATAGATTTCATTCGGAAACCGGCAGCGGTATCAGCGATTCGGAAGGACATCGTTATACGGTTTCGGCGGAATAAGATTTGACGGCGGTCCACAAAGACAGCTATTTGTGGACCGTCGTAGGGAACTTACCTGCCTCTTTATTCCATTCTTCACCTCCTCAGACTTATTAACTTCGCTTAACGAAAAGTTTATAAAATTCTTAAATTCAGCTTGTAATGCTCTTTCACTCTTGATAATCTGTCGTTGAGCTTAATCCCGATAAAACTCAGGACATCAATACCAGATAAATATGGGATATATATTTATCTGGTAGTTCTGATGGCACGAATGCCTAGCGCTTAACATTAAGCTACTCTTGTATGTCGTTTTGTTGAACAAGGGGAAGTGTATGTAAGTCGTTCGCGGGCTTAACTGCACTTCACGGGTCATACCAATTAAATATAAGGAGTGTTTGCTATGGAAAAGCGAGCTACACAAGACAACTACGAAGATTTGGTAGATACCGGACAGTTCCTCGCCGTCGAAGAAGTTTTTGCCGAGCGTCGAACTGACGATCCTACTGAAATGGTAATTCGAGCCGAAGTGGCCATGTATTTTGGCCGGCTTCACGATGCTTATTTGTTATTGGAACAAGTGATGAAACGCATAGGCGAGATTAATCTCGCGGCGCGTTTTTCACTGGCCAAAGGGCGATTGGCTTTATTGATGGATAGCGAGGACAACGCGCAAACCCTGTTGCAAAGCGCCTATTACTTCTATCTGTTCAATGATGAGCCGTATGGCATTGCGCGGTCGTTGGTGGAGTTGGCCAAGGTGGCCTGTAAACAAGGCAATCTGGAACAGGCTGGCGTTCATCTGGCGAAGGCGCAGGAGCAACTGGAAGGGCGCAGCGCCAAAAAAGCGGAATTTTTGCGCGGCCTGATTACTTCGGAGCAGGCGGCGGTGTTCAGAGAAAAAGGCGAAATCGAAGCCGCGACCGCGGCCTATGAAGAAGCCGCACGCATTTTGAAAACCTACGAGAAAGGCCGCCACTATGCCCAGGCGCTGTTGGGAACCGCCGATTTGAAGTATGCCTTGGGCGAGTATCAGGATTCGCTGGATATTTACAAAGAGGCCAATACGGTGTTCGAGCGTTATGATTTAAAGCCGGAACGCGCCGACAGTCAGTTGCATTTAGCCACGGCTTTGCTGCGTTTGAAACGCTTTGAGCGCGCCGAAAAACTGGCGACCGACAGCCGCGAGATACAAAGTGGCGATCCTGCCGGTGAAGGTTCGGCCTTGGCCGTTCTTGCTACTTTAGCCCTGCAACAAAACGAACTCGACGAAGCCGCCAACTATGCGAAGAAAGCCGTAGAGCAAGCTGACCACGGTCATTCGGCGGAAGCGAAAATGCGCGCACGGATTGCTCTAGGTCAAGTCTATCTGGCAACCCACGAATTCAAATCGGCAACCGAAACCTTGCAGGAAGCCATAGAAATTGCCAGTAATGCCAAGCCCGCCGCAAAAATTCGCCTTCTTGATTTGGAAGCGACCATCGGTCTGGCCGAAGCCTTTCACAACCTCGACACCCGTGCCGGTCGCACCCAACTCACCCGCGCCAGCGAAATTATCAACACGCTCGAAGATGCCTGGCTGGGCGATGAGTACAATCGCGTGTCGTTGAAATACGAAGAGCAGATTCTGTTCACCGATGACAATCGGCTGGTCTTTGATGGCACGCAGTTGCCGCGCTGGCACGAAGCCAAACGCACATTGGAAGGCTTTTTGTTGCGCAATGCGCTGCGACAAACCAATAACAGTTTGACTCGCGCCGCCCGTAAGCTGGGCGTCTCGAAGGTTCACGTCCACAATCTGAAAAAGAAGCACGACATCTAAACAGATGAGGTCGTAAGGTAGTTGGCTTACGACCTCATCTGTCATTTCCTCAAGCCGCACCTGCCGAGCCGAGCCGCAGGATGGCGGCGCGCAAGCGCTCGTGGCGTTGCAGCAGGCGCAGATATTCCGCTTCGGCGGCGGACAATTTTGCCTGCACGATTTGCCGTACCAGATGCTTTTCATCGGCTGACCATTGCGGCAAATCTGCAACCATCGCCAGCACCATCGCCAGATTTTCAAACCCCTGACGTGCCGCTGTCGGCATCGTCGAAAGCCGCAACTTGAGGGCTTGCGCGATGCCTGTAGTTGCACTCTCGCGCAGCGTTTGGGCATCGCCGTTGAAGTCATCCGCCAGACGCTTCTGTACGGCAAGTCCCAGATGGCGAAGTTGAAAATGATCCCAGTCGTTCGACGCCTGCGCGATTTCAAACAGCAAGTGACCGGCGGCAATTTTGCGAAGCACGCGAGGCGGCGTGCGATATTCTTTGTGCTTCGCCAGCTTCTCTTCTTCCGCTTCAACCAGACGCAAAATGTCCGGTTTTATTGGGCGAAATCCAAGTTTGCGATAAAACCAGAAGGCTCCCGATTCGATGGCCTCATGGTTATGAAAGCCAATTTGATAAGGGTCTATGGAAAAACAGGTCGCGCCGAAAAGTTGATGAAACAGCTTGAGCAGGCGCGCATACAACCACGCCGTTTCGCCTTCCCGAAAGGTGTAGTACAAGTTGAACCCGACCTCTGTGCGCTCAAACAACGAGAGGGTTTCAACGTAACCAATCGCTACGCCATTTTTGAACATCATAGCGCAATGATAAGCGCGCCAAGGCAGACGACAAGGCGGCGGCAATTCGTACAGCAAAGCCTCAACGCCGCGCCCCAAATTGGTTTTGGTGACGCGCCCGGCCTCGCCATGCGTGAAGCCGTACAACTCGCGGTAGCGCGAAGCCGAAGACGCCCGCGCCAAATCCAAGGCTCGTTCGCCTTCTTTCACGGAGAGCTGCTGCAAGCGTAGCGGCGCACTTTCAAGCTCTTTTGTTATGGACACCTCGCGGCGTTGCAGGAGCGGCGCGTTGTGATAAAAAAACTTTCGCGTCGCCAGCCGCATACGCGTGCGCGTCAAGCGCGAATCATCGAGCGTCCAGTAAATCGGCAGTTCCAGCGAATCATAGAGCGCGGCTTTCTCTTTTTCTGTGATCGGCAAATTGGCAACACAGCGCAACAGGAATGACAAATCGCTTTCCGAGGCGGGCTTTGCCGCGTGCAGCCAATCCAGATAAGGGACGTTGGCTTCCACCAGTGCGTCTTCATCCAGCAGCGGCAGCAAGCGCGGCAAGACAACGCCGAGTCGCTCTTTCTTTTGATACGCCTCCCAATCCACATCTATGTTTTTCGGAAAGCGTTGCGTGAACCACTGCGCGATTTTATAACTGAAGGCCGCCGAAACCACTGTGCCGACGATGCCCGAAACTTCCGGCGCATCCAAAGGCGACATCTCGGCAGCGCTTGCGCGCAGCGCTTCGACTCGTTCAAGAAATGATTCCAACAGCGCATCGCTGTGTTGGCGTATGGTTTCGTTGAACGGATAAGCGCGGATGAATAACAGGATTTCATGACAGCGAATCAACTGGTCAGCGCCTTGAAACCGGCTGTGGGAGAGCTTTTCAAGGCATCGAGTGATTTGTTGTGGCGCGGCAGCATCGAAGCGGCGCTTCGCTTCTTCGAGTTCGTCAAGCAGATTTTCAATTGCATTACCCATGAGGTTTATCAAAATGAATCGGTTAAATTCCGACTACAGCAGCATCGCCAATCATTGATTACGGAATCACCACTCCAGCTTGAGCCAGGCTCTTTCAAAAGCTAAAACTGCCTCCAAAGAAGCCGCTTTCCCAAAATAGATTTCATTGTTGCGTAATTTGATTAAGGTGACAGCGTTCTTTTCAGGGTTGGCATTGGTGAAAGACTTAATAATTCGCTCATCCACATCAGAGAAAGCCTTCGGTTTTTTCTTGCGCTCAATAATAGTCCCGTGGTTCTCCAATATTTTTTCCAGTGCGTTTCTAGCATTCTCCGGCGAGGAGTAATATCTGCTTACTTCAAAAACCCATACGCCATCAGTAGATTTCCAATCGGTTGAGCCAACACCAATCCGGCTGCCGTCAACATCAGTTTCATCGTGTCCATCCCATGATACGGCTCTGAAAATATGTTGGGTCGCCAGGAAATAAATGATGACTCCGCCCAATCCCAATAAGGCGATAAGCCAAAAAACTTTGCGGCGCGTTTTGATCATTGCAAAGAGAATCTATAATAAATATCTGCGGCGGACTAATTCGAGGGCCGCGCTGGCGGCGCGTGCGCGGATCAACTCGCGGTCGCCGGGTAAAATCAAGCGTTTGTTCGACGCGCCTACATCATCGGCCAGACCTATGTAAACAGTGCCGACCGGTACGGCGTCGCTGCCGCCGCCGGGGCCGGCTATGCCGGTGACGCTGACGCCTATGGTTGCGCCGGTCTGCTCTTTGATACCGCGAGCCATCGCTTCGGCGACTTCGCCGCTGACCGCGCCGCTTCGATCAAGCATCTCTTTGGTCACGTTCAACAACCCCATCTTGGCTTCGTTGCTGTAACTGACGACGCTGCCGATAAAGTAATCGCTGGCTCCGGCAATGCGTGTGAGGCGTTCGGCGACCAATCCGCCCGTGCAACTTTCGGCGGTCGCCAGGCGGTAGCCTTTGAGTTTTAATTTCCTGCCGATGACCTCTTCCAGCATCTCGCCTCGTGAAGAATAGCAATATAAATCGAGCTTTTCTTCGAGTTTTTCAGCAAGTTCATTCACACGCGCCTGCGCCTGCGTCAAGGTTTCGGCCTGCGCCGCCAGATGAATTTCGATTTCCGAATTGGTGAACAACACCGTCGTTGTGATGTCGGTGTATTGCTGATAAATCGGCGCAATCATATCGTCCATCTGCGATTCGCCGATGCCTGTGACTTTCAACAAACGCGTGGCGATGCGTATGCCGCGTGACAGTTTTTCCAATTCGGGCATCACGCAGATATCGAACATCGGTTGATTTTCACGCGGCGGCCCGGGCAATAAAATGACCAGCTTGCCGTCTTCGTCCAACTTCAAACCGGGGGCGGTGCCGTTGGGATTGGGCAACACGGTTGCGCCACGCGGCACTAAAGCTTGCCGCTCATTGTTGGGCGTCATTTTGAAGCCGCGACTCTCCATGCGTTGGCGCAGGTTTTCGAGGATTTCATAATCAAGTTTGAGTTGCCGATTGGTGACTCGCGCAAAGACTTTGCGGGTGATGTCGTCTTCGGTTGGCCCCAGTCCGCCGGTTGAAACGATGATGTCCGAATGGCGCAAGGCATGGCTTAGGGTTTCTTCCAGGCGCGCTTCATCGTCACCGACCACGGTTTTCAAATGAACGTGAATGCCTATGGAATTCAAACGCTCGGTCAGCCACAGCGAATTGGTGTCCACGCGATACGGCGTCAACAACTCTGAGCCGATGGCGATAATTTCTGCTTTCAACATCGTTGCTTGTCCTTTAGTTGAACCCGCAGAGCGGCTCGGCGGTTTGCCCTTAGTCGCCGCTCACTACTTGTTCGAGGTTACGGAATCCCCGCTATGGCAATGGTCTTTCCCTTTTATCTATGCGCGAAATCTGATGCGTCAAGAGATTTTCCATACGGCATACGCTAACAGCCTTGAACATTTTACTGCTTGATGGTGTGACTTTCATTGATGGCCTTGTCAAGTTCGTTGAGCAAATCGTCGCGAGTGAAACTGCCCTTCTGCACCAAGTGGCGGGTGTCGTTTTGCAGCACGGCGCGTTCTTCATTCGACAAATCGCGAGCCGTCAACAACACCAAAGGCAGGTCGCGCCACAACGGCTGCAAGCGCAAATGATGCGCGACTTCAAAGCCATCCATCTCCGGCAAGGTCAAATCCAGAATCAGCGCCTGTGGAGTTTGCTGCTGAAGCAAGTTCATGGCTTCGCGTCCGTTGGCAGCGGTCTTCACTTCATAGCCTTTGTGTTCCAGCATCGCCGCGACAATTTCCACCGTGTCCGCGTCATCATCAACCACTAAAATATAATTGGGAGCCGAGGGCTTCGGCTCTGCGAGAGCGGCTATCAAGGCATCTCTGGCGACAGGCTTGGTCAGAAAAATATCCGCGCCATTTTGTACAGCTTGAGTTTCCAGATGGCGCGCCGTTGAAAACGCGATGATGCGGCCTGTCTCTTTGCGATTGGCGATTTGGCTCACCGCACCGGCAGCATTTTCCAACGCTTCCAGATCAACGAGAATGATTGCCGGTTTCGCCATCGCCACGATGTCCAGCCCGCGCCCCAGATCGTCCGTGACGGCCACCGAATAACCGACTTCGAGCAAATATTTTTTTATCAGATAGGCGGTCGCCACTTCCCTGCACATCAATAAAGCCGTGCGTTCGGGGTCAAGCGGCGGCGCTTCGGCATCGGTCAAAATGGCTTCGCTGGATTCGATGCGAATCGGCAAGGTGACAACGAACATCGAGCCTTCGCCGATTTTGCTGAACACTTCAATGTCGCCTTTGAGCAGATGGGTCAGGCGTCGGGTGATGGCCAGCCCCAACCCAGAGCCAGTTTTGTCGGTGCGATTGGCGCTTTTGACTTGCGAAAACTCGGCGAAGATTTTCGTAATGTCGGCTTCAGAAATGCCTATGCCGGTGTCGGCTACGGCGAGGCGTAGATGCGTGTCGTCGGCCAATGAAGCCAGGATGCGGACTTCGCCCTGCTCGGTGAACTTCACAGCATTGGACAACAGATTCACCAGGATTTGTTGGAGCTTGGTCTGATCGGTGCGAAGGGTCGGCAGATCGTCCGCCAATTCAATTTGCAAAGTGATCGGGCGATTGCCCCGCAAGCCTTCGGCGACCGCTACGGCCTTTTCGATGACCTCCGGCAAATCCACCGGCTCGGCATATACCTCCATGCGCCCGGCTTCGATTTTCGAGTAATCAAGAATTTGATTGATAAAGTCGGACAAATCACGCGCATTCCCGGCGATGCGTTCCAGGTTATGACGCTGTTTGTCGGCAAGCTGCAAGGCCGGATCATCGAGCAAAAGAGAAGTGAAGCCAACAATCGAACTGACCGGATGGCGCAGTTCATGCGAGAGTTGTGCGATGAGTCGAGCATTGACCTGCGCTTTGTTGGCTAGGCGTTTACTCTCGTCGGCGAGAGCGCGATTGCGTTGTTCAAGCTCGGCGCTGAGATGTTCGCTGGATTCGGTTCGGCGGCTGAGTTGTTCGACCGATTCTTCGAGTTTCGGAATCAACGCTTCCAATTGCTTGAGGGCGTCTTCCAACTGCGTTTTCGCGTCTTTCAAATCGCGGTTTTCGCGTTCGGATTCCAGCAAGCGCGCTTCGGCGAGTTTGCCACTCGCGCTCAAGTCTTCATTGACCTGAGTGATCTCAAGATTTTCTTTGGCGAGTTTTTCATTCTCTTTCTGTAAGCGATTCACTTCTCTGTGCAGGCGTTCGATCTCCTCGGCCTGGCGCTGTTCGGCCTCGCCCACTGGTGGCGGCGCGTCCGGCAAAGGCTCATCGGCGCTGGTCAAGTCGTTGGCTCCGGCAAATTCATTTGGCGCGGCGTGACGATGCAAGGCGGCTTCTTCGGCGCGGCGCAATTCGTCTTCGAGGGCTTCGCATTTTTCCACCAGCACAGTGTTATAGTCGCGCAACTCGTTGTTGTTCGCTTCCAGCAGCGCGAGTTTTTCTTCCAATTGCTGTAAGGTCACCTGCAAGCCAGCCAGATCGTTTCGCCGCGCTTCAACTTCGCTGGTAAGCCACAAGGCTTCCTGGCGCTGGTCGTCTAATTTTTTCAGTAACGATTCATATTGCTCTTGCAGACTTTGCAATGCTTCACTTGAAGATGCGCCGGTCGCCGCAGCGCTGGACGGCGGCACGCCTTGTTCCAGTTGAAGGCGCAGCCCTTCGCAACGGGCTTGCAATTCAGCAACGCGAATGGCGGCAACGGCGGCGGGCGACAATTGCGCCAGCGCCTGCAAAGCATATTGGTCTAGTGGGCGATGGTTGAAAACGCCGATTAAACCGACCGTGCCGGAGACGCCGCGCAGCGGATAGAGGGCGTAGGCGTTGGTGCTGTCCGGGTATTCTTCCAGTTGGGCGTGGAATAATTTTTCGCCTGCCGAATGGTCGTCGTCGAAGTTGGCGATCCCGCCGCGCACGATTAACGAAGTATTCAACAGCGAAATGGGAATGCGCGGATATTCTTTTTCGGGCGTCGAGCCGCTGACTGCGGCCAGATGCAAACACATTTGCCGATTGGCGCAGACGCTGGCCAGCGGACATTGTTCGCAAATATCGCCGTGTTTCACCACCCAGATTTTGCAGCTTGGCGCTTGCAAATCGGCACGCGCTTTTTGAGCGATCAGATTGAGGGATTGGTCCAAGCTGGAGCCGCGCGCAATTTCGTCAAGAATATCGCTGAGTTGAATCGGTTTTGGTGTTTGCATAAGACATTTCGGTTCGTGGGGTCAATTGCTTGCAATGATTGATTGAGACACCTGCTATCTACACCTGCTCAACGGGTGATTCTATGCTGGAATCCGATGAGCGTCAAATCTTCGGAGTCCCGCGTTCGGGTGATTGACAAAGTGGCTTAGTCAGTCGCACACCTTGCCGCTTGAACAAAAGAACGCTTTCGGTCGCTTGACTCATGAAAAATTAGCGCGCTTTGCCGCTCGTCAGACAGCCTGAAAAGTTGGTGAGCAATTTGCAGTAGTGAAGATTTCCTTTCAACGATGAGCATACTCTGCGCGTCCTTGAGGTCCGCTGCGGTTCTCATGAATTTTACCGCAGCGGACACCAAGGGCACGCAGAGACGCGCAGCAAAAACTTGCCTGAACGGACACGTCCGCCTGCACCGATGATTGTTTGATGAGTCAAGCCGAGCGTGTCATAATTTCTCCCCAATGCAAAGCCGTTTCAAAAACTCGTTGACAGCACTTCTGCTTGTAGTGCTTCTTGCGGCCAATGCCACTGCTGCCGATTGGGAGCGTGGTGTTGCGCTGTATAACAAAGGCGATTTTCGCAGCGCGCTTGCCGAGTTTCAAGACCTCGTGCGCGAACGCCCGGACGCTGCCGGAGCGTGGTATTACATAGGGCTTTGCGAATTCAAATTGAAACGCTACAACAAAGTCGAGTTGCCGCTCTCGCGTGCTGTTGAGTTGCTCGAAGTGCAAACGCCTGCAAGCCCGGACATCGCCGCCGCTTTTTACACCATCGGCCTGTCGCATTTTTTGTTAGCCGAATATGGCAAGAGCCTGGAACCGCTCAAGCGTTATATCGAAATCACCGCCAAAGCCAAACGCGAAGTTGACCCCGCCGCGAAAACTACACTTGGTCGGGCGTACTATTTTCTCGAACGCTTTGATGAAGCATTATCGCTGCTTGCCACCAGCAAAAGCGACAACGCCAAAGAAGCCGGAGCCAATGCTTATCTGGTCGGCTTGATGTATTTCAAAAAAGAGGATGACGACAAAGCCATACTTGCGCTTCGTGAAGCCGTGAAAGCCAACGACAAAGATGAAGCGGCGCTGGAATTATTAGCCGAAAGCTTGATGCGAAAAGCCCGCAAGGTCACACAAGCAGCAAGCGCGAATGCCTTATGGAACGAAGCAGCAAACGTCGGCGAGCAGTTGAAAACGCGGCGCGATGATTTGCAGACTGCCAATGTTTTGGGGCGCGCTTATCTGGGCGGCAGGCAGTTTGAAAAAGCAGTAGCGCCGCTTGAAAGGTTAGCCAGAGAAAATCCCGATAACGGGCAGGCGTGGCTCTATTACGGCATCGCTTTGTCACGCAGCGGCAAGACGCGCAAGGCAATGGAGGCTTTGGAAATCACCATTCAACTCTTGCCCGATTCGGTTCCCGCATTGTCCGAACTCGCGTATGTTTATGAGAGCGACAAGCAGTATCAACAGGCGCTGCGGATTTACGAAAAAGCTTTTGCGGCGACCAACGACCCGGCGATTAAGCAGAGCATAGACCGCGTCAAAGCTCTGGCGACGCAACAACCCTGAGGATAAATGAGGATAAGTAAAGTTTGGCGTCTCGCTTTCAGGTGAAATTTTTCGCTCGCAGAGATTCCACCTGAAGGCGAGACGCCAAACAATTTCACTTGCTGCTCTGAAAACGGCGGCGCAGGGTCTCGATAAATTTGCGGTTTGCCGAAGCGGAAATCATCTCAAGCGGCGAGTAGCCGCGTTTGACGGCAAGCGCAAACACCGCCAACAGCGCAACTCCCGTGATGACAAAATTCTGCCAGCCGTTCAATGCCCACTGCCCGTTCCATAGCAATTGCACCGCGTTGGAAAATGGCCACAGATAAACCATAGGCCATTGATAACCGTCGGGACTGCGCGACCCAACCAGGTCGCCCAACAGATGCAGGTGAAAGCTGAAAAAGACGAGCAAAGCGGTTTGCCATTTGCGCTGCGCTACGAAAAAGGCCAGAGCCGAAAGCACCAGACCAAAGCTCAGATTGTGACCGAAGAGGTGATGATACTGAGCGAACCAGTTGAGCGGATGTTGGGAATGACGCGTCAATACATCAGCAATGACACCCAGCCCATCAACGTCCGGCGCAACTCCTGCAAGCGTGATGATGACGCGCTCGCGGCGTTGATTGTCAGCGTCGGCGTTGGCGACCATCCAACCCAACAGAAAATGTGTGACAGGACTCATGCCTGAACAGAATGATAGCTTTCAGGAAACGGTTTTCTCGTAATGGAGAGGTGCGCCGTTTAGTGTTCCGCCTTCAGGCGGTTGGTATCGAAGGCGACAACTGCCGCCTGAAGGCTAATGGCATGGAGTTAAGAAAAACTGTACCGCAGGCGGTCTAGCCTGCGGCGGACAGCAGCAAGCTAAGACTTGGATTTCGCGCTTCTGCAACCAAGTCCGCCGCCTGCTAGACCGCCTGCGGTACCTCTATGCCGCTTAACTTCATGCCATTGGCCTGTAGGCGGTACTCTAAACGGCATTGATAAAAGCAGGCTGCGGCAAAGTCTTCGGGGGCGAGCCAGGATAATTTATACGCACACGCCCCCTGTGGTTCGCTGGCAAATTCGGCGGCAAAAACCACGGCGAACATTTGCTCATGCCGCCCCTTGCCCGGAGTCAACGCGACGCTGCCAACCGCATCAATACGATTCCAGCGCCTCTTTTTCGTTATCGAAAGTTTCAAAGACGGTGATCAGTTTGGTGATCGCCAACAGGTCTTGCACGCGCTTGGTCAGGTTGACCAGTTTCAAATGTCCGCCCTCGCGTTTGGTCGTCGCATAGCTGCTGATGAGCGCCCCCAAGCCTGCTGAATCAATGTAACTGACATCGCCGAGGTTCAACAGAATTTTGCGCTGTCCGTCCGAGAGCAAATCCCGTATGCGCTCTTTGATTTGAATATCGCCTTCGCCAAGCACGATTTTGCCTGACAAATCCAATACGCTGACGCTTTCCACTACTCTTTCTTTGATGTCCATAGTCTTCTCCAGAACTTTTTTTCGAGACCCTGAAATTAGCACAGCGTATCAGGCGTGACAAGCAACATCGCTCGAACCAAATCAAGTATTTTCGCGCCACGGCGCTGTGCCGTAATCATTGGGCCGCGCCGAGGACGCTGCGACCTTGCTACAAAAAATTTTCTGCTCAAGTTATTTAACCGGCATAATCCAGACGTTGCGATAGCGCACCAGATTGCCGTGATCCTGCAACAACAGCGGCCCCGCTTTTCGCATATCCACATCCATAGCGCCGCCCGTCGGCATAGGGATTTCCAGGTTGTTGTGAATCATCACGCCGTTATGAAAAACCGTGATGCGCGGCTTCTCTTTCAACTGCTTGTTTTCAACCCGCGCCGTGCGAAAGGCGATGTCGTAACTCTGCCACTCTTCGGGCTTGCGACAGGCGTTCACCAGAGGCTTGGCGATTTTATAGATGCCGCCGCAATCGTTGTCCTGCGAATCCAAGCCGTAAGAATCCAGCACCTGCACTTCATAACGCCCTTGCAAATAAACACCGCTGTTGGCGCGTGCCTGCCCCTGTTTATCGGCCATCAAAGGCAACCAGAATTCTACGTGCAAGTGACAATCGCCGAACCCTTCTTTGGTATGAATGTCGCCGGTTCCCGGTACGACTTCCATATAACCATCTTTGATTTTCCATTTCGCCTCGCCGCCTTGGCGCGCCGCCCAGCCGCTTAAATCTTTGCCATCGAATAACACCGTCGCATATTTCGAAGGCTGCCACATTGGTAGGTCATCGCTTTTTTTCGTTGTCGTTTTTTTGTCCATCAACCCCATCACTCCTACGGCTACGCCGGTAGCCAGAAAATCACGTCGTTTCATTCTTCGCCTCGCAAAAGCAAAAATTCAGGCGTCCACTGAAGCGTTGCGGCGCACAAGCTATCAAGAGTCATGGTTCGATTTGGTGTTGTTATTTTGCCGCAGCACCCGCCGCTTTTTTCGCCGATACCTTACTACGTTTCTCCACCTCTTGCCATCGCTTCGATGCGCTGATGACAAAGCCACGCGCGCGCTTTTTGATCAGCAAAGCCGCCGCGCCTGTAGTTTCGTCTATCAAGTTCAGACCGCGCTCTTTGCCCAGCACGCTCACCGCCGTAGCCAGTGCGTCGGCAGCAGTGCCGCGCCGCGCCACCACCGTGACGCTCATCTGCCCCTCCAGTCCAAGGCCGGTGTGCGGGTCCACGATGTGCGAATAGCGTGTGCCGTCAATCTCTACGAATTGATGGGCGTCGCCCGAAGTCGAAACCGCCGCGTTGGCCAGCCTTAGATAAATCGTCGAATCATCATTGATGCGCGCCGCATTCGTTCCGGCAACCGCGACGACCCAGCCGTGTTGGTGCGGCGGCGCGTCACTAACCGCTATGTCGCCGCCTGCCGCCACCAAAGCGCTACGAATGCCTTGCTGTTGCAACACCCGCAACGCGGCATCGGCGGCATATCCTTTAGCGATGCCGCCTACATCCAGAAGCATTCCTTCGGCCTCTAGCCACGCCGTTTGCGTCTTCGCATCAAGATGCAGTTTTTGATAACCGGTCACCGACAAGGCGTGTGCAAGGTGCGCTTGATCGGGCAATTCTCCGGTGCGTCTGGCGCGTCGCCACAAGCGTGTGAGTACGCCTACGGTGACATCGAAAGCGCCAGCGGTGCGCGCCGCCAGTTTCTGCGAATGGTCGAGGACGCGAAACAGGTCGCGGCTTAATTTTATTGGCTTGTTTGCGCCTTGATGACTGAATTGATTCAACTCACTGGTCTCTTGATAATCGCTCATGATAGCATCTAGCCGCCTGATTCTGGTGAATGCTTTTCGAGCCGCACGGTGGGCGATTTTCGCGTTGCTTGCATAGAGAATGATTTTGAATTGCGTGCCCATGTGTAGTTCCGCGAATTCATAACGCGACGCGACTGCGGCAATATTCGCAGACCAAACGAGCAAGCAACAAACGGCTACGCGCAAGATTTTTTTTACCTGAATCATCATCACCACTTTACGCAACAACGGTCGAGGCCATGAAGCAAAGCTGCTGGACTATTCTGATCGCCGCCATCTTTTTTCTAGTTGGCGCGACCAACCGCTCTGGCGCTTTTCCAACTCTCCAAAGCGCAAACTCAGCGGCGGAAATGACAGCCTACACCGAAACCATTCCCGGCACTCAAGTCAAATTTGCCATGACGCCGATACCCGCCGGAAATTTTATGATGGGCAGTCCCGTTGCGGAAGCGGGTCGCGGCGATGACGAGGGGCCGCAACACCAAGTCACCATTCCGGCATTCTGGATGGCGACGATGGAAGTGACTTGGGACGAGTACGACCGTTTTGCGTTTTATCAACAGCTTGAAAGCCCTGCGTCAACCAATGCCAACGCCAATGCTCAAGCGACCGCCGCCGATGCCGTTACGCAACCGACGCCGCCTTATGCAGATGAATCGTTCGGCTACGGCAAAGGTCGCCAGCCGGTCATCAGCATCACGCATCACGCGGCTATGGAGTATTGCCGTTGGTTGTCGCAGAAGACCGGCAAACTATATCGCCTGCCAACCGAAGCCGAATGGGAATACGCTTGTCGGGCTGGTGCAAAGAGCGCTTATTCGTTTGGCGATGACGCGAAAAAATTAGCAGACTACGCCTGGTTCACCGACAATGCCGATGGCGCGCCGCATCCGGTCGGCAAGAAAAAACCGAATGCTTGGGGCTTGTACGATATGCACGGCAACGTCGCTGAATGGTGCTTGGATTCGTATGC
The DNA here is from genome assembly GCA_016201275.1 of Acidobacteriota bacterium. GTDB lineage: Bacteria > Acidobacteriota > Blastocatellia > UBA7656 > UBA7656 > JACQDB01. Next base: position 44,238 of record JACQDB010000023.1, read on the forward strand.
AAAAGATTTTTACAGCACCTTGAAAGCTAACTCGGTTGCGCCGGTATTGCTGCCAACCGAACATCGCTATCCAAACAGCGTGCGCGGCGGTTCGTGGGACGATGACGCGCCGCGCCTGAGAAGCGCTGCACGTCAAGCATCAAAAAGAGAGTGGAGCAAGCGCGACCCGCAACGTCCACAAAGCATCTGGTGGCACACCGACGCCTTACACATAGGCTTTCGCGTCGTGCATCCACTCATCGAACAGGAAAACTTGAAAGGCTTGAAATCGAAAGTTACCAGACAAAGCCCTGATTAAATTAGTCCCTAGTCCTTAGCTTTGTTGATCGCGAAAATTCCGGCAACCAAAACTAAGGACTAAAGACTAAGGACTAGGGACTCTCAAGGAGATGAAATGACGGACTCAAATGACAAGACCAAACCTTCGCGCCGCGATTTCATGAAGACCTCTGCGGCAGTGGTTGGCTCGACACTGGCGGCGAATTTGATCGGCATTCCCGGCGCTTATGCCGCAGGCAGCGATGAAATTCGCATTGGCTTGATCGGGTGCGGCGGACGCGGCACAGGGGCTGTCGAAAATGCTTTCTCGTCGGCGCAGGGCGTCAAACTCGTAGCGATGGGCGATGTTTTCAAAGACCGCCTTGAGGAAAGCCGCGCCACGCTGATGAAGAAATCTGCCGATAAAATGGCAGTAAATGATGACCATTGCTTCACCGGTCTTGACGCTTATCAAAACGTCATCAAGGCCAAAGAGGTCAACTACATCATACTGGCGACACCGCCGGGATTTCGTCCGCTTCATTTGAAAGCTGCTGTCGAAGCCGGTAAAAACATCTTCACTGAAAAACCTGTGGCCGTGGACGGCGCGGGCATACGCAGCGTGCTGGCAACTTATGAAATAGCGAAGACGAAAAATCTGGCGATTGTCGCAGGCACGCAACGTCGCCATCAGGCTGCTTATATCGAAACCCTGAAGCGCGTACACGATGGCGCGATTGGCAACCTCGTGGCGGCGCGGTGTTACTGGAATCAGGGGGGCTTGTGGAAAAAAGATCGGCAAACCAGTTGGAGCGATCTGGAATGGCAGTTACGCAATTGGCTCTATTTCACCTGGCTGTCGGGCGATCACATCGTCGAGCAGCACGTTCATAATATTGACGTAGTGAACTGGGCGATGAACGCGCATCCGGTGAAGGCGTATGGCATGGGCGGCAGACAATCGCGCACCGATGCGGCCTACGGTCACATCTTCGATCACTTCGCCATTGATTACGAATACGAAAACGGCGCGCACCTGATGAGTATGTGTCGGCAGGCAGTCGGCACGGATGGCAATGTGTCGGAAGCGTTGGTCGGCACAACTGGCAACTGTCAGGTGAATCGTTATCAAATTACTGGCGAAAAGCCCTGGCATTTGCAACGCGAAAAAGATGCCGACCCCGACCCCTATGTGCAAGAGCATACCGATTTGATTGCCAGCATACGCGCAGGCAAACCATTGAACGAATTGAAGCAGGTTGCCGACAGCACCTTGACGGCAATCATGGGCAGGATGTCGGCTTATACAGGCAAGGTCGTGACCTGGGAACAGGCATTGAATTCGCAGGAAGTGTTAATGCCGAATTCATTGGCGTGGGGCAATATGCCAGTGCCGCCGGTTGCCATTCCCGGACAGACCGCGCTGATTTAGCGCGGACTTAAAAAGAGAAGCGGGTTTGGAGTTCCGCCTTCAGGCGGCAGGTTTCGCAACGCAAATCTGCCGCCTTCAGGCGGAACTCCAAACTTCTTTTTCTTAGCTCGACTTTGTCGAATTTCAGATTGAACAACACCAATCAAGCGCTGACGTTGCGGTTCGCGCTTGGAATGATTGAACCACACCTCAACAAGCTGAGGTTCAATCATTCCAAGGGGTGAAAAAGCCTATGAAATCAGGCTACTGCGCCTCTGAAAAATCTAGCAACGGAAAGCCGAGGCGGTTTGGCCATTCGTCTGAATCCCCCCAACGGAGAGTCGAGGCAGTGAGGCCATTCGTCTGAATCCCCCCGATGGAAATCGGGGGATGGTTAAAGTCCAGCCTACACCCAGCAAGCAAAGTTTTTTTTGCAATCCCCCCAACGGCAGTTGGGGGGATTGCACAAAAACTTTGCTTGCCCGAGGCTCAAGGCTGGACTTTAAGCATCCCCCA
>JACQDB010000096.1 GCA_016201275.1 Acidobacteriota bacterium
ATCAGGGCCACATCGCTCCGCGCAAAGGACGTGATGAAAGTCTTGCGTTGCATCCAGGAGGCAAAGCAAGAAGATGGGTAGTCGAGAGAACGCACGCTTGGCATGATCGGTTCCGCCGTTTAGTTGTCAATTGGGAAAGGATCACCGAGAGTCGCTATGCCTTTCTCTGTTTGGCTAATGCTCTGATTGCCTATCGAATTTAAGTTCGCAGACACGCTCTAAGGCTTCGACCATACGGGCAAGCCGGTTGCTATAAATCTCGTGATATTCCGATTTGGTCATGATCTCCAACACTCCTGCATCGTAGGCGAGACGAACATTGCCCCTTTCATCAAAGGTATTCAAGAGGTTTTGATACGTCTGCCAGGTAGTGCCAGGAAGAATCAGGCGTTGCGGTAACGGGATCGTTTGGGCTTCGTCTTCAACCAGAGCTTGCACACTCATAATCTTCTCCAATACTAATGGCGCGCTTTGACGGTTGCTTAAAAATAGCTCAACCAAAGCTGCCCACGCAATTGCTTTCACAGTTTGGCAAACGGCACATTGCCGATGGTGTAAGAGCGCCAGTCTTGATAATCGAAATGCCACCACTCGGCTTCGTAAACGGTGAAGCCTTCGGCCTCCATCGCGTCGCGCAAAAGTCTGCGATGCCAGCGTTGCAGCGAGGTGCCGCCGGGGTAATCCGGGTAAGCGCGGTCGGTGGTTTCATCGTAGGTGCTGACCATCTCTACGGCTTTGCCGGTCGTTAAATCATAGAGCGTCAAATCCACCGCGCAGCCGCGATTGTGGCGCGAGCCGGTAGCTGGATTGGCGACGAAAATCTTTTTGTCTTCCGGCGTCGCCTCCCAGAACACTTTGGTGACATACCACGGGCGATAGCCATCGTGAATCATCAACCCGTAGCCTTGCGCTTTTAATTTGCGATGAGCGCGCACCACGGCTTCGGCGGCGGGGCGTTGCAGAAAGGCGCGCCCTTCCTGATAAAACACCGCGCCGAATAAATTATTCGTCGTCGCATAACGAATATCGAGTTTGATGGTCGGGTCGAGCTTGGTCAGTTCGACCAGTTCGGGCTTGCGAAAATTGCCGGTCTCTTTCGGCGGTTCTGCCTGTAGAGCTTCTTTCAATAATTCGGCAACCGGGCGCACGGGTTTGACGCGCAGTTGTGCAGCGCCGTCTTCGGGGCCTACGTTGCGACGTTTGAAGACCACGCCTGCGGCAGTGACAGCGGTGACTTTACCTTTGGCATCACGTTGGAAAATTAATTTTTCGCCATCGTAGAGACCGCGCTGCGGAAATTTGAACACGTTGGGCGAAACCTCTTCGAGCGGATCGAATTCGTACCACTCAATCAAGCACCAAAGCTTGCCGTCCCTTTCCAGTAGGTAAAGAATGTCGTGATCCCAACCGTACTCACCAATCAGGCCGCGATATTTTTGCGGCGCGGGAGCGGGCTTATCCACATCTATGCGCGTGAAGATTTTTTTGCCGATGATGAGTTGCTCGTCACGCGCAATGATTTTTTCACCGAACCCCAAACGGTCATCCACGATCAGTTCCGCGCCGGAAACTTTTGCCGGCGAACGCTCATTGCCTTGCGTTGTCAAACCCGCAAAGCGCAAACGCAGAGGGCTGCCGCCTTCGGGCGTAAACATCGAAAGCGTGCCGCTGCTTTCGACAAGCGCTACCCCTTCTTTATCATTGGCATAAAACCCGGCAAGTTGACGCGCCAGAGCCAGCGGCATGGGCGTCGTCTTGGTCGGTTGCGGCAGCGGCTTGCCTGCGCGTGCGGCAAGCATGGCAAGCAAAGCGAGATTGGCGATGCGACTGGTGACGGCGTTGAGCGAATCTTTGGTAGCGACCACGACGACACCGAGTTTGTCATCCGGCATTGCCGAAAGCGTGGTCGCAAAGCCGTAAATCGCCCCGCCGTGACCGATCACGCGATGGCCTTGCATATCCGATATGCGAAAGCCTATGCCGTAAGGCGACGGATTGCCTGCGGCGTCACGCTGCGGTCGCCACATTTGTTCGAGGGTTTCGCGTTTCAGCATACGTCCGTTTGCGCCTTGGCCTGCGGCAAACATCGCGCTCATGAATTTCGACAAATCGCCAAGCGTCGTGTACATACTTCCAGCCGGAGCGATGCCTAATTCAAAAGTCGGCGCATCGAACGTGCGTCCGTCGAGCGTCCACATAAAAGCTTTCGAGAGATTCTTTTTCACTTCAGGGGTTGGCTCGAAACTGCTTGACTGCATACCGAGCGGGTCAAGCACGGCACGTTTCAGATATTTGGCGAAAGGCGTTTTCTGCGTGCGTTCCAGCACATAGCCCACCGTAGCGATGGCGGCGTTGGAATATTTGGTATGCGTATCGGGTGCATAAACCAGGGCGGTTTGATTGAGGCTGGCAATGGTCGCGGCCAGCGTTGGCGCGGTCGGGTCGAAGTAACTGCCGATGGGAGTTTCGCGCACCAAGCCGGAACGATGCGACATCAATTGCCGCAAGGTGATGGCTTTGCCAAACGGATTTTGTGGGCGAAACTCCGGAAGGTAAGCGGTCACCGGCGCGTCCAGGTTCAACTTGCCCTGTTCGACCAATTGCATCACGGCAATGTCGGTGAACAGTTTTGATACCGAACCGACGCGATAAATGGTGTTGGCATCAGGCGCGGTTTTCGTTTTCGGATCGCTGAAACCAAAGCCTTCTTGCCACATGATTTTCTGGTCATCAACCAGCGCGATGCCCAGCGCAGGGATGTCTTTCTCCTTCATCTGCTCGTTGATGAATTGCGAAAGCAGCGCGATGACAGCCGCATAATCGGTCTGCGATTGGCTTGGTGGCAACGTGACATTCGCCCTCATCGTTGCGACGCAAGGCAGCATTTGCACGACGGTGAAGGCGATGAAAAATGGAATGATGAGTTTTCGCATGGTCTGTTCCGTTTGCATAATTCCGTAGTTGATTTGCCGACAGTTTAACGAAGCGAGAAGGAGAAAGTTTGGCGTACCACCTTCTGGCAAAAAAGGTCAGATACATAAGCTTCCGCCTGTAGGCGGTACGCCAAACTATTTGATCTTTTTGGCCGGAAGATTCTGTCCGTTCTGATGCAAAATCATTTGCGTCACCTGGCCTTTGTCGTCTTTGACGAAGGTGATTTGCGCGTCCACGACTTTGAAAAAGAACTCGCTTTCGGTTTCGGCGAACACTTGAATTTTCGGCTGCTCGGTGGCTTGGGCGAACAGCTTGTCGCCATCTCTGGTCACGTTGATTTTGAAGGTCGGCGTAAGCTCATATTCACCAACGTAGGTTGCCAGAATTTTCGCGTCCACCTGAATTTCAGTACGTGCTTTCGGCTTGGCGAAATTTAGCAGAGCGAACTGGCTTTCGAGAAGGTGCAAGCCGATGTCATCCTGTCCCCAGGCGGAGTTGGACAGCACCACCACCCCTGCGCGTTTTTTCGTGTCAAAACCGGCGAAGGTGCGATAGCCGCCAGTGCCGCCGTTGTGCCAGATGATTTCGGTGTTATACCGCGTAAAGACGTGCCAGCCTAAAGCCAGCGCGAGGTCGGGCGCGCCGCTCGGACGTTGAATCTGCTGACTCTTTTGCAGGGCGGGCAACAGCGGCGTTTTCGTCAGCCCCAGATTTGCCGCAATAAATTTGAGCATATCGTTTACCGTCGAACGCAACGCGCCCGCTCCGGCAAGCGTCGGGATGTCCCAATTCGGCGTCGGCTGTAAATCCGTGGTGTGACCGGTTGCCAGCCGCGATTTCTGTTCGGCGGAAAGCGTAATGCGCGTGTCGTTCATCTTCAGCGGCTTGCAGATGCGATCTACCACCAGCGTTTCATAATCGGTGTGAGTTTTCAAAGTAAGAAGATGACCGAGCAAACCCATGCCGACGTTCGAGTATTCGTACTTGCTGCCGATGTCACGCGGCAACGTGTAGGTCGAAAGAAATTCATAAAGCTGTGCGACGCTGTAATCGGCGAACGGATTATTCTCATTTTTCGGTTTGAAATTGGTCGGCATACGCGGCAACCCCGAAGTATGGGTGGCGAGATCAAGAAGAGTGATCTCTTTGCCGTTGCGAGTTGGCGGTTTGACCGTTGTCGGCAGGTAGAGGGCAATCGGGTCTTCGAGTTTCATCTCGCCGCGCAAGACCATATCGGCAAGTAAAATGCCGGTGAAGACTTTGGTGATGGAGCCGATTTCAAAAATCGCGTTGGCATCCACCTCGCGATTTTCTTTGACGTTCATCTTGCCGAAGTTGATTAGCTTCGTGCCTTTTTCGTTGACGATGCCGACGGCAATGCCTACGCCTTTTTTGTCGTTGGCGATGCGCTGTTCGAGAATCTTTCGGACTTCGGCTTCATCCTGTATGGATTGAGCGACGAGCAGAGGTTGCAGCAGCGCGACCACTGCCAGTGCCGTAACCAAGCGCCAGAGATAATTTTTCATAGCAAAAATCTTCCTGTTATCGGGTTTCAAGACAAAGGGAAAATAGCACTGCGCGAATTGCCGGACAAGCGCAAAGCCAAGGGCAGCCAAATCTCCTTGCCGGTTTCTTCGGCACGCCGGACGTACCGAAAAAGTCTTTACATCAAGGTTGTCATTTGGTTTGATGAAGGGCGAAGGAAGCGAAAAAACGCGGCGCGATGATTGGCTCGCAACACCGAGCGCCGCGCTGACTGCCTCCGCCCTTGCCATTGAGTTTCACGCGTACCCGAATGCCATTCGACTTTCGTTGTGCAAGGATTTCGCCCCACAAAAAAACTGGTTGCGGAAAATGATTATCGTCGAGAGATTTCTTGACCAAACTTGGCGGCGAGGCGGTCGCCTACAGACGATAGGAAAGAAAACGGTTTGCAATCAATGGACGACAAGCAAGCTCTAACGCGAGAAGGTTCGCGGGTCGAACGCCTGGGTTATCCGCTCTTGATTATCGGCGTCGGAGCGCTGGTTTATCTGAACAGCTTTGAAGGAAGTTTCGTGTTTGATGACGCGCTCTATATCAACACCGCATTGCATAGTCTGCGCCAGACCTTGGCTGCGCCGAACCTGATCTCACGTCCGCTCATCGGCGTGACGCTGGTTCTCAATTACGCCCTCAGCGGCGCGGCAGATTGGAGCTATCATCTGTTCAATCTGCTGGTGCATCTTTGTGCGGCGCTGTGTTTGTATGGAGTGGTGCGGCGAACTTTGCTGACCCAGTCATGGCGCGACCGCTTTGGCAAACGTGCGGCTACCCTGGCGCTGATTATCGCGCTGCTGTGGATGGTGCATCCGCTGCAAACCCAGGCCGTTACCTACATCATTCAACGCTGTGAATCGCTGATGGGCTTGTGCTATTTGCTGACCTTGTATAGTGCGGTCAGAAGTTTTAGCGCAACGAAAAAGCTGCCTTGGGTGGTGGCGATGCTGGCGGCCTGCGCTGCCGGAATGTTGGCCAAGCAGGTGATGGTGACCGCACCGTTGATGGTGTGGCTATATGACTATATGTTCATCTCGCCATCGTGGAAAAGCATCTGGCAACAACGCAAAGGAATGTATATCGGTCTGGCCGCCACTTGGGGTCTGTTAGCCGTCACCTTCATGGCCGCTCCGTCCAGCACGAGCGCCGGGTTTTCGGTCACCACGATTTCGCCATTGGCCTATTTCCTGACGGAATTTCAAGTGCTGGTTCACTATCTGGGGTTGGCGGTTTATCCGCATCATTTGTCTCTCGATTATGGCTGGAAAGCGGCCTCTGGGATGGGCGAAATTCTGCCCTTTGCGATGCCCATTTTGACGTTGCAGGTGGCGACGCTGTGGGGGCTGTATCGGCGTCAAGCTGTGGCGTTTTTAGGTGCCTGGTTTTTTGGCATACTGGCGTTGACGTCAAGTTTTATGCCGCTTACTGATCTGGCGATTGAGCATCGTATGTATCTGTCGCTGGCCGCTGTGGTGACGGCGGTGGTGCTGGGCGCAGACCGTTTGATGGTTCGCATAACGACTTGGCGCGGCGGGTTCGCAAGCCTGGCCAAACCGTTGACCTTGGCGATAGTCACGCTGCTGGTGATGACTTTGGGACTGCTCACGGTGCGTCGCAATATGGATTATAAATCGGAATTGGTGTTGTGGCAGGATAACGTCAATAAAAGACCGCAGAGTGTGCGGGCGCAAATCAATTTGGGAAAAGCTCTGTTAGATCAAGGACTGGATGAGCAAGCCATTATCCACTTTACCGAAGGCTTAAAATATGAGCCTGCCTCTTTAGAAGGGCGCAACAATTTAGGGCGCGCCTTGCTCAATTTAGGTCGCGCTGCCGAAGCAAAAGAGCATCTGTTGATTGCCGTCGCGCAGCGCCCGAATGCGGTGGTTTATCAAAATCTTGGCGAGGCCTGTTTAGAATTGGGCGAGGTTGCCCCGGCCATTGAACAATTCTCTATGGCCATCAATATGCAACCGGATAATCCCAAAACCCATTACCTGCTCGGCGTCGCTTTCGAGAAACAGGGCAAACTGGAAGAAGCGCTCTCCTGCATGGATGAGACCTTAACGATAGATGAAAACTATGCCGACGCGTGGAGTGAAAAAGCGCTGATTTATATGAGCGCCAGCCATCCGCAAATCCGCGACCGACAGAAAGCCATAGCCTGCGCCGAACAGGCGGTGACGATCAGCAAGAGCCAATACGGCAGGTCGCTTGAAGTTTTAGGGCGCGTCTATGCTGAAGTCGGGCGCTACTCAGAGGCGATTGACGTGACGCGACAGGCGACCTTGTCGCTGCTGGCCAGAACCAATCCGAAGTTTGCCGAAACCTGCGCCGCGCACTTGAATCGTTATCTCGAAAAGATGAATAACGAGGCGGCGCACCCTTAGCCGATAGGTTTTTGAGTTCTCGCCGAGGCGACCATAAAAGTTGTGAGGCGAACACCCGCCGGTTAAGGTGTAAGCCGCATCGTAGGAGTCCAGAGGAGAAGGAAGAAAGCCTAGCGGAAAGTCGCTGACGGTTGTCGCCAACCATGTAGGAGTGGGAAAGGGTAGTCAAGAGGCGTACCGTGATGGGCTTGATGCCTTTGGCAGCTACAGCATTTCTCCACTTCCTTATTCTTCGATCAGGTCTGGCGCGCCAGTAAATTCAGTTGCATCGGCAAAGAAAACAGGCGTATAGTTCAGTCCGACACCTATGTGGGCGGGTTGGTTCTCCAAAATAGTCCGCGCAATCACGCCTTGAAACGCACCCGAAAATTTGACGACCTCGACCTTGAGCCGCAAGCGGAACACGATTAGATTCGCCTCCCCTTAAAATGCTGCGGCAAGCTCGGATGAGCGAAATTTATAGCAGCTTGCCAAAGCCTGCAATGTGTTGACCGGCAACCGGTCATCGTAAACCTGACGGTCGCCTGCACGGTGGTGCGGTCCACAATCTTCTTGTCGTCGTCTTTTTTTCACGACCGCATCAACGGCTAGCGGAAGTCGCTGAAACGCAGCTTCCGCAGACTTAACTATTGAGGCTCGGAGTTTCGCTTGGTGGCGGCACAGATCAAACGGTCAGTGCCGCCGTGAGCCTTGAACCGCGCCGCTTTCCTGACTTCACCATTCGAGGTTTATGCACGCGTAAACCCTTAACGAAAGCTCGGACGATTATGCCAAACGAAAAAAAACCCAAAGTTGAAATCACCAAACCCGGCAGCAACGAGCAGCTTGATGTACGCCTGTTGCTGCAGATGCTGACGGCGGTCAAACACGGCGACTTCACGGCTCGCTTGCCGGTTGAATGGACAGGCATGGCGGGCAAGATCGCCGACACCTTCAACGATCTTGTCGAGTTAAATGCCAGGATGGCCTCCGACTTGTCGCGCATCGCCAAAGTCGTAGGCAAAGAAGGCAAGATCAGCCATCGCCTGAATCTGGGGCGCGTCGAAGGCGCGTGGGCTAACGAGGTGGATAACATCAACACCTTGATTACCGACTTGACGACGCCCACCCGCGAGATGGCTCGCGTGATCGGCGCGGTTGCCAAAGGCGACCTCTCGCAGACCGCCTCGCTGGAGTTCGAGGGGCAATCGTTGCAGGGCGAATTTCTGCGCGCTGCGAAAACCGTCAACACCATGGTTGACCAACTTGGCGCGTTCACTTCGGAAGTCACCCGCGTGGCACGCGAGGTCGGAACCGACGGCAAACTCGGCGGCCAGGCGCAAGTCAAAGGCGTCTCCGGTACGTGGAAAGATTTGACCGACAGCGTCAACTCTATGGCTTCCAACCTCACCGCTCAAGTTCGCAACATCGCCGACGTGACGATCTCTGTAGCCAGCGGCGACCTCTCCAAAAAAATCACCGTTGACGTGCGCGGCGAATTCCTTCAACTCAAAGACACCATCAACACGATGGTGGATCAGTTGCGCGGCTTTGGCGCGGAAGTCACCCGTGTGGCACGCGAGGTCGGAACCGAAGGCAAACTCGGCGGCCAAGCCGTCGTCCCCGGTGTTGCAGGCGTCTGGAAAGACCTTACCGATAACGTCAACCTGATGGCGGCCAATCTCACCAATCAGGTTCGCAACATCGCCGACGTGACCACAGCCGTTGCCAAAGGCGATCTCAATCGCAAAGTTACCGTTGATGTGCGCGGCGAAATTCTTGAACTCAAAAACACCGTCAACACCATGGTTGACCAGCTTAACTCGTTCGCTTCGGAAGTCACCCGCGTGGCACGCGAAGTCGGAACCGAAGGTAAGCTCGGCGGCCAAGCCGAAGTGCGCGACGTTTCCGGCACCTGGAAAGATTTGACCGATAACGTCAACTCTATGGCTAACAATTTGACCGGCCAAGTCCGCAACATCGCCGACGTGACCACCGCCGTTGCCAATGGCGATCTGTCGAAGAAAATCACCGTTGATGCCAAAGGCGAAATCCTCGATCTGAAAAATACCATCAACATCATGGTTGACCAACTCGGCTCGTTCGCTTCGGAAGTCACCCGCGTGGCACGCGAGGTCGGAACCGACGGCAAACTCGGCGGCCAGGCGCAAGTCAAAGGCGTCTCCGGTACGTGGAAAGATTTAACCGATAACGTCAACTCTATGGCCTCAAACCTCACCGATCAGGTTCGCAACATCGCCGACGTGACCACAGCCGTTGCCAAAGGCGACCTCAATCGCAAGATCACCGTTGACGCCAAAGGCGAAATCCTCGAACTCAAAAACACTATCAACACGATGGTTGACCAGTTGAGTTCGTTCGCTGATGAAGTCACCCGCGTGGCACGCGAGGTCGGCACCGAAGGCAAACTCGGCGGTCAAGCCGAAGTCGCA
>JACQDB010000011.1 GCA_016201275.1 Acidobacteriota bacterium
CTCACGGCCTCGGCTCGCAGTTGCTGGATTTTTCAACGGCGCAGCAGCCTGATTTCATTGGCTGTTTCACCCCTTGGAATGATTGAACCTCAGCTTGTTGAGGTGAGGTTAGGTTAAATGTCATGTTCACAGACCGTACAGATAAGAGATTGAACCTCAGCTTGTTGAGGTGAGGTTCAATCATTCCAAGCGCGAGCCGCAACGTCAGCGCTTGATTGGTGTGGTTCAATTTGAAATTGTACAAAGTCGAGCTTAGGATTGTGGATAAAATAACCTGCAAAACTTGAGTGCTTTTCCCATGCCCTGTACGGGCGACCACCGCAGGGCCGCCCGTACAAGGTTGCACTTTATTTCTGCCACAATCCTTATTGGTGCGGTAGTTTTTTTCCGCTGTCGGCTCCGTAAACAAAAGCCTTGATGCAACCGACCTTCTTTTACAGACGCATTGACAGAACCTCGACCCGGCAGTAAAGTTGCCGCATTCATCGCCTCCACCGGGTTTGGCAACCTAGCTTTCTGGTGGCGGAAAGTTCAAGCGGTCAGCAAAAATAGTTTTCGGAAATGAGCCAGCGGCTGGTGAAATTCACGGCCAAGCGTTGGTCGTTCCCGCAACCCAAAAGGAGAAATGCACGATGTGGTACATCAGTTTTCAAGGCGAAGGCGATGGCGATGTGAACAACATTCTGGTTTATCACGACAACGGCGAGGCGCATTCACAAGCGAATCTTTTGCCCACCGGCGGCGACAATCCCAAGCTCAATGAGATTCGCGGTTTCGCCCTCGTCGGCGATTTGCTTTATGTGGTCAACGCCCATAAATCCGCCAGCCAGATTCTGCTGTATCAACAAGGCAAGGACGACGCTTATACTTTTCAAAACATCTTCGCGTCCATGGCAACCATAAATTCGATTCTGCATCCTTACGATTTGACCTTTGATTCGCAGGGCAATTGTTATGTTTCCAGCCAGGACACCAATGTTGTGACCGCGTTGCAACCGAGTGGCGCGGCAATGCCGGTCGCCTCAATTTTGCAACAGCAGTTTCCGGCTCCGGCTGAATTTTTAGCGGGAACCTTCGTTGCTTCTTCGGTGCCTTCGGTTGCCGCTTCCACTACCACGCCGCCGCCTGCGTTGGCGATTCCGCAGGGCTTGGAAGCCTTGTTGGTAGCGGGTTCGATCAGCAACTCGGTGCGCGGTGTGCTGGCTTATGACGATTACCTGTACGTTGCCGATGAACCCGCAGGGGTCGTGAAAGTGTATGCGCTGGCGACCGGCGCATGGTATGGAGAGATTGCTGGCGACAACTTGAGTGCGCCCGTGCAATTGCTGATGAACGGCACGACCTTGTACATAGGCAGCACTGGCAATGACAGCATTGTTTGTTGCGACCTGTCGCAAGGCGCGCCCCTTGGCAAAGTCGCGCCTTGCGATTTTATCAACGGCGAAGTGAAGCACGTTTCCGGCATGGCTTTTGATGGCGACGGCTATTTTTATGCGGCAGACCGCAAGGCACAGAAGATTTTGAAATTCACTGCGGAGGGCGTGGCGCTTGGCACCTTCATCAGCAATTTGCCCGACGACCCGGAGTTCATTCTCTACGTTCCCAAAAGCGATGACTGATGGCTTTGACCGGCACCTCTCCTGTGACTTGGCAGGTTCGACCAATTTTGCGACAAGCCTTCACAAACTGAAAAATTGATTTAAGCTATAACTCTCACCAATCCATCTCGAACAGGAAAATATTTTTATGAAAGAAGCGTATCAACAATTTGGCAATCGCTTTGCGGCGGCAGTGGTCGCCAAAGATTATGTCACCGCGCACTCCCTGCTGGCCGCTTGGTTGCAACCGAAAGTCACCGTAGCAAAGTTGCAGGAGATGATTGAAAAAGAGATTAGCGAAGTGTGCGCGGCGGCGGAACTCGACGAACTGGTTTACCCAGAGACTTGGAGTCTAGACGGCAATAGCTCGACGGTTGAAGAGTTAAAAGAGCCGCATTCGTATATCTCGACGCGCAACAGCGGCTGGCTGGGCGCAGAGCGACCCAACTATTCCAGCGCCGGAGACCTGCTGAAACCGCTTGCCGATGAAGTCACTGCCGACAATTTCCGCCAGTGGATGTGCATACAGTTTATGCCCACTGAAGAAGCGCAGAACGATTTGGACATAGATGCGTTTCTGGATTTCTGGATGGCCGTAGTGGAGGTGGATGGTCAACTGCAAATCGGCTACTTCGAGTTGGAAGACCCCGATTAGGAAAGCCGACCAAAGTAAAAAGGCCAAAGTAAAAAAGGAGAGTCGCAGGCTGTACCGCATGACGACAAACTTTTTGGCAACGACAAACTTGTAACTGCCCAGCCTGGTTGTGAGAGTCGAGTTCGGTGTGGCGGTGCCGCTTTGAGGTGCGGCGAGTCTATGACTCGCCGCACCTCAAAGCGGCACCGCCACAAGCACGGGCTGGGAAGTTAGAGCGATGTCGCATAAATGGATTTTCTATCCAGATATTGTAGGTGATGGTCTGACCATCTACAACATATGGGTTGTTGCTGGAATTCTGCGACACCCTCTAGTTACAAAAACTTTTGGCCTTTTTACTTTTTGCTTTGGCCGGCTTTCCTGAATCAGTTCTCACCGTGCGCCGTTAGCGTTGAGTAGATTGAGGCAAAGGCGTTCGACGCCATCTTTGCCAACAAAACGATTGCACACTGCCGCCACCGCGCTGTCATTGTTTGCCATATAGGTTACGCGCACATAATCGAAGTCGCTCGGCGCATTTCTGACCGCCACTCTTAACCCGCTGCGGCTGACATCTTCGGTGGTGGCAAATTCGGTCTGAACCAGTTTCATATATTGATTCAGGTATTCAATCGCCACCGACTCCGAACGCGCCTGACGCGGCTCTCTGCGGCGATTGGCTCCCAGCCACGTCGTGGTCTGGAAAATTCCCCAGGGGCGTTCCAGATAACCCGCCGGTGGATGCTCGCCCAATAATTCGACGCCGACAATTCGCAAACCGTTTTTGGGCGGCGCAACTCGTCGCACAATTGCATAGACGCTGTAACTGTTATCGGCGAAACTGTGGGTTCGCAATTTCGTCGGCATCGGCAAAGTCAAATGCAGCACCGTGCCTTGGGGGATGCGTGTACGCATCTGTATGCCGACGCCAAACCGGCTGACATCAACCGCCTTGGCAATCTCGTGCCACTTCTCGCGTTTGCGATCATAGCCGGTGACATAGACCGGAATGGTGAGTTGAAATCGTGGCCCACGTCGGCGTTCCTCGAGGCTGGCTTCTTTTGCCAGAGTTGTGCCGATGGGTTTTTGCGTCGCTATCGCTTGGAGTTCCACATCGTTTTCCAGCGTAACCGTTCTGGGGTCTCTGGTCATCTCCGTCAGTTGGGCTTTCGGTTTCTCTTCGGTTTTCTCTAGAGGGTTCTCTGCGCTTGTGAGGGGCGGCGGTTCTGGCGGTGGGCATTGCAGTTTCGGCAAGATTACGGCGTTGAACGACAAGGGCGCAGTGGTGCGCCTGGACAGCGAATTGTCATATTCAACTCGCTTGCCATAGTTCAATAGAATCGCGCCTGCCTGCGAGATTTCCTTGATCGCCTGTTTAATTCGTTGATGCATCTCGCTGGGCATCTTCAAGTGTACGGGGCTATTGGTCGGTGCCAATATGGCCAGCAAATGTCTGTAGGCTTGGCTGATCTGCTCCGTAGTCGCCGAGCGGCTGATATTCAAGACCTGATAATAGGTGATAGCCTGCTCCACTCGATCCAGAAGTTGTTCGAGTTTCCAGTAATAGGCACTGGCATATTCGCCACTGGTCATAGAATTTGCACTACTTCCCTTTGCCTCGAAAGGCACCTTGGTTCGTTCGTCCATAGTGTTACCTCTTGCAGCTTGATTAAGAAAAACATCCCGATTGTAAAATAACCCCGGCAAAGGTCAATACAAATCAACAGGGATTTTTCAGCCTGCGGTTGAGAATAAAACCAGCGCGAGCGGTCGAGCTTGGCAACGCTTTGATGCCGCAAAAACCGCTTGCCCCGGCAACCAGTCCACTGGCGCGAAGTGGGCAGGCTGCCGAGGCAAGCGGTTCGCCACACCCTTTACGAGCGAGTGAAGGAAAGCGGAGCCGAGCGCGTGCCATTCGGATTCAGCACCGCAAGCTGTACAGTCGTGCCGCTGGCAATAAATTTTCCCGCCTGCTTCGCAATCAACAAAGTCGAGGGATTGATGGCATCGTTAGCGGTCTTTTGCGTTTGACCATTCACTTCGATTTTCGCGCCGCTTTGAAAACCAAAACTCGTCATCTTATATTGCAATTGCGTGCGTGTCAGTAGCCCGACCGTGAGGGAGGCTTGCGTGCGAATCCAAGCCCTCCCTCACGGTCTTACTTTTACCCATATCTTGTGCGCTTGTGATTAACAATTGATCCGTTAGTCCGCGAAGCGGGCGATAGCATATAGCCCAGGGTGACGCACAGCGGAACCCTGGGTAGCAAAGGAGCATGACGAGCGCTGACGCACTGGGCTTTATGCTAACGTCCGCTTCGCGGGCTAGCGAGAGATGGTTTCGCATTTACCCAGCGCTGACGCACTGGGCTATATGCTATCGCCCACTTCGCGGGCTAAAAAACTATCGCAGTTGATGAAGTTCTGACTTATGGGTAAAAGTAAGGGTTGAGAGGCGGTCTGTGCCCGCCTCTCAACCAATCGCACACCTATAGTGCATTGCCCTTGCAGGGCGGCGAACCGGAAACTTCTTTTTGCTGGCGTCGCACTTTTCATTGCACCGCCACGCCTGAAGAATCGGGCCGCCATTTTGTGCCGCCTGCTGGACTGCGATATACTGGCGAAGAATTGTCTGGCAGCGGATAAATTTTTTATAGCCAGGTTTGGTTTTGAATCATTTGCATAAGAGGTGAAAAGCATACCGTTTAAGAAAGGATTCTTTTGCTCTGATCCTTGAGTCCCCTGTGAAAATTTCTCTACAGACCAAAATCATTGCCTTGATCGCTGCCTTTCTGTCTGTCGCCGCGTTTCTCTATTTTTATCATCACGGCATGACCAATCTTTATGGCGATGGGTTGGCGCATCTCAACATCGCTCGCAAAGTGGTGGACAGTCCCGACGATTCGCTGTGGCAAAGATATGTGCAGATTGGTTCGCCGTGGTTGCCACTGCAAACCGTTTTGCTGCTGCCGCTGGTGGCCAACGACTCCTTGTGGCGCAGCGGCGTTGCCGGAAGCCTGCTGTCTATGCTGGGTTTCGTGATCACGGCGGTGACGCTGTTTCAGTTATCGAAAAATCTCTACGCCAGAGAGCGCGATGATTATCAAACGCTGTTGCCGCTTGTGACCTTTGCCATCTTCGTTTTGAATCCGAGCGCTTTGTTTATGCAATCAACCCCAATGACCGAACTGGTGTTTATGGCGGCGATCTCTGTAGCGGTGTGGTGCTTGCAGGCGTGGGCGAATCAGCCGACCGGGAAACGCTTGATGGTTGCAGCGCTGGCGATGACTGTCGCAACTATGTCGCGTTATGAAGCGTGGTCTATGGCGGCAATAGCCTGCGTTCTGGTGTTGCTATTGGCGACGGGAAATATCAAAGACAAGCTCAAACAGACGGCGATGTTTTCTTGCATCGTTGCCGTTGCGCCGCTTTATTGGCTGTGGCACAACTGGGAAATTTACGGCGACGCGCTGTGGTTTTTGACCGGCCCGTATTCGGCGCGTGGCATCTATCTGCAAAATCGCGTCAACCTCGGCTGGTCGAAAATCTTTGTCGGCAATGCGCCGCTAGATGTCTTGCTGATGCTGGTCACGGTGGCTGCCTGTACGGGCTTGCTGTTGATTCCGCTGGCCGGTTGTGGCTTCATTCGTTTGCTCAAGCAGCCGCGCCGCGCCGCGTTGCGCTACGCGCCGACCGGCTTGTTACTCGTGCCGTTCCTGTTTCATTGCTTCAGCCTGTATCGCGGCGAGATTCAAATCTTCCCCCTGAGCGCTTTCGGCCTGTTCAACGTGCGCTATGGCTTGCCGCACTTGTTAAGCATAGCGTTGTTTGCGCCAGCGGTGATTCCGCTGCTGCAACGCTTTGGCAAAACCGTTTCTGTATTGATGGTCGCAACGCTGATCTTTTTGCAATACGGCTATTTGATTGCTGATGGCGTATCGCAACTGGCGGTTTATCAGGAAGGCTATCGCAACGGCGTGAATGCCAAACCGGCGAGGCAATGGGCGGTGATGGCGGCATATTTGCGCGCTCATCCGCCGCCGGGGACGGTCTGGATGCAGAGCGGTTCGCTTGGCCCTGTGGTGTCGCAGGGCGGACTGCGCTTTTCACAACTCATACATGAAGGCACGGCGCGCTGGCATCAAATCAACGACGCAGTGCCGCAAGATGTGACGACCATCGTGATCGAAAAGGGCGACGCGCTCGAGGCGCGATTGCGTCAACAACAGGCCTTGAGTCTTGAGGTTTCCCGAAATTTTCAAGAGACCTTTGCCGCCGGCGACATTCGTTTATTACAGCGCAAATAGATTGCCGTTGAACCGCGAAGGCGCAGGCAGGCGTAGCCTCAGGCGAGTTGCAATTCCGGTTTTGGCACAAAGGTCATGACGCGATTGCGCCCCGATTCTTTGGCCAGATACATGGCTTGGTCGGCCTTTTCAATCAAATCTTCTTTGGAGTTGGCGCAGAACGGATAAGTGGCCACGCCTATGCTGGCGGTAATCTGGCCGATTTTCGGCAACGGCGTCGAGGCGATATTGTTTCGCAGGCGTTCGGCTAAGAGCAAGGCTTCATCGAGAGTGCATCTGGGCAACACCAGGACAAATTCTTCGCCGCCATAACGGGCGCATATATCGGCAGTGCGAATCGTCTGTTTCATGATTTGCGCGATATGCACCAGCGCCGCGTCTCCGGCACGATGGCCGTAGGTGTCGTTGATTTTTTTCAGGCGATCCAGGTCGAGCAAAATCAGTGACACAACATCGTGATGGCGCTCCGCCATTTTAATTTCGCGGTCCAGAGACACTTGAAAGAAGCGATAATTGAACAAGCCGGTGAGCGAATCGGTAATCGCCTGAGTTTGCATCTGGCGAAACAACCGCGCATGGCTGATGGCGACAGCCAGTTGGTCGGATACGGTTTTGATCATCAAGATTTCTTCGTCTTCCCACAAACGCCCCGGCGTGTCGTCGTCAACGACCAGCGCGCCGATGCTGGCATTATGATACTTGACGGGAATTTCCAGCGTGCCAGGTTTCAAATAACTTTCCAACGATTCGACCGGCGCAACCAGTGGCCCGGTGCGATAGCGTTTGCCGGACTGATAAAAACTATAAGTTTTCTGTACCTCTTTGGGCGCTTCGACAACGGGGCCAGCGGCATTGCCATTGGTCGAATTCTCTTCTGTAGGTTTGCTCTTGCCTTTCCATAACAGCAATTCGGTGCTTTTGGCTTTCAATGCCTGCCCGACTTCTTCGACCGCCGATTGTAAGACGTTTTCGATTTCCAAGGTGTTGGAAATTGTATAGCTGATGCGATTGGTGGCCATCTCCAATTCATTCTGGCGCTGCATCAACATCGCCAGCTTGGTGGTCAGCGAAAAGCCCAGTTTCCAAGAGATGCGGTTGGGCGTAGAAGTATTGAGCAGAGACTCGAACTGTCCGCGCTCCTGCGGATTCAAGGCGATGATTTTCGCCATCAAATATTCAATCGCGGTAAACACTACGTTGGCATCAAACGACCACATCATTTCATAGGTCTTAATCGGCTGCGCGGTTTCTTCGGTCAGCGCGGTTGACACCAGCAGGCCGCAAAAACGGTCGTTCAAGACCAGTATGAACGAGCCGCTTTCCATGGCGTGATAAGCGCTCTCTTCAATCGCGGTCAACTTGGGAAAATGCATGGGCAACCACTCGCGGGTCGGGCAATCGCTGAGGCAGGAAAATAGATAGACTTGTGAAGCGGTCGAGCAGAGTTTGGCTAGACGTTTCTGTTCCAATTGGGGATTGCCGCGCGGACATTGACCTTTGACCACCAGCGCCGGAAGTTTATTTTCGGTCACCACATCTTCAAAATAACGCACCAGGCGTCTGAGGGTTTGCTCGTTGCAGCGTACCGGAGCAAACTCTTCGCTGTGTTGACTCGCTAAAAAATGAAACAGGGAGTACATAAATATAATACCCTGACATGAATAGACGTAAGGGCCTGGTGCATGTGTCTGAAAAAGATTGTACCGTGAGAATGGTTCCTGTCAATCGTTTTGTTTGCAAACCGGCAGAATTCACCGCCCTTGAGGGGTGAGCATAATCACCTTAGAGTGGACTATCTTTTTCTGATCCGCTATTTTCATCTGTGCAAAAACAGGACAACTATCATGGCGCGAATTGACAAGTATGAAATCATCGAAGAGATCGGTCGTGGCGGTATGGGCGCGGTTTATAAAGCGCTGCATCCGCAATTCAAAAAATATGTTGCCATCAAAGAAGTGCGCGCCGATCTGGCCAACAATCGCGAGATTCTCCGGCGCTTCGAGCAGGAGATCGAGTTGCTGGCGCAATTGCCTACGCATCCGAATATCGTCACCGTCCGCGATGCCTTGTTGTGGGAAAACCGCCTCTACATCGTGATGGATTATATCGAAGGTGAAACCCTCAGCGAGGTAACCGAAGCGGACGGCCTGGAGGCGGAACGCGGCGCGGCGTTGCTGGATCAGATTTTGTCTGGGTTGGAGGCCATACACAGTCGCGGCATCGTCCACCGCGATTTGAAAGCCAGCAATATTTTAATAGACCACGCTGGCAAAGCTTACATCACCGATTTCGGCATCGCCGAATACACCAACCGCCAATCGAATGCCGTGGTGATGGCGACGCCGCGTTATGCCGCGCCTGAATTGATTGATAAACAGATGCGGCGCAGCGGCAGCGACCAGCAGATAGATATTTATGCAGCAGGGATACTGGCTTATGAAATGCTGCTGGGTGAACCGGCCATGCGGCGCGCTCTGCCGGACATCTTTGCCGGTGAAGAGAGCGGCTCGGCTGACCGCTGGTTGCGCTGGCATATCAGTCTGGCCAAACCGGCGACGCGGCTGCACGAACTCAATCCGGCGATTCCCAAACGACTGGCGAAAATCGTGGCGCGCATGATGGAAAAAGATGTGACCCTGCGTTACAAAGAGGCGTGGGAAATCCGCCGCGACCTGCAGCCACTGCTGGCCAGCAAACCCAGCGTCAGCGCGGCACAAGCGGAGGCGCAAAATTATTTCGAGGAGACCGTAGCGCTCGACCGCACCCAAGGTGGCAAGACCAATCTGGTGGGGCCGGATACGGCGGCCTTCTATCAAACGCACCCCGAAGACGCGGCACCGCTGGCCACGGTTGCGACCGAACCAACGCCGGTCATCAATACCGCCGCAGGGCTGGCTGTAGAGACTGCACCGACCGATGAAGAAGCGGCGGGTTTGAAACCGGCGCTCCTCTGGATGATGGTTGCGGGTGTGGCCTTTGTGGCGGTGCTGTTTTTGGTCTGGTGGTTGTGGCCTGCCAAAGGTTTCACCTTGATTTTACGCGGCGCTCCGGCCAACAGCGCGGTCTTTATTGACAGCGCCAGTTACGGCGTCACTGATGCCAACGGCAGTTTGACCATTAACGATATTGAAGCGGGCAAACGCCAGATACGCGTCGTCAACGAAGGCTACAGAGATTTTCTGGCATTGGTCGAAGCGCAAAAGGGAAGCGAACAAGTGGTCATCGCCAACCTCGAAAAAATCGGTCTGGAAACTCCTGTGACGCTGCCGCCGGAAGTTGATTTCAGCGGCACTATGCTTTTGATTCCGGCAGGCGATTTCATGATGGGCGATGATAAAAATCTGCCCAATGAAAAGCCTGCCCATACAGTGAACCTGCCCAATTACTATTTAGATAAATTTGAAGTGACCAACACGCAATACAAAGAGTTTTGCGACAAGACCGGACGCGCTACGCCGACGAACACTTCGTTCAATAAAGCGTATTTCGCTAATCAGCCAAACGCGCCGGTCATCGGCGTGAGTTTTGAAGACGCGATGGCGTATGCGGCGTGGGCGAACAAACGTCTGCCTACCGAAGAAGAATGGGAGAAGGCGGCTTCGTGGGGGCCACAAGCGGTGAAGAAACGGCAATGGCCGTGGGGCGATAAACCGGAAACTGACCGCGCCAATGTTGCCAATCCCGAAAAGAAGCCGGTTGAGGTTGGCCGTTTTCCCAAAGGTGCCAGCGCCTATGGCGTAATGGATATGGCAGGCAACGCCAGCGAATGGGTGGATGGATTTTATCAAGCCTATACGGGCAACCAAAACACCGACCCGGACTTCGGAACAACGTACCGCGTGATCCGAGGCGGCGATTTCATCTCCTCTTTGCAGGATTCGCGGACCACTCGTCGGCAATATTTTCTGCCAACCTATAAAGAACACGTTGAGCGGTTGGAAGAGAACGGCGTGACCAAAGAGGTCGAGAAAAATTCGACCGCCGGTTTCCGTTGCGCGATTTCGGCAAATGATCCGAGGCTTCAGGCCTTTTTGCGAAAACGGTAGTAGAATCTACCCGCTTCCGCCTGAACGTAGGACCAGACGCAAGCTCGACATAGAGGACAAATCATGAGAAAAGCGCGATTGTGGCAAATCGGATTCGGCATAACGGCGGTGAGCGCCCTGCTGTTGAGCAATTTTTCAGGCTTCGCGCAAGGCGGCGCGCAGGGCTTCACGGGCGTATGGGTCACCGAAAAAGTCATCACTCGAAAACCGAAACCCGACAGAGTTCGGCCAACCACTGGCGTGAAAAATAATGCACCGCCGCGAAGAGAGAAGGTGCGTTTGCTGACTATTCAATGGCGCGTTCTCAAACAGACCGCCGAGGGCAAAGCCGTTGAAATCAATCCCGAATCCACCTTTTACACCGGCGACCGTTTGCGCTTTGCCGTCAAGGTCAATCAAAACGGCTATCTCTACATTATTCAGGACACCGAAGGCGATGAAGCCGCAACCATATTTCCCGACGCGCACATCAACGGCGGCAAGAATTTTGTCAAGAAAGATGTCGAATATATTTTGCCGTTCAATTGCGATGAGACGCACAAAGACGATTGCTGGTTTTTGATGGAACCGCCGGACGGACGCGAAGCCGTGACCGTGATTTTCAGCCGCGATAAAATTATTACCTTGCCAAACGACGCCGAAGAGGCTAAAAAGTTAATCAAGAAACAGACGATTTCATCCATCAAAGATTCTTCACCTGCACCGGTGCGCGATAAAAAGCCGAAAAGTTTAGGCGCAGGCCGATTCGTCACCTGGGTTACCAATACCAATGTCAAAGATAACGAGGAACTGGTTTCGACCTTTTACCTCACCCACGCCGCCCCCAAAAATGATAAGTAATCACGCGGCGCGAGATCGAATGAAGGAGAATTATTTATGAAAACGCTTATAAAAATCACGCTGATTGCCATCACCATAGGTGGATTGCTGGCGACCTCTGCGCTGGCTGCTAGCGCCGCAACGCTAAAGAAAAAGTACAGCGATAAGAAAACTTCGGCGGCCCGGAAGGACGATAAAAAAGCCGCTGCCGAAAAGAAAAAGGACGAGGCCAAAGAAGAAAATCGCACCCGTGCGCTGCTCGTAAAAGTTGACAAAGGCGAAGTGGACGGCTTGCGCGTCAAGATTTTGCAGAGCGAAGGCGAGGCGATGGTTCCGGTTGATGCGGCTAAAGAATTCAAGAGCGGCGATACCATACGCGTGGCCTTTGAAAGCAATTTCGACGGCTTCGTTTACATCGTCAATGTGACGCCCGGCGGCATCACCAAAGTCCTCTTTCCCTACAAACAGGAAGGCGACAACATGATCAGCAAAGGGCAGAAATATCAGTTGCCCGGCGTTGGCATGATTGAATTTGATAAAGAGGTCGGCACCGAAGTATTGCAAGTTTATATGTCGCATGAACGCATCAAGATTTTCGATGATGCAGTGAAGAATGCCAACGGCGAATTGGGCACCTCGGCTTCCAGCGCGGCGGCGGAATTGGCCAGTCGCAACGCCGCGCCGAATGCGCCAAGCGATCACGGCGGCGTCACCGCAGAAAATCTCACGCCGGTATTGCCAACCGAAGGCGAAGGCGCGATTCGTACCCGCAAGATCAGGCTCGCGCCCGGCAAAGATCAAGAGAAAGTGGCGATACCGGAAAACAACGGCGCGCCGGTGAAGATGAAAAACGGCGAAGTCGCCATGTTTGAAATTCGCCTCAAACATATTTGACCCCGGTGGCGCGGGGGCCTGAAATCAACGGCGAAATTTTCGCTTTGCTCATCTTGATTGCCGCCGATTTCAGCCCACTGCTCATCCTCACAATCATGAAAAATACTGACCAACTAAATCGAGCAAGGATGCAAAGCACGCTAGTGGCCTTGCTCGGTCTGGGCTTGGTCGTGGCAGCGATGGCGGCAGGCGAAGTCCGTAGCCAAACCATCGGCAAGCCACCTTTGAGCGCCGCCAAACGCGATGCGGTGCGGCAAGCGGTCAGCGCTGTCGGCTTGATTTCGGTTCGCAATGCGACCGATGCTTCAACGCCCAGACCGAAAGGCTCGGCGGTCTTCATCAGCAGAGACGGCTTGGTGGCGACCAATTATCACGTCATCTCTTACGAATCGCCACAAGCGAAAATAGACAAAATTTTCGACGAGTTGTTCATCAGCCTGACCAACGACAATGCTTTGTCGGTCAATCTGTCGAAGCGCTTTCGCCTGCAAACTGTGCAGGTCAACAAATATCAAGACCTCGCTTTATTGCGTGTTGTGGGTGACAACGGCGAGCCTATTGCGTCGGCGACGTTTCCCGCCTTGGAGATTGGCGATTCTCGCGCCGTGAAATTGCTCGACGATATTTTCATCATCGGCTTTCCCGAAAAAGGCGGCTCGACCATCACCATCAATACCGGCGTCGTCGAAGGCAAAGACAACCTCGACAACTGGATTAAAACCGATGCGCGCATGATTCACGGCAACAGCGGCGGCGCGGCGGTCAACGCTGATGGCAAATTAATCGGCATCCCCACCAAAGTGATGTACGACACTCGCAAGACCGAAAAAGAAGATCAGCAAATCGGCGCGGTCGGCTATCTGCGCCCCGCTGATTTGTTGGTCGAAATGATGAAGAAGATCAAAGTGTCACCGGCCAATACCATCGCCAGCATACCGCCGCAAAATCCCCCGCCGGTAAAAAACCCTGACAAGAGAAAGCTAACGCCGAAGGCTGTGCCGAATCAATCCACGATCATCGTGCGCGGCGTGGTGAAATCGGCGCTCGACGGCAAGCCTGTGGCCGGTGTGCGGGTGGGGTTGGTGGCGGCGGGCAGCGCCAGCGTGACAAGCGATAGTTTATTGGCCTGGGGCGGCACCAATGCCGATGGCAAATTCGCCTTGAACAATCCGGTGGCGCTGGGACGCTACACCGTCAAAGTCAAAGCCATTGGCTACGAAGTGTTCACGCGAGATATAGAAGTTACACAAGGCGCTTCGAGTCTCACTATCGAATTGCGCCCTCTGCGTTAGCGCCTAGTCATGGTTGCAAGGCGACCCGGCGTTTCGGCAGAGAAAAAGTTTTCGTTGTCAATCCCCGCAGCATCAGGTATTCTCCTCGCAATCATTCATCCGAATGCGTAGAGGTACCGCTCACATCGTTATATCCTGGTTTCCGAGTTTCGGACTCCTGACGCCTGATAACCGTTTGTGATATTATCGCGTTCCCACAACAGCATTACCGTTGAAAACGATCAGCGCTGTCAAGAGAGAGCATTTTTATGAAAAACATTATGAATCCATTTTTTAGAAGTTTGCTTGCGAGAAAGGCTCACCGCTCAAGCGTCGCCGTGCAAGGCGCTCGCGTCATCTTGAGCCTGAGCCTGACCATTCTTTTTACCTTTTCGTTATGGCTGGCCGCGCCGGTTCAACAGGCGAAAGCTGTCTATCAAGTAGCCGGTGCGACTTGTGCCACTAACCGCCCGACCAAGTTGATGTTTCTGCTTGATCGCTCCGGCAGCATGGCGCAGCGTGGACAAACCTACAATTCGCAAATTGACGGCGTGATTCGCTCTTTGCGCGACCCTTCGGTAGTGCCGCGTGACGGTTCTATAGAAGTCGGCATAGTGGTCTTTGCGGAGAACGCCGTGGCGCTACTGGTGAACGGCAAACCCTTGACGCAAATCAATTCGTTCAGCGATGCCGAAATGATCGCGGCTCAAGTCGCCACTTTGAAATGTGCCAATCTGGAAAGCCAGATCGCGCCCTGCCCATTTGGCGCGACTAGCATGGAATCGGCGGTGCAACTTGCCGATAGTATCGTCAGTCAAAACGGCAACAAACAGGCGCATCGCTTGTTGGTGATGTCAACCGATGGTCAGACTGCGGATGATGATGCAGCGGCGGCGGCCTGTCGCGTCATCGAAGCGCGCAACGCCGCAAGGTTGCTCGGATTGACTTTTGAATTCGATGTCTTGTTGATGGGACTTGATCCTGCCACCACGGAATTCGCCGATAACAAAGCGCGTGTGGATAGCATCGTCACCGTGCAGGACGGCACACAAACAGGGTGCAGCGGCGGCGGCACGAAAAAAGGCGGTGGCGCGTCTGGTGCAACATCAGATGGTGAACAGCGAATTGTGCCGCAGGAAGCGGCTACTTTGCCCGGCGCGACGCTGGTAATCAATGGCGGCGAATGCGCGATTTCAGGTTTGAGTTCGGATTGTGATCGGCAGGTCAACGATTTCGCTGGCGATATACGCGCCATCTTGCGAAGCAGCATCAAGGCCATCGCTCTGGTGGTCAACACCGAAAGCGACAGCGCCCCCGGCGCACCCGTCAGCGGTCAAACTCTTTCGCTGCGACAAGCCATAGAAGCGGCCAACTGCAACGGCGGCGACGCGACCATCACCTTTGCCGCAAGCCTTGCCGGTAAGACCATCAGTCCGCTGGTGCCGCTGCCTGCCTTGCGGCAACCGAACATCAAGATTGACGGATGCAGCGGCGATAACTGCGCGCCGACCGTCACCCTAGACGGCACGGTTACGGATGTAACCGCCGGTGAAAGTCATAGCGATGGCTTGTTGATTCGCGCGAACCGCGATGTCGTGCGTGGTCTGCGAATTATTAAATTCAAACGCGCAGGCGTTGCCATTGATCCGCTTTCGCCATCCGATGTGACGCTCAATAATCTCATCGAGAAAAATGTACTGGAAAATAATGCGGCAGCAGGCGTCGTCGTGCGCGACCCTTTGGCCGAAACCGCCAACGCGATTCAACACAGCACTGGCAACACGATTTCGCGCAACAACATCAGCGACAGCCCTGTGTTGATTGATTTGGGCGGCGATGGCAAAACCGCTAACGATGCCAACGATGCCGATCAGGGCGCGAATACGTTGTTGAATTTTCCTGACAGCATCAGCATAGCGGCAGCCGCCAACAACACCGTCAACATCAGCGGACAATTGAACGGCGCGACGGTGGCAGGCGCTACGGTTGAATTATTTGGAGCGCCGAAATTCCATATCGTTGACGGCGCACTGGTGCTTGACGCCATCGCTTTCTTGGGGCAGACGACAGCCGATGCCAACGGCGCTTTTGTGGCGAACGGGCTGGCGGTTGCGCCCAGCGGAATTTATACGGCGACGGTGACGGACAAGGCTGGCAACACTTCGGAAGTCATGTTCGAATCAGCGACGGTCAAACCCGGACGCGCAATCGGCGCAGCCACTACACCGATTAATTTCGGCGACGTGACCTTGAACGCTGCGTCAACGCCCAGACCCGTGCAGATCACCAACACTGGCAATGCGCCTTTGGTGATTACCGGCTGCACGCTGGTGCGTTGCGCTGCTGCCGATGCCGATAACACGGCGCGCTTCACCATCACCGGATGCCCGACCGCGCCTATCAATCCCGGCGAAGCGGCGACCATCAATGTCACCTTAACGCCGAATGCTTGTGGCGCGGTGAAGGCTTGTCTGGCGTTGGCGACCAACGACCCGGCGCGTCCAACCATCCCTTCGGAATTGAACGGCAATGGCAACGCTGTAGGCCAGGGACGCTTGACGTTGGAAGGCGGCGGCAGCGCTCTCGACTTCGGCACTGTCGCAGCAAAGGGCAAAGGCTTGAAAGCGAAGAAACGTCCGGCGCGCACCTTCACCATTGAAAATCAAGGTTGCCAGTCGCTGTCGTTGACGATTCCCAACGTCGTTCGCACCGGCGCATCTGTCAACAGCGGCAAAATTACCAACACCAATGACAGCGCTTTCTTCAACGTGGTTGCTGTCAATGCAAGCGGCGTAGAAACGGCGATCACCAATCCTGTAGTGCTTGCGCCACGCCAAAGCACTACATTTAGAATTCGCTTCAACCCGAAAATTCCAGCCGTTTCGGATAAGACTTCGGGACTGGCGGCGTCGGAAGTGTTGCCCGATGCGGTGACTTCACAACTTGTCATCACGCAAGCCGGAGGCAATCCTTTGACGGTGAATCTCGTCGGTCGCGTCACCACCGGCGTGCGCTTCATCAATGCCGTCAATCCTGCCGATGCGCCGCTTCTGAACTTCACGCGCAGCGGCGATGAATTCACCGTGGAGTTTTCGCTTTATGATGCGAATTTGAATGTCAGCAAAGCGACCTACGAATTCATAGACCGCAACGGCAAAGTCGTCGGCACGCCTATTGACATAGATATGACGCAGCAGGTGCAGGCGCGTGGCTTGGTCATCGGACAAAGCTTCCGCGTGACGCAAAAGTTCACCGGCGCAAAAGACAATTCCAGCATCGCGCAGGTGCGTGTCACCGTGACCGACAACGAAACCTCGGACACGCTGGCAGGTGATGTAGTGGTGTTGAGCGCGATCAAGGCGCAGTCTTTGCGGTATCAATCCGGCGCTCTGTTGATGCCGAAGATTAATCTTGCCGATTTTCTGAATCCGCGTAACCGACAGAAGGAGATCAATAAAAATGAGAAATAAATATTCTATGACCACACTCTGTTTCATTGTCGCTGTGGCCTTGATGGCTTTGACCCTGCCCAAGCCGGCACGGGCAGACAACCCGGACGAGGATAAGCCGATACGTTTGCGCGCTGTGGCTGAAAGCGCGCCACTCGGCAGCCTCTTTTCATTGGGCAAAGTCGCCTTGAACGGCAAAGCTTCCAGCGGAGAGCAGACCTTGTGGGGCAGTGAATTGATTTATGCGTTGTCCGACAATGGCGCAAGCGTTGATGTTGAGGCGCTGGCCTCGGTCACCTTGAAAAAAGGTGCGCTGGTACGACTGGCGAAAAATACCAATGCCAACCGCGACGCCAACCTTCGCGGCGTCTTGATCGCCTCGCTGGTCAACGGGGAAGTGAACGTCAAATTACAGGAAGACGCGAGCGCTTATGTGCAGACCTGTGGCCGCGTCTTCACTTCATCGAAGGGCGCGGCGTTCCGCGTCTCGGCAAAAGACGGCGTGGCGTTGGTCAGCGCTGCGTATGGAACCATAGAAGAACAACAACCGGCGACGCCGAAAAAATATTTCGTGCGACCGGTCGGCTTGGGAGCGCAGACCAGTGTGCGGGCGCGCAGCACGCGCCAGATTCAAGTGCAGGTGACCGATGAAAATGACAAGCCGGTGCCTGATATTCCGATTATCTTCGCGCTCGGCTCGGCGGGTGCAGGAACGCTCGGTTCGGGTTCTGCCGCAGGCGCAACGGCGACAGTGCAAACCAACGCCCAGGGACAAGCGACGGTGCAATTCACGGCTGGCGAGAATGCTTCGACAACCGACATTACCGCGACGGTCGAAGGCACGCGGTATTCGTGGACGGGAAGCTTGAGCGTGGCAGCGGCAGGAGCAGGATTCTGGACGCCTTTGAACACCACACTGGTGATTGCAGGCGCTGCCGCAGGCATCGGGCTGGGCGTTTATTTCGGTACGCGCAACAACAGCAAAGACCCGGTAAGACAAAACGGCAATCCGAACATCAAGCCGTAATCAACTGTAAGCAGTGCGAAAAAAATAGACCTCGCCCGGAGAGAATTTTGTCACCGCAGTTCCAGTGGAGCGACCTGTTATCAACTTCTCATAGACCGGTCGCTCCTCTGGAGCTAAACAATTGACCAGCAGGTCGTTGAAAATGAAGCGACTTGAAATGCTGAACTGTTGTATCTACCCAGCCGGTTTGAAAATTGCCGGTCGCTTCGTTTTTGCGCCAGAGGCGCACAGGAGATTAGACCGTGGGAAAGCCACGGGAAGACGAAGGCGGCTTGACGGTCGCGCTCTGGAAGAGCGCAGGAAGCTTGCCGCATCGCCTCTCCTGCACCCTTTCAGGGCGCGCCGCGTTTGCCCAACTTGGTTCCAGCGCCTTTGGTTCCAGTGCCTACAGCACTGGCTAATTTCCTACCCCCCTGTGGGGCAAAGCAGGCTGGGTAGCTACGAATTGTTTCTATCGGCTGGGGCGTTACGACAGATAACATTATGGGATTGGCAACGATTTTGCAGGCTGGCTTCACTCAGCTTGTGACCGTATGAATTGAAACTGATGATATAGGAAAAGATTATGAAAAAGCCTTATTTTATTGGCGTAAATGTTTTTGCTTTCACTTTGCTTCTAGCTTTCGTGTTCACCGC
Organism: Acidobacteriota bacterium; assembly: GCA_016201275.1. GTDB lineage: Bacteria > Acidobacteriota > Blastocatellia > UBA7656 > UBA7656 > JACQDB01. The sequence continues at coordinate 18,681 of JACQDB010000011.1, forward strand.
ATCGCGCCATGTTGTACAGGCGCAAGGGGAGCGCGAGCGCGGCTTAAATATTAAAGTCGGCCAAACTCCCGAAGAATCGAAGGGCGGCAACGCAGTGCAACTCTGGGGCGTCATCATCGGTGTGTCCAATTACAAGAACGGCGATCAGATGACCAAAGTCGGAGAGATTCCCAATCTCAAAAATGCCGCCGACGATGCCCAGGCGATGTACGATTTTTTACGCAGCCCGAACGGCGGCAACTTCAAAGATGTGAGCGAAGGCGGACATTTGGTTTTGCTCAAGGATGAAAACGCTACCAAAGCCAATGTCGAGCGCGAACTGGCGAAATTGAAGCAGGCGAAACCGAATGATTATTTTGTTCTCTACATCGCGGCGCACGGCGCGCTGGTGCCGCAAAGCAATCCGCAAACTAAAGCCAGCGAAGAGGTGCCGTACTTCGTTCTCTACGACAGCGAGTTGAGCAACATGGCAAGCACCGCGATTCGTATGGAGATGTTTCGCAAAGTGGTCAGCGAGATTCCCGCCAAAAAAGGCTTGGTGCTGTCCGATACCTGCCACAGCGCCGGTGTGCAATTGCAGGGGCGCGGCTTGAATACGACGATTCGCGCCAATGCGAAATACCTAGAAGAGATGAACAAAATCCCCGCCGGTGTGGGGTTTCTTTCCGCTGCCGACCAGACCGAACTCTCTTACGAACTTGATAGTTTGAACGCGGGCGTTTTCACTTATTCGTTGCTGGAAGGCTTGCGCGGCAATGCCGACATCAACAACGACGGCATGGTGAATTTCAAAGAGTTGAAAGATTATGTCAGCGATAAAGTTTCGGAATTGACCGAACGCAAACAACGTCCACAAGCCAACACGACTTCGGTTGAAGCCAACTATATACCAATTTCTGTGGTTCGTTATGCCAGCGCCACGACGACTCCGAGCAGCACTTACGGCACGATTGTCGTTCGCACTCCCGACCTGGATGGCGTAGAGGTTTCGATTGATGGCAAGCCCCAAGACAAACTGACGAACCGCACGCAAAGCTCTATCAAAGTGGAAGCCGGTAATCACACGCTGTCGTTTGTCAAAGGCGGCATGAAGCGCGATATTCAAACCACCGTCGAGGCGCAGAAATCGAAAATCGTGGAAGTGAATCTGAGTTTCAGCGAAGGCGAAGACGACGCCCTGGTTGACCCTAGCAATAAACAGGTCAACGTCTTTTTGCGCGAAGACAAAACCCCTGCAAAAGATGCGAAAGATTTATTCCTGAAAGGCGTGGACAGTTTCAACAAGCAGAAATATGACGCGGCCATTGATTTATTGACTCGTGCTGTGCACGCCAATGGCGGCGCGTATGCCGATGCTTTTGTTTATCTGGGGCGCGCTCAACAATCACTCGGCAAAGACCGCGCTGCGGTGGAAAGTTTCCGCAATGCGTTGACGTTGAAGCCATCCGATTTCGAGACGCGAACCCTGTTATCGGAGGCGAGGTTTTCTTCCGGCGATAATGTCGAAGAGATCGTTGCCGATTTGCGCGAGGTGATTAAGCGTCATCCGAATTTTGAATTTGCGCGAGTCGTGCTGGCCGATGTTTTTCTGTTTCGCGGCGATTTGATGATGGCGGAGGCGCAATTGAAAGCGGCGATTCGCATCAACCCGAAATCGCCTCCGGCGCATATGATTCTGGCCGATGTGTTGACTTATCAGGACTCCTTTGAAAAACAGAAAGAGGCTCCGAAAGAAGCGCAGAAAGCGCTGGAACTGTTTCAAGAGGTGTCCAAGAAACAGGTGTCCGTAGCCAAAGGCTTGCGCCATCTGTCGTTGTCGCACATCATTTTCGGCGGCGCTCGTTACACCAACGATAAAGCGTTGGCCGAAGCCAATCACATCACCGGCAAAGCGCTCACCAATCTGGTCGAGTACGCCATCAACAACGCGCAGTCCTTGCCGGAAAGCCAAACCTATTTAGAGCAGGCGCGCACCTATTTGCAGGAGGCCGCGAAGTTGGCGCAGGCGTCGGGAGATAAACGCCGTGCGGTTCTGGTGATGGCGACCAGCGCCCAAAATCACTTGCTCAGAGAAGATGTCGCATCGGCCATCAGGGACGGCGAAGCGGCTTTGAAGATGGCCGACGCCTTGCCGGACTTGAAAGATTTATGCGAAGCGCATTTGACTTTATCAAACGCTTACAACAGCGACCAGAAGTACCCCAAAGCGGTAGAGCATCTGCAAAAATATCTGCAAGCGTGCGGCACGCAGTTGACCGCCGATGCGCGACAGAAAGTGCAGGAAGATTTAGACCAATTGAAACGCCAGAAAGACGCGAATCGGAAGAAGTAGAAGTCTTTGGTCCGGCGTCCGGTGTCCAGCGTCACCACTATCCATCAGGGTTCGTATGCCAGTCATCCGTTCAGCTTTTCAAGTGCGGGTTGGTGATTTACATCCACACACCGGACGCCGGACAAAAGACGCCAGAGTGAAAAAAATTGAGCAACCGCATCCGCGAAGGTCGCATCACAGCGGGTGTCATGACAGCTATAACCCAAACTTTACCGCAAACAATAATGATGCCAGCCACCGTAGAACGCAGCGAGCCGGTTTCCGACCTTGATTTAGTGAGGGCGGCAGCGGCGGGCGATGCTGCCGCCTTTGAACAGCTTTACCATTTGCACAACCGCCGGGTATATTCGCTCTGTCTGCGAATGTTAAGCAGCGGCACGCAAGCCGAAGACATGACACAGGAAGTTTTCTTGCAGGTCTTTCGCAAAATCGGTAGCTTTCGCGGCGACTCGGCCTTTACTACCTGGCTGCATCGTTTGACCGTCAATCAAGTGCTGATGCACTTTCGCAAACGCGGCGTCAAACTGGAACACACCAGCGAAGAGGGCGATTTTACCAACGTCGTCGAGACGCCTTTGCAAAGCACGCGGCGCATTTCGATGGTTGACCGCCTCGACCTGGACAAAGCGATTGGCGAATTGCCGCCCGGCTATCGCACCGTCTTCATTCTTCATGATGTCGAAGGCTATGAACACGAAGAAATTTCCGGGCTACTGAAAGTCAGCGTCGGAACCTCGAAATCGCAGTTGCACAAGGCGCGTATGCGTTTGCGCGATTTGTTAAAAAGTAAACATTGAAAGATAATTTTGCAAAGTTGCAGAGACGCACTGCATCAGATGTACGAGTAACCAAAAATGAATTGCCAAGAGTGTGAAGAAATCATCTCCGATTATGTTGACGGAGCGCTGGAACCGGGGGCGCAGACCAAGATAGAACATCATCTGGCCAACTGTGAAGCGTGTCGGGCGGTGCGCGATGATCTGTTGCAAATCGTCCATTTCAGCAAACAGTTGCCGCTGCACATCCCGACCAGTGATTTGTGGTCGCGGATTCAAACCGAAATCGAAGCGGAACAACCGAAGACTTGGTGGGCGCGCAGCAAAGCCCGTTTGCAGAATTTATATGGACGCGATTTCAAATTTTCGATTCCGCAATTTGCTGCCATTGCCGCTGCTTGCATCATCGTTGCCGCCATCGGCGTTGTGGTTTGGCAGAAAAATAATTCGCAGGTTCCGCAGTTTGCAAACGCCGCACCGGCTGACAATCAGTTGCAGACCAAGCTGGCGAACGACCCGTCGTTTCAAGAGTTCGAGCAGACTATCAAGCAATTAAAAGAATCGGTTGAACAACGCAAAGACACTTGGGGGCCGGAATTGCGCCTCTCTTTCGAGCGCAACATGACTTCCATTGACCAGTCTTTGAACGACTGCCGCCAGCTATTGAGCCGCAATCCCAATGACGAGACGTGCAAAGAATTATTGAAAAATGCCTACAGCGAAAAGGTGCGCGTCCTGCAAGGGTTTGCGAATTTTTGAAATGCCGTAGAGAATTCCTGCTTGAATATCGTTTTGATGTTTCCGAGCCATGTTGCGATTGAAAGACACAATTGAAAGGTGCAGAGGGCGCAAGCTTGCAAGGCTGCTGGCGCTATTGGCTTGCCTGTTTTACTTGGCAATCCCTTCGCCAGCGGCGATCAAATTCGACCGCACTTATAACATCAAAGGACAAGCGCATCTGACCGTCGCCAATATCAACGGCGCGATTACCGTCACCGCCTGGAATCGCCGCGCCATTGCGGTCAGCGCCATCAACGAACCTTCCGCCGCCATTGCCGAGCAGGTGAGCGGCGATGAAATTTCCCTGACCGTGAAAAAAGCGATGCCGCCCGGTAAAGTCTCTTTTCAAATTTTTGTTCCTGCCGATACCGACTTGCGCTTGAATAATTATTTAGGGCGAATCGAAGTGCGCGGCGTGCGCGGCGATGTGAGCATTAAATCGTATGACAGCGAAGTTCATTTGATTGACGCGGCGATTCCGTCAGTGGATGTGAATGTGACGACGGGCAGTATTTTTTTTGATGGTGATTTGACCGGCGACGGACCTTATACTTTGCAGACCTTGAATGGCGATGTGGATGTGAGTTTGCCAGCCACCACTTCGTTTCAATTATCAACCCGCGCCCTGAGCGAAAAGATTAATCTGGGCGGCTTCCTCAATTCCTTGAGTAGCGAAAACAAAGCGCCAAAAAGCATTTCGGGAACGCACTTGAAAGGCGGTCCGCGTTTGAGCTTGATTGCCTTCACCGGGCGCATCCTGCTGCATAAAAAATAGGTAACTAGACTGCTGTGTTTTGGTTTTTTTGAGATGCAACGCAGTTGTATATTGTGCTGCTGAATCATCAGACCACAATATACAGACAACAAAATTCAAAGATCGGCGAGGGAGTCGCCAAAACACAGCAGTCGAGTAGGTAACGACCCAGCCCGTGCTTGCGGCGGTGCCGCTTTGATGTGCGGAGAGTCCGAGACTCTCCGCACATCAAAGCGGCACCGCCGCACCGCATTCAACTCTTGTTAGAGCCTGTCGCAGAATTCCAGCAACCGCCCATAGCTTGCGGATAGTTAATCTATTACCCACAATATCTGGACAAAACATCCATTTATGTAACACGCTCTATATGAGCGCTACACCAAGATATGGATTCTCAAATTCGGATTGAGCCGCTATAAATGGCTGCCATTCATGAATCAAAACTCCACATCTTGGTGTATCTGCCATATAGAGCGGTTTTTGTTTGAGATTACGGAAACCTCAAACCCGTTGAGCGGCGGTCTCTGACCGGCGCGCGGTCGAAGACCGCTGCTCAACGATAGGGGGTTCCGTACACCCATATGAAAACCGCTCTAGTTACAAAAATAGGCCGATTACTTATTCAGAAATAAAAAGCCACGCGCAACACTTTATCGGCGCGTGGCTTTTGGTTTACCCATTATGCATGGATTACGGGCGGGCTTTGTATTTTTCGTACAACTCCGTATGGCGGCTGGTCAACGGCACCTGATGACCATTGATAAACAGGTGCTTGATCTGCGTGATGATTTCCAGCGGGTCGCCATCGGTGATTATCAAGTTTGCCACTTTGCCAACTTCTATCGAACCGATCTTATCGGCGACGCCCCAAATTTCCGCCGGGTAAATCGTCAGCGCTTTCAAGGCGTCCTCTTTCGATAAACCAAAAGCCGCCGCCATCCCCGCGTGATACGGCAGATTTCTGGAGTTCGCCGAATCGCTCGTTTGAAACGCAATTTTCACCCCGGCCTTCATCAACTGACTGGCGTTTGTGAACGGCGCATCATAGGCATCGTCTTCGTTAGCAGGGAAGCGCAAGACCGGCCCGATGATGACGGGAATATTTTTCGCCTTCAACAAATCGGCTACCTTGTAGGCTTCGACGCCGCCGGAGATGATAATTTTTAACTTCATTTCGTCGGCAAACTCTAAGGCTTTTTTGATGTCACGCGCCATCTGCACTTCTATGACGACGGGCATCTGTCCGCGCACCACAGGAAGCAATGCCTCTTTCTTCAAGTCCACATCGAGCTTTGGCAAAGTCGAATCTTGAGCTTTGGCGTCTTTGGCTTCGCCGTAAATTTTCGCTTCGTTGAGAATGGTTTTGAGCTTGTCAATTTGCTTGTCCTGTTCGCGGCGAATTTCTACGAGCGAACGCGGGTTGGCGATTGGGCCGAAATCGAAGCCGCCTCTGCCGCCAGCGCCGTCGCCGGTGGGAAAGTTGATGTGCATAGCGACAGGCGTTTTTAACGCCATCTCTTTCCACGTCCAGCCCGCAAGATTAATCAAGGCGCTCTGACCGGCGATCAGTCCGCCTTGCGGAGCCGTCAACGCGGTGGTGATGCCGTTGACCCGCGCCACCGGCAGGTGTGAACTCGACGGATTGACCGCAACGATTACCTGTAGGTTGGCGTTGTTGTCGCCTATCTCAGCGGTGTCTTGTCCGCCTGCTACCGAGCCGATCTCTTCCAATCCCAAAGTGGTTCCCGAATCAATCAGGCCTGGATAAACCGACAAGCCTGTGGCGTCAATCACTCTGGCCTTCGACGGCACCGAGACGTTTGCGCCAACCGCAGCGATTTTGCCTTTGGCAATGACCACCGTGCCTTTTTCGATGACCGCGCCGGTAACGGTGACGATGCGCGCATTGCGAATCGCATACGTTTCATTCGACTGCGCGGCGGTGTTGAGTGGTGCGCCCGCAAGGCTGACCATCAATAGCAAAAGAGTGAAAAAAACCTTGATTTTATTGATCATTTCTCACCTCCTGCGTTTCCGGCTTGATGTGGCCGTGGTCGAGCAACTCTTCATCAATCGCGCCGGGCAGCGGTTGCGGTTGCGCCGGGCGACCCGTCGGCATATGGCCTTTTTGGCGCATCTCGCGCTCTTTTTTCATCAACTCTTCTTTCTCTTTCTTCAAGGCAACGCGGCGTTCCAAATCCTGTTTGCGGTCGAAATAAACTTCGCCTTCGATGATGGTCATTTCAACCATCGTATAAACCGAAAACGGGTGCGCGCTGAAGATGGCGAAATCGGCATCTTTGCCAACCTCTATCGAGCCTGTGCGTTTGTCTATGCCGAGTTGAATGGCCGGATTGAGCGTCACTTGTCTGAGCGCCTGCTCTTCGGTGAGGCCGCCGTATTTCATCGTCTTGGCGGCTTCCAGATAGAGCCTGCGGGCGTGTTCGTCGGAATCGGAATTGATGGAAGTGATGACGCCTCTTTGCGTCATCAACGCGGCGTTGTAAGGAATGGCGTCGTAAGCTTCGAGTTTGTAGGCCCACCAATCGGCAAAGGTCGAGCCGCCGGTTTGGTGCGCGGCAATCTCTTTGGCGACCTTGTAGCCTTCCAAAACGTGTTGCAGAGTTTGCACATGAAAACCCACTTCGTCGCCCAATTCGAGCAGCATTAAAATTTCATCTTCGCGGTAGCAATGCGAATGCACATAGCGTTTGCCTTGCAGGATTTCGACCAGCGCATCGAGTTGCAAATCGCGGCGCGGCGCAATGGCTTGCGGGTCGTTAGCTTTCTTGGCTTCGTATTCCTGCCACTCCCGCATATAGTCTTTGGCTTTGATGAAGGCTTCGCGTATGGTCTCTTCGACGCCCATGCGGGTGGCCGGATAGCGGCGCTGCGTGACGTTTGCGCCGAGATTATTCGAGCGTTTGGGATTTTCACCGAGCGCGAATTTGATTCCCGGCATGGCGTCTTGGATAAACCATTCTTCGACCGGCTTGCCCTTTTTCAATTTCACCACGGCGTTCTGGCCGCCTATGGAATTGGCCGAGCCGTGCAGAATGTTGCACGTCACCAAGCCACCGGCAAGCTCTCGATAAACATTCACCGCATACGGATCAAGCACATCTTGAATGCGAACCATAGAAGTGACCGACAGCGAGCCTTCATTGATAGCGCCTTCAACGGCGGTGTGCGAGTGACAATCAATAATGCCCGGAGTGATAAATTTTCCGGTTGCATCAATGACCACAGCGTTGGCGTCGGTGGCTTTGAGGTTCGCGCCAACGGCGGCGATCTTGCCATCGCGCACCAGTATGGAACCATTTTTAATAGTGCCGTGCGAGGCGGTTAAAATCGTCGCGTTGGTAATCAACAACTCTTTGGCGGCGGGCGCGTTGGTCGGTGGCGCGGCGCTGGCTGCAAGCGGTTGCTTGAGGATGGCGGCGTTGGACTTTGGCGTTACCTGCGTAGCGGTATGCGGCAAGCTTTGCGCGGAAGTTGCAAAGCTCAACAGCAAAGCCAGCGCGATAGAGATGATGGCGTCAACTTTTTTCATAATGCCTCCTTCAATTGCGGAATGCGGATTTCGGATTGCGGAGTAAGAGTTCGTGTTATCGAATTCGATAAGTGAAAAAAAAATCGCCATCCGCATTCTGCAAGCTGCAATTTATTTGGGTTTGCTGCCGGTGAAATCGAATGCGCCTATTTGCGGCAGCAAGATCGTGCCGTGCATTGAATTGCCTGCAATGGTGCCGCTGAGGGTTGCTTCAATGGCTTGCCCGTCTATGTTGATCGAAGCGATGGCGCGCACTTGACCCCCGCTGATGGAAATGTCGCGCAACGCCGCATCGCCTAAAGGAGTGTGTAACGCGCCGCTGAAATTGTTGCCGTCTTTTTGCAGCAGCAACTTCACCGCCATATCGCCTTGCGGCGATTTGACCACCAACTCCCATTCACCGAGGGCGTTGATTTCGGCGGCGGCATCCTTAGTGCCTTGCGCGCCTTGCCCCGGTTTGCCGGTGCGTGGTGGCGTGGGCGGCTCTTTTTTCAACTCGATAGGATTGCCATCAATGAACAGATGTTTGACTGTTGCATCTCTTGCCCACAACTCATCGCTCAGCACCACGAGGTTGGCAATCTTGCCGGTTTCAATCGTGCCAAGTTGTTCGCCGACGCCGAAAAGTTCAGCGGCGTTTGAAGTCAAAGCTTTCAAGGCGTCGTCTTTCGACAAGCCGTTTTCGACCGCACGGCGTATGTTGTTGAGAAAGTCCGCCGGTCGCAAACTTCCCGAAGTGAAAGCGAATTTAACGCCGGCCTGCGCCAACAACGCCGCGCCCTTTGGGGTTTCGGCGCGCGCACGCAAGACGCGCAGCGGTTCCTCTTCATCCTCCGGCCAATCGCTGGGGCGTTGCGGGAAATCTACCGATAAGACGACAGGAATATTTTTCGCTTTCAGCGTCGCGGCCAGGCGATAGCCATACAGCGCGCCGCCGATTATCGGCTTGAGTTTGAATTCATCGGCGATTTGCAAAGCGCGCCGAATATCATTATCGCTGTTGGCGATGAAGAACACCGGCATCTCGCCGCGCAAGGCCGGTTGCAGGGCCGCAAGTTTTTTATCGCTTTCAGGACGCGGCACGCCGCGCTTGGTTTTGTTATAGCGCTCGACTTCATCGCGATAATGAATGGCATCGTAAAAGGTCTGGCGAATGAAGGCCACGGTTCCCATCAGTGAACCGGGATAGCCGCCGCCGAAAAATCGCCCTGTGGAAAATTGCACGGTCAAGGAAACGGGAGCGCGCACTACGAGCTTCGCGGCCTCGTCGCCAGCGAGATTTATTAGCGCGCTTTGCCCCGCGAAGATGCCTTGTTTGCTTGAAGTGAGCGCCGTGGTGACGCCGACGCTGCGCTCCTCTTCGACACTTGCGCCGCCCGGTTTGATCTGCTCGGCTGCCGCTTCCGAAGGGTCGCCGTGGGTGGCGTCCGGTTGCGCTTGCGCCGCTGCGATGGCCGCTTGACGATTGCCGCCGCTTGCGCTCCCAGGTGTTTGCGGCGGCGCGGCGGGGATTCCCAGATTGGTGTAGCCATCAATGAAACCCGCATAAACAAAGGTTCCCGCGCCCTCTATGATGCGAGCGTCGGCGGGAATTTTGATATTTTCGCCAACGTCTGTGATGAAGCCATTGCGAATCACCACCGTGCCTTTGCGGATGATTTTGCCCGCGCTGACAATGATCTGCGCGTCTTTGATGGCGTAGGCATAAGGCGAATCGAGTTGCGCTGTGGGCGTATGAAGGAACGCCAAAGCAAGCGCCGTTAAAGCAAGAAAGAGTGCGGCGAAGCGCCAAGGGCGGCGCGTCGTGATGCGGCGCACAAGCGAAAGAGAGAAGTTTGCCAACTTTCGGCCTCCTGCAATTTGATGGGTGATATAAAAACTGGAAATGAGCGACTCCACTGGTAGCGCCTAAATCTATAGCAACGTCGTTCGGACTGCAAGGTGCGTGGCTGAATCAAAATCAAGATTGATAGACTGAATTGACTTAACCAAGGTTCAACCCTATGATTCGCTTGCCTCGCACGAAGATAATTATCCCTACGCAAGAACGATCAAGGAGTGTAAATATGAATCCTCACCGAATCCCTTACCGGCCATTGCTGTGTATGCTTGCTCTGTTGACCTTCACCATCAGTATTGCGCTGTTCACCACCTCAACGGTGAATTCGGCATCACGAATCGCCGCCGAAGTGCCGCCCCAAGCCGCCGGAAAGATCATCGCTAAGGTTGATTTTGACCCGAAAACCGATGGCTTTGGCTTTCGTAATTATGGCGGAGAACACGAAGGTGAAGAAGAACTCACCGCCGAAGACCTCATCAGAATGTTTGGCGCAGACCAGGTTTGTATGTCCGGCACTACTGGGGAAGATTGCGAGTTATATGAGCCCGCCCAAGTGTGGTTGGAGAGTCAGATCAAAGGCATGGAAGGCGGACACTGCGAGGGGATGGCAGTGACCAGTTTCCGCTTCTGGCTCGAAAAGCCCTTCAAAAATAAGAAGGCTCCCGCGACTTTTCAACAAGGGGCAGAAGCCGTTTTCGACCTGGAGAAAGATTCAGACGTAGAAAACTATATTGCCTATTACTTTGTGCTCCAAACTCTCCCCGAAGTTTATAGGTCCAAACTGGAAACTCTGAAGAAGAAGCCTTCCGTGATTCTCAAAATGCTGATTGATTCCATGCAGGACGAGACGCCAGATTACACCTTGAGTATCGCCAAGCGCATCAATGGTCAATATACGGCGGGTCACACGGTGACGCCTTTCGCTGTCGAGGACATGGGCGAGGGGATTTACCGAGTTCATATCTATGATAATAACTATCCTGGCGTGACCAAGTATGTCACCTTTGATGTGAAGCGAGAAACCTGGCGCTATCACACAGCCGCTAATCCTAACGATGTCGCAAAAGATTATGTGGGGACTGCTACGACTGAGACGCTGTCACTCAAGAGGCTTGCCGACCGTGAGCGGAAAAGATACGGCTGCCCCTTTTGCGAAGACTTGCAAGGCGATGGCGCAAGCGCGGATGGCAGTGCTGGCGCTCCAGAAAAGAATGATCGCATAGGCATTTCAATGGATGGCGAAGGCGAGTTGCTCATCACTAACCCGGAAGGCAAGCGCGTCGGTTTCGATTTCGCCAAGGATCAATATGTTAATGAGGTTGGCGATGTCGAAATAGTTACTATCGAAGGAGGCGTGGACGAAGACGTATCGCCGTTGTATCGCTTTCCTTATCGCCAGAGCGCCAAGCCTTATTCCATCACGGTCTCCGGCAAAACCGCTGACCACGAAGTTGATGCCGATGTGGAAATGGAAGGGCCGGGCTTTGTCGTCGGCTTCGAGGGCATTCTGCTTGATCCCGGCGAAAACCTCACGATGACAATTAGCCCAGATGGCAGGCAACTCTCCTTTACAGCAAGTCAGGACGGGGAGACACCCAATCTCTTTATCTCCATAGAATCTGGACATAAAAAACCCAGTTACCTTTTCGAAATCGGCGGCATTAAGCTCAGTCCTGGCAAGACCGTGACGGTGGCGCTAGACTTGGAGAAAGGGCGGCTCTACTTCAAAGACAACGACCCCGATCAAGACCCTTACGATGTGACTGTAGTGCGGCTCAATCCTGATGGCACGAAAAACTCTTACCGACACGATGACACCAAGGTAGGCAAGGGTGATGTGTATATGATTGACTTTGGCAAGTGGAACGGCAAAGGCGCACTCTGCTTCAAGGAAGATGACGACGGCAATGGCTTCGAGGACGAAGACTGCGTTGAAGAAGAGAACGAACCAACTCCGGCAAAGAAGGGCAATTGAACAAGAAATCATCTCAAGTCAACTCCCACTTCATCTTGGCTGCGTTGATGATGGCAGTGACCGGCTTTATTCTTATTGCCGGAGTTGCTGCCTGGTCAGCGCAGCCTTTATCCGCAAGTCTGCACCTTGTTCAAGCGCAGACGGAAGCGAGCAATTCAAAGCCCAAGATGACGGCGAAAAAATTGCAGGTTTCGCTCAACGCCGAGTGTGATGTGTTGATTACCAATGCACAGGGCAAGCGCCTCGGCTTCGACCCTAAAAAGAAGCAAGTCCTCAACGAGATTCCGCAAGCTGAAATCAGAGAAGTGCCACCTTTCCCAATTTATCTTTTGCCTGCCGATGCTGTGGATAAACCTTATACGATTCGCTTGACGGGCAGACCTTCAAGCCCTGAAGTTCATGCCGATGTGACGATAAGCGGCAGCGGTTTTGTCGCGGGCGGCAAAAATCTGCTTCTCGCGGCGGGCAAAAATCTTACGCTGCAGGTCACTTCGGATGGGCGACGACTGACGCTGACAGCCGGTCAAAGCGAACAGACGCCCTTGCTGTTTACTTCTACGCAATCGGGGCGCACGCATCCCAGCTACTCTTTTGAAATTGGCGGCGTGAAATTGGCAGCGGGAAAAACTTTGAGGCTGACGCTGGATATGGAAAAACAACGGCTCTACTTCAAAGATGATGATGCGAAGCGCGCCCCCTACTCTGTGAAGATGCGCCAGACGAATCCCGACGGTACGAAAAATATTTTTCTGCGCGGGGATATTCAATTGGGCAAGACCGACAACTACATGATGGCGTTCGGTAAGTGGGACGGCAAAACCGAGATGTGTTTTTATGTAGATGATCAGGGAGACGGCTTTGACAATAAGGAGTGTCTCAAGATCAGCGCACAAAAATGACCGCACGTTTTTGGTTTACCGCAGAGAATCAAGATTTAGCAGGCGCTTTACCATACTCGCTACGAAAAGACTCGCTGCACATCCAAGACAAATTTTGGTAGCACCGGTTCGCCGGAAATGGTGGGCGGATTGTCGAGACAGATGACCGCTTCATTCGGGCGATAGACATAAACCTTCTTGTCTTGTGGATCAATCAACCAGCCTAACTGTGCGCCGTTGGCGATGTACTCTTGCATCGTCTTTTGTAGAGGAGCCAATGGATCTGATTTGGAGCGCAACTCCACGACAAAATCGGGACACAGTGGCGGGAAGGCTTCGCGCTCTTCAGCCGTGAGCGCTTGCCAACGCGAAGCTTTCACCCAGGCCAAATCCGGCGACCGCTTTGCACCATTTGGCAAGGTGAAACCAGTCGAAGAATCAAAACCCACGCCGGTTCCATCGGCTTCAACCCACACGCTAAAACTTCCCGTCAAAACGAAACTACGATTTCCTGTCTCTCCGCCAGTTGGTGGCATAATAATCAAGTCTCCTGCGCTGGTGCGTTCAATGCGCCACTCTCTGTTGAGTTGGCAGAACGCAAAAAATTCTTGCTCGCTCAACTTGTCCAGAAATTGTCCCATGTGAAGGATCACGGGTTCAGCCGTAGTGGTGATGACTTGTGAACTCATAGTGCCTCGCGTGCGCTTTGATTTGTCGAGACTGATTCTAGCAAATTTGGGAATCCGACAACAAAAAATCTTCATCTATGCTTGAGCGGCCTGATGATTTTTAGGTTAGATTGCACAATTGTTGCTGCGTTGTGACAGAGCAAGCTTGGTGTGTACGTGGCGGCTTGGCGACTTGGCGCGAAATCCATTATGGGTCTCCTCACTCTGCGTTCTCGCGCCAAGCCGCCACGTCAGAGTGCCTTTTTTACCCGCAGCAAATTTGCAACACGACCGATTTTATTGCAGGCCGTTGGTCATCAAAGCCTGATAACAAATCACTGCGCCGGCACAGGTGATGAACAAGGCGCTCAAAACCGGAAGCCATTTGACCAGCGGGTTGGGCATCGCGTTGGCAGGGCGTTTGAGCAATTTACCGGCGTACAAAAACATCAAGCCGACGCCGGTCAAAGTTGCCGCCAGCCCAAAGCTGAACGCGATGACCAGGAGCAAGCCGTAGCCTACGCGGTGCAGCGCTATGGCTGACAGCAGCACCACCAACGCCGAAGGGCAGGGCAATAGGCCGCCGGAAATACCTAACGCAAGAAGGCTCTTCCAAGTGATTTTTGAACCGTCTATTCCGGGCGGCAGATGCGAATGCGGCTTGCCACCATCGTGCGAATGAATCAAGGCGTCGGTTGTCCGTTGTCCGTTGTCCGTTGTCTGATGGGCAGTGTCGAGCGTCGGTCGTCGGTTGTCGGTTGCCCGTTGTTGGGAAGCGGCGGTCAACGCTTCGTGTGAATGGGTGTGGTCGTGCGCCAAGTGATGCGAAGGCGCGTGAGCGATGGCGTATTGCGGTTCGTGTGTGTGAGATTGGTGCGCGTACTGTTGCTCATGCAAGTGAGCGTGTGAATGTTCGTGGTCGTGCGTGTGTTCATCAGAATGCTGATGCGTGTGGTCGTGCGAATGATTGTGGTCGTGCATATGTTCATCAGAATGCTGATGCGTGTGGTCGTGTGAGCCGTGCGAATGCTGCTGCTGCTTATGGTCGTGAGCGTGATGCTGCGGCTCATGGTCGTGAGTGTGATGATGATCTGCGGAAGCAAATCCGAACGCAACGCGCAGACGTTGGAGCAATAAACTTGCGCCTAAACCGAAAACGATGAGGCCGGAAAGCACGCTGATAATCGGGAATAATTTTTCCGGCACGATATAGTGCGACGCAAAGAGGGTGATGAATCCCAACGCAAAAACTCCTAGCGTGTGCGTGACGGTTACGGTCAACCCTAAAAACGCTGCGTGTTTTGCGGTGCCTCGTGAACCGACCAGATACGCGCCGACTACGGTTTTGCCGTGACCGGGCGACATGGCGTGAACGCCGCCTAAAAACATGGCGATGAGCAAACCCAGCAAAGCCACGGGAATGGTCAACTCTTTGACGGCGATCAACTCGGCGAAGCGGTCGCGTGCAGGCGTGATGGCGCGGCCTTCGCGGGTCATCAGCGCGGTCGCGGCTTCCGGCACGACGCCGTTTGCAAAAGACAATACCGCTTGCCGTTCATTGAGCGGCGCGGCGAGTCGGTCATCGGGATAGGCTTTCAATTCATCGGTCAACCCGTTGGCGAACGCAGTGCTGTCGAACACCGCTATGGCGGCATTCGGAGCGATGACGATTTCGTGCCAGCCAGCGCGCTCGCTGTCGTTGCGGTCTTCGTAGCGCAAGCGATGCGGCGCGCTGCCGGAAGGAATCATCGCCGCGAATTCGTATTCCAGCCGCAAGGTCGGCAAGCCGCCGCTGCCTGCCGGAGTGGTGATGTGACTGGCAAGGGGCTGCCAGCGCGTCGGCGAATCATCAATGGTCAGCGCTAATCCTTCGGCATAGCGCGCCGCGTTTTGCTCGACGTAAGCTTGAAGTTCTTGCGCTGATGGCGTGCCGTCGTTGTCTGCGTCCAGCGCTTGCAGAGTTTGGAATGCCGGTATCTCCGCCATATCTACGATGTAGCGAAGGATGATGCGGTCGCGATTGATTTGCAGGCGCGAGAAATGATTGACGGTGAAATT
This sequence comes from Acidobacteriota bacterium, assembly GCA_016201275.1. Taxonomy (GTDB): domain Bacteria; phylum Acidobacteriota; class Blastocatellia; order UBA7656; family UBA7656; genus JACQDB01. The sequence continues at coordinate 34,295 of JACQDB010000011.1, forward strand.
GCCTAATGGATGCGCCAAGGTCGCCAACGGCAAAATAGCCAGCATCGCCAGCCAGATCGCAACAAAGGAAAAACTCTGGCGGCACTTTGCAGCCTGAGCAAAGCGATTTGCGGTAGAGGTTTTGGAAATCATAAACGCCCTGAAAATTTCTGCTGGTTGAGTGAACATTATTTCAAACTGTCGAGCGCTTTATTGGCCTCGGCAGCCTGCAACAAATCGAATTGCGGATTGAGCGCCAAAGCGCGTTGCAAATAATCGCGTGCCGCTGTGGTATCGCCGCTGGCTTTGGCAATCAACCCCGCGTGATAAAAAATTCTGGCATCGCGGGTTCCTAATTTCATGGCCTCTTTGATGGTCGCCTGCGCCTCTGCCGTTTTGCCCGCTTTCAAAGCCGTCCACGCCAACGCATCTGCGCCGTAAATATCGCGCCGTTTTTCGTATTCCCGTTGCGCCTGCGCGTAAGCCTCGTCGGGCTTCATCTCGTGGTCAGCATAAAAGAGAGCGATTTGCCGATTATACAAAATGCCGTTGGCTTCGCTGAGTTTGCTGATCTGTTCGACCAGCGCGTATTGTGTTTGCGCGTCTTTGTCGCGGCCTGCGAATTTGTACAAATCGCCGAGCGCGGCGACGAAGGTAGGATCGGGCAGTATGCGGGTGGCGTGTTCAAAATTTTCAATCGCGCCGTTCCGATCACCGCGTGCCGCCAGCACCCGACCAAGCGAGGCCAGGGCGCGATAATAATCGGGAAAAGTAATCAAGGAATCGCGGTACTGTTTTTCGGCGGCTTCATATTCGCCGGTTGAAAAATAGATTTCGCCGAGTTGCCAGCGCGTCCAGGCCACCGCCTCACGCGAGGGGTTGGGTTGCTTTTGGGCAAAGATAATGGCGTTGGCAAATCGGCGTTTCGCGTCTTCGACATTGCCGCGTAGCCACGCCAGTTTTCCCAAACGAATTTCTACACCAGCGCCCGAACTCTGTTTTTCTAAATCGTGAATGACTTGCGCGGCTTGGTCATAGTCGCCTAATTCAATCAACGCATCACTCAACATTTGCAGCGGATAACTTTTCTTCGGCTCCAATTTGGTTAGCTGCTGCGCGTGGTCGCGTGATGCGGCAAATTCGTGAGCCGCAAACTCGGTTTGCGTAAGCGCTGCCAAGCCGCCGATGTTTTGTTCCGCCGGAAGTACCTCCAGAGAAGACTGCGCGGCTCGCCGTGCCAATTCCAAATATTTCAGATCGCCGGTTTCACGCACGCCTTGCAGGTAGTAGCCAGCCAGTTTGTTATAAGCGATGAAGTCGTCCTTATCTTTTTTAATGCGTGCTTCCAGAAATCGAATGCTGCTTTCTTTGCTATCGGCATCCGCAGGAATCGTCGTCGCCGCCGGAACCGCAGGCGCATTGGCGTCGGCGGAAGACGTGCGGCGTCCACAGGCACCGCAGGCCAATGTCAAAACCAGAGCAAGAATAGAAAAGGCGATTTTATTTTTTACTTGCGACATACCAAACATCCCTTTGCATGACCATCTCTCCGCGTAGATGGGTTGGTCACCGGAAGCCGGTTTCGCAGCACGGTGTGGTGCTACCGAGTTCGCTCAATCAGAGACTGGCAAGAGCAAGAAAGGCCATGAATCCGTGAAGACTCCCTGCGCCAGTTTTCTTGCTCTTGCCGGTCGCGCCAGACTGTTTAGTTGCGCGTATTGTCGTCTGTTCCGCTCGCTCTTGGTTGTTGCGGACGAGCAAAGAAGGGGAAGGTGTCTGTGCGCGGCACATCATTACTATTGGCGTTATCGCTCAACACATTTTGATTTGCGACAAAGAAGAGGATGGTATCAATTACGTCATCGCCTAAGCGCCGACCATTGGGAAATCCGGCATTAGCATTCGACCCGCCGCCCGGCCCACTGTTGGGAATTCCTACGTTCAAGCGCAGGAAATCGCCGTTGGTGACGGCGATGTTGGCAAGTATGCCGATGTTGGTACTGTTGGTGCCCAGCGCTTGCAAAGTCCCGACGATGGAGTTGGCAAATCTACCAGCGGCATCATCTTCGGTGGTGCCATTGTTGTACTCATTTTTTCTGCTGAACGGGATGAGCGCCACATTGATAGCGGGATTGCCCATGCGATCAATGGTCATAAATCCGCCCGATGTACTGATGGAGCCATCTCTATTGATGAGGGTTCGTCTCTGCCGTTGCGTGGAGAGGTTGACGCCAATCACATTGGCTCCGGGGTTGCCTGCGGTGTTTTGCAATTTGAAGTACGAGACCGGAATGCTCAAAGCGAAGGCTTGAACATTATAGCCAGCAAAACTGTCGCGCCCACGTTGCAGCAAAGCGCCATTGGGAGCGCCCGATAGCACCGAAGCGACAAAGCGATTGAACCCAGGAATATCGAAGAAAAACGGATCATCGGCGGTTCCCGCAAAAAAGGAGACGCCGGTTTCGGGGTCGGTAGTAACTGTAAACGGGTTGGCATTTTCCGCCAGCGTCGGCACGGTCGTGGGGGCGGTAAGGATTTGCCCGAAGGGCAAAATGACGGTTGCGATTTGCGGCGCGGTTGTGGAGGTGCGCTCGGAAAAGCGTACATCAATGGTTTGGTCTATGCGGGCGTCGCCGGTGGTCTCGATGCCGAGAAGGTAACGAACTCTTGGATCAAAGGCACCAAAATTGACGGCCTCACCGGGGACGATAAAGCCATACACGGTGGCCTCAATGATGACTTTGGAATTGTCATTGGGATCAAGAAAGGCATAGACATCGGCAATATCACAAGGCCGGTCTTCATCTGCGAGTGGCGCATCGCCGTGGTCTGCCGCCTCTATGCGGGAGGTTGCCGAAAAGAGCGGGGAAAGCGCGAAGGCCAAAATCAGTGCGATCAGCACAAATCTTTTGTTGCGAAACGTATTCATCAGGTATCTCCTTAGTTCTGCAAATGGTTTGCAAATTTCCGACTGACTATAAGGCCATCATTGGAAGGCTCTACAGGTCGGTTAATTATTGGTGATGTAGTCGTAGCAATTGGCTTCCGGAAGACCAACTGCTGATAGCTTGTACTTCACCCGCATATACGCCCCGGAAAACTTTTTTGGATTTGTACCGCCTCCGCCTTTTTATCAAGAGGTGAACTTCGAGCGGCGCTGCTCGTTGAAGTGCGGAGTTGTCACCTGGATTTTGCCGCGAAAAATTCTCTCGTGAAAAATATTTTGAAAATGTTGACGGCGCGGTTGACGGATTTTTGAATTGCTTGGTACACTCTGAAGTTTCGCGGTGACGCTTGATTCGGTTCTGAGTGTGCGGAGGCGTTATCGTAGTAGAAACCGGACGCGGACAAACGTTTATTGTGGCGTAAAAGGATGCAGGTCAACACTGCACTCCCGAGTTCAAGCAAGAAAGCTGTTGTTCTTAGATCACGCCACAGACAAGTTAGGCTACAGGGAAGCCGGAATCCGCATAATCTTTTCAGGACATCCCTACTTAGTAGTTTATCTATTCCCAAAGCGGGAACTGAAGCGCTGAAGGCGAGCGTGTTCGCTATTCTGCGCTCTTGCGGTGAGTCGCAATACTCACCGGAAATGATTTGCTGTCCAACTTGATTTGGACATATTTGGAGAGGAGTCTTAGCGTGCCAACACTGAATCAGTTAGTTCGCCGTGGGCGACAAGCCGTTAAATATAAAACCTCAAGTCCGGCGCTTGATGCCTGTCCGCAACGTCGCGGCGTCTGCACTCGGGTGTACACCCAAACGCCTAAGAAGCCGAATTCGGCTTTGCGGAAAGTGGCGCGTGTGCGCTTGACCAATCAGATGGAAGTCACGACCTACATTCCGGGCATCGGTCATAACCTGCAGGAACACTCCATCGTGTTGATTCGCGGAGGCCGCGTCAAAGACCTGCCGGGCGTGCGCTATCACGTCGTGCGCGGCACGCTGGATTCCGTAGGCGTCGCCAATCGCAAACAGGGGCGCTCCAAGTACGGTGCCAAGCGACCCAAAGAGGGCGCGGCTCCGGCTAAGAAGAAATAGGCTTGTGAAGCTTGCGCCTCTGAACCAACTGACGAGGCGTGCAGAGTATGGATTTTTTTTGAGCGATTGAAACTATGCCAAGAAGACGAGTAGCAGCAAAACGCGAGATTTTACCAGACCCGAAATATAACTCGACGATGGTAACCAAGTTCATCAACTCGATTATGCTCCAAGGAAAAAAGAGCGTCGCCGAACATATCTTTTATGATGCGATGGACATCTTGAATAAGAAGACGCAGGAAGACCCGCTGAAGATCTTCAAAAAGGCGGTGGATAACGTCAAGCCTCGCGTCGAAGTCAAATCGCGGCGCGTCGGCGGCTCGACTTATCAGGTGCCTATCGAAGTGGACGCCAAAACGCGCGGCAACAGTCTGGCGATTCGCTGGCTGGTGAGCTATTCAAGAAATCGCGGCGAAAAAACTATGGTTGAAAGACTGGCAGGCGAAATTCTGGATGCCGCCAACAATCGCGGCAATGCGGTCAAGAAAAAAGAAGATACGCACCGTATGGCCGACGCCAACAAAGCGTTCGCGCATTATCGCTGGTAATGATTTAGTTATTGGTTAGGGGTTATTGGTTACTGGAAAATGAAAGCAGCAAACAAGGAACCAGTAATCAATAACCCCTAACGGAAGAAGTTTATGTCTAAGCAAGCACCATTACAAAGATTCCGCAACATAGGAATCATGGCTCATATTGACGCGGGTAAAACCACGACGACCGAGCGCATACTTTATTACACCGGGGTGTCGTATAAAATCGGTGAAGTTCACGAAGGCACAGCGGTCATGGACTGGATGCCACAAGAGCAAGAGCGCGGCATTACGATTACCTCTGCGGCGACAACTTGCTTCTGGACGCGCAACGACGAAGAGTACCGCATCAACATTATTGACACACCGGGTCACGTAGATTTCACCATCGAAGTTGAGCGCAGTCTGCGCGTGCTGGATGGCGCTGTCGCGGTGTTTGATGCCGTTGCAGGGGTGCAGCCGCAATCGGAAACCGTCTGGCGTCAGGCCGAAAAATACGGCGTGCCGCGCATCGCCTTCATGAATAAGATGGACCGACCGGGTGCGGATTTCGATCACGCCATTCAAACTATGCGCGACCGTCTGGGCGCAAACCCGGTGGCGATTCAATACCCGATTGGCGCGGAAGACCGTTTTCAAGGCATCGTTGATTTAATCACCATGAAAGCTTTTGTCTATAATTTGGAAGACAAAGGCGCGGCTCCTGAAGTCACGGACATTCCCGCTGACCTTCAAGCCGAAGTCGAAGCGGCGCGGGACAAAATGATTGAAGCGCTGGCCGATGCCGATGACCAGATTGCGGAAAAATATTTAGGCGGCGAAGCCGTCAATGAAGATGAAATTCGTGCGGCTTTGCGGCGCGAGACGCTGGCGTTGAAACTTGTCCCGGTGGTTGCTGGCACGGCCTTCAAGAATAAAGGCGTGGAGCCTTTGCTGGACGCCGTGATTGACTTTTTGCCGAGTCCGTTGGATGTGACAGCGGTCACAGGCATCAACCCGCGAACCAGCGAAGAAGAACAGCGTGCGGCGGACGCCAAAGAACCTTTCTCCGGACTGGTCTTCAAGATTATGGCCGATAAACACGTCGGCCAATTGTCCTTCGTGCGTATCTATTCCGGCACTTTGAAATCCGGCTCTTATACGATGAACACCACGAAAGGCACGAAAGAGCGCGTCGGTCGCATCATGCGTATGCACGCCAATAAACGCGAAGATATTGACGCCGCATCCGCTGGCGAAATCGTCGCCGTAGCCGGTTTGAAACAGGTCACCACTGGCGATACGATTTGTGAAGAGTCGCACCCGATAGTCCTCGAAGCTTTGGAATTTCCCGCCCCGGTTATCTCGCAAGCCATCGAACCCAAGACCCGACAAGACCAGGAAAAACTGGGTATCGGTCTGCAACGACTGGCTTCGGAAGACCCCAGCTTTAGAGTTTCGACTGATCAGGAAACCGGCCAGACCATCATTGCCGGTATGGGCGAATTGCACTTGGAAATTCTGGTTGATCGTTTGAAACGCGAATTCGGCGTTGACGCCAACGTAGGCCGTCCGCAGGTTGCCTATCGCGAAACCATTCGCAAAGCCGCCAACGGAGTTGGCAAGTTTGTTCGTCAAACCGGCGGTCGCGGTCAATATGGTCACGCCGAAGTCACCATTGAACCGAATGAACCGGGCGCAGGATATGAATTCGTCAATGCTATCGTTGGCGGTGTGATTCCCAGAGAATATATCAAGCCGGTTGATGAAGGCATTCGTGAAGCGCTGGAAGGCGGCGTGCTGGCGGGCTATGAAATGGTTGATGTGAAAGCGACGTTGACCTATGGCAGTTATCACGATGTGGACTCTTCGGAAATGGCTTTCAAGATTGCCGGTTCGATGGCCTTCAAAGATGCGGCGCACCGCGCCAATCCGGTGTTGCTCGAACCGATTATGAAGGTTGAAGTGGTCACCCCGGATGAATATTTGGGGTCTATCAACGGCGACATCAATTCGCGTCGTGGGCGCATTGAAAATATTGATACGCGGCACGGCACCCAAGTGATTACGGCCTATGTGCCGTTATCCGAAATGTTCGGATACTCGACCGATATGCGTTCGATGACGCAGGGTCGCGCAACTTATACGATGCACTTCCATCGCTATGAAGAGGCTCCGCGCAGTGTGCGCGAAGAAGTCATAGCGAAAGTTCAAGGGTCAGGTAAATAAATTTACTTTTTTCTATCTCAGGTGGACGCCGGGCGTTCACGAAAAAAGGAGTGAAGAGAAACAATGGCAAAAGAGAAATTTGATCGCAGCAAACCGCACGTCAACGTCGGCACCATCGGTCACATTGACCACGGCAAAACCACTTTGACAGCGGCTATCACCAAAGTGCTGGCCAAGCACAATCCTAAAAATGCTTTCCGCTCGTTCGATTCCATTGACAACGCCCCCGAAGAGAAAGCTCGTGGTATCACGATTGCCACCGCG
>JACQDB010000090.1 GCA_016201275.1 Acidobacteriota bacterium
TCGCCTTTGATGGCGGCAAGGGCGACCTTCGCTTTGAAGTCCGCGCTATAATTTTTTCGCTGCTTCATCATCGTGATTCCTCGTTTCTGAGCAGCGATTTTACCACCTTAACCAGTGGTCCTAATATTGGGGAGTATTATATCTCAAAATACTACCAACAATGTTATTGAAAATAAGACATTTTCAAGGAAGGAGGAAACATTTTCTTGCCGGAATTATTCAAGCTCAAGTTCTTTGATGCGCGTCAGCAGAGTTTTATAACTCACCCCCAAACGCTCGGCGACGCGGGATTTGTTATAGCCGCATTCTTTTAAGGTCGCTTCGATTTTGCGGCGCTCGACCAGGCGCTGGGCGCGGGCGCTGACTTCGGCCAAAGAGCCGCGCATATCAAAGCCTTCCAGCAAACCATCCGACTCTTTCGATTTGTAATCGGCAGGCGGCGCAAGATTCAAATCCACTGGTTTGATTTCACTGCCGGTAGCCAGTATGCAAGCGCGTTCGATGCAGTTTTCCAACTCGCGCACATTGCCCGGCCAGTCGTATTCTTCCAGCGCCAGCAACGATTCCAGCACCAACTTCAACGATTGCCGACGCAATTCACGGCTGTATTTCGCCGCGAAAAATTCGGCCAACTCGCGTATGTCTGAACGGCGTTCGCGCAACGCCGGTATCTGCACCGGAAAGACCGCCAGGCGAAAATACAAATCTTCGCGGAATTGTTTAGTCGCCACCGTCGCTTTCAAATCTCTGTTGGTAGCCGCCACGACGCGCACATCAATATCTATATCGGCGGAACCGCCGAGCCGCGTCACTTTGCGCTCTTCGAGAACGCGCAATAATTTGGCCTGCACGGCGGGGGCGACCTCGCTGATTTCATCAAGGAAAATCGTGCCTCTGGCGGCCAGTTCAAATTTGCCTACGCGCCGTTGATCTGCACCTGTGTAAGCGCCTTTTTCGTGACCGAACAATTCGTTTTCAATAAGCGAGTCGGGGATGGCGGCGCAGTTGATGGCCACAAAAGGGCCGGTGCGGCGTGGGCTGAGATGATGCACGGCGCGGGCGAATAATTCTTTGCCGGTTCCCGATTCGCCCATCAACAAAACGCTCGTCGGCGTCGCCGCTACTTGTTGAATTTCGCGCCCAACTTTCTGCATGGCCGGTGAATCGCCAATGATGCGCGGGAAGCCGTAGCGCCGCGAGTATTCTTCGCGCAATAAAATATTTTCGGCTCGCAAGCGCGCTTCTTCCGTAGCGCGTTGCACCAGCAACAACAGATGGCGGCTGTCCACGGGCTTTTGCAGAAATTCATACGCACCATCTTTCATGGCTTGCACCGCTTCGTCAATGGTGCCGTAAGCGGTCAACAAAATCACCGTGTTGTCGGGGTCGGCGCTCTTGGCGGCGCGCAATACTTCCAGACCATCGGCGCGTGGCATCTTCAAATCGGTGATGATCAGATTGTAGCGCGCATCGTTGAGTTTGCGGCGCGCTTCCGCGCCATCGCAAGCTTCGTCAACCGTGTAGCCCGCGCTTTGCAACGTCAAACGCAGCATCTGGCGCAGGCTCTCTTTATCTTCCACTAAAAGTATATCGGCCATCGGTATCCAAACCGGGTAGCGGCTCAATGATGTGAGGAAGGTAAAAGTTTCGTCGTCCCGTCTTCAAGTCAACGACATTCAGTTAAAAAAATCCGTACTGAGCGCGTGGACATCCTTTGTCCGCATGATTGCGAATCCCTGTGGACAGTGGGTCCGTGCGCTCCGGTTATACTGAAGGCGGGATAACGAAACGTCTCTCCTCATTGACCCATCACCCAAAATTTTGTTCAGTTAAAAAATTGGTCGTGTGAGGACAAAGCCTGGAGAAAGACCTTACCCTGAACTTTGGGAGAAACTCTGGGGAACTCGTTTACGAAAGCGAATCGGTAACCGCGAATGACAAAGGTTCTCAAAAATGCTCAAGCGCTTCGACCGCAAGCGACAACGTAGCGAAGCCTGTTGGGCTTCATCAAACCCCGAAGGCACGATGCACCGGCGCTTACCGAAACACTCCCGGCGGAATACCTGCGGCACGCGCTTCATTCATCAACTTATCGAGATCGGCCTGAGCTTTGTCGTAAGCGGTGCGCGCTTCCTCAACTTTCTGTTGCGCCTCATCGCGGTCTTGTTGCAGTTGCGCGCCGGAAAAGCGATCCCGATTGGGATTGGTAATCATCTCGTTCAAACTGCGAACCCGGTTTTCATACAATTGCACTCGCCGCTGGGCGTCGTTCAAGGCTTGCTGCAATTTGGCGTAGCGCGCTTTGTAATAGTCAGCGTTGGCCTTGCCATCGTTGGTCGTAGCCTTGGGGCCGGAAGCTTCGGTGAACTCTTTATCGCGGCCTTCTTCCAACAGTTTTTGCAATTCGGCTTTGGCCGCACGCGCCTGATTTTTCAACTCCGCCAATTGCTTGCCCGCTCTGTCCATCTCTTCAGCAAGCGCGTTATGCGATTTGGCATCCTGTCCGGACACGCTCAACGAATTGCGTAGCTCGGTAATGCGAAGTTCCGCTTCTTCGGCAGCGCGCTCCGTGGCCTCGGCGCGTTCCCGCGCTCTGGCAATCTGTTCGCGCCAGACTTTTTCCGCCGCGTTATTTTTTTCAGGAACCTCTTGTCCGTCCGCGCCTACTTTGGCATCGCCTTTCGGATTCGCCGACTTCACCGCATCGCCAGCCTTTTTGGAAGGCTCATCAACGGTGTTCACCGGCGTTTCCGTAGTCTTGCTGGTGCGCGTCGTCACCACATCTTCTGTAGTCAATCTGGGCGTCCGCTTGCGTACTTCGGTTTGCTGCGCGCTGACCGCAAAAGCGCACCAACATAAAGCCAGCGCCAAGGAAATATAACGACAAAAGCCTTTCATAACGATACTCCAACATTGAACTGATTAAAGGTTTGTAGAGGAGGGGCTGAACGCTTCCAGAATACCTTAGCCCAAGGCCTATCGCAAGAGTTATGCAAACTACGGAAGTCTAAAGTCCGGGGGCCGGGGGCCGGCCTCAAGCCGTAGAAAATCACCTTGGCGATAGATTCAACAAGACTGGTGAGCCTGACTGCCGGTTGATTGCCGCTCTGCATACCTGATAGCGAATTTCATTGGCCCACGACCATGACACCTGTTGAGAAGCGGTCTGTGACCACCGTGCGGCGGTCACAGACCGCCTCTCAACCATCGCACACCTCTGCAAGCCGCTAGATAGGAAATCTCGAACCGCTTTGGCAAGTGGACGCCGGACTCTGGACTTCTCTTTGACAGTCCGAAAGCAGCGTGCTAGTTTGAGCGCGTGTCTAAGAGAAGCACCCTTCGCAACTGGGTAGAGTTTCTGCCCGCTTATCTGTTGCTCAAAGCGTTAGGCCTATTGCCACGTCGGACGGCCATTTCCGTCAGCCAGTTCATTGCTCGACTGATCTTCAAAATTCACAAAAGACTGCGGCAAACCGGCTATCGAAACCTGGAACTGGCGCTGCCGGAAGTAGCGCTTCAAGAGCGCGAAAAAATTCTCCTTGGCGTCTTTGACAATCTCGGCAGAATGCTTGGCGAGTTTTCCCAGTTTCTGAAAATCAGCCGCGACAATATCGGCGAGGTGGTGCGCTATGAAGGCTTTGAACATTACGCGCAGGCCAAAGCAAAAGGCAAAGGCGTGTTGATGCTGACCGGACACTTGGGCGCTTGGGAATTGTGCGCTTTTGCTCACGGCGTCTATGGTCACCCGCTCCGTTTTCTAGCGCGTCCGCTGGATAATCCGTTGCTGGAAACATTAATCAATCGCTATCGTGCGCTTTCGCAAAACCTGCCGATTGATAAAAACAACTCGGTGCGCGAAGTCTTGAAGACGCTTCGCAGCGGCAACGATGTAGGCTTGTTGATAGATGCCAACACGCTCGCCAACGAAGGCGTGTTCTGCGATTTCTTCGGCATTCCCGCCTGTTCGACCACCGGGCTTGCGGTGTTTGCCTTGCGTGCGGATGCGCCCGTAGTGCCGGGCTTTTTAATTTGGGACGAAGGCTTGCACCAACACGTTCTACATTTCGCGCCGGAAATTCCCTTGATTCGCACCGGTGATTTCAAAGAAGAGGTAGCCCTCAACACCGCACGCTTTACCCAAGTCATAGAAGAGTGGGTACGGCGTCATCCGCCGCAATGGTTGTGGATTCATCGGCGCTGGCGCACTCGTCCCGCTGGCGAACCAGATCTCTACGCCCACCCTCCAACTCGTTCGACCACGCCGACGCCGGCCAAACTCAACATGGAAGTTTAGTCTGCCGGTGGCTGGAAAAGTCGCGCCACCTTTTGTCGGCTCTCGCCGCAATCACGAAGCGACGCGCTGATAATCATCTTCATAGCGTTTGATGTCGTCTTCGCCCAGATAAGAACCGCATTGCACTTCGATGAAGACCAACATCTCGGTGCCGGGATTGGCAACTCGGTGTCGGGTCTGTGCGGGAATAAACACCGCTTCATTGGCGCGCCGCTGTAGTTGCTGGTCGCCGACGGTAACCAGCGCTTCGCCGCTGACAATCACCCAATGTTCACTGCGGTTTTCGTGACTCTGCAAACTCAGGCGTTGCCCGGGCTTGACCTCAATGCGTTTGACCTTGAAGGTCTGGCCTTCATCCAGAACTTCATACATTCCCCACGGTCGTTGATCTCTTTCCATAGCCATAATGAGCATCAGTGTAGCGAAAAAAATTTGCTAAGGGTATGGTTTTTTGCCCAGCGCAGTTGGCGGGTGGCGGCGACTACAGCGCAACGCAAAAAAGAAAAAGGGGATGGTTGCCCATCCCCACGTTCTCACACAGAGAACCCCCGTTTTGTGTGGCGGCTAAATTAGCGCTTCTTTGCGCCCGCCTTTTTCGCCGGTGCTTTCGCAGCAGCCTTCTTTGCTGGTGCTTTTGCAGCAGCCTTCTTTGCCGGTGCTTTCTTAGCAGCAGCTTTCTTTGCAGTTGCCATGGTTTGCTTCTCCTTTCATAAGATTTTTCTAATACACAAGATACTGTAGTTTATTTACTCTTGTGTACTAGAGTTAATGCCATACAACATATTGTTGTATATATGGGCTTTGCGCTTTCTTGTCAACTTTTTTTTTTGCTGGAATGTTCAAGCTCAATTTTTTTTATGGGCAATGCCCTGAAACTGGCTACAGGAGCCACTTTCAGGGCATTGCCGAGTTCTGCAACCAAGACCATCGGGCAGTCAACGGCGTACATAAGCAAAACTTGAAGCGGCTCGCGTTTCTTAATATTGAAACCCTGAAAGTGGCTCCTGTAGCCACTTTCAGGGTTCACGCCTTGAAAGTGGCTACAGGAGCCACTTTCAGGGTTCGCCTATAAGATTACCTCGCGCCTTCTGACCGTGAACATTTTCAGGCGAAGGCCCGTCACGCAATAGCGCTGACGCTCTTCTCGTGCGGCGCAAGATGCTGCGGCTTTCGGCAAGGCAAAGCGATTTTCATCGGCACAAAAATCAAGCCCTCGCGTTTGCCATTTCTGAAGCGGCGCAAGATCGCAAGTCGCAGTGCGGCACGATTGAAATTGACAAGTGACCCGGTTTTGTAGTCATCTTACTTTTCTATGATAGCGAATGAAAGAAACATCGAAGAGTTAGTGGCGCAGATAACCGACGTGATTTTGTCGCGCCTGGGATCGCCTGCGATTGGCAACGAGTGTGCGCTGTGCCACGATGAATGTTTTGTGAAATGCCCGGATCGTATGCACTCGCTGCTTGCCGGAGGCGGCGTGCGGTTTGGCGTCACGGGGGCGGAAAGCGCAGCGGCGCACCAGGTCGCGCTTTACATTGATCACACTTTGTTGAAACCGGAAGCCACTCGCGATGACATTTTGAAAATCTGCGAAGAAGGGGCGCGTTACGGTTTCGCTTCGGTCTGCATCAATCCGATCTGGGTGAAAGAAGCGGCCTGCGCCTTACGCGGCAGCGGCGTCAAGGTCTGCACGGTGATCGGCTTTCCCTTGGGGGCGAACAATCCCGATACCAAAGCCTATGAAGCGCGGCGTGCAATCTTTGACGGTGCAAGCGAACTCGACATGGTTATTAATGTAGGAGCATTGAAATCCGGCGATGATGAATTGGTGCTGCGCGACATTCGTGGCGTCGTCGAAGTGGCGCGTGAAGCCGGGGGTTTATGCAAAGTGATTATTGAAACCGCGTTGCTCACAGATGAAGAAAAAGTGAAAGCCTGTCTGTTATCGAAACAGGCGGGGGCCGATTTTGTGAAGACTTCGACGGGCTTCAGCAAAGGCGGCGCGACGGTCGCCGACATCGCTTTGATGCGACGCGCAGTGGGCGGCGAGATGGGCGTCAAAGCTTCCGGCGGCGTCAAAGATTTACAGCAGGCGCAGGAGATGATTCGCGCTGGCGCAACGCGTATCGGTGCCAGCGTCGGCGTTAAAATTTTCCAGGAAGCCTCCGGCAATCTGGCCGCTGCCAGCGCCCCGACGACAACAAATTATTAATGCGCTCATCATAATTTGATTCGCGTTTGAAGAATCCTAGGATACGAGTTGCGAAGCTCCATATAGCGAATTCCATTGCTGTAGAAACACAAAAAATCGCCCGGTTTTATTGGCTATTTTAGCCGACAAAGAAAAAGGGGCTAGCTTATTAAGCCCGCCCCTTTTCAGGGCTGATGGTGCGCCTTTTCCAAATTCTGCGACCACCATTTTTTTATCACGCTACGGCAACGCGATTAAAAAATAATCTTCGCTGCGAGTTGAACGATGCGCGGTTCGGTTGTCGAAGTCGGTTTGCCAAAGGCCGCATTCTTGACCAGTGAAGCGCTCGTGCCGCTGCCGGAAAGGCTGTAGAACGTAGTGTTCACACTGGTGAAGTTGACGCGGTTGAAGGCATTGAAGGCTTCGGCAATCAATTGAATGCGGAAGCGTTCGGCAAAACGAATCTCGCGGGTGATGCGCGGGTCAAAGCTGGAAAAGCCCGGCCCGACAAACGTATTGCGTCCCACTCCCGGCACGCGGTCGGTGAAACGATTGCCATCGTTGTTGAGGTCGCCGCCGACGAGGGCGGTGTAAGGTCTGCCGTCTTCAGCGGTGAAGATAGCGCTCAAACTCCAACCTGACAGGAGCGCCCGCGTCACATCGTTTTGAATGCCTTTGGCATAGCCGCCGACATCCCACACGCCGCTGATGATAAAACGATTTCTCACGTCAGTAATTGAGGAGGCGCGATCATCTCTAATGTTCAAAGAATTCTGCACGATCTTGGAATCATCACCGGCATTGCCCGGCACGACCGAAGTGGCATCGGGCGCGTCGTCTATAACGTGCGAGTAGGTGTAAGAGGCCAGCATCTGGAAATTCTGCGCGAAGCGTTTGGTCACTTGCACCGTTAAGCCGTTATAGATGGAATTGGCGGTTGATTCAAATTGCGAGATGCGTCCGAAATTGGTGAAGCGCCGCGTTCCAAAGCGTTGATAGCTGAAGTTGTTGCGTGCGTCATCACTAATCGTTGCGGTCGTTGGCGGATTCAAATTGATGTCGCGGGTGCGCCCCAGATGTGTGCCTTTGACGCCCAGATAACTGACCGCCACCGACAAATCTTTGAAGAGTTCGTACTCGGTTCCCAGACTCCATTGCTGCGTGTACGGCTCAACATAATCGGACGCGAAAACATAAATGCTGGGCGCGGGCAACGTCACGCCAGAAGGAATCGCCGCAAAGCGCGACGGGTAGGCCGGTATCGCCGCGCCGGAAAACGTCAGGTTGACCACCTGTATGCCGTTTTGCGAATGCGCCGTGCCGAGCAGAATCGCCGGAGTGCGACCGAAGAAGATGCCGTAGCCGCCGCGCACCACCAGTTTTTTGGAAGCCAGCGGACTGTAGGCAAAGCCCAGACGCGGGCCGAAATTATTTTTGTCGAGCTTGACGCGCCCGGTGTTAATGTTGGCTGCGGCCAACGTCGCATCGGGGTTTTGAATTTTCGGCGATGCCAGTTTCTGTAGGTCGTAACGCAAACCGGCGTTGATGGTGAGCTTTTGACTGATGCGCCAATCGTCCTGCACGAAGGCGGAAAATTCGCGTATGTTTGGATTGGTGGTGCCGCCTGTGGTTCCCGGGCCGGCAAACGCCTGCACGTAACGCGCCGGTCGGCGATTGGCAAAATCGGCTAAGGAATTGAAGGTGTATTGACCGCTGAATAGACCCGGAAAGAAATTAAAAATGTTTTCGATGTTCACATCCACGCCGGTCTTCAAAGCGTGTTTGCCAATGTTGTAGCTGACGTTGTCTATGAATTGATGACGGCGCAAAGTGGTTTCGCGAGGGCTGAAATTGTTACGCCCCAAGGCCACCACGGTGACCCCGCCTTGCAGTATGATGGTCTCCGGCTCTTCGGAATTGGCGGTGCCGGGTTCGCGGTCGCGGCCATAGTTGTAGCGAAATTCATTCAACAGACGATTGCTCAACACCGACGATAAAGACAGCGTCAAGGTGGTGGTGCGGACGTTGGAATTGCCGGTGTGTTCAAAGGTAGAGGTCGTGGAGGGGATGCCCGGAGGCGCAGAATTTTCCAACGACACGCCAGCGAATTTCTGATAGTTATAGCGGGCGCTCAAGCGATTGGCGTTGCTGATCTGCCAGTCGCCTTTTGCCAGATAAACATCCTGATTGAACTGGCGCGGATAGCCCTGAGCGCGCGGCGTAATGAGCGCCAGCGCCGCTTGTTGCGCCGCAAAATTCGGGTCGCTGGATGGCACACGCGAACCTTGCAAAATCACGTCCACCGGATCGCGGCGACGTTGGCCGTCATAATCGAAAAAGAAGAAAGCCTTGTTTTTAATGATCGGGCCGCCGACATTGCCGCCGAATTGGTTGACGTGCAAAGCCGGACGCGGACGTTTCAATGAGTTGTTGAAAAAGGTATTGGCGTTGAGCGATTTGTCGCGATAAAACTCGAACAGAGTGCCGTGAAATTCATTGGTTCCCGATTTGGTGACCACGTTGACGACGGCTCCGGCGGCGCGTCCAAACTCGGCGGAATAGCCGTTGGAGTTGACTTGAAATTCCTGCACGGCATCCTGAGAAAACTGATACGGGGCGCGGCCTGAGCCGGTGCGTCCCAGCGATTGCCCGAAGAAGGTGTTGTTATTGTCTGCACCATCTATCTGCAAGCTGTTGAGCGTGCCGCGCTGTCCGCCAAACGAGATGTCGCCGGTGCGAACATCGCGGGTGACGCCTGGGGTCAACAACACAAAGTCTATGAAGTTGCGCCCGTTGGTCGGCAAGTTGGCCACGGCGCGATCATCAACGGTGGTGGAGACTTGGGTGCGCGTGGTTTCCACGATGGGCGCTTCCGAAGTCACATTGAGGGATTCCGAAGCGCCTGCCGCGCCCATTTCAATGTCCAGTGGAACCTTCTGCCCGACCTGCACTTTGACGGCTTCGCGTTTGATGATCGCAAAGCCCTGCTTTTCAATGGTCACGTTATAGTCACCAACCGGCAACAATAACAAGCGGTACAAGCCCTCGCCGTTGCTGGTCACGGTGCGCGTCAAGCCGGTCTGTATATTGATTGCCGTCACTTTGGCGTCCGGCACTACGGCTCCGGTAGTATCGGTAATCGTGCCTTCGATAGAGCCGCTCGAAGCCTGCGATTGCGCCCACGTCGGCAAAGTAAATTGCGCCAACAGAATCAAGGTGATCGCAAGGTGAGAAAGCCATTTGAACAATGAGTTCCGTTTCATGAAATGTCTCCTTAGCATTTTTTTAGTTCGTCAATGCTCATACGCCTACATTGTATGAGTCGTCTTGGTCGTCCCGTTTTTCCGCAACCCTCTAGGATCATGGCTGCGACAAAGAAGGCGAATCACAATATAAAATCCCCTCCAACAGTGCTGACAGGCGATGCTATGTCACAAGCCTTGCGAGTGTCAAATCAAGTTTCCTTGAAATTATTTTCAATGGTAGAAAGTGAGGTGGGCAAAGGAATCTGGTTTGTTGCTTTTGTTACAAAGAATGTTTGCAATCTGTAGGGCGGTTTTGAGCCAACAGCAAAAGCACAATGTTTGCTATTGATGTTGGCTCAAGCAGAGGGTGATTGATAATTCAATCGTCTTGCTACTTCGCGCTGATTGAGATGCACACGTTGTCAAAGTAATACAACTGAACTCCTTGTTGGCTGGCAAAGATGCCGATGACCACATACAGCGTCGAACTTTTTTTGGACTTCGCAGTGAATTGATACTGTTTGCGTTTCCAGGGCGAACCCGGTTTTCCGGTGTCTTCCTGATAGAACAATTCCAAATCCGCTGCGCTTTCAGGGCGATCCCGCAACACGCCGGTTATCAAGGTCGAGTTGCGAACATCCAATTGGCTGAAAAAGCCATACTCCACGTTGACACGATATTTTCTTCCCGGTTCAACCGTGAAGGCTCGTTCAATCCAGACCTTTGCTTTGCCGTTAGAACTGTTGATCTCAAATTGCGCGGAGTTCTTGCCATCTTGAAAGAATTGTTGAGAGCGGGTAACAGACCAAGGCAGCGTGGTGCCTTGAGCTTCGACATCAATAGCCTTTGGTGTCCAACCTTCCAATTCATTCTCAAAGGAAAAGAATTCGCAAGGAACTGATCTTCGAGCGATTTTAATATGAATGTTATCGAAGAAATAAGGTCTGCCAAACTCACCTGCACCGATGCCTATAAGAACGTATAGCTTTCCTTGCTCATCTGTATGTGCTGCAAATTCATATCTTTTTTTATACCATTTGTATTCGCCCGAAGTATTATTGTCATCACCTGTCGGTCCTTGACCAGTAAATCCAAGTTGTTCTCTTTTTGTTGGATCTGGACTGAGCCTGGAGACGCCCGTTAAAAGTGCCAAACTATTGGCACTGCAACAATCTCTGGAGGCGAAATCATAATCAACTATAACGTCATAACTCTGGGTGGCCTCGACGGTATAGACTTTTTCTACCCAAACAATCTGAAAGGGGATACGCCGCCCTTCTACAATTCTCAATGAGGTTACTCCATCAGTCGCTCGTTCTTGACTGCGAGTTACAGGCGGCGGTAGGTCTGGCTCAAATTCCGTAGCACGTATCCCCCATCCTTCAAAATCATTTTCAAACGAATAGGTTTCATCTATTGCCGGTGACTGATAGCCAAGCGAAGGATTGGCAAAAACTGTAGGCACGAACAGCAAGCCAATCATTAGGTATGCAATATATTTCATCGTTCAACCTCCTTAGCGATTGCTGCTGACGATGAGCAACAATCGCTATGCAAAATCATTATTAACTTCAAAATTAACTTCAAACTGACTTATGGCACAGTCGTTGAGAAAGCGGTGCTTCCGATGAGCGATCCGTTATTCATATCCGCGCAATCTTGAGCGTTTTGCCCGTCAAAGCGCCATAAACCTTTGGTTTCTGCTATGCCTGTGACTCGGTTCTGGGGAGTAAAGTTACTGTTGTAGAGAGGATTGGCAGTTACTCTTACTTCATCTATCAGACCGCTAAAATAGATTGAACTGGTAGCAGCACGACCAATATAGACAGGGCTTGTGCCTGTACCGGGCGCAAAAGTAGAAGATTTCGAGCCGTCAAGCACACCGTTCACATAAACTTTTAGAGTCAGTCCGCTCCACTGCCCGACTACGTGATACCACACGCCGGAGGAGAGAATTGTACTGCCGGTCACAGAATCAAAGCTGGAGGCATTAGTAATGCGAATCAAGAGTTGAAAATTGTCCGTGTTGAAATCAAAGGATTTATAAACAGCTTTTGGGTTTTTGCCCAGATGTCGCCTGTAAATCGTTGATTCTTTATTGCTGATTTCAACTCTTGATTCGCATAAGTAGTATTGGTCTAAGCGATCAAGATGCCAAGCATCGTATGCCGCCACCGGAGGGCCACCTATAGGTTGAGTGTTTGCTGTTTGACCTACAGCATTTTCTTCGACGAAATCAACTCTAGGGTCGCGGCTGATGGCAATCGCTGCGGCTTCAGGGATATCGTGAATCGAAAATCCTTTGATTGAGTGTCGGTAGGTAGCTTGCACTTTGCCGCTGCGCTGAATGCTGGCTAAGTTGGTTGTCAACAAATCAATATCCTTATCAGCAACGCCATCGTTGAACACCACGATGTATTGATTGGGGATAGGTTTCTCTACTCTACGAAACTTATCCAAAGTGATTTGGTCTTGGCTTTTCACAGGCAACGATGCAATTGCAAAAAAACAAGAGTTGCGGTAACAAATAGAACTGTAGCTTTAAATCTCAAGGTCATTTTCCTTTTGAAATCACATCTGTATCGGTGAGGAAATACAGTTTATGAACGATCTGATAACGTGGAGACGGTGCGCGTCAGAAAGTATGCAGAAAATAAAAATAATTTACCAGCCTGATTAGCTTCCTGGATTTATCTCGCCTGACCAAGTAAAGACAAAAAAAGCCATCAACGATAAGAGTGATTACTATGACGGTAGATTTAGTGGCTAATTGCACGATTAAGAATGAAGGAACTTAGCATACAGGTTAAGCGGCAATGTGTACCGTCTCTCAATCTTTCATTCATATGATGAAACCTTCAACGGAACAGATCATTTTCCGTAGGGCGAATTAATTCGCTCGCCGAAGCGTCGCGCTGTTCGTAAGCCAGGCCGCGCACGATGGCAACCGGAACATTGTCGCTTTTATTCATCACCAGTTCCGTCGCCGAAGCGATTTCATCGGCCACCGCCACCATCGTCACGCGCAGCACTTGCCCGTAAGAATCTCTTTGTCCGCGATAATCAATCAACGGCGCTATGCCGGCTACGCCTAACGCTACGTTGACCAAGCCTTCACGCCAAGGGCGACCGAAGGTATCCGATACGATGACGGCGAGGCCAACGCCGAACGCCTGTTCGAGAGCCGCTTGCAGGCGGCGCGCCGAAGCGTCTGGGTCTTCGGGCAGCAACACCACGAAGCCCGGTGCGATGTTGGAATGGTCAACTCCGGCATTGGCGCATATGAAGCCATGATGCGTTTCGCAAATCATCACGCCGCGTTCCTGACGGACGATGCGCCTTGATTCACGCAGCACCACTTCGACGATGCGCGCATCTTTATCAAATTCTTCCGCCCACACGCGGGCTTGCGGCGAAGGCTCTACGGTGTTGAGTTCGACGATGCGCCCTTCGGCCTTCGATACCACTTTTTGCGCTACGACGAACACATCGCGCCGGTGAATTTCAAACTTGGATTGACGTGCAGCCGCCACGATGAACGCCGACAGATCATCGCCCGCGACCACTTCGGGGATGCCGGTTAAACCGATTACGCTGATTTGTGGAAGCATCATTCTTTTATACCTGTGTCATCGCTCAAGACGCGAGGCCGTGCAAAGCGGCAAGCCGTTCGTGAATCTTTATCGCTTCAAGCAGGCGAAAAGTTTGCGTCTTGTGGCCTACGGATAAAAACCGTTGCAGGTCTTGCGGCTCATCAATATCGAGCGCTATGCGTGGGTTGTGGATAATCAAACACTCAACTTCAACACGCAAGGCTTCCTCTTTATGCAGCCGCAGCGAATCGGGACCAAAGCGCGAAGGAAATAAATCGGCGGGGGTGCGAATGATGGCGTTCGTGCCGCTGCCTTCCAGCGAAGGAACCAGCAACGCTGCAGGCTGGTTTAACTCAATCGCCAGCAACGCATCAAGATCTTCGGCCTGCACCAAAGGCAGATCGGCAGGCAAGCGCATCACCGCATCAAAGCCGCGTTCGTGCAACCGCCGCGACGCCCAATCCACCGAAGCGCTTTCGGACTCCTGCTCATCTTCAAGCAAAACCTGCCAGCCGTATAAACGGGCGTAGGCGGCGGCCTGCTGAAAATTGGTAACCAGAAAAACCTCTGCGGCTTTGCTGGATGCGGCCACGGCCTGGCACACATCTTCAAACATCGCCCAGACCAATTGTCGCCGCTCTTCAAGCGTCAGCAACTTCGCCAGTCGCGTCTTGGCGCGTGCCGGTTCTTTGATTGGAATCAACAGAGCTTTTTTCATGCCATCAATGCGAGGACTCGTCGCGCTAACTGCTCTTTGTCTGCGAGCGTTTTCATCAAGGTATTCATGACAGCGACCTGCATTCCGAAAGCGGCGATGGAGGATTGCAAGGCGGCGTCCGCTTCATCCAACACGAAGAGGTTCACAAAGTCTTGATACATTGCCGCTACGCCACGCGCCGAAACTTCGTGTCCCAAGTCGCGCAGCATATCGGCGGCGGGGCCTTTCAACGCCTGCCCCGCAATAATGGGTGTGATGGCGATAACCTGGGCAGCGGTCTGTTGCAGCGCCTTGCGGATTCCCGGCACAGCGAGAATCGGGCTAATACTGATGAACGGATTGCTCGGACAAATCACCACGGCATCGGCATCGCCTATCGCTGCGAGAACGCCGTGTGCAGGCTTTGCCGTGGCGATGTTGTCAAAACGAATCTCTAAAACCTGCGGCTCGCAACGACGACGCACGAAGTATTCCTGAAAGTGCAACTCGCCTTCATCGGTCTGCACTCGCGTAGGCGTATAAGCATCGCTCATCGGCAAAATTGTTGAACGCACGCCTAGCGATGCACTGATGTGTCGAGTCACGTCGCTTAACGTCTTGCCTTGTTTGAGCGCGTTGGTGCGATAGATGTGCGTGGCAAAATCTTTGTCGCCGAGATTGAACCAAGTCGCTTCGTCGTAACGCGCCAGCCATTGCAGACATTCAAAGCTATCATCGGCAAGCCCCCAGCCGGTCGCTTCGTTGATGACTCCGGCCAGAGTATAAGTCACGGTGTCTATATCGGGCGAGATGCGAAGCCCGAAATGTTCGACATCATCGCCGGTGTTGGCAATGATGGTCAGGTTTTCCGGCGGCATCACTCGCGTCAGTCCCAATAAAAATTTCGCCGCGCCGACGCCCCCCGCCAGCGCAGTGATTTTTTGTCCGTTGCCCGTTGTCCGTTGCCCTTTGTCCTTCGGCGTTTGTTGGTCAGTATCACGCATGGTTATGGTTGAACGAATGCAGAAATTACTTGGAATACTTGCCTGCACGATGAGAAGATTTGCGGTCTTTTGATTCCGGCTGCTTGCGAATCTCCCGCCAGTATTCTTCTTTCACGTCATCGTCAATTTCTACTGTGGTTGCATACAACGCATCCGTGCCATCTTTTTTGCAGCCCGAAATCCAATATTCTTCTCCGGTTTCAGCATCTCTGTAATTGGCTTTGAACCCCCTACCTCTAAGCGATTGAAATCGGCGTCCTCGATAATCTATGGACTTGCCCGACTTCGAGAATGTGACTCTGCCTATTCGAGCGGGTCCGACGATGGCATCGCCCTTATATTCAATGTACATGATTCTTGATTTCTGTGGCATAAGTTTTACTCCGACAAACCCAGAATACGAAAGCGTCCGTCTTTGATTTTGTTGCGACGATTGATGCCAATCAACAGAATCGTCATGCGTTCCAGACAACGGGCGCTGTACAACACCCCCGCGTCAACCGGCCTTAATCCGTTGATAAATTTTATCGCTTCGATCACGCGAGCTTTCGCCGCTTTGTTATCGCTGGCTACCAAGGTATCGCAATCCAGTTCGGCCTGTGGGTCAAGCAACAGATGCGCCGGTTCAGTTTTGAAGGCGGCTACCAGGGGAATATTTTCCGGCAAGAGAGTTTTCAGATGTTCGCTGGCCGAACCTTCCGCAGGCTCTACGTAACGCACGCGCCCTTGCTCGAAAGAGACCGGCACTGTGATGTCTATCAATACGGCGTCGGCGCGCCAATGACCGTGCAAAGATTCCAGCGTCGCGCTCGCATAAGCGAACGGCACGGTGAGCAGCACAAACTCAGAACCGGCTACGGCAGCCTCATTCGTGCCATAGCGGATTTTTGCTTCGCCCAATAATTGATTCAATTCGTCTGCCGCTTCTTTAGCGCGCTCGGCGACGCGTGAACCGATGACGACTTGCGCTCCGGCCATCGCCCAACGCAAAGCCAGACCGCGCCCTTCTTCGCCGGTGCCGCCAATGAGTCCTACAGTTAAATCGTTGATGTTCATTTTTCTCGCTCTCGCTTTCGTTATTCAGCACTCTGTGCCTCTTGCCCGTTGCCGTCAACTTCGGTCCTCTCTCACCCGTGCTGCGGCGAGGTGAAAGAGAAAGCTTGGCGAATCTTAGCGACTCAGCGCGAAGGAGCTTTTGTCCGCGAACCTTTTTTCTCGCACCAAGTTGCCAAGTCCGCAACCTTATTCTTTACGCGCAGCAAATTTGCAACACGACTTGCAAGGCAACATTTGGCAAGGCTCAAGGTTGCCATTCGGCAAAGCGTGTGTCAATCCAGCTCTCCGCCAAGCGGCGTTGACTTCGCGGCGGAAACTTTTTACTTTGAAACAGGCGACGCAAATTTTTGCGGCCTTATCTTTCACATCACGCAACCGAGGAGGATGACACATGACAAAAGCGCTGCGCTTCGGCGTGCAAACGCCGCCGCAAAACACTTCGTGGCAAGAACTGCTCGACACCTGGAAATTGATTGAGGAAGCGGGCTATGACACGGCTTGGACCTTCGACCATTTCTTTCCGATTTTCGCCGACCCGTCGGGAAGTTGTTTTGAAGGTTGGACAATACTGACAGCCTTGGCTGCCGCCACTGGTCGCATTGAAGTCGGCGCGCTGGTCACCGGCAACACTTATCGCCATCCGGCGGTGCTGGCCAATATGGGCGCAACCCTGGATCACACCTGCGGCGGACGTTTAATCATGGGCATAGGCGCGGCGTGGTTCGAGTTGGAACACAATGCCTACGGCATCCCTTTTCACACGGTCGGCGAACGCATACGCCGTCTGGATGAAGCCTGCGAAATCATCAAGCGTTTGTGGTCGCAACCACAGACGACCTTCGCTGGGCGCTACTACAAAATCACCGATGCTTATTGCGAACCCAAACCACTGCGGCAGCCGCGTCCGCCGTTGATGATTGGCGGCGCGGGTGAAAAACTGATGCTGCGCGTCGTCGCCAAACACGCCGACCAGTGGAACACTTTTGGTTCGCCCGAAGTTTTCAAACACA
Organism: Acidobacteriota bacterium; assembly: GCA_016201275.1. Lineage (GTDB taxonomy): Bacteria > Acidobacteriota > Blastocatellia > UBA7656 > UBA7656 > JACQDB01. Next base: position 17,091 of record JACQDB010000090.1, read on the forward strand.
AGATTGCCCTGTTGCAAGAGCATTGCCAGGCCATCAATCGCAACGCCGACGAGATTGAAGTTTCGTGGTCTGGCACGGTGCATTTGACTGCTTCACAGGAAGAGAAAGAAGCGGTCATTTCCGGCGTCAGCACCGCGATGCACCTCTCTATGGAGGAGGCCGCGCAGCGCGTGATGGTCGGTGCAGTCGCCGAAGTCAGCGAGCGCCTGCAACAATACGTAGAGGCCGGGGTGACGCACTTCATCTTGAGCATGATGCCGCCCTTTCACCGTCCGACGATTCAGCAATTTGCCGAACAGGTGATGCCGCAATTTCGCCGGTAACGCCTTCGGCGCATCGCCGGTTGACTTTCCTTTGTGGCGGCGTTCTTGTGGTGAGAACGCCGCCGCCACTTCCTGAGCTTCAGTTCAACAGCAACACATCTCTATCCGCCTAGGGGATGCTGAGGAGCGATGCAATGCAATGGATTTATCTGGTTCTGGCTATCGTGTTGGAAGTCTCCGGCACCACCTGCATGAAACTTTCCACGGGTTTTACCAAAGCTCTGCCATCGGTCTTGATGTTCGTTTTCTATGCCGCAAGTTTCAGCCTCTTGACCTTGGCCTTGAAAAAAATAGATGTCAGTCTGGCTTATGCCGTGTGGTCAGGAATGGGCACGGCGCTGATTGCCACCATCGGCGTGTTGTGGTTCAACGAGCCGTTGACCGCCGTAAAACTGATTTCGCTGGCGTTGATTATCACTGGCGTCATCGGCCTGAACTTGAGCGGCGGCGCGCATTAAAGCCAACGAAGTTTCGTCAATGAAGTTTCGTCAACGAAGTTTCGTCAACGAAGTTTCGTCAACGAAGTTTCGTCGTCCGGCCTGTAGGCGAAAGTCTCTGACTTCGACCGCTTCCGCCTACAGGCGAGACTACGAAATCCTTTCTTTTCTCACTCCGTTCAATCACTACTTAGCTCGACTTGGTACATTTTTCAGAGGCGAGCCAGTCTTGCTAATCCCACCGATGGCAGTCGGTGGATGGTTAAAGTCCAACCTACGAAACGCCGCGCAACATCTACCAATCCCGCCAACTGCCATTGGAGGGATTGAAAAAAGCTTGCTGGCTTGGTGTGTAGGTTGGATTTTAACCATCCCCAACTGCCGTTGGCGGGATTGAGGCGAATTGCTTAACCGCCTCGGCTCTGCGTTGCTGGATTTTTCAGAGGCGAAACAACCTGATTTCATTGGCTTTTTCAATCCCTGGAATGATTGAACCTCAGCTTGTTGCGGTTCGCGCCTGGTGCAAGCAACGCCTTTCGACTACTTGTGCAGGGGTCGCTCCATCATTCCGCAACCCATCCTTATTAGACCGCGCCGACCGCCCTTCGCGGCACAAGCTGACGGCGGCGCTATCGGCGGCGCTACTTCACTTGCGGTGCCAGGGTTTTCTCTAACGATTTCGCAGAGTTCATCGGTAGTTACTGGGGCTTTTTTGAAAATGCACTGCCGGTTGGTTGAATGGCACATTTCTTTACCGCCCAGCTTTCGCCGCTTTCCATCAATTGAGCCTTTTCGTATAATGTCGCCGAAGTCATCTTACAGGGAGCGAGCTAACCATGATGCTAACTTGTCCGAATTGCGGCGCGGAGAACAAAGAAGGGTCGCCGTTTTGCCGTATGTGCGCGGCCTCTTTAGACAATGCCAATCTCAAAGGCGGCGCGGCCAATGCGTATTATCAATCGCCGCCGCTCGAAGTCTCGACGCAAATTTCCTGCCCGGCGTGCAAAACCTTGAATGATGCGGACTGGGCGTTTTGTCAGGAGTGCGGTTATAAATTGTCGGCAGCCCGACCGCGAACCGAACCCGTGCAAACGCCAGCCTCGCCGCCGCCCTTTGCTCAAGAGACCGTCATCGTTGACGATATGAAGACCGTTGCGGTCAACAAAATCACCACGCCGAATCCGGCTTCGACGATTGCCGAATCGCGGCCTGTGCAGGAAGCGTCGCCAGTTTCCTTCGAGCCAAGACCTGCGCCGCTGGCCAAGACCGTGGTACACGTTGCGCCCAAAGATTTGCCGCCGCCGCCAGCCGAACCTCCGGCGAAGCCGGTTGCGCCCCTGCCGCCGCCTGAATTAATTACCGCGCCCGATATACACGCCGCGCCGCTCGATTACGGCGCGACCATTATAGACACCGGCTCGCAACTCGCCTCACAATTACACGGCAATGAAATCGCCTGCCCCAAGTGCGCCCACAAAAGCGCCGCCGGTTCGCAGTTCTGCGCCAATTGCGGCGCGCCGGTTTCGGTCTCTGCCACCATCGTGATGTCTTCTATGCCTGCCACTCCCAAAGGTCGCCTGCATCTGGTGATGGAAGGCGGTCAGCCCGGCGAGGTGTACGATTTGAAAGACGAAACCGCCATCGGCAGAACGCTGGGCGACATCGCGTTCCCGCACGATGGTTATATGTCCAGCCGTCACGCTCGCATTATGCGGCGCGGCGAGGACTTCGTGTTGGTGGATGAAGGCAGTCGCAACGGCACCTTTATACGCATTAAAAATGAAGTCAAATTGGAATCGGGCGATATGATTCTCATTGGCAAACAGCTCTTTCGATTTGAAAAGTAATGGCGCAGCAGGCCGCGCCGATTCTTGCGAAAGCGATGGGCGGGATGCCGCTTCGCCCTTCGCTTTCTCAGAGGACAATTCATGAACGAGGTTTCCATTTCCCTGTTTGCAGATACCGACATAGGGATGCGCCGCGCCGTCAACGAAGATTCGGTGCTGATCGCCGATCTGGCCAACCGCAATCGCACCGAAGCGGACGAGACGATTTCGCAAGCGCTGGGCGAACGCGGCTACCTGATGGTGGTATCGGATGGCATGGGCGGCGCGGCGGCGGGTGAAGTCGCCAGCGATTTCGCCGTCAACACGCTGCTGGAAATCCTCGCCAACTCTTCGCATGAAAAAGCCTTGTCCGAAGAATTGAAAGTCGCCGCCGAGCGCGCCAACGAGCGCATATGGAATTACGCCCAGGAGAATCCGGCGATGATGGGTATGGGCGCGACGCTGACCGCAGCGCTGGCTTGCGGCGCGACCTTGCACATCGCTCAGGTCGGCGATTCCCGCGCCTATTTGATACGCGATGGCAAGATTGAACAACTCACCCGCGACCAGTCGTTGGCGCAGGCGTTGGTAGATTCGGGCATGATTTCCGCCGACCAGGCGCATTTAATTCCGCAAAATGTCATCATACAGGCGCTGGGAACGCAACCATCTCTGAATGTTGTGATGTCGGAAATCGAGCTTTGCCGCCACGACACGCTGGTGATTTGCAGCGACGGCTTATCCAACAAAGTCAAACCGCAGGAGATGATCGAAGCGCTCAACGAGACAGCGGACTTGAAAGCCGCCGCCCGCTGGTTGATTGACAAAGCCAACGAGCGCGGCGGCGAAGACAACATCACGCTCATCATTTCGCGTTTTGATGGCGACGGGTTGCAGGAAAAACCGCAAGGCCGACGCATCACCGGCAACTTCAATGCCTTTGACCAGAACATCTCTTACGAAGAAGCCGCCTTCATCGCCAGCAAGTATGTGCCAACTGCACCCGGCGAAGCGGAGAGCGCCGAGGACGAAGATGAAGCCAACAGTTTTCAAGTAACCGGCGTGTTGCGTATGCCGGTGAATTTGACGGACGAGGTGATAGCCGAAAGCGAAGCAACAACGGCAAGCGACAGCGCTGTGGCCGAGCGGGAATTATTCGAGAAACGTCCGGCCTTCAATGAACGCCGAACCTTGATGGTGATGTGGATCATTGCGGTGATTTCGTTATTGCTGTTGGGCATCGTCGGCTACTATATGTTGAAGCCGAAACCGCAGCCACCACCACAGGTAGAGCAACCGGCGGACGCCACCGCGAACGAATGACAGCAAGTTCAGACGAGGAGCGCGCACTTTCCTGTCCACCTGAGGGCGAATATATGCGGACCGGGAAGCGCGCTCTCGCCAAGGATTTCTCCTTAACGTAATGCCATTGGCCTGAAGGCAGGACGACGGAATCTTTGCCTGGTTCACCCGGTTGCACCACTCTCCTGCGTTCAGGGTTATTCAAACCGTTTGCAACGAAAGATTTGCCATGCCGAAAAAAATTCAACTGGTTATCTCGGATATTGACGGCACGCTGATTACTTCCAATCATGAAGTCACCGACGCGACCAAACAAGCGGCAGCGGCGTTGTATGCCGCAGGGGTTTGGTTGTCGCTTTCCAGTTCGCGTCCGCCGCGCAGCATCGTGCCGCTGGCCAGGGAGTTGAATCTGCGTTCGCCTTTTGCCTCCTTCAATGGCGCGCTCGTCACGACGCTGGATGGTGACATCAAACTCCGCAGCGTCATCGCGCCGGAAATTATCGCGCAACTGAAAACCATCGCCGACGATTATCAGCTTGGCGTCTGGCTCTACGATGAACTGGGCTGGTGGGCAGCCCAGCGCGATGCTTTTGTCGAACGCGAAGCGCACACTTCGGGGTTCGAGCCGGATTTGCAAGGCTACGCCGAGCGCTTGAAAGCCAGCGTCGTTAAACTCACCATCGTCGGCAATCCGGAATTCGTAGCGCAAGCCGAAAAGCGCGTCTTGACGGAATTGCGCGATCAAGTGTCGGCGTCGCGCTCCAAGCCGCGCTTTCTGGACGTGACGCCTTATGGTTTTCATAAAGGCTCTGTGGTCGAACATCTGGCGCAAGTCTTTGGCGTAACGAAAGACGAGATTGCCGTCATCGGCGACGGGCCGAACGACATAGAGATGTTCAAAGAGGCTGGCACCAGCATCGCTATGGGGCAAGGAGTGGACGAGGTTATCAACGCGGCTACGTTTATCACCAGTTCCAACGATGATGAAGGTTGGTCGCGGGGCATCGAAAAATATGTCTTGAAAGTCAGGCAAGGAAATGGCGCTTAGGATGGTGGATGAAATAAGACGCAGTTTTTGAGGTTCAGAGGTACGCCTTTAGGCGTGAGTTGACGCAGACGCTTCACGCCTAAAGGCATAACTCTGAACTTGCACTTGATTTCATCCACCATCCTTAATGCCGTGTTGAGGCCGTTGATTTGTGGCTTCACCGAGTGACCTGAATTTTCGCGTTCGACGATTGCCGGAGCGCCAGTAAAGCGCGGTTTCAGGTTTGCCTTGTACATCAGTTTTGGGAGGAAGGAATGCCGAATAGGATTTTGGAAAAAGACGGCGCGCAGATTCGCGTTTATCAGAACAGCGAAGAACTGGCTTTGAAAGCCGCTCGTCGCTTCGCCCGTCTCGCCGATCAATATGTCATCGGTTGTGGCCGCTTCACGGTGGCGCTGTCGGGTGGTTCTACGCCGAAGGCCATGTTTCAGCGGCTCGCGGAATCGCCTTTTGTCGAAACCGTGCCGTGGTCGTCCATCTATTTTTTCTGGGGCGATGAACGCTGTGTGCCGCCCGATCACGCCGACAGCAATTATCGTATGACCGCTGAAACGCTGCTCGCCAAAGTGCCGGTGCCTGCGGAAAATATTTTCCGCATCCCTGCCGAACTCGCCGACGCCCATCAAGCAGCGCAACAGTATGCCGACACTCTGCTCAATTTTTTCCTCAAGACCTTAGACCCCAAAACCACCGCGCCGTTATCGAACGTGCCGCGCTTCGATTTAATTTTTTTAGGCATGGGCGCGGACGGACATACGGCATCGTTGTTTCCACACAGCGCCGCTTTGCACAACGACACGGACATAGTCGTTGCCAACTACGTCGAAAAATTCAGCGCGCACCGCATCACCTTGACAGCGCGCACTCTCAACAATGCGCGCCATGTGACGTTTTTAGTCGCCGGACAAGACAAGGCCGAATCCTTGCAACAGGTCTTGACCGGCGAGCGCCATATCGAAACCTATCCGGCGCAGATGATTCAGCCAACCAAAGGCACCTTGTTATGGCTGACCGATGAAGCAGCGGCGAGTCTGCTTTGAAGAACACGGCAACGCCTAAGGGGATAACATCTCATTCAGATGCAGGTAGCAATCATGTTAAAAAGACCAATGTTTATAGCCTTTTTTGCAATCATACTGGTCGCCGTCAGCAGCGCCTTGTCCACGCCTACAGCAGCAACGCAAAGCGCCCGAACGCTGGCGGGTGAATGGCTGGTGCGTTCGACGCCGCTCAATGGCGAGACCACTTCGCGGCTGGGCAACACTCTGGGCTTTCCCGACCGCGATATGTTTTTTCAGGAGAACGGCGCGATTCGCACAGGGCTGGTCAACCGCGAAGACGCTGGCACCGATGTCAAACCGCTCGGCGTGTGGCGCATCAACGGCAATCAATTCAGCGCGACCTTTCAATTATGGTGTCCGAATGCGGAAACTCCTTGTGGCTCGGTGGTGATGCGCGGCGAATTTCTCAGCGACACTCAGATACGCGGCGTGATGACGGCCTTCTTCGATGTTGCCGATAGCACGCGAGAGACCGGCTACGACACTTGGCCGTTCAATTTCACCGGCGACCGCATCGCTGCGGGAGGACAAAGCCAATGAGCAAAGGTAAACGCCTACGACGCCTCGGCTGGCTCGGCTCGCTTGCCGTCTGTCTGAGTTTATTGGCCGCGCCGGTGTTCGGCGCAGGCAAAGCCTTTGACGGCAAGTGGCGCTTGACCATCACCATTCCGGTTGCGCCCAACAGCAGCGAAACGCGCAGCTTCACGGTTGAGGTCGAGGCCGCGCCGCGTGGCGAAAGTTTGCACGGGCGAATGACTATTACGGATGCTGAAACCCGCACCGTCGGCGGCGTCTGGCGACAGGTAGGCAAGCGCGTTTCGATTGCTTACGAATTGCCCTGCACGACCACCACGCCGTGCGCTTCGCTGGTGATGCTGGGCAAGATCAAAGGCGAAAATACGCGCATCAAAGGCGGCAATGTGGTCGTCATGTGGGACACTCCGAACCCCAACAACCACGCGCAGTACGACACCTCCGTAGGCAACTTCACAGCGACACGAGTCGAATGAAACCGCCTACAGTTTGTCGTCATCCAGCCTGAAACCTTAGAAAAGCTTTTTCACCGCAGAGGACACAGAGGACACAGAGGACACGCAGAGGATATGACAATATTCCTCTGCGTGTCCTCTGCGGTGAAAAGTTGATTGAGTAGTTTACCTGCAAAAACGCCCGTAAAATCAGGTTTTTTTGAAATCGGTTGACAAGGTAAAGACGCCTCATGGCAAAAAGAATTTGCCGCCATTGCCGTTCTTCTTCAAATCAATTCACCCAAAGCGCTGTGGTTGGCTTCGTGAAATCGCTTTACGGTTTGGCCGCCATCCAATTTTTGCCTGCGTGAACTTCGACGATCAGCGGCACACTCAATTTATAAACCGCTTCCATCTCTGCTTTGACCAACTCGCGCACGCGGGCAATCTCCGTTTCCGGCACTTCCAATAACAACTCGTCGTGGACTTGCAGAACCACTTGCGCCTTCATGCCTTCGCGCTCCAGACGGTCGTGAACTTTCAACATCGCCATCTTCATCAGGTCGGCGGCAGAAGCTTGCAAAGGCGCGTTGATGGCTTCGCGTTCGGCTCTGGCGCGCAAGGCGTGATTCTTGTTGTTGATGTCGGGGATTGGTCGGCGACGCCCGAATATACTTTTGACAAAACCCGTCTCGCGGACTTGTTCGGGAACCGTTTCCATGTAGCGCCGCACGCCTTTATAAGTGGCGTAATAATCATCAATCGCTTTCTTGGCTTCGGCGCGTGACAGCGTTGTGCGTTGCGCCAGACCAAAGGCCGCGACCGCATACGGAATGGCGAAGTTGACAATCTTGGCCAGCCTTCGCAAATCGTGTTCTTCCTGTTTGGTCTTCGCGCCAAAAACTTCACGCGCCGTTTTCGCATGAATGTCTTCGCCTTTTTGAAATGCTTCGGTCATCAACTCGTCGCCGGTCAGATGGGCGAACAGGCGCAACTCAATTTGCGAATAATCGGCGGACATCAACACATAACCCGGCGACGGCACAAAGGCGGCGCGTATGCGGCGGCCAAGCTCTGTGCGAACCGGAATGTTTTGCAGATTCGGATTGGTGCTGCTCAATCTTCCGGTTGCCGCTACCGCCTGATTCAAGGTCGTGTGAACGCGCCCTGTACGCGGGTTGATGAGTTTCGGCAAGGCGTCAACATAAGTGTTTTTCAGTTTGGCAATCTCGCGGTATTCGATAATTAATTTCGGCAGTTCGTACTTCGTTGCCAGTTCTTCCAAGACATCGTTCGAGGTAGAAATTTTGCCGGTCTTGGTGCGGCGGCTCACTTCAAAATTCAAGCGCTCGAAGAGGTCGCCAAGTTGCGTAGGCGAATTGATATTGAATTCGCAACCGGCGAGCGCGTAAATCTCTTTGGTCAACCGCGTCAGTTCTTTTTCCATTTCGCCACCGGCTTTTTCCAGCGCCGCAAAATCTATGCGGACGCCGACGCGCTCCATTTCAAACAACACTTCAACCAACGGCAATTCGATTTCGGTGTAAATGTTTTCCAACTCTTTGGCCTGCAATTGCGCTCGCAACACCTCGGCGAGTTGAAACGTCAAATCGGCGTTTTGCAGAGCGCGCAATTCATCGGCCTCGAAACCATCCAGCGCAGCGGGCAAGGTCAAGCCCAAATATTCGCGAGCGATTTCCGGCAACGGATAATTGCTGCGATTCGGGTCTAACAAATAAGCCGCAAGCAAGGTATCGTTTACCACATTTTCGAGGTGAATCGCCGGGCTGAATTTTTGAATCGCGCCGTCCGAAGTTTCTTTCTTAGGTTGCGTCGAAGCAAACAGCGGCGAAGCTTCGAGTTGGTTGACTTCATCCGTCGCGGCCTGAGTTTCGACGTAGTTGTGCAGCAACGTCAGTGTAGTTTTCCAATCGTGAACAGACTTGGCGAGCAAGCCGTTTTCTAAAACTTCTTGTATTTTTGCGAACGCCGCCGCGCCGTTTTTGAACTTCTCGAAATCAATCAAAGCCGCTTTTGCAGGAGCCGTTGAAATCGCCAGGCCAAATACTGCGCCGCCTCTTTCGGCAAGCGCCACAGCGAAGCCTTCGCCCGACCACAGAGATTTAATCAACTCGTCGAGCGCCGCCGGTTTGGTGATCAGGGAATATTTCGGGGTTCCGACTTTGCGCGCCGCAACGGCAGCGATGGTTTGCAGATTAGCGGCGTCGGTGAATTCTCTGGTCAGCGTGTTGAATTCCAATTCAGCAAATAATTCATAAGCGAGGCGGCGATCCGGCTCTTCATAAATCAAGGTTTTGAGGTCGAGTTCAATCGGCATATCGCAAACGATGCGCGCCAGTTCCCGCGATTGGCGAATTAAATCGGCGTTGTTTTGCAGGCTCTCGCGATAGACTTTACGGCTGATTTCATCGGCGTGCGCGATGGCGTTTTCGATGTCGCCGTATTGCTGTATGAGCGCTTTTGCGCCCTTTTCGCCAATGCCGGGAGCGCCCGGTATATTGTCCGAAGCATCGCCCCAAAGCCCCAGCAAATCCACGATCTGATCGGGGCGCACGCTGAATTTTTCTTCGACGCCTTTGGCATCCATCCAGCGCAAATCGCCGCTCTGTTCGGTACGGAGAATTTTCACCTGGTCGGTGATAAGCTGGCACAAATCTTTATCGTTGGAGACGATGGCAACGTCTAATCCGGCGGCTTCGGCTTTGCAGGCGAGCGTGCCAATAATGTCGTCGGCTTCAAAACCGGCAAGGCGAATCAGCGGCACGCGCAAGGCTTGGCAGACGCGCTCAACATAAGGCAGTTGCGACACCAGATCATCGGGCATAGCGGCGCGATGCGCTTTGTACTTGTCAAACTGTTCATGGCGAAACGTCGGCTCTGGCGAATCGAAGGCGACGCCCAGATAATCGGGCTTTTCGTGATTGATGAGACGCCGCAGCATCATAGTGAAGCCGTAGATGGCATTGGTCGCTTGGCCGCCGGAAGTTGACAGACTGCGAATGGCGTAATAAGCGCGATAGAGTTGCGACATTCCGTCAATCAGGAAGAGGCGTTGATTTTGTGTTGGAGCCATGCCCTTCATACTAAGAGCCGCGATTTCCGAGTGTCAACGCCACGCCGCGTGAAAGTTTTTCTGTGCTGTGATTTCTTTACGACAAAGGAAGCTTGCATGATTTTTCCCGGCAACGCTTCGGCAGAAAAATCTGTATCGCGCACCGGCAGTTGGCTGCATACCAATAAAAAAGCAGCCCTCGCGGACTGCCTCTGGAATTTTATTGGTGATGCGATGGAGGACTACAAGGCCTTTCGTTCAAGGTCATCAACGCGGTCTTCCAGGTCATGATTCGCGCCTTGAAGTTTCAGCAAATCTTCATGAAAGATGCGCTGATTGCGCTTCATCTCGCGGACTTCAACGGTCAGCGTATCCAGTTTCGTCTTGACCTGATCGAACTTTCCATTGACCTGATCGAACTTTCCATTGACCTGATTGAACTTTTCATTGACCTGATCGAACTTTTCATTGACCTCATCACGAAAGGCATGAAAGGCATCGCTCAAATCAACAACGCGAGCCAGAATCGCTTCGAGCATCGGATGGGTAGTCGGCGCTTTTTGAATCGCAGGGCTGTCCTCCGACTCTTCCTTAAGAATTTTGGTTTCATCTTCACTCATGAGCCGAAGTGTAAGGGAGTTCGCTTGAGAAGATCAAGTATTTTTCTTGACCACAAAGCGAACGACTATTTGACAATATCACCAGACATTTTCTAGAGACGACGTATCGCTAACCAAGGCGAAGCAGGCAAAGGAGTCAACGCTATCAGGGCTGAGAAGCCTGAGACTTGCAGACATTCGTCGGATGTTTACTGCGTCGGCAACTTTCCCGCTTTGCCTAGCGCTTCATAAATCCCCTTATTTTTCGGGCTTTTTTCCACCCTCTTACTGTGGCATCGGCTTTGCACTGGCTCTCTCTGCGTGAAGTTTTTCGTGGAGGTATCAAGCGATGGCCGAATCCCTGCTCAATGCGAATTTCAAAGCGGCGGTGCGCGAGCAAAAAAGTTTCATAGCACCTTTGGAGCGGCTTTGTCTGAATCAACTGGCGCGCCGTTCTCCGCAATGGCTCAAGCCTGACCATCTGACGTTGTTAGGTTTTGCGGCGATGTTTCTGGCTGGCGTTTCCTATGCGGCGGCGCATTACTGGTCGCCTGCTTTGTTGCTGGTAAATCTATGGCTGGCGGTGAACTGGTATGGCGACAGTTTGGACGGCACGTTGGCGCGCTATCGCGATAAACAACGACCGCGCTACGGCTTTTATGTTGACCACATCGTTGATGCGATTGGCTCCTTATTTCTGTTTTGCGGCTTGGCGGCTTCCGGTTTTATTACGCCGATGATTGCGCTGTTGTCGCTCATCGCCTATCTATTGTTGATGATGGATTCGTTTCTGGCGACTTATACCATCGGCACGTTTCGCATATCGGTCTTCAAATTCAGCCCCACGGAATTGCGTCTGCTGCTGGCAATCGGCAATACCTATGCTTTCTTCAAACCCAACGTGCATCTGTTCGGCGCAATCCATCGCTTCTTCGATGTCGCCTGCATAGTCGCCATGATTTGTATGACCGGGGTGTTGATTGCTTCGGTAGCGCGCAACACCATCACCTTGTACCGCGCCGAAAGGGTGTAAGCGATGGAGGAATCATTGTCGAATAAAACCTCGCTGTTGCAACGCTGGTTGAAATTCAGCGCTGTCGGCTGCACAGGCATCGCCGTGCAACTCATCACGCTCAATCTGTTGTTGCGCCTTACCGGGCTGCATTACTTACTGGCAACGGCGCTGGCGGTGGAATTGAGCGTGCTGCACAATTTCGCCTGGCACAGTCGCTGGACTTGGGCGGATCGCCAATCCGTCAGCAGAGGCGCGATGTTGTTGCGCTTCAATCTGACCAACGGGGCGCTGTCCATTTTCGGCAATCTGTTTTTCATGTGGCTGCTGGTCGGCGGCGCGGGGATGGAAGCACGGGTGGCGAATGTCTTGACGATAGCGATTTGCGCGCTGGCCAATTTCATCTTGTCCGACCTGCTGGTTTTCACTTGAAACCTGGAACCGCTGGCGACTCAACCTAGCGCCACACACGCGGCGGCATTTAACATTCTTATAGCGGCTTGCAGAGGTGTGCGATATGTTGAGAGGCGGTCTGCGACCGCCTCTCAACAAGGTGTCGTAGTCGCGGACAAATGAAATTCACTATAACCACTCCTTTTCTCTTCCCGAAAAATCATCAGGCGGCGCACGGGCTGCGTCCTGTCATCTTATAAAACTCTGCAACCTGTTATCCGGCTCAAGCGTTCAAGGTGACGGCGTAATTGAGTTTCGATTTAGCCATGATTTTTTTAGAATAATAGAGAGTGATTCAAGGAGGAAAAGTGATATGTATAAAGTTTCGGGCAGGCAGTTAATTTTGCTCGCGGTAGTTTCGGCAGTCCTGGCAGGCGTCATTGTTGCCTGCGCGCAAAAAGTTTGGAACAATCAAAACATCAGTCTGGAACGTCCGGTGGTCGCTGATCCTTCGGTTGCTACCGATGAACAAAACAACATCGAAGTCTATCGCGCCGTCAGCCCCGGCGTGGTCTTCATCACCAGCAAAAGTTATGTGGAAACCTGGTATGGCGTCTATCCGCAAGAGGGCAGCGGCTCCGGTTCCATCATTGATGATCAGGGTCACATTCTGACCAATTATCATGTAGTGCAAGGGGCGACGCAACTCGAAGTGCAGATCGGCCAGGACAAATATGCGGGCTCCATCGTCGGCACTGACCGCGATAACGACCTTGCGATTATCAAAGTTGATGCACCGCGTGATCGTTTGACGGTCGTTCGTCTGGGCGCATCGAAAGGGCTTGCCGTAGGGCAAAAGGTTCTTGCCATCGGCAATCCTTTCGGCCTGCAGCAGACCTTGACCACGGGCGTCATCAGCGGCCTCGAACGCCCTTTGCGCGATCCCGCCTCGCGGCGCATTATTGAAGGCGCGATTCAAACCGATGCCTCCATCAATCCCGGCAATTCGGGCGGCCCGTTGCTGAACGCACGCGGCGAAATGATTGGCATCAACACCATGATTTACAGTCCCAACGGCGGCGGTTCCGTAGGCATAGGCTTTGCTGTGCCGGTGGACGCGGCGAAAAAAATCATCCCCGAATTGATTGCCAAAGGCCACATCGCACGCCCGTGGATGGGCGTTTCCTTGATGCCTTTGAACCCGCGTTCGGCGCGGCAACTTGGTCTGGCGGTTGATAAAGGCTTGATTGTCGGCAATGTGTATCGCGGCAGCGGCGCAGCCCAAGCCGGATTGCGCGCCTCGGTGGTGCAGGACACGGCTTGGGGCAACACGGTGTTGCAGCAACTCGGCGACGTGATTCTTACTGTCAACGGCCAAACCGTCGCCAGCACCGATGATCTGCAAACCGCTTTGAAAGATAAACGTCCGGGGCAAACGGTTGAAGTGGAAATCCTGCGCCAGAACCGCCGCATCAACCTCACCCTCACCTTGAGCGAATTGCCCCAGGAATATCGTTGAAGTCCCTAGTCCTTCGTCCTCAGCTTTTTAGTTATCGCCTTGAAACTGGCTACAGGAGCCGATTTCAAGGCGATAACACCAATCAACTAAGGACTAGGAACTAGGGACAAAGGACTAAACTTTATCGCTGTTGTCGCAGATTCCGGCGATACTCGGCAACCGCTGCTTCGTGTTCGGCAACGGTGCTAGAAAAGATGTGGCGACCGTCAATGCCGTTGGCGACGAAATAGAGATAGTCGGTGTCGGGCGGGTACAACGCGGCTTCCAGTGAAGCGCGGCTCGGTGAAGCGATAGGGCCGGGCGGCAAGCCCGCATAGATATAAGTGTTGTACGGCGAGAGGCGTTGTCGGTGGCGCGGTTGATTCGGATTGCCATCATAATCGCCTGCCAGAATCGCCGCATAAATAAAGGTCGGGTCACAAGCCAAAGGCATTCTCGCCTTCAAACGATTCTTAATCACTGAAGAAATCTTTGGACGGTCTTCTTCGACTCGCGCCTCTTTTTCAATAATCGAAGCATAAGTGACGATCTGATGCACGGTCATTCCAAGTTGGCTGGCGCGTGCCGACCACTCCGGCGTAAAGACCTCTTTGAAACGATTGACCATCAATTGAATCAACTCTTCGGCGCTCGTGCCAGCGTTATAGTTATAGGTGTCAGCAAACAGATAGCCCTCCAAGTTGCGCGCTTGCGGCGCAAACTTGGCGATAGGGCGAGTATCATTCATCAAGCGTAAAAATTCCTGCTCGCTGGCTTTGCCGGTTACTTTGGCAAGGGTTCTGGCAATATCGAAACGGTTGTAGCCTTCCGGTATAGTGACGCGCTCGTAGGTGACTTCGCCGCGCAGCATTTTTTCGATGGCTTGCATAGGCGAAATTGGCGAATCGAATTTATAGACCCCGGCTTTCAAGTGTCCGCTGCGTCGCAAGGCGCGCACATACAACGCAAAGACCGTGGGATTTTTAACGATGCCGATTTGCTGTAGCTTGCCGATGATGGCTTGCGTACTCATGCCTTGTTGCACAATGATGGTCTGATTTTCATCGTGGACGACGGGTTGATAAAAATTCGTCCGCACCCAAAAGCCTGCGCCGATGCCGGTGATAATCAGCAGCAACAACAGGACGCCGATAAACTTAAAAAACGGGTGGCGGCGTTTCGTTGGTGGCTCGATGAGAGGCGTGGCGGAAAACTCTTTTTTGAGTTCGGCATCCAACCGCGCTTCCAATTGAGCATCGCTTGAGGCCGGTAAATCCGCTTTGATTAATTCGGAAAGCTCTGCGAATCCCGTATCGTTATGGGTTGCCGCCGACGCAGTATTGGGCGTCGCCTCTGGTAAATCCTTCATCTGATCTGTCATCGTCAATCATCAATCGGGCAAGCCCGATAAATAGTCCCGTAAAATAATCGTCGCGGCCACTTCATCCGAATGCCTGCGCCGGGCCGAGCGCGTCAAACCCTGCGCCATCATCCACTGTTCCGCTTCGTAGCTGGTCAAGCGTTCATCCTGCGTCAAGACTGGAATCGCCAGTTCGCCGCGCAAGCGTTCCACAAAACGTAGCGTCTTTGCGGCGGCCTCGCCCATCGTGCCATCCATTCGCAGCGGCAAGCCGACCACCACGGCTTCAACTTCGAGGTCTTCGACTAAAAATTTCAAGCGCGCCAGGTCTTTATCTAACGATGACCGGCGAATGGTTTCAACCGGTCGCACGGTGATGCCGAGCGCATCCGATACCGCAATGCCAATGTTTTTGGAGCCGAAGTCAACGGCAATCACCCGCATAAAGTTTGAGTATAGGTAGCCACAGGAAAGCGTGTCAACGAGCGCGCTTCCCCGCCGCAACGGTACAGCGTCTGAAGTTCCGCATCCTGAAGTCTAAAGTCCGGCGTCCGGTGTCCTGGAGTCTGAAGTCTGGTGCCCTGAAGTCTAAAGTCTGGAGTCCTGAAGTCTAAAGTCTGGAGTCCGGCGTCCGGTGTCTTTTGATTTGATTTCGCTTTGCGGTGCTTTCTGCTTTCAGAAGCGATTCATCAATTTGTTCGGGCGCGGACGCCGGACGCCAGACTCTCAGACTCTCAGACTCTCAGAAGCTTATCCTTGCCTATCGCGTTTTAAACAGGTTATGATGAAGTGAGCTTAACAGAAGGAGTCTTCACGAATGCAGTTTAAAACCAAGATTGCCATCGTTGTGTTTTCTACGATTGTTGCCTGTTATGCGATAATCGGCAGTTTCATGTCACGGTCTAGTCAGGCCGTCGCACGCGGCACCCAATATGCCCAGAGCGGCATTTTTGATGATGTGTTGAAACACATTGTTGAAGATTATGTCGAAGAGCCGGACTTGGAAAAAGTCCGCTTGGGAAGTTTGCGCGGACTGGCCGAAGGACTCGACCCGTACAGCGCTTATCTGACTCCGGACCAAGCCAAGCAATACAATCCTAAAACCGCGCAGGGCGAAACCGGTCTGATAGTTTCCAAAGTCGCAGGCTTTGCCTATGTGGTGGCAGTGTTGAAAGGTTCGCCTGCCGAACAGTCGGGCATCCACGAAGGCGATTTCATCGAATACATCGGCAAGCTGCCGTCGCGTGATTTAAGCCTTTACGAAACCCAACAACTTATCAACGGCGCGGTCGGCTCGACGGTTGAATTAAAAGTTCTGCATCGCGGCCAATCGCGCAAAGTCACCGTCACCCGTGGCAAAGTCGCCCAACCGGCCATCGAAGCACGCCTTGAAGAACCCGGCATCGGTTATTTGAAAATCACCAGCCTGGTTGATGGCAAAGCCAACGAAATCAAAACGCAATTGAGCGAGTTGCTGAACAAAGGGGCGCAGAAAATTGTCTTAGATTTGCGCGGCGCGGCCAATGGTACGCTGGATGAAGGCGTTGCGGTGGCCAATTATTTCGTCGGCAACGGCACCTTGGCGCGCATCATCGGCAAAGGCGGCAAAGAAACCAAGACCTATACGGCAGACGCCAAAAAAGTTCTCTTTAACGGACCGTTGGCGGTGTTAATAGACAGCAGCACGGCAGGCGCAGCCGAAGTGATTGCGGCGGCGGTGCGCGACCAGAAACGCGGCGACCTGGTTGGCCTGAAAACTTTTGGCATCGGCAGCGAACAGCAACTCTTTTCGTTATCGGATGGCGGCGCGTTGTTGATTACCGTAGCGAAATACGCGCCCGGCAACGGCAAGCCGTTTATGGATGAGCCGATCAATCCCACTGAAAAGGTCGAACGCTTGGCCGAACCCGAAGTGGTGTTGCCTGATGGCGATGATGATAACGAGACCACCGAGCCATCACAACCGCAGACCGCGCCAAAGCCGGAAGCGCCGCCTGAAGATGTGCAGTTGAAGAAGGCCGTAGAAATCTTGAAACGCACTGCCGCCAAAGCACAGAGCGCAACAAAAACCGCCTTATTAAAAGCGCCGGTATCCAATCGCCGCGTCTCCGTTGAATCAACGATGATGTAAAGAACCTATTGAACCTTTAAGTTTTCGGTCAAAGCCAAAGCCCGTTTCCCTTAACGCCGGCTTTGGCTTTTTTATTGCCGTTGGCGCAGCGCACTTCATAGCCATTACCGGCAAGCGCGTGCCGTAAATTGCCTCAGGGCAAACGCATCTAATTTTCTAGGAAAATAAGGATTTTAGTTTCAAGGGCTTACCAAGCCGGATACGACAAAGGGCAAATTTCCTCGGCTTTTGACAGAAACCTGAATTGGCGAAATTGCTCGAAAAATCGAAACCCTCGATTTTATTGGGAATTTAGATGCGCTCGCCCTATAAATTGCCTCTATCCCTATTGCACGCTAAAGGAAATCTGTTACTATTTACACGGCAGCAACGAACTGCCGATCTTCTCCAAGAGTGAGCGGAATGGTAGAGGGCGAGACGACAAAACGGCTCGCCCTCATTTTTATTCATTCATCCCCAAAACTTTTCGACTTGCCCGAAACCGCAAAGCATTTTACAATCGTCCACGTTGTTTCTCTATTCATTGGAACAACCCGGCGTGAGGTGAGCTTTACCACCTATCCGCGTCAACGCTTGCAAGTTGAACAACGTAGCAAGAATCCAGAACTCTTGAAAGCACCTGCGTCTCAGGCCGCTCCATTGAACACGGCAAAAGCGGATTGTCGGGCAAGACATTCTCTATCTTCTGTGGCTGGCTGAATCCACAATCAGTCAGGTATTGCGCTTATGCTGCTTACCGGATGTCAAAATTTGCTTGATGTAGAAAAGCGTCTGCGAAACGAGGTTCGTCATGTGACACTGCTTGGACAATTGTTCACGGAACAAGACGCGTCGATTTTGCAGGGTATGGTTTTAGAGAAATTCCTGAATGATTTTTCGGAACTAGAACGGCTGGGAGAATTAACCTTCTCCTGTTTTTTAGTGGCCATGGGAATTGGCGAATATAATCAAGGCACCTACTGGGCAAAAATAGAAAACCATTTAAAAAAATCCGGCGGCAACTGGCAGCACCGCTGGGGCGAGCTATTCCTAAAGACCATCCGTAAGTACCACCTTACAGACTTTCCTCATGCCAAAGGGCATAAATATGTTACGCCGATTCTTTTGCATGGCGGCATTCCTGATAATTGTTTACAGGATTTCTTCAGTAAAGTTTTATACCCGATAGTCAGTGGGAAGTTGGATATTGATTCCCACAACCCTGAAGAAATTGTTGTGGAATGGAAGAATAAGGCTTCATATTATGCAACGACGGACAAGCCTGTGCGCCGTTTTCTTGAAGAAGGCGGCAAGCCTGCGGCTGATTTTTTGAGTCGTTGTCTGGAGATGGTTCGCGCCGCTCATTACGAAACACAATTTTTATCAGGTGAAGAATTGGGTATTCCCCATCGCGTTGCCGAACGCTTCAAACAATGGTGGAAAAATTATCTTCAGCCTACCTTGACCGAAAGTCACATCGCACTACGTCGTCCGCGCATTGAGTTCATCTCGCGCTACGGCGAAGTGCGCTGCACCATAATGGAGCAAACGCTTGCCAGCAACTCCAACGCGCCCGTTTCCCTACACGCCTTCGCAGATGGCACACGCCTTCTCTCTCAAGAACTGGATTGCTACAGGCGCTCAACATCAACCCTCACCGAGCCTGTAGAATTCCTCTTGCCGCCTGCTCATGACTACAAAATCAAGATACAGCAAGCTCCGCATATTTCGCGAGAATGGATTTTCAAAGGACTTGATGAGAATGCTTGGTTAGCCTTCGATGATAAAGATAATCTCATTTGTGCAAGCGAATTGCCGCACGCTTGCTTCTGGTTGATTCTGCACAAAGATGTGAAGTTCGCGTCCAATATTCGCATTATCGAACAAACGGAAGGCGCGGATGCTTGGCGTGATTACCAAGGCTTTTTCATTGACGCATTGGAAGCCGAATCGCTGGCAATTCTCAAAGATAAGCAAACGATTCCTCTACCGTTGGCGAAAGATAAAGAGGCACAACTGTGCGGAAAAATCCTTGAAGGTTGCAGCGTTAATGATGTGCCGATTTATTCAGGGCAATTGCCCGTGCTGCAAATTCCCATAGCTTCTTGGAGTGATATTGATAGCTGGTACGTAGTGGTTGAAGAATTGTCGCATCGTTGGTTATCAAGAAAGCAAGTTGCTCTCAGCGAAGCCTTGCACAAAGCCGCAGACGGGAAAGCCATTCTGCATCTCGAACATCCAAAATTATTAGGCAATACGACATTGGGCGAGTTTCGCCTAAAGCTGCGCTCACGCGGTGCGTTGGGACGCGACAAACAATTTCAATTTGCGTTCATTCGAGATGTTGACTTTGAGTTTACCCGCGCCTTCTATCTGGCAAAGCAAACGCCAAAACTCACCCTCCTGACATCTTCAACCATCAAAGTTCTGTCGGAAGATGTCTCAACCATAATCCTCGGCAGCGCAGGCTCTTTTGAGATAACCAACAAATCCCAAGCTCGACAATTCACCTTGAACTTACAAAGCGAAGACCATCGAAAATTGCCGATTACCTTTAAGATTCCGCGACTGCGTTGGGCATTAAAAGATTTCGCCCACCAACTCTCTACAGGTTGGCTTGATAAACCGCGAGAAGTTTCGTTTGACGATTTTGCGGCAAGCGACGAAGCCGTTTTAGTCATTGAATCGCCTTTGAAAGATGGGACTATTGGCGTACTCGAATTGGAAGGCGCAGATCATCTGAGCGAGCAAAAAATTCGCCGAGGCGAAGCGCGGTTTGACTTGAGCCGCTTCAATGATTCGCTGCGTAGTTTGGCAAAATCGCTGGCGAAATTTCGGCTTTCATTTGTTGTTGGCTCGAACCATTTGCCTGCCGTCTATCCATTGTCTGTGCGTACTCGTTGGCTTGTCGAAAGCTTGGAGTGCCGCGACATTCGCACGGTGTCTCTCCAATGGAAAGATGCGGGGCATTTCAACAATCGCAAGCTGCGACTGTGGGATTTGCGCCGTGTATGGCAACCGCCTAAAGAATATCGCATCCCTGATGGCGTATCCGAATTGACCATTCAAGAAGATGCTGCGTCGCTTCCCGCAGGACGCTATCGCGCAGAGTTATTTTTAGAGAGCCAATACGCAACCGCACCGCCCGCTTTGCCGCCGCGAAAAAACGGCAAAGATATTTTTGATCTAGCGATTGGGCGCGAAGAGATAGACAGCTATTTGCTGGTCGCGCCCTTTTCGTTTCGGCGTTATCTGACTAGCAAACTCGCCGGATGCGAAGAGACCTTTGATTGGCATACCTCAACCATTGCCGATGAATTTATGCGCTATTCTTTGACCAGCGAAGAAATGGACACACTGTTTTACACGCTGCTCTTTCTGGCGCAAAATAACCAGGCAGCCATCGCCAAAACCATCTGGTTCACAGACCTGCATCAGCAAGCCAAACAGGAAAGCCTTAGAGACGCTTTGCGAGAACGCATCAAGCAATTTGCTCAACGTGGCGACGACACCACAAAGGCAGAACTCCGAAAGCTCTGTCAAACTATCGGCGTTGCGGTCAACGCGCTGATGCCTTTCGCTATTGAGTCGAAAGTGAATTTCGACAATAAAATCGCGCTCTATAAAGGCATTCGGAAATGGACAGCAAGCAACTCCAGAAATCTCAAAGAAGAACCTTGGGATTTAATTTCTCTCGGCTATGTGAACTCACAGTCTCGAATCGTTCATCTGTCTTTCCTTGATAAGATGGAGAAAGCGCCGGATGACGCGCCTTTGAGCGGCTATTGACACCCCAAAAATAGCGGAGGTTTCATGCAACAACTCAATCCTATTCTTGCGACTCAACGCATTCACCAATCCTACGCCAGATATTTGCAGACGCTTTATCCAATTGCTGACGCTGAATTGCAACAACAGTTCAGGCAAATGCTTGCCGACA
This sequence comes from Acidobacteriota bacterium, assembly GCA_016201275.1. Classification (GTDB taxonomy): domain Bacteria; phylum Acidobacteriota; class Blastocatellia; order UBA7656; family UBA7656; genus JACQDB01. The sequence goes on from JACQDB010000090.1 coordinate 38,041, forward strand.
AACAAAAGCTTGTTAAAGGTCCTTATCTCGAAGCCACGCCGCCTTACCAAACAACCGGCAACATCCATGACTTGATGAAGCAAGGTGTTCTTTCGCCGCTTTTTTCTGCGTTGCAGCACGGCAGCCTATCTCTTGAACGACCGCTCTACAAACATCAGGAACAAGCCGTTCGCAAACTTGTCAACAATCGCAATCTGATCGTTGCCACAGGAACGGGCAGCGGCAAGACGGAAACTTTTTTGATCCCGATTCTTCATCATCTGCTGGAAGAAAAACGTCGCGGCACCTTGTCAAAAGGGGTTCGCGCGCTCTTGCTTTATCCCATGAATGCGCTCGCCAATGACCAGATGAAACGGCTACGCGCAATTTTGCAGGGCTGCGAATTTATCACCTTTGGTCGCTACACGGGCGACACCAAACAAAAAAAAGAAGACGCCGAAAAAGACTTTCAAGAAAACAGCAAAGGCGAACCGCGCATAAAAAATGAATTGCTCTCGCGTGCAGAGATGCAAGCCGCGCCGCCGCACATCTTGCTGACGAACTATGCCATGCTCGAATACCTTTTGCTGCGCCCTGACGATTCGATTTTCTTTGATGGCGAGGAGGCGCGCCATTGGCGCTTCATCGTGATGGACGAAGTTCATACCTACGATGGCGCGAAAGGCATTGAAACGGCTATGCTGCTGCGACGGCTCAAAGACCGCATCGCGCAAAGCGAGCAGGGGCGCATTCAGTGCATAGGCACAAGCGCAACTTTGGGCGGTGGCAGAAAAGACTTTCGCGATGTAGCACGATTTGGCAAACAACTCTTTGACGAACAATTTGAATGGCTTGAAGACGACACCAACCGACAAGATGTCGTGGAAGCCTCACGCTTGATGCTCAAGCAAGATAGCGTTTGGGGCGTTCCGCAGCCGCAGTTTTATCAAGCCGCGCAAGATTTGCTTGACTCTACGGCTGCCAATATCGCCAAGCTTTCCATGCTTGCTCGCGCCTGTGGCGTACCGCATGAGGTGATTGAAAAAGCCGCGTTGTCTTGCAACGACGCAATACAACATTTTTTGTACAACCTGCTTTCAGGAGACGAAAATCTTGTACGACTGCGCCAGTTGCTGCGCGGCGACGCAACCCAAAGCAATAAGCCCATGTTGCTGAAAGAGGCTACAGGAGCCATTTTCAAGGCAGATACGAATGCTGAGATAAGCTTGACGGCGTTGGTCAATCTCGCAGTACAGGCGAAACCGGAAGGCGAACATGCGCCGCTTCTGCCTGCTCGTTACCATCTTTTCGCTAAGGCTTTGGAAGGCGGCTTCGTGGCTTTTGGCGCAACCAAACGACTGTTTTTGAATCGTCGCAAACAGACGGATGACCAAGAGCCTTTCGCCGTATTTGAAATGGCAACCTGCAAGCGTTGCGGCGCGATTCATGTTGTCGGAGTTATCGAAAAAGATGCCAAACGCTTGCTGCAATCACAAAAGATTAGCGAAGACAATTACGAACGAGCGCAGTTCTTTTTGCTGAAAGAAAATCCTCTCGACGAGCTTGATGAAGATGAAGAGGTTGCCGAACCCGATAGCGAAAGCGAAGACCAAGAGGAGGCGCACAAGCTCTGCGTCAAGTGCGCGGCGATTGATAGAGTCGGCGCGATGAAGACGCTTTGCGCTTGCGGCAGAAAGTGGGAGCGCACAGTTATCAAAATTTCAAATGAGAAAGGCGTGGCCACGCATTGCCGTTCGTGCGGTTCACGCAGTCCAAATTTAGTCATGCGATTTTTGACAGGGCAAGACGCCCCGGCAAGCGTTCTTGCGACGGCGTTGTATCAGGAAATCCCTGAGCGCGAAGTTCAACAGGCGACCGCAAACGACGAAGATGACGAATATGGGCAAGCATTGGATGAAGTAAAGTTGGCGCGGCGACTGCTCATTTTTTCAGACAGCCGACAGAATGCCGCGTACTTTGCGCCGTATTTGGGCGACATCACTTATCTGCCGATTCTCTGGCGACGATTGATTATTCGCGCCCTGCAAAAACATGAGCGGGAGTTTATCAAAGGGCATTGGCAGGTCGAAGACTTAATTGAGCCGTTGCGAAAAGAAGCGCAAGAGTGCGGCATCTTTGACACTAAAATCAGCCGACGCGGACAAGAGCGCGAAGTGTGGAAATGGGTAATGCTTGAGCTAATGGCGCAAGACAGGCGCAACAGTTTGGAAGGTCTAGGACTGGTGCAATTCTCCATTGCCAAACCGCAAAATTGGCTTGCCGGTAAAACGCTTCAAGCGTTGCTGTTGCCGTATAATTTCAGCGATGCCGAAGTATGGCAACTCTTTGAAATTCTGCTGAACAGCTTTCGTTTGCAAGGCGTGATTCTGTTTCCCGATCAGGTGTCGCCCGATGACGAGATATTCAAACCGCGCAACCGCGCTTACTACTTTCGCAATCAAGGCGCGGTGAAAAATAAACAGGTTTACAGTTGGTCGTCACCTGCAAAAAGGCGGCTCAATCGCCGACTTGATTTCGTGCAAAAGCTGTTGCAGCAAGGCGCGACCAACGAGGATATTCAAGAATTAGCGAAACAAATTTTGCATCAGGTTTGGCAGAATCTAACCGACTCGCCTTTTTGGAAAAATCATTTCAGCGACACACCGATTCAAGGTGAAGGCAGAGCTTACCAACTTCGTCACGATTGCTGGGAGATAGCGCCAACATTCGATGCCTCACAAAACATCTGGCACGAGTGCGATACTTGCGGCAATCTTTTCAATCATAACTTGCGCGGCGTTTGTCCGACCTACAGATGTGAAGGGACGTTGCGCTCGTGCAATCCCGAAGAAACCAAGCGCGACAATCATTATCGCTATCTCTATTTGAACTTGTTGCCGATGCGGATGATTTGCAAAGAACACACGGCGCAACTCACGGGCGATGCCGCAAGCATACTGCAAAATCAATTCATTCGCGGCGCAGTCAACGTCATCAGTTGTTCGACTACTTTTGAACTTGGTGTAGATGTCGGTTCACTTGAATCTGTGTTGATGCGAAACGTGCCGCCATCGCCTGCCAACTATATTCAACGCGCCGGTCGCGCTGGTCGGCGCACCGATTCGACTGCCTTCGCGCTGACTTTTTGCCAGCGTCGTTCACACGACCTGACCTATTTTCAAACGCCTGAGCGGATGATTGCCGGAACCATTCGCCCACCTGCTTTTGAAGTGCGAAACAAAAAAATCATTCAGCGGCACATTCATTCGGTTGCGCTAGCGATGTTTTGGAAAGAACACAAGGCGCTCTTCAACAAAGTGAAAGATTTTTTCTTTGCCGTTGAAGGCAGCGAGATAAAAAACCGCGAAGCGTTTTTTGCAACGCACCCGCTGAGAGAATTTCTTGAACGCAAACCGCCGCTGCTGCTTGAAGCATTGAAGCGCATACTCAAAGAGCAACACGTGGATTTTAAGATAGAGAGTTGGGAGTGGCTTGACGAGTTCTTCTTTTCAAAAGATTCTCCTTTGCAGAAAGCCGCAGATGAATTGTACGGCGATGTGGCGGACATGGAATCTTATTGCAAGGAGTTAATCGCCGAGGGCAGCCGTGATTCTCTTTTCAGAGCAATTAAAATTGGCGACACGATCAAAACCATTCAGAGCAAGCCGATTATTAATTTCCTTTCGACACGCGGCGTGTTGCCTAAGTATGGCTTCCCTGTGGATGTGGTTGAGTTGCAATTGCTGCATCACGGCGACGAGGCAAAATTTTTAGAGTTGCAACGCGACCTTCGCATTGCGCTTGCCGAATACGCGCCGGAAAGCCAAGTCATAGCGGGTGGCAAACTCTGGACAAGCTACGCCATCAAGAAAGTCCCGAAACGCGAATGGCGAAAATTCAAGTATGCGATTTGTAATCATTGCAATTGCTATCAGCGTGTTGCAGAGGCGACGGGCAAAGCGATTGAGGTTTGCCAAAGTTGCGACCAAAGGATTGACGGCAGAAACGCCAAAGGCACTTTCATCATTCCTGAATTCGGCTTTGTCTCAAGCCGGTTTCAACCTCCTGTGCAACCGACTTCGGCAAGACCCGAAAGAAGCTACCTCACGCCACAGATTTTTTACACAGGCGAATTTTTCAGAGAAGAAAAAAACGTAACGATGACCATCGGCGATCTTCCCATTGCCGCGCAAGCCTTGTCAGACGGGCGCTTCGCCATGTTGAATCGCGCAGGGTTCCAAGTCTGTTTTCACTGCGGTTATGCAGAGAGAGAAAAACTTGAGAGGAAGAAGAAAACCCCGCATAAAATCTCGCATAAAACCCCGCAAGGCAAAGAGTGTCTTGGCGCTTTACAGCACACCGATTTAGGACACGAATTTCAAACCGACCTCTTGCGGCTTGAGATTGGCGACCATCGCTACTCTAGTGACTTCTGGTTGTCCTTGCTCTTTGCGTTGCTTGAAGGCGCGAGCGAATCGCTTTCTGTCATACGCACAGACATAGACGGTTGCCTCTATCCGTACAAAGGCAGTTCGTCGCCTTCGTTGGTCTTATTTGATAATGTGCCGGGCGGCGCAGGTCACGTTAGACGGCTCGTTGAAGGTGAGCAACCCATCAAAGCTATGCTGCTTGCGGCAAGAGATAAAGTAAATGGGAAATGTGGGTGCAAAGAAGACACAAGCTGCTACGGGTGTTTGCAAAACTACGGCAATCAACGCCATCACGACGACCTCAAACGCGGACAGGTTTTCAACTTCCTGCAAAGTTTGCCTGGTTAAAATCGAACCCGATGCAATGAATAGATAAAACGACAGCAGCAAGCAAAGTTCAGTAATCACACTTCAGTTGCCGCTGTAAAAAGCAGATAAGCGAAAACCTGAATTTTGAACTTCGACGCTGCCTCCATCTTGCGCGATGCGATTTCGTTTACGCTTCACAATTTAATCTGCGGCAGATTGGCTTGGCGCAGTTGGTCATTCAAGGCTTTCCCCTCCTTCTCTTTCAACTCTTGCCAACGGGCTAACAAAGTCGCGAGCGTTTTTTGCGCTTCACGAAATGCCGCTACTGCCTGCGTGGTCGGCTGCACGTCTGCGCCTTCAACCAAATTCATCAAGGCGCTCAACTCGCTGCTCACTCGTGTGAAATTCGCTTCGCCACTTCCTGGTGCGTTGCCACCACCGCCGCCGCGCAAGCCGTTGCCAACTGCGCCTTCAAGCGCTGCCGCTTTTTTATCGAATGCCGCTATCGCCTCAGCTATCGCGCTCTGGCCTGCGTCGGCTTTGAGGGCGGAGAGTTGATTTCTGAGTTGGCGAATTTGCTCCTGCGCCACGCGGCTTTGCGCCATGCCTGCATACGATTTGAAGGCAATCTCGAATTGCTGCGCCAGACCTTCCACAGGCGTCTTCACTCGCGGGTCCATTTTAATCGTCAACGGTTGCGTGTAGCTCTTGCCACCGGCGGTCAATGTCACCGTGTAGTCACCGGGCAACACTGTAGGCCCATTCGGTTCGCTCGGCGTGTCTCGATAAATCGCCGTCATCGGATACGAGCGACGCACGCCTTCCGGCGGCGCGTAGCGCAAATCCCAGGTCCAGCGCTGCATACCGGCTGTTGCCGACAACACACGCGGCGGACGGAACCAGTAGGCCGGATACGCTTGAGAATTTTCATCAATCAGTTCGGGCTGGTCGGCGCTCGAAAAGCGCCGCACCAGTTTATTCGCCTTGTCGAAAATCTCCAGCACCACGGGCTGCGTCGCATCGGCTTGCAAATAATAATTGAGGATCGCGCCATCGGGCGGATTCTGTCCCATAGGTTCTTCGGGCGGAATCGGCGTGTCAGTGTTGACGCTGCGGCGCACACGATAAGTCAATTGTGGTTTAAACAGAAACGCCGCCGATGAAGCTACCGGCTGACTCATCTGGCGCAATGGCGTGATGTCGTCAAGTATCCAGAAACTGCGCCCGTGCGTGCCGACTACCACATCATCATTATGTATAACCAGATCGCGTATCGAAGTCGCAGGCATATTGAGTCTCAACGACTGCCAGTTATCGCCGTCATCAAACGACACATAAACCGCCTGTTCAGTGCCCGCGTACAACAAGCCTTTTCGCACAGGGTCTTCGCGCACCACGTTGACGATGCCGCCGTTGGGAAGGCCTCTAGTAATCTCTTTCCAACTTTTGCCGCCATCATGTGTGCGATAGATGTGCGGACGCAGGTCATCGAGTCGAAAGGTATTAATCGCCGCATAAGCCGTGTCGTTGTCGAAATGCGAAGCCTCCATCAAAGAGACTTTCGCCCACGCTTGCAAAGCGGACGGCGTGATGTTCGTCCAGTTTTTGCCGCCATCGCGGGTGAGGTGAATCAAGCCGTCATCCGTGCCTGCCCAAATCGTGTTCACGTCTGTGAAGGACGGAGCGACAGTATAAATCACGCCGCGTCTGGGCATCGTCTCCATGTCGGGCGAGCGATAGATGCCGACGTTTTTCGGCACGTCCCATTTATCGCGGCTTAAATCGGGGCTGATGACTTCCCAGCTATTGCCGCCATTGGTGGTCTTGAACAATACATTACCAGCGTAATATAAAACCTTCGGGTCAACGTGCGAGAAGATGACCGGCGCGGTTCTTAGAAAACGATACTTGCCGGAGCGCACCGCTTCGGGAGCGATGTTCTGGGTTTGCCCTGTAGTCTTGTCAAAGCGCGTGATCTTGCCGCCGTAAATAATATTGGGGTTCAGTGGATCGGGCGCAACATAGCCGTATTCTTCCGCGCCTACGGTTTGCCAGTCGCGCCAGGTGATCGCGCCGTAATCGCCACGCGAAGCCACGCCCGCCGAACCGCTCTCCTGTTGTCCGCTATAGACCCAATAAGGAAATTGATTATCAGTGATGACGTGATAAAACTGCGCCGTCGGTTGATTGTACCAACTGCTCCAGGTGTCGCCGCCGTTGACGGTGATGGTCGCGCCCTGATCGCTGGCAAATAACATGATGTCCGGGTTGTCTGGGTTGATCCATATACGGTGATAATCGTCGCCGCCGGGTGCGCCCTTAAAACCTTTCCAGGTCTTGCCGCCGTCGGTGGATTTGTACGAAGCGGTGTTGGCGACGTAAACGATTTCGGGATTTTTCGGGTCGGGGCGAATTTCAGCAAAGTCCGAACCGCGTCCCCACAATCTTTGGTCATCGCTGATTTTTCGCCAGCTTGCGCCGGCATCGTCCGAGCGATAGAGGCCGCCGGTTTGCGCGTTGGCGTCCACCGTCGCGTAAATAATTTTCGGATTGCTGCGCGATATGCCTATGCCTATGCGGCCTAAGCCTTGGGCGAAAGTAGGCAAGCCTGTGGTTAATTTTTTCCAAGTGGTGCCGCCGTCGGTGGATTTGAAGAGGCCGCTTTCGGGGCCTTGCCACGCGCCGTTTTCCCAAGGGCCTTGCCGCCCTGCCCACAAATCGGCGTAGAGGATTTGCGAATCGGTGGGATCAAATTCCACTTGAATCGCGCCGGTGTTTTCGTCTTTGTACAACACCTTCTGCCAGCTTTGGCCGCCATCGGTTGAGCGATACACGCCGCGCTCTTCGTTTGGCCCGTAAGGATGACCGAGCGCCGCGACAAAAACGCGATTGGCGTCTTGCGGGTCAACGATGATCGAACCCATTTGCTGCGTATCGCGGAGTCCGAGGTTGCGCCAAGTCTTGCCGCCATCAGTGGATTTATAAACGCCGTCGCCGGTTGCCAGATCGGGGCGTTGCAAGCCTTCGCCGCTGCTGACGTAAATGATATTCGGATTGGACGGGGCAACCGCGAGGTCGCCGATAGAGCCGGTCGGCTGGTCATCAAAGATCGGTTTCCAGGTGCGTCCGTAATCGTTGCTCTTCCAGACGCCGCCGTTGTTGACGCCTATGTAAAAGAGGTTGGGTTGACCGACCACGCCGGTGGCACCAACCGTGCGTCCGGCGCGAAAGGGGCCAATGCAACGCCAGCGAAGGTTTTGATAAAACTTCTGCTCGTATGATTGCGCTCTGGTCAAAGAAGTCAAAAGCACCAACAGCAAAAAGCCTATCAAAGCGAATGCGAATCTGCGCGACACCATCATGCTCAACCTCCGAAGAAAAATTTTTTGAAAAAGCTACTTGACCTGACGCGACCAGTCTTTGGTTTCAACACCAGTTTCCATAGCGTTATTTTTCATTGCATAAAGATGCATAGAAATCCCTGCGCGGTGGCGACAACGACAAGGGAAACGCCACCGGGAAGCAAGCTTTATAGCACAGCGCGACGAATCTGCCTACTGACGAAATGAACTCTTTCAAGCGCGCCGAAGGAGCGCAAAAAGACCAATAAATCTACACTATTTTCACTAACAGGCCGAAGGAATTCAGAGCAGAGAAAATCAGCTATAGAAATCATGAAATTGTTTTCCGGGGAACTGAACAGCAGCCTTGTAGAGGCGACCTTCTGTGGTCGCTCCTACTGGAAATTCTTTAGAGATTTGAGAAGGGGCAACCACGGAGGGTCGCCCGTACAGGTCGTCCCAATACTGTAGTTTGCCGAAATTTTTTTCTTGAAGGCTATAGAAAGCAAAAGAGCGATTCCGGAATCCTTGATTTCGTAGAAGCCAGTGGTCTGCGAAACTGCCGAAACTCTAGCGCTGTGACGTGGCGCACACGCGGCCTGGCGACCGGCGCTCTTGAGCCGCGACAACACGAGTGGCGCGGCTTCAGGCAATCGGTATATAGTGTCCGCCATCTTTTCACAACCAGCAATGAAAGCATAAATAGATTCGGTCAAGGAGTGGGCGTGGTTCAATTGAAGAGGCCGCAAGGACAAGTGGCGGCGGCAGAGCGCAACGAGTTCGATCACCTGGATTGGGTAGCGGGATTTTCCTTTCTCGCTTACGGCGTTCGCATAGGGGTGCGAACCAATGACGCGCCGGTTATCGAAAAACTATTGCCGCATTTGCCGCCAGGATGGAAAATTACCGAGGCTGCCGTTGCGCGACGGTATTCGATTGTTACAAGAAGTTCGAGCCAGCGCCATGCGGACAGCTTGCACGAGTTGTATGCCAACGCTGAAAAGCTTGGCGGCAATGCCAGGCTTGCGCCGTTGCTTGATTTTTTTGAGTCCGACGTGCAGCTATATATTGCCGAACACGCGCCGCGTCGGGTCTTCGTTCATGCCGGAGTCGTTGGTTGGCAAGGCAAGGCCATCGTCATACCGGGACGCAGTTACACCGGCAAGACCACTTTGGTCGCGGCGTTGGTAAAAGCCGGAGCCACGTATTATTCGGACGAGTATGCCGTTTTCGATAAGCGCGGGATGGTGCATCCGTATGCGCGCAGGCTGGGCATTCGTAGCGGACGCACCAGAGTCCGCACACAGAAGTATGCAGTGGAAGAATTGGGCGGCAAATCCGGCAGCACAGCCTTGCCTGTCGGTTTGGTCATGGTGAGCAAATATCGGGAAGGGGCGCGCTTCAAACCGCTAGAGATTTCCGCAGGCGCGAGCGTTCTGGCGTTATTACAGAACACGGTGTCCGCACGACGAAATCCGCAGATGGTATTGCCGACATTGAAAAATGCCCTTGCCACGGCGCGTTCGTTCAAGAGTGTACGCGGCGACGCCGGGGAGTGCGTTGAGGCAATTTTCCGAGCTTGTGCTTGGCCAGATTGAGCCATATTAATTTGACACTGAATGAAGAAACAAGGTAAGAAACAAAGCGAACGGACGACTAGCCCTTCGCCACATTCAGTGCCTCGTTGAGGAGAATGCATGACAACAGAAGAAATAAAACCCCAAGCGCGAAGCGAAGGCTTGGTCATTCAAGAGTTAGCCGATGAAGTCTTGGTGTATGATTTGCAACGTGACAAAGCCCATTGCTTGAATCGCACGGCGGCGCTGGTCTGGCAGCATAGCGATGGCCAAAACAGCATCGCGGAGATCGCGGCGCAGGTCGGCCAAAAAACCGGCGCTGCGGTTGATGAAGCGCTGGTCTGGTTGGCGCTTGAGCAATTAAGCAAAGCCCACTTGTTGCCCGCTATCGTCAAAGCGGAAGTTGGTAAAAAGTCTTTGACGCGCCGCGAAGTTATTCGTCGCCTCGGCATCGGCGCGGCAGTCGCAATCCCCATCGTCACCAGCATCGTCGCGCCGCTGGCGGTGCAAGCGGCGACTTGTCTGGGGGCCGGATCACCCTGCTCCTCTGGCGCTGAATGCTGTAGCGGCTTATGCTCCGGCACCTGCGTGGGAGGCCGCCCCGGAGGCAATATTTAAGGAGAATGCCCGTAGGATTGTCCGGCTGCTGGCAGCGCGTAAAGTGAAACGGACAACCTCTTGAAGCGAGTGATTTGCCTTGCCCAATGGTCCACAACCAATGCGCGCCAGTCAGTTGATGGCTCAGTTTCTTTGCGGTTGCTGGCGTTCTTCTGCGTCTGCCAGTGACCTTACCGAAGCCGAATTAAATTTCATTCAACCGCTGCTGCAAAGTTCCGGGGCGGGGGGGCTGGCGTGGTGGCAAATCCGCCACTCGCCGCTTCACACCGCGCCGGTCGGCAACGCCTTGCAACAAACCTTTCGCCTGCAAACCCTGCTGGCCGCAAAACACGAAATGGAGATTCAAAACCTCTTCCGGCTCATGCGCGAAGCCAACCTCGAGCCGCTGCTGGTCAAAGGCTGGGCGATTGCCCAGCGCTATCCCGCCAAAGGCTTGCGCCCGTATGGCGATATTGATTTGATTCTTCGCCCACGCGATAGAGCGCAGGCCGAAGCGTTGTTGAACCGTCTTGCCGACAAAACCTTTCGAGTAGATTTTGAACACGAAGAATTGGAAGACTTCGAGGACCAGCGCTATGAAGATTTGCTGGCGCATTCGCAACTGGTCAAACTGGGCGACAGCGACATTCGCGTAATGAGCGAAGAAGACCATCTGCGCTTTCTGTGCATTCATCTGTTGCGCCACGGCGCGTGGCGACCGCTGTGGTTGTGCGACATCGCCGTTGCGGTTGAAGCGCGTCCGGCGGCTTTCGATTGGCAACGCTGTTTAGGCGACGACCCGACGCAGGCCGGTTGGGTGTTGAGTACGATTCGCCTGGCGGCAGAATTACTGGGCGCACAGATTGACCACACGCCTGCGGCCAAACATCGTTTGCCGAAATGGTTGATGCCTATGGTGCTGAAACAATGGGAGCATCCCGGCTCTGCCGATCACGCGCCGCCCGAACTGATTATGACTTCGTTGCGCCATCCTTCGCACCTTGCGAAAGCACTGGCCGCGCGCTGGCCGGATGCGATTTCCGCTTCCATACGAATGCGTGCGCCGTTCAATGAAAAACCGCGCTGGCCGTTTCAGTTGGCCAACTACGTCAGGCGCGTCACCGACTTCGGCAAACGTCTGGCAAGCCTGGCGGTCAAACATAATCTTTGACAAATGGTAGTGGCTCAAGGAAGAGAGCGGTTTCCGCGTCGCGCAACCGACGACCGGCACCCCATCTTTATCTTGACGATTCGGCCAGCCACTATTACTCTTCCCCTTGCCTACCGGTATCCATTATTATTGAGAACGGTTGTTGAAGTACGAAGAATGGGTAGTAGAATTGCGTTTTTGAAGCTTTATCATACAAGCTGAAAACACGAAGAACTGAGCGGTCACGTCATTCCCCCCTACATCATTTCCCCCCCAAAAAGCGCTCTCGAAATTGGTTCGACGCTTTCCTGGGATGTAGTAATTCTTGACCTTCGCAAAGCCCTGCGCCTGCGCCCACATCCGGCGCAGACGATATTCAAAATTTATTTGTCGCGGCAGCGATTTCCCGCAAGGGTTTACCCAACATCGGGCGAAGCCTGCCCACAGGGAAAGACGAAAGCACACTGATGACCATCAATCTGCCAATGAAAAATCTGCCTTTGCGTTTGGGGTTTCTGGCGCTCGCTTTGGCGTTGTGCGCCTGGTTGACGATGATCGTGATTTACCACTTCATCACCGGCACGCTGGCCGACGAACGCATACCGGTTGAACGCGAACGACTGGCGGCTTCCGTAGAATCGTTTCCCGATTCGGCGCGTCTGAATGCGCGCTACGCGCAAGCCGAAATGTCGAGCATTGACCGCGATCTGGATAAAGTGATGCGTCACGCTCAACACGCTGTCAATCTGTCGCCGTACAATTTTGAGTATCGGCTGCTGCTGGCCTCGGCGCAGGAATTAAAAGGCGACCGCGCCGCCGCCGAAAAGACTTTGCAACGCGCTATTCAACTGGCACCCGCCGATCCAGACCCGCACTGGCAGATGGCCAATGTCCGCTTGCGACAAGGCAAACTGGCGGCGGCATTGCCGGAATTCAAAGCCGCGACCACCGCACGCAGTACCTTTTTACCGGCGACCCTGGATTTAATCTGGCGCGCTTCGGGCGGCAACGTCGAAGCGGTTGCTGCCGTAACCGGCGATGATACTCGCGCAAAACTTACGCTGGCCAATTTCCTCATCAAACAAACGCGCCTCAACGAAGCCGTGCAGGTCTTCAATCAGATAGACCGCAACCAACGCTTACAGTTGGAAGACAGCAGCCGATTAATCAGCGCCTTTATCGACAGAGGCGCGCTGTCCGTAGCGCGTGAATTGTGGGTCGGACTGGTCAGCAATCCCGGCGATAATCAAAAGGCTTTGTTGTGGAACGGCAGTTTTGAAAACGACGCGGTGAAAAATTTCACGCAGTTCGATTGGAATCTCAGCCGCAGCGACTATGCCAAATTGAGCGTGGATTCCGGCATCGCGCATAGCGGCGCACGCGCCTTGAAAATCGAATTCCTCGGCAAGGATACCACCCGCCTCGACAGCGAAATCAAACAACTGCTGGCGCTGGAGTCGGGGCAAAAATACCGTCTGGAATATTATGTGAAGACCGACAAATTTTCTGCGCCGGAAGGCTTGCGCGTGGTCTTGACCGATATAAAAAGCGCCACCCGAATCGCGGCTACGGAGCCGCTGGCTTCCGGCACTGCGGATTGGCAACGGGTGACGCTGGATTTCACGACGCCGCCGCAAAGCGTCAGCGGTCTAACCGTCACCATCAAGCGCACCCCGAAATATAGTTATGACGAACCGACACGCGGCATCGTCTGGTTCGATGATTTCACCGTCACCAAACTCTGAGCGTCTGAAGGTACGAAGTCCGGCGTCCGGCGTTTGAACGAATTTTTACGAAGGTGCGAACCTAAAAAAATGCCCGGTTTTATTGGCGTTTTTACAAACTTCGCCGAGTTCGCAGTCAAATCACCTACACCATCAAAGCGCAAAACCTTGAGCCGAAACCTGAGTTTCACATCAAAGCTGAACCAGCAAGAGACCGGACGCCGGACGCCGAACTCTCAGACTTCAGACTCGCAACATTTCATGAGCAAAGTTATCGCCAACGGTTTCATTCTGGTCATCGTCTTTACAGCGCTGGCACACGGCGCTGTGGAAGCCTGGTCGGTGGCGAGTTTCGCCTTGCTCATCATCCTGTTGCTGGGCTTGTGGGCGGTCAAGGCGTTGCTAGACCAACGACTGGAGTTGACCTTGCCGACCTTGCTGTGGCCAATGCTGGCGCTCCTGCTTTACGGGGTGGCGCAAAGCATCACGGTCACGCGCCAGGACGGGCAGTTGGCGAGCCTGTCAATGGACGTGGAAGCGACGCGCCACGCTTTGCCAGTGATCTTTTTTTTGCTCGTGAGTTTTGTGCTGGCGGCAAATTTTTTCAACACGGCAGAACGCTGGCGCACGTTGCTCACCTTCATGATGTTTTTCGGTTTTGCGCTGGCGTTGTTTGCGCTCATTCAAAACTTCACCTGGAACGGCAAACTCTACTGGCTGCGGACGACGCCGTATGCGGCAGTCGGCCCTTTTGTCAATCGCAATCATTACGCCGGTTTCATGGAGATGCTGGTGCCGCTGCCGCTGGCCTTTCTGGCCACACGCGCCGCACGCAAAGAGTTGTGGATGCTCTATATTTTCGTGACCGTAGTGATGGCGTTGTCGGTAGTCTTGTCGTTATCGCGTGGCGGCGTTGTCAGTATGTTGGCAAGCGTAGTGTTTTTGGTTCTGGCCAATGCTCGCCGCAAAAGCAAAATCACGCCGCGACGCAACGCCAGCGAACCGCAAACCCGCTGGCGTTGGCTGAAAGGCGCGGCAGGCGTTGCGGCATTGGCCATGATATTGGGAGTCGGCCTCATCTGGCTCGGCGCAGAACCGTTCTTGAATCGCGTCGCTGAATCGCTGAAGCAGACGACGGGTTCGCAAACACCGCGCAACGATCTCAGCCGCGAATGGATTTGGCGCAACACCTTAACCATGATTGGCGCGCATAAAGTGTTTGGCGTCGGGCTGGGCGCTTATGAAACCGCCTTCCCCGCTTATCGTTCCAGCGACGCCGAAGAGATTGTCATGCAGTCGCATAATGACTATTTACAAATCGTAGCCGATTGCGGAATGATAGGCGCAGGCATAGCTGTATGGTTTCTGGTGTTGCTCTGCCGCGCCATCTGGCGGGGCATTCACTCGCCGGATGCCGCGCTTGCCGCTGTGGCGTTGGGAAGCAGCGCCGGGATTTTTGCTATGTTGATTCACAGCTTCTTCGATTTTAATTTACAGATTCCGTCAAATGCTTTGTGGTTTTTGACGCTCTGCGCGCTGGTGTCGCGCCTCGCTATGGTCAAGCGCTCGACGGAAAAAAGTTTGCCTAAGTATGCGCCTGGGGAGTTAGCCAAGATCGCGTAAAGGAGTAAGGGTTATGCAGTGGAAGACACAAAAGATGCGCCGTTATATTGCCTGGATGAGCGCCTTTGCAGTGGCGCTGACGTTGGGTTTATGCAGCGCTGCAAGCATGGCGCAGGAACGCCATCAAGCGCCCACTAAACCGACCAGCCCACGGACTGACAGCGTCGCCGCCAATGTTCTGGTAGATGCCGAAGAAGATTACCGCATCGGCGTCAGCGATGTCATAGAGATAAAAGTGGAAGACGCCAAGGCTTTGGACGGCACGTTTCGCATCGGCGCTTCCGGCATCATCACCATGAATTATTTGAAGCGCCTGACGGTAATCAACAAAACCACCGAAGAGGTGGAAAAGATGATTGCCGACGGTTTGCGCGGCAGGTATTTGAAAGACCCGCAAGTTCACGTCACCGTCGTACAGGTCAACAGTCGGGCGTTTTTTATACAGGGCGCAGTGAAGCATCCGGGCGTCTATCAAATCGAAGGGCGCACGTCGCTGTTGAAATTAATCAATGTCGCCGGTGGCTTGGCCGACAACAGCGGCTCGACCGCTTACATCCTGCGGGAAAACAAATCTCTGACTCAGGAAAACGAACCGAGCAGCGCGGCAACTTCGACCCCGCAACCGCAAGCCGTGGCCACCACAAATCAGTCGGTAGCGCCGCCTCCTGAATCGGCAACCGACCCGGAGTATGCACTGCTGACCGTCAGCCTCAGCCGCTTTCGTCGCGGCCAGGTTCCCCCGAATATCGCGCTGCAACCCGGCGATGTGGTGACCATTCCGATAGCCGATGTCTTCTTTGTTGCCGGAGAAGTGAACCAACCCGGCGAGTTTACTTTGAAGGAAGGCACGACCTTGCGGCAAGCCTTGTCGCTGGCACGCGGCACGACCTTTGAAGCCAAAGCCTCGCAATCCATGATTGTTCGCGAAGACCCGACGACCGGCAAACGTCAGGAGATCATGGTAGATGTAGGTGCCGTGATGAGCGCCAAAAAAAGTGATGTGGCGATCATGCCAAACGACATCATCATCGTTCCCAACAGTCGTTTGAAAACGATAGGCGGCGCGTTATTGAAAACCTTTGGCACCAACGCCGCCCGTTTGCCGATTCGCTAAACAGCCGGAGACTGCAAACACCCGGCCTCAGTTCCCTACGGTTTAATCACGCACGCGGCGCAGAAGGTAGCAACCACAAGAATTTGTAGTTGTGGAAGCCTTCGGATACCGCATATTGGGCTCCAGACCTGGAGGTTATGATGTCTGACGAAAAACTAGAAATCGAAAAAGTACCGCCAACCGAACTCGTGCAGGAAGAGACGCCGGAATACAACCCGCGTTATCCCGCCCTGGCCGGTAATACCACGGCGGGCGCTTACGGCTATGGCAACTATGGCAACGAGCCGGATAAAGTACAACTCCGCGAAGTGTCGCGCATTCTGCGCCGCCGCAAATGGATGATTATCACCATCCTCTTGATTGTCACCACGCTAGTCGCCATAGAGATGTACCGCACGCCCTCGGTTTATGAAGCCTCCACGCTGGTTGAAGTCGGCAAAGAGAAAGCCTTTTTCAATCGCCCGGAAGTAATGGCTTATCAGGATGATTTCGACCCCTATTTTCAGATCAACATCAAAACCAAAATCTTGATTCTTCGCAGCCAGGCGTTGATGGAAGATGTCGTAGTCCGGCATAAGCTTTACAATGAACCGGCGTTGATTCATTCGGGCGGCAAAAAATCCATCTCGCAGGCGTTGCAATTAATCACCTCTCGACTGACCGGCAAAAACTTGCAGGACGCGCCGCCTGTGGAAACTGTCGCCCTGTCGCCGCTGGATGATTTTCACTACACCGGCTCGGTCGAAGATAGCCAGAAGCTCAGTCCCTATGTCAGCGCAGTGCAAGGCGGTCTGGATATTCAAATCATGAAAGATACCCGCGCCATTAAAATCTCTTACACGCACACCGATGCGAAGATCGCCAGGTTGGTCGCCGATGCGGTGACCGATAGTTTTCTCAAGAAAAATTTTGAGAATAAAACGGAGAAGTTCGAGGAGACTGCCGGTTGGCTGGAGACTTCCATGCGCGAGTTGAAGGCTAAAGTCCAGCGATCCGAAGGGGACTTGGCCAAATACACCCGCGACCATGAAATCTTTTCCACCGACGGCAAATCCACCTTGACCACCGATAAAATGGGGCGTTTGCACGAACAGTATTTGAAGGCCACCAGCGACCGCATGATCCGACAATCTTTGCTTGAGGAGGTGAAGGCCGGTCGCGTCAAAGAATTGCCGGAAGCCTTTGCCGATTTAGCCAATCGCTCCGGCTTGAAGGTTGCCGAACTGCAAAAACAACTTGCCGACCTGGAAGCCAAGAAGAGCGTTTTGGATGACAAATACGGGCCGGAGTATCCAGAGGTGAAAGAGACTTTGCGGCAAATCGAAGCCGTCCAAAGTCAAATCACCAACAATAACCGCAGCCTGGAACAGTCCATTCAAATCGCCTATGATCGCGCCGTGCGTGAAGAGCAGGCCATCAAGCAACAGTTGGATTTGGCCAAAGCTGACGCCGTGCAACAAAATCAGGACACCATAGGCTATAACATTCTCAAATCGGAAGTGGATATTAGCCGCAGGCTCTATCAAGACTTTCTGGATAAAACCAATCAGGCCAAGTTGCAGGTGGCCGAGCAGGAGAACAATCTGCACTTGATTCAAGGGGCGCAACTGCCGGGCGCGCCCGCCGGGCCCAATCGCTATCGTTCGATTATGATTGGCATGATGATCAGTTTGGTGGGCGGCATCGCGTTGGCCTTCTTGCTGGAATACATGGACAACACCATCAAGAGCGTCGAAGACGTGATGCGCTATACGCAGTTGCCGGCCTTGAGCGTCATTCCGGCAACTCTGGCACCTGCATCGCGGCTGTCGCTGGTAAAAAAGAAATCCAAAGCCCTCAAGGGCAGCAAGCTGCAAACCGCCTCGACCAGCAACGCGCTGGCGGTGCGCGCCGCGCAATTGACCGCGCTGGACACGCGCTCGTCCTCTGCCGAAGCTTATCGCGTGTTACGCACTTCGGTGTTGCTTTCGACCGCCGGGCGTCCGCCGAAATTGATGCTCATCACCAGCGGCCAACCCGGTGAAGGCAAAACCACCACGGCGGCCAACACGGCCATCTCGTTGTCACAACTCGGCGCTTCCGTTCTGATTATAGATTGCGATATGCGGCGTCCTTCGCTGCACAAGCTTTTCGGCCTCGACCCGCTGGTAGGGCTTTCGACCTATCTTTCCAGAAACACCAATCTCGACGCCCTTATACAAAAGACCGACATTGCCAACGTCTCGGTTTTGCCGAGCGGTTCGATACCGCCGAACCCTGCCGAATTAATCAGTTCCGAAAAGATGAAAGAGATGTTGCAGTTGTTAGGCGAACGCTACGACCACATCTTGATAGATTCGCCGCCGCTCATCAATGTCACCGACCCGGTGATTCTTTCGACGCTGGTGGATGGCGTGATTCTGGTGGTGCAGGGTAACAAGACTTCGCGTGAAGTGGTGCGACGCACACGCCAGGAACTCGCCGCTGTCGGCGCGAAAGTCTTCGGCGTGGTCTTGAACAATGTGGATTTGCGCCGCGACGGGTACAGCGATTATTACTACTATCGCTACTACTCCAACTACGGCCAAGGCGAAGCCACCGGCGATTAAGCGTGGACGCAGGCGCGCTCACCAATCAAAGCCTATAGCCAAGCTTAGAGCCTATGGCTGTAGAGGGTACGATAAGTTTCAGCGTGCCGCCGTGTGAAGGTTGAACAAATGGAAGTTTGTTCAACCTTCACGCCGTACCCCAATTACCCAGCGCTCTAGAGCGGTTTTCATATGGGTGTACGGAACCCCTTATCGTTGAGCGCCGGTCAGAGACCGCCGCTCAACGGGTTTGAGGTTACGGAAACCTCAAACACAAACCGCTCCAGGCCGCAGCCGTGTTTTCTCAACCTCCGAGCAATGGCGGCATCAATCGGTCAGCAACCTTTCGTGGAAAATCGCATTCCTCTTCCCAACCCCATCGCCGCGCCCAGTCTGTTGAGCCGCGTTCAATTGCTCAGTAGATTTGTCTCGGTGCAAGTAGTGGTGCAGGCCTTAACCGCCATTAGCGGCATTTTGCTGGTACGAATATTAAGCCAGCACGAATATGCCTATTTCACCATTGCCAACAGTATGTTGGGAACGATGGCCATTCTTGCCGATTCCGGCATCGGCATCGGGCTGTCTTCCATAGGCGGCAAAGTCTGGCAGGATCGCCAGCGCTTCGGCACGCTCATCAGCACGGCGCTGCATCTGCGGCGTTATCTGGCGCTCATCGCGGCCAGCGTCATCGCGCCGCTGCTGTGGTGGTTGTTAATCAGCAATGGCGCGCCCAAAACCTATGCCGCGCTCATCACGCTGGCGGTGTTGGTGGCCTTGAATTTTCAACTGCTGACCGGCGTGCTGGACATCGTGCCGCGCCTGCATTCGCAGATCAATCGCCTGCAAAAACTCGATGTGATGATGGCCTTGTCGCGATTGCTGTTGCTGGCCATCGCTTATGTGATTTTTCTCAATGCCGGCATTGCCCTCTTGGCCAATATTTTTGGCATCATCGCGCAGTATCATATACTGAAACGCTGGACGGCGGACAACATCGAACCGCACGCTCCGATCAACCGCGAAGACCGCAACACCATACTGAGCATTGTCAAACATCAAGCTCCGAACGCGGTGTTTTATTGTTTGCAGGGACAGTTGACCGTCTGGCTCATCAGCCTCTTTGGCAACACCCGGAACATTGCCGAAATCGGCGCGCTCGGTCGTTTAGGCATGGTCTTTTCCATCATCAGCGCCGTGATGACGAGCATCATTCTGCCGGGCTTTGCGCGTTGCCAGGAAGCGGCGTTGTTGCGCCGCCGTTACCGCCAAATCGTCGGCGGCTTTCTGTTGTTGGGGGCGGCGTTGATCACCGTCGCCGCCGTCTTCCCAGACCTCTTGTTATGGATACTGGGCGGCAAGTACGCGCACTTACGCAACGAAGTGGTGTTGATGATGAGTCTGTCGGCGACCACAGCACTGGTTGCCACCATGTGGTCGTTGAATGCCACGAAAGCGTGGATTCAATATTCGTGGCTGAATATACCAAGCGTCGTGATTACCCAGATTCTGTTGCTGATGGTGGTGGATATTGCAAACGTAAAGGGAGTGCTGGTATTCGGCATTTTGTCGCTCGCGCCGACCTTCCTGCTCAATTCGATATTAAGCTTCAGAGGCTTTGCCGCGTTGTCGCATTCCGAGCAGCCCCTTGCTCCAGAGTCACAGACGTAAAGCGCATGAGGGGCGCGAAAGTCCGGTTAGCCAGGTGAAAGTTGTCCACATTACGCCCACTTACTTTGACCAAGCGTCTATCATCGGCGGCGGGGAACGCTATCCGACGGAACTGGCGTTGTGGATGTCTAGAGTCACCGACACCACGCTCGTCAGTTTTTCAGCACAGCGCCAAACCTATAGGCAGGGCGACCTCAAGGTTGAAATTTACCCGGTCAACCATTTCATCCACGGCAACCGCGTCAACCCGTTGAGTTGGCGTTTCCTGCCCGCGCTGTGGCAGGCGGACGTGGTTCATGTTCATCACCTTCACACGCTGATTTCTGACTTGGCTTGTCTGCTCGCATACGCGCTTGGCAAAGCGGTATTTGTCACCGATTATGGCGGCGGTGGCAGTTTCACACTCAATCGCCGATTGCCGGTCTTTGAAGGTTATCGCCAAGCCATTGCCTATTCGCAATTCGGTCTGGAGGCGCTGCCAACGGCGTTGCAACAAAAAGCGGTCTTAATCAAAGGCGGCATAGACACCGACAAATTTTCTCCCGCTGCGGCGACCCTACGGGAGAAGAAAATTCTTTACGTCGGTCGCCTGCTGCCGCACAAAGGCATTGATTATCTGATCGAAGGCTTTCGCTTGCTGAAGCGTTCGGATTACCGTTTGCAAATCATCGGGCGCGTGTACAGTCAGGACTATTACGCCTACCTCAAACAACTGGCGGCAGATTTAGCGATAGAGTTTGTTCACGATGCCGACGATCAACGCTTGATTCAGGAATATCGCACCGCCATGTTGACGGTGCTGCCCTCGGTGCATACCAGCTATAACGGCAACTACACGCCGGTTCCTGAGTTGATGGGCTTCACCTTGCTGGAATCTCAAGCGTGCGGAACGCCGGTGATTTGCACCGATGCCGGAGCCATGGCCGAGTTTGTGAAGCACGGGCAAACCGGCTTGGTCGTCGCGCAAAATTCTGGAGACGCGCTGTGCCGCGCCTTGCAACAAATGCTCGACGCAGAAACTTCCAGCCAGCAAAAACGCTGTCAGGAATGGATTGCTCATCTGAACTGGTCAACGGTCGTCGCCAAACATTTGCAGACCTATAGCGCTGACGAAGCTTTGGCCTGAAGCTTTTTATTATGTCCACACCTCTTGAAGAATCGCATTTCCATAGCTCCGAAGAAGCGCCCTCGCGTTGTTGCATTTGCGATGGGAAGGTGATCAGTTTTTCGCCGTTTGCCAATGCCTCTACGGTGATCCATTGTCAAAACTGTCACACCGAATCCATCCGACCGCTGCCGACGCCAGCGCAACTCGACGACTATTATGCCAATTATGTGGCGACCAAAACATCTGAAGAACAACTACAGTTTTTAATCTCTTTATCCATCAAAGCGTTGCGTTTTTATCTCCAGAAAACCGCTTTGTCCGAAGTTTCGCCGCCGCAGATACGTTTTCTGGAAATCGGCTTTGGCAATGGCGCGGGGCTGTTTGCCGGAGCGAAGTTGGGATGGCAAAGTTATGGCATTGACCTTGATCCGGTGTGTGTCGCCAACGCCAAAGTTTTTGCCAACAAGCATTCGCTGGAGGCCCAATGCTTGCACGGCGAAGTCGCCAGTCTGGTCAATCTGGAAACTCCGTTTGACTTGGTTAAGGCGTCTCAAGTTCTGGAACACGTTTTGAACCCTGTAGAATTTTTATCCGCCATCGCACGCGCTCAACCAACGGGCGGCTATTTAATTATTGAAAGCCCCAACAATCAAGCGGCCTTTTGGCGACTCAAAAACCGCGTCCGCCAGCGCTTTGATCGAGCCAATTATTACAACTCCTTAAAATTGCAAGAGCATCTTTGGGGATACACGCGCAAAGGTTTGCCCTTGCTGTTGGAAAAGGCTGGCTATCGCACTCTCTTCGTGCGCGATTATGCGGCAGGAAATGCGATTTTCGAGCCGCAATCGGTGCTGTGGTATGCGACCTTGCGGAGTGGCATTCGCGCCGCCTGGAAGCACAGAGCCTTGCAACCGCTGCTCTATCCCAGCGTGCGGGCGTTTGATGCGCTGGCCTCGCGGCTGTTGCATCAAGGCACTGGCCTGGCCGCTTTATGTCAAAAAGTAGAAGCCTGATGGCGTAAGCGAAAAGCGCTGGCCTGAAATTTTTACCGCGCCGAAAGAGTGATGCCGCAGCAGACGCGTACCAAATAAAGAACGGCGACCGTTGCGCCAGAACTTCTGAATGCTGATGGCACGGCGGCAGTGTTTCCTACTCGATGAAAATTCTTTTTTGTAGCCCGACCCAATTGAGCAAAGAGTTAGGCGCAGCAAAAGTGACGCTGGAACTAGCCGAAGAGATGGCGCGACTTGGCTGGCAATGCGAGTTCCTCTCGCCAACGGATTGTGCGCCCCAGACGGAACGCCACGAAAACAGTCGTTATCAGCGCTACCTGCGCGAGCAATTGCAAAAGCTTGCAGGGGAATTTGAGGTAGTCGAATACGACCACAGTCAACTGCCTTTTCCGCGCCGCGACTTTCCGGCGGCACCGCTTTTCGTCGCCCGCTCGGTTTTGTTAGCGCATCATTTTGCCAACATCGCCATCCCGCACGACACCAGTATGAAGTCCAAATTTCATCAGCTTCTGCAAGGGCGACAGCAAGCTACACAGCGCCAGCAAGACCTGGCAGACGCGCACCGCACCGTAAGCGAAGCCGACCTTGTCAATGTCTTGAATGAAGACGATCAGGTGGAACTGGTGCGCTGTGGCATTCCGAAAGAAAAAATTGTGGTGCTACCCGGCGGCATCAGTCCAAATCGTAGAGCCTTGTTCGATGGCATCTCCAGTGAACTGCCGCCAGCCCCTGTCGTCGCGTTTATCGGCACCTTTGACACTCGCAAAGGCGCAACCGATTTTCCGACTCTCGTACAAAGGATTTGCGCCGCCATTCCCAACGTCGGCTTTCGCTTGCTGGGAACCTACAAGGACGTGGCCACCGTGCGCGCAGCATTTCCGAAACCTTTACGCCAGCGCCTCGACGTGGTGTCGCAATACCACCCGGACGAGTTGCCGGAACTGCTGGCTCCTTGTTCCGTGGGCCTTTTCCCTTCCTACATAGAAGGCTTTGGGTTGGGCGTTTTGGAAATGTTGGCCGCTTCAATCCCGGTCATCGCTTATCACACCCCCGGACCGCCGATGATGTTGCCAGCGCAATATCTGGTGCAGCGCGGCGATACCACCGCCATGAGCGACAAAGTGATTCAACTGTTACAAGACCGTGGGCAGTTGCAGTTGGCGCGGCGTTGGGCGAAACAGCGCTCGCAGGAATTTTGCTGGCAACGCATTGCCACACAGACCAGTGAAATCTACACGACCAGATGGCTGCAAAAAAATGTAGCCAACGGCAATCGCCAAACGACCTCGGAGTTCCTTGCCAAATGACTTATCAATTTCGAGAGGCCACCCAGCCTTCCTATGAAACTGCGAAACGAATTGTCCCTGTGCTACTGAATTTGCTTGGCCTGCCGCAATCCGTCGTTGACCTGGGCGGCGGCGGCGGCGGCTGGTGCAAGGCCTTTAAGGAGAGCGGCGTAAAACGAATTCACTGCATTGATCACGTTTCCGTTCAGGCCAACGATTTACTGATTGATGAGGAAGAATTCATCCCCTGCAATTTCGAGGTCGAGACGCCCACCCTTATCAAAGCGGAGTTGGCGATGAGCATCGAATTCGCCGAGCATATCAGCCGGAAACGCAGCGAAGCGATTGTCGAGTTTTTGACCGCTTCCGCGCCCATCGTGCTATTTTCAGCCGCCATCCCGCGACAGGGAGGAGTCGGCCACATCAATGAACAGTGGCCGATTTTCTGGCGAAATCTTTTCGCCCAGAAACACTACCAGATGGTTGATGCGATCCGACCGCAAATTCTCTTCGACACAGAGATTTTGCCTTGGGTTCGTCAAAACCTTTTCCTGTTTGTTGAGCAAGCCCAATTGGAAACGCTACCGGCTCTCAAGCATTGTCCGCCCTTTCTGCCCAATGAATTTGAACTGGTCGAGACCGGCATTTTATCAAGACCTTTAGGATTGCGCGAAATCCTGTTGGAGTTACCCCGTGCGCTGACCCGCGCACTTTCCAGACGCTTTCCTCTCGATTCATGATTCCAAAAATTGTTGTCGTCACTCCGGTTAAAAATGAGGCGTGGATACTGGAGCGATTCTTATCCGTGACCAGTCAGTTCGCCGACCTGATCTTGATCGCCGACCAAGGATCAACCGATGAAAGCGTTGCCCTGTGTCAGCGCTTTCCCAAAGCAACCGTGATCGAAAATCCCTCAGAAAAATACGATGAAGCCAGTCGGCAACAGTTGCTCATTAACCAAGCGCGAGACCGGGTTCCGGAACCCAAAATCATTCTCGCTTTGGATGCCGATGAAATCTTGGCCGCGAATGCCCTCACGACTTCCAGTTGGCAGGAGATGTTGCGCGCCAAGCCCGGCACAGTGCTGTGTTTTGAGAAGCCCGATTTGTATCTGACAACCGCGCAATGCATTCGCTACGCCAGGCCCTGGCCGCTCGGTTATGTGGATGATGGTGCCGCGCATCATCCCAGCAAAGTCCACAGCATCAGAATTCCAACGCCAGAGACCGCGCCCAAGCTGCACGTAAAAGAGGTGCAGATTCTGCACTACGCTCTGGTGCGTCTGGAAGCGCAACATTCCAAGCGACGGATGTATTGTGTCCTCGAGCATATTCTTCGCACCGCTCCGGTTTGGCGACGCCGACTGGGATACCGCTACCAGATGGATTGGCCTAGCCTGGGCAAACTGGAAGCCTCGCCGCACGAATGGTTCGCGCACTGGGAGCAGCTTGGCATTGATATGCACACGATTCAAACCGAGCGCTATTACTGGCAGGACTATGAAGTGCTGCGGCACTTTTTCCAATATGGAGTCCGGCGATTTTGGGTGGATAATATTTGGGATTTCGATTGGGAGCAATGCCGGAGGTACGCTCAAGCTATAGGGATTTCCGAAATTCCCCCAACTAAAATTTCGCCGCCACCGCGATGGCTTACCGCCTGCCTGCCGCTTCTGGATCAAGCCTTGCTGATGCTGAACGCGATTCGGCGTCGTTTCAAATAATCAAATGCAACTACAAACTCGACTCAAAAATTCGGTACGACTGCTGCAACGCTCCCGCTTTCATTATTACCGCATGGCGAATCTGCAAGCGCCGTTCTGGCTCGCGGTCAATGGGCAGACCTGTCGCATTGCGGCGGGCGAGAATCCCGGCGCGAGCAGTTGTTATGCCGAAGTCGTCATCGAAGATTGCTATGACATCTTCGCCTATGCCAAACGCGCCAAGCCGAAAGTCATCGTGGACATCGGAGCCAATTTGGGCGTCTTCAGTAAACTCTGTTCGCTGCTGTTTCCCGAGGCGGATATTTACGCTTATGAACCGAATCCAACGGCGCTCGAATGGCTCAATAAAAATGCCGAAGGCACACGCATACAGGTGTTCTCTGGCGCGGTCGGGCAAAATTCTGGCGTGGTGAATCTTGATACCGCCTGCGATTCGACCATCGGGCGCGTCACCGAGGACGGCGACCTGCGGGTGCAATGCCTTGCGGCTGCCGAAGTCGCCGCAGGCCGTCCAATAGATTTTCTCAAGATGGATTGCGAAGGCTCGGAATGGTCTATTCTGCAAGACCCGACCTTACTGGAACGCACGCAAGAGTGCGGACTGGAATATCATCTGCACGACGGTCACACGCTGGCAGAACTCCAAGGCTTAGTGGAACAAGCCGGTCATCGCGTGCAGGGAGTAGCCAATATCAAAGAGGAAGGCAAATACGGAGTGCTGCGTTCGATGCGGCAATCAAGCGCTGCGCGCCTTGCGTAAGGCGGATTCGCGTGACCGGTGGTTATGAAAATTCTGTCGTTTTCTACCTGTCCGCTCGACCCCTTGTTGGGCTCGGGCAAAACCCGTCTGCGTTGGTCAACCGGCTTGCGGGAATTGGGGCATACGGTCGAGATGATCGAGCCACAGGAGTTTGAAACCTGGCACGGCTGGCGGCGCGCTTTGCGATTTCGCCAAGCCTGGGGCGCTTGCGCTTTTGTCAAAGAAAAATTGCGCGCTGAAAATTATGATCTGCTCGAATTCTTTGGCGGCGAGTTTGGCCTCATCACCTGGCAATTGTCCCAACAAGCATCACGCCCTTTCATCGTCGCCCACACCGATGGCTTGGAGATGTTGGCCAGCGCACGCGAACGCGCTTATCATCCGCCGCAAAATATCAAAGACCATCTGCGTCAGTGGTTCGCCGCGCACACCCACGAAAGATTGTCACGCGCCGCTTTCGTTTACGCCGATGCGTTTGTCACAGGGTGTGAACTGGATCGCCGCTATGTATTGGATCACCAAATTTATGCGCCGGAACAGACCGAAGTGATTGCGCCGGGATTGGATCAGGAATATCTCTCTATGCCATTTAGCGCGCAAAAACAACAGCGCGTGGCGTACACAGGTTCGTGGATTCCCCGCAAAGCAACCGATAAATTGACCGTGGTGATGACCCGTATGCTGACGCAGTATGAAGAACTACAGTTCGATTTATACGGAACCGGCGCAACCCCTGCTACGGTGTTGGCAGATTTCCCTGCGGCGCTCCATTCCCGCGTAACCGTACATGGGCGCTTGAGCAACGCGGAACTGGCGATGAATTTGAGCCGCGCCAAGGTCTTCTTTTTTCCTACGCAATACGAAGGTTTCGGTATGGCGCTCGCCGAAGCGATGGCCTGTAGTTGTGCGGCGGTCACCACGCCCACAGGCTTTGGCGCAGAGTTGCGCGACGGCGAGGAAGCCTTGATTTGCGATTTCAACGATCTAGCAGCAATGGAAAACGCTATAGGGATTTTGCTGCGCGACGAGGAGCGGCGTTTGCACCTCGCTCGCGCCGGATGGCAACGGGTGCAGCAGTTGAGTTGGCAGACGAATGTGCAAAAACTCGAAGCGACTTATGCGCGTTGGCTTTCTGCATATCAAGCAACCCGCTGATGGCAATGGTGAACTTCACGTCAAGCGCATAACGGGCAGGAAAAAGCGGTTTGGAATACCGCCTTCGCCTCTTTCACCAACAACATTTTTTAAAAAGCTATAGAACTCTGGTGAGTGTGAAGGGAGAAATCATCGTTGCCTACAGCGGCGTTCATCAGGCGTATCAACTGGCGCTGGCGGCGCACGAAGCCGGTGCGTTGGCGCGTTTCTATTGCTCGCTTTATGCCAGCGCAGGGAAATGGGGCGGCAGATTGGCGCATCTGCTGGGCGCGGAAACGCTACGCAATCGCCGGGTTGAAGGGTTGCCGCCGAGTGTCGCGCAAGAATATCCGTGGCCGTTTTTATGGCAGCAACTGCGCCACCAATTGGGGCGCGCCCAGCCCCATGATTGGGAGCAAGCCAATTTTCAATTCGATCATTGGGTAGCCGGTCGTTTGGCCAACGGCAACGGCAAAATTTTTGTCGGCGTCGAAACCTGCGCGGCGGAATCGTTTCAAGTCGCACACGCCCAAGGCCGTATTTGCCTGCTCGATTGTCCGCAGGTGCATCCGAAATTTTTAACCGAAGCGCTCACCACTGCGGCAAATCATGTCGGCTTGTCGTGGCAGGTGAAATTCGATTCGGATGAAATGCTGCGCCGCAAAGAGATTGAATTTGCGCTGGCCGATTATCTGTTGACGCTTTCCGAATTGCACACTCGCAGCTATGTAGAAAACGGCATTGCGCCCGAACGCATCATCGAGATTCCGTTATGGGCAGACCCGACGATGTGGTTTCCGGCAACGCCCGCCGCGCCGCACCCGCATGAGGCGCTGCGCGTATTGTTTGTCGGCGGCATCAATCTACGCAAAGGCATTCCCTATCTGCTGGAAGCCGGTCGCCGTTGTCGCGGAAAAATAGAGTTGCGCTTGGTCGGCACGCCTGCGCCGGAGTTGCAGGAAATACTGGCCGCGCATCAAGGCGAATACACCCTCGTTCCGACGCTGACCAAGACAGCGTTGCGGGCGATGTACTGGGACGCCGATGTTTTGGTTTTACCGTCTATCGTAGATTCCTTCGGCTTCGTGGCAATGGAAGCGATGGCTTGCGGTGTGCCGGTCATCGCTTCAGAAAATTGCGGCGTGCCGGTTCCCGAGGCGACGTGGCGCGTGCCGATTATGAACAGTGAAGCGCTGACGCAACGCTTGAATTATTACGCCGCGAATCGCGATTGGCTGGCGCGTGATGCAGAGGTCGCGCAACAATTCGCTCGCCAGTTTACGCCGGAACGCTATCGTGGCGAAATCAAAAAATTGTACGAACGCTTGCTTGATGAAGCACAGTCCGCAGTCTCCCGGTGAGAGCGCAGAAACTTTCCGTTAAAAGTCTGCGCCGTTAAACGCCCTGCAATACGGCTTAAACATTGGATAGCGTGATTCAGCTTGTGCCAACTCTAGCGCCACTCGTCAGCGGAGTGGGAGATTATGCGCTCCTGCTGGCCTTGGAGATGCGCCGCGCCTTTGACCTGCATACGCATTTCGTTGTTGGCAATCCGCAGTGGCAAGGCGCAGCAGAGTTGCACGGCTTTGCGGTATCGCAATTGGCAAAACGCAATGCCAACGCGCTGACCGCGAGGTTGCGCGAAATCGCCAATGACAATAGCTCCGTGCTGTTGCATTATGCGGGATACGGATATGAAAAGCGCGGCTGTCCTTGGTGGCTGGTCAAGGGTTTGCGCGACTGGCGGCAAAGTTCTCCGTCCGGGCGACTGGTGACGATGTTCCATGAACTCTTTGCCAGTGGGCCGCCGTGGCGCAGTTCCTTCTGGTTGTCGTCGCTGCAAAAACATTTGGTCGCCCGTCTGGCGCACGTCAGCGACGCCTGCTTGACCAGCTTGAACGATTACGCCAATCAACTTGTGGCTCTGGAACCGGCCTGTCAAAGTCGTCTGCGTCACGCCCCGGTGTTCTCGAATTTCGGCGAGCCGCAAACGCTCAAGCCTTTGCAGGAACGCTCGCGCCGACTTGTGGTGCTTGGTCATCACGGACGCCGCGCCTTGATGTACGAACGCTCCGGCGGACAATTGCAACGCATCTGTGAGCGCTTGGCAATTGACGAGATGCTGGACATAGGCGAGCCTGTCGGCTTCGATATTGCGGCACGAGTCGCGTTGCCAGTAAAAGTTTGTGGGGTGCTGAGGGCGGCGGAAATCAGCGCCCTGTTGCAAGATTCCATCGTTGGAATTTTCGACTATCCCGGCACTATGCTGGGCAAATCAACCGTGTTCGCGGCGTATGCGGCGCATCGCCTGATTCCGATAGTGGTGGCCTATGACGATGCGCGGCCAGCCGATAACCTGGAACCGGAAAAACATTATTGGGCGGCGGACATCGAACCCGCACGCTTGAATCTGGCGGCAGGTCAACGCCTCGCCGACAACGCTTATCAGTGGTATCAATCGCACAACTTGGCCGCCCAGGGCAGAACCTTTCGCGCCTGCCTTTCCGTCAACAATGGACTATAAAGCCGTCGTAAAAACTAAACCGCGCGTCTTACTGGTCTCGTCCCAGCCGATTCAAAACGCCGCTTCGCTGCGCGCTATGGCAGAAAATCCCCGAGTCGAAACCTTGACAGCTTATTGCAGTCTGCTGGATGCCAAACTCTGGCGCGATGCCGAAAACCTCAACAAAGAGGCTTTCGATCTGCCTATGCTGGAAGGGTATCCGTGGGTCGAGGTCAAGAATTATTCGCCGCTGCCGCGCATAGGAAAATTTTACGGCTTGATTAATCCGGGCTTGATTGCGCTGGTCGCTCGTCACGACAGTTGCATCGTCTATGGTCATGCTTATATCAGTTTCTGGCTGGCGATTGCTACGGCAAAGCTGTTGCGAAAGCCCGTGTTATTAGGCACGGATGCCACTTCGCTGCAATCGCATTATGGTGGCAGCAATTGGAAATCGGCGTTGAAAAAAATTCTGCTGCCGTTCTTTTACAAGCATATTGCTAATCTGGTCCTGGTGCCTTCGACGGCTTCCCAGCGCTTTATCTGTTCGCTTGGCGTTCCCGAAGAGCGCGTCGTGTTGACGCCTTATGTGGTGGATAACGACACCATCGCCGCGATTGCTGCACGCGCCGACCCCCAACGCCTACGCCGCGAGTGGCAGATACCGGAAAGCGCCAGCGTTGTCGTATTCTGCGCCAAGTTTATCGAGCGCAAACGTCCGCACGATGCGCTCAGAGCTTTTGCTCAAGCCGAGGTTGCCAACAGCTATTTGGTCATGGTTGGCGACGGGCCGTTGGCCGACAGTTTGCGCGACGAAGCCGAGCGTTTGGGCATCACCGAGCGCGTGCGGTTTTTAGGCATCGTCAAATATTCGCATCTGCCGGAAGTCTATGCGGCCAGCAATCTGTTGCTCTTCCCTTCCGAACACGAGCCGTATGGATTGCCGGTCAATGAAGCTATGATCTGCGGTCTGCCGGCAATTGTCAGCGACCGCATAGGTGCGGGATTCGACCTCATCGAAAATGGCAAAACCGGATTCATTTATCCGTGCGGCGATTTGCAAGCGTTGACCGCAGTGCTGCGCCGCACGCTCGCCGATAGCGCTTTGTTACAGGCGATGGGCGAAGCAGCGCGACAACGCATCGCTACCTGGTCGCCACGCGAAAATGCCGAGGCGACGATTCGCGGCGCGGAGCAAGCGATGGCGGCGCGACCGGCAAAAATAAACTGATCGCCGATGAATACCTCCATGCGAATCCTGTTGTACAGCAAAGCCTTTCATCCGATGGTCGGCGGTATCGAAACCGTCAGCGCAACGCTGGCCGAACAATTTACGCGGCTGGGGCATGAGTGTGAAGTGCTGACGCCGATTGCCAACGCCGTCGCCGATGATTTCCCTTATCGCGTGCATCGCCATCCCGGCATACGCCAAACGCTGAAGTTGATTGCCAAGGCCGACATCGTGCTATCGAAAGGCGCATCGCTGGCGCTAGTGCCGTATTGTCTATTGCTGTGGAAGCCGTTTATCTGGGTGCACTCCGGTTATCAAGCCAGTTGCATTGATGGGCTGGGCTGGGTGGATGGCGAAGCCGCGCCGCTCACGCCAAAAGCATCGCTGGCGTTTCACTATCGCCGCAGCGGTCTGCGCTTCACGCTCGTCTCTGCAATCAAACTCTATGTCCGGCGTTTCGTCAGCAAACACTTGGTGGCGATGAATGTGGCGGTGAGCGATTGGGTGATGATGCGTCAACCGTTCAAACGCCAGATTCGCATACACAATCCGTTTCCGCTTGATCGCTTTGCCGACCACTTGCCGACCACCGATGCGGAGTATGATTTTTTATTTCTCGGCAGACTGGTCAGCGAAAAAGGCGTGGCCACGCTGATCAAAGCGCTGGCGCGAGTCGCGCAAGTGCGCCCGGTCAGATTATTAATTATCGGCGAAGGCAGTTGGCGCAATCAGCTTGAAGCCTTGGCACAAGAGTACGGTGTAAAACAGCACATCGTCTTTGCCGGACGCCAGACCGGAACGGCATTGGTGGAATTGATTCGCAAATGCCGCATCGCCGTCATCCCTTCCGAATGGGAAGAGCCGATGGGCGTCGTCGCTTTGGAATTACTGGCCGCCGCCAAACCGTTGATCGTGTCGCGCCACGGCGGGTTGGCCGAATGCGTCGGCGATGCCGCGTTGTTATTCGACAATGGCAATGAGGCTATGCTGGCCGAATGCATGAGCCGCTTGCTCGATGATGTTCACCTGCAAACTGCGCTTCAGAAAAAAGCCCAGGCGCAATTGGAAAAATTTAATCCCGAACGTCTGGCCTCGCGCTATCTTGATTTATTCGAGAGCCTGTTACAGAAAAAAGGTTGAACGATTGAACCGGCTGAAAAGGCTGAACCAGGAAGGCTTGACCGGGGCAACCAAGTTCGCGTTTTTAACGCCGCAGGCGCGACCTGGCTATAGCTAGAGTTGTCGCAGAAATGGATGCTTTGTCTAGATATTGTGTGCGAGGGTTTGGCCACCTACAACATATAGGCTATTTCTGGAATTCTGCGACACCCTCTATCTACTCAGCCTAGTTGTGAGAGTTGCGACACCCTCTAGCTACTCAGCCTTTTTGTAAAAGTTGAATTCCGTGCGGCTGTACCGCTTTGAGGTGCGGAGAGTCTCGGACTCTCCGGCAGGCTGGCTCTGCGTTTTCGTGGCTCTGCCGCACCGGAGGCTGTGCCTTAGAAAAGTAGAAGCCCAAGGGCGGCGTAGCCGCGAGAGTTGGGAGCGCACTTACGGAAAGGCTGCGCCTGTCCGCACCTCAAAGCGGCACAGCCGCAATCACCGGCTGGGTAGTTACACTTTTGCTCACTATCGAAAGCGTTTTCCTGAAGACTATGTTGAATACAACCTTGACGACGAAATCTGAAGCGCAACCTGAAACGCATCTCGCGGCGCGGGCGGTAGATGGCGTACACGAAGCCGCCTTGGCCTGCTTGACTTCGTTGCTTCCTCCTGCTGCCAAGGTCCTCGATTTAGGCGCAGGCACAGGCGCATGGGCGGCCAAACTTTTCGCTCAAGGCTATCCGGTAACCTGCGTTGAACGCGATGTCAGTGGCTTCGCTTTTCCATCGGCCACTTGTATCAACGCCGATTTGAATGATGATTTTTCAGCCCTCCTCCGACAGCGTTTTCAGGCGATCACCGCCATCGAGGTGATCGAACACCTGGAAAATCCGCGACACTTTCTGCGCCAATGCTCCGCCTTGCTGGATGCCGAAGGGCTTGTGCTGATTACTACGCCAAACATTGAATGCGTCGCCGGACGCTTGCAGTTTTTATACTCCGGTCACTTCCGTATGTTTAACCGCGACGCGAAGTTCAACGACCCGACGCACATCACGCCGATTCAAAGTTATCTGTTTGAGAAAATGGTGAGCGACACCGGATTGCAAATCCTGAAACATGAATCTACCGGCACGCACCCGCACATCGTGAATAGCTATGCGCGATTGATGGCGCGCTTGCTGACGCCTCTGGTGCGCGGCTTCAAAGGCGGCGATAGTCATCTCTTTGTCTTGAAGAAAGCCTGATGGCGAAAGCGCCGAACGCCAAGGCGCAGTTGATAGCTTATGATCCCTGTCACCTTAATCGTTACCACACGCAATGAAGAATTGAATATCGTCAGGTGTCTGCAAAGCGCCGCCGATTTCATCGAGCAAATCTATGTCATAGATTCCGAAAGCACCGATGAAACCGTCAGCCTCGCCCGACCATATGCCGAGGTCGTCAACCTGCCTTATGACCATGCCAAGATCATTCCGTGGATTTATCAATGGGCCTTGGACCATCTGCCCATACGCCACGAATGGGTCATGATTTTAGAGGCCGACCAGGCGATTACACCGGCATTGCGGCGCGAATTGGAGGCGCTCTTTGCTCATAATGAAATCGCCGAAAACGGCTTTTATATACGGCGGCGGCAAATTTTTCGCGGCCAGGAACTGCGCTTTGGCGGCTATGGTTCCAAGTATATGCTCAAGCTGTTTCGACGCACTGCCGGAGAACTAGACCCCGAAGAGACCGACACCCGGGTTTATGTAAAAGGCCGCACCGCAAAGCTCAAAGCTGCGCTCATTGAAGACAATCAAAAAGAGAACGAGATTCTGTTTTACCTGCAAAAACATCTGCGTTATGCCGAGACTTTTGCGCGGGAAGAGTTGCAACGTCGCCAACGAGGAATGAGTTGGAAATTGAAGCCGCGCCTGTTTGGCACTCCCGACGAGCGCACCTTGTGGCTCAAAACCCGATTCTTTGCGCTGCCTTTATACTTGCGACCGTTCGTCTATTTTTTCTATCGCTATGTGGTGCTGCTCGGCTTTCTGGACGGCAAACAAGGCAGCATCTTTCATTTTCTGCAAGCCTTCTGGTTCCGTCTGGTGTGGGACATTCGCCTGGAAGAGATGCAGCAAGCGGCGCAGGCAAACGGCCAAGCGCCGCCCGAAAAACCGACGCCAACGCCCCTCGCGAGTTTGCCAAACCCTACAGACGCTGCCGCCGAAATGCCGCCCACCGCACCCGTCAACCATCACCATGAGGAAGCCTGAAGCGTGGATATAAGCGTAGCCTTATTCGGGGCAATTTTCTTATTGGCTCTGTCGGTCATCAACTGGCGCGCCTCAGTCAAAGCCGCGCTGGTACTGGTGATGGTTGAGGGCGCAATTCGCAAATGGCTGTTTCCACAGGCCAGCGATCTGGTCTATTTTCTCAAAGACCTGGTGTTGCTGGGCGCGTACCTGCGCTATTTCATCCTCGAACAATCGTCGCACTCGGCGACGGCAAAACA
Organism: Acidobacteriota bacterium; assembly: GCA_016201275.1. Lineage (GTDB taxonomy): Bacteria > Acidobacteriota > Blastocatellia > UBA7656 > UBA7656 > JACQDB01. The sequence continues at coordinate 72,482 of JACQDB010000090.1, forward strand.
CCCTGAGTTAAAAATTTTTCTGTGGATTAGCGCGGCGATTATTTTTATACAGGCATTCAATCTGCGCCTCAATTCCAGCGCCGTGGGATTGTTCGGCTTCAAAGCTTATTTGTGGTATGTGCCGCTCTGTTTTATGGCGAAGGATTTGTTTCCGACCATTGACGAACTGCAAAAATTTCTCAAGTGGTATTTGCTTCTGATTATCCCCATTGGCTTTTTGGGTATTGTGCAATTCTTTTCCCCTGCGGACAGCTTCCTCAACACCTACGTCTCTACCGGAGAAACCCAAAGCACGGCGATGCTGGTTTCGGAATCGCGGCAAAGCCGTGTGCGAATCACCGGAACCTTTTCCTATATCTCAGGCTTCACGACGTACCTGTTTGTCTGTGTGTCGTTGCTATTGCCCATGCTGATGTCGAGTCTAGACAAGATTTGGTTCTGGGTGTTATCGGGAGCGCTGATTCTGGTTATCGGCAATAGTTTTATGACCGGCTCCAGAAGCGCCGTGTTGACGGGGTTGGTGCTGATTGCCGGATTTTTCATCTTCGGACAAGGCGTGAAAAAAGGCAAAGGGCGTGCGGTCTTTCTGCCGCTGACCTTGACGCTGATTGCTTCCATATTCATCAGCGCCATCTGGTTTGATGAAGCCATCGCCATGTTCTGGGAACGAGCGACCACCACGGAAGACACCAATGAACGCCTGTACATTGCTTATGTCGAGCCGTTTCTTTATCTCGCCGATAAAGAGTTTGAAGTGGAAGGCTATGGCACTGGCGCGACTCACCCCGGCGGCATAGGAGTACGCACCCGTTTGAATGAGCCGGAACCGAAGGTGGAAGCGCCGCCTGCCGAAGGCGAACCGGTGCGCGTGTTACTGGAATTAGGAGTCTTCGGCTTCGCCGTTTGGTATCTCATGAAGCTTTATCTGATATGGCTCTTGTGGGGCGTTTGGCGAGGTCTGCAAACACAATTATTAAAACATCTGGCGCTAATGGCACTGCTGGTTCACCTGGTTCAACTGGCCGGGCAGGTGGTCACCAATCACACCAGCAGCGTCTATTACTGGTTCTTGACCGGATTTATTTTTCTGTTGCCCAAACTAGATGCGCTGGCGCTGTCGCCCAAATCACTAACCGAGGTCGCGGTAAAATTGCCGCCACATAAATTAGTCGGAGTGAAATAGTTTGACCAGAATACCGCTGCATCAACCTAGCGACTGCGCTTCACCCATGACCACCGGCGACTTCACAGAGCCACGCCGTATGACGCATATATGGGCACCGGACCTCGTTTCCACCACCGGCGGCATACAGGCTTTTTGTGGTCACTTTATCAAGGCCTTGCAAAGCTATATTCCAGCCGATGGCGCTCGCCTGTTGATTAAAAATGATCGGCCTGATGATTGCGCGCACTTTGCCGCGCCTTATCCCGTCAATGCCTGCGGTCACTGGCGCAGTCCTTGGCGGACGCCGCGTTTTGCCTGGGAATGTTACCGGCAGGCCAGCCGCGAACAACCGCAATTGATCATTGCCATGCATCTGCATTTCGCTCCGCTGGCGCATCTGCTTGAGCAACGCCTAGGCGTGCCTTACGTTTTAATGGCCTACGGAATCGAGGCTTGGCAAAACCAAAGTCGGTTGCGGCGAAACGCTTGGCAACAAGCCGCTCTAGTTTTAGCCATCAGTCGTTACACCAGAAATTGGTTGATAGAGGAAGGCGGATTGCAAGCCGAGCAGGTGCAGTTGCTGACGCCAACTTTTTCGCCGGAGCCATTTTCCATACAAGCGAAACCGGCGCGGCTGTTGCAAAAACATGGCTTGACCGCACAGACGCCGGTGATTCTGACGGTGTGCCGACTGGCCGATGGCGAGCAATATAAAGGCTATGATCGCATTATCAAAGGGCTGCCGCAGATGCTTCGCGAGTTGCCAAACACCCGTTATATATTGGTCGGCGCGGGGCCGGATCGTCCGCGTATCGAAAAGCTCGCACAGGAAATGGGGGTTCACGATGCGGTGATTTTTGCCGGTTTCGTAGCCAATCACGAGCTTGCCGATTACTATAATCTTTGCGATGTGTTTGCCATGCCGAGCAAGGCCGAGGGCTTTGGCATAGTGTTTCTGGAAGCCTTGGCCTGTGGCAAACCGGTGCTGGCGGGCAATCAGGACGGCTCGCGTGATGCGCTTGCCGATGGCGAATTAGGGGTGTTGGTTGATCCCGATGATACCGCCGAAATTGCCGCTCAACTGCTGCGCCTGTTGCGCCGCGAACCTTCACAAGCATCGCTCTTTCGCCCGGAATTTTTGCGGCAGCGAACCATTGAATTATTTGGCTTCGCGGCGTTTCAGCGTCGTCTCATCGAGCGCCTGGAAAACTTACTGCCTTTGCACGAACGCCCGTTGACGAAAGCTTGAGGCGTTCGTGTGGGCTATGAACTTCATGAATTATTCGGGTAAAAAATTATGTGCGGCATCGTAGGCGCGATGGTCGTCGGCGCAGCGCCACCGGCTTTGCGCGCTGTCGTCGAACAGGCGCAACAAAAATTAAGGCATCGCGGACCGGATGATGCTGGCGTGTATGGAAGCGCCGAAGAGCATTGCGTCTTGGCGCACACGCGCCTGTCCATACTCGACCTTTCGCCTGCCGGTCATCAACCGATGCAGACCGTAGATGGACGTTTCTGGATTTCGTTCAATGGCGAAATCTATAACTTCCGCGACCTCCAAAAAGAGCTACAGCAAGCCGGAGAGTCTCTGCGTTCGCAATCGGACACCGAAGTAATTTTGCAACTCTATGCCCGCGAAGGGCGCGCTTGCCTGGAGCGTTTGCGCGGGATGTTTGCCTTCGCTATATGGGACGCGCAAGAGCAGGAATTATTTTTGGCGCGTGACCGTCTGGGCATCAAACCGCTTTATTATTACGCCGATGAAAATGTCTTTTTGTTTGCCTCGGAAGTGCGTGCGCTGTTGGCAACAGGAGTGGTGCGGCGTGCGGTTGATGAAGTCGCGTTGTGGCAATACCTGACGTATCAAGCCATCCCTGCGCCGCGCACCTTGATAAAAAATGTTCAAGCCTTGCCAGCCGGTAGTTGGTTGCAGGTCAAACGGGCTGGCGAAAAACAAAGCGGTCGCTATTGGGATTTATTCGCGCAGGCAGCCCCCGAAGCCAAAAGCGCGACCTTTACGCAGAGCAAAAAAAAGGTCAGAGAATTATTGGCAGAGTCCGTAGCCCTGCATTTGGTCAGCGATGTTCCGGTAGCCCTTTTTCTTTCCGGCGGCATAGATTCAAGCGCCCTTGCCGCGCTGGTCAGTCAAGCCGGACAAACGCCGCATACCTTCTCTGTGGTTTTCAATGAAAGCTCGCACAACGAAGCGCCGTATGCGCGTCAGGTCGCTCGTCTGGCAGGCGCTGAACATCAGGAAATTCATTTGACCGAGCAAGGCATTCTCGAACAATTGCCGGACGCCTTGCGCGCTATGGATCAACCCACAGGCGATGGCATCAACACCTACGTGGTGTCGCAAGCGGTTCACGCGGCGGGTGTGAAAGTAGCGTTGTCGGGATTGGGCGGCGATGAATTTTTTGCCGGTTATCCATCGTTTGCGCGCTTGTCACGGTCTTCGCGTTATCTGCGACACTGGGGAGCGCTGCCGAAATTCGCTCGCGCTTCGGCAGCCAAAGTGGTTCGCTTGCTGGCTGGTGAATCCATCGCTTCGGCCAAACTCGCCGCCGTGCTGGCAGGCGATGGCACGATGGCTTCGATGTATGCGCCGGTCAGACAAGTGCTGTTGCCGACGCAACGCCGCGCCTTGTTATCGGCACAGATGTTGGCGCAGGTCGAGACCGCGCCGGATGCGTATCTGCCGGAGTTGAGCGCTGCGCTGGCGCATACTTCGGCAGGCGTGTTGGCGCAAATTTCTTATGCGGAAGCGCGCACCTATATGCACGATGTCTTGCTGCGCGATACCGATCAGATGAGCATGGCGCATAGCTTGGAAGTCAGAGTGCCGTTGCTCGATCACAAACTGGTCGAGTATTTGATGGGCTTGCCCGATGAATGCAAGCGCTCAAACGGCACGCCCAAACGCTTGCTGGTCGAAAGTCTGGCGGGCTTGTTGCCGGACGAAATTGTGCAACGACCGAAGCAAGGGTTCGCCTTGCCTTTCGATTTATGGATGCGCGGCGCGTTGCGTGAATTTTGCGAAGCGCGCTTATTGTCGAAGCGCATCGGCGAGCGCGGCATCTTCAACACCGCCGAAGTACAAAAACTCTGGGAAGCTTTTCTGGCCGGTTCGCGCCGCGTCTCTTGGAGTCGCCTGTGGATTTTGGTAGTCATCATGGAATGGCTGGAAGGCAATGAAATCGCATGAAAGTTCTGCACGTCATTCCCGCCATCGCGCCGCGTTATGGTGGCCCGAGCGGCGCAATTTTCACCATGTGCCGCGCCTTGCAGCAACAAGCCATCGCGCCGTTGATTGCCACGACCAATGCCGATGGCGAACACAAATTGCCGGTCGCGCTCGACCAGGAAATCACCTATCAGCAAGTGCCGACGCGCTTTTTCGATTGGCAATGGAGTCAGGCTTTTCAATACTCGCGCCCTTTGTCGGTGTGGTTGCAAAATCATGTGAAGGACTTTCAAGTGGCGCACATTCACGCGGTTTTTTCTCACGCCTGTTTAGCGGCAGCGCGAGCTTGCCAACACAACAACGTGCCGTATATCGTGCGACCTCTGGGTTCGCTCGACCCTTGGAGTTTGCAGCAGAAGCCTCTGCGAAAAAAAATCTTCTGGCATCTGGGCGTCAAACGTATGCTGCATCAAGCGGCGGCGATTCACTACACCACGCTTGCTGAAAAACGCTTGGCGGAAGACGCCGCAGGGCTGGAACGCGGCGTCGTGATTCCTCTGGGTTTTGACAACCCTGCGCCGGATGCACAAGCCGCAGCGGAAAATTTTCGCGCCCGTCAATCAACGCTTGGCGATCATCCTTACCTGTTATTTCTATCGCGCATTCATCCCAAAAAAGGGCTGGAATTATTACTCGAATCGTTTTTCAAGCTGAAGCAATCCGCCGAATTCAGCGATTGGAAATTGGTCATCGCCGGCGATGGCGACGCCGATTATGTAGCTTCATTGCAACGCCTGGTGCAGGAACATCAAGCCAATCAGGAGGTGTTATTTGTTGGCTGGCTCGCTGATGGTTTGAAAGATTCGGCCATCGCCGAAGCGGCGTTGCTGGCGTTGCCTTCTTATCAAGAAAATTTTGGCATCTGCCTTATCGAAGCGCTTCGCCATGGCGTGCCGGTTCTGGTCAGCCCTCATGTCAATCTAGCCAGCGATATAGAAGAAGCCCAAGCGGGATGGGTAGCGAGTCTTGAGCCGAAAAATTTTCTCGTCGTGCTTGGCGATGCCTTGCGTGCGAAAGACGAGCGGATGCGCCGTGGTCAACAGGGGCGCGAGTTTGCCAAACGCTTTTCGGCGACTTGTATGGGCGAACATCTGGCGGCGCTTTATCAGTCCATAGCCCGACCATATGACGAGGCTTGACGCCGCCAAACACCGCGAGGCGATAACTATAGAAACGCACGAGTTCAATACGGCGAGGAGATATACACAGACTTTTTTTCCACGCCGCTTGCGCTTCGCCAACAAACTGGCGAGCAAACCGCTAACCCGATAACAGACCGATAACTGCGAAAGATTTTGCTTTGCCACATTATTTTTTGGCGCTGCGGTCATCAACGCTTCCTGTTCATCAGGAACATCTTTCATAAAAACCACTATGATTATTTTAGGAATAAATGCTTATCACGGCGACGCGGCGGCGGCGATTATTCGCGACGGCAAATTGATTGCCGCTGCCGAAGAAGAACGCTTTAACCGCCATAAACATTGTGCAGGATTTCCGGTGCAGGCGATTGCTTATTGTCTGCACGCGGCGCAGGTCAAGCTCGAAGACCTTGACCACATAGGCATCTCCCGCGACCCTTCGGCCAACCTGCACAAAAAAATTCTTTATGCGGCAACCCGCGCCGCAAAAAAACTCGGCGGCTTTGAACGCGCCAAACCCGCTGCCAACAAAGCGCCAGCCGATGCCGCCCTCGCCGCAAACGGCGACGCGCTGCCGGTTGCCGACGAATCCGCCAACGCACCAGGCAAACGCCCACGCAGTTTTTTCTCTTCAATCAGCGAACGCTTGGCCAACGCCGCCAAAGTCCGCGACCTGAAAGACGAACTGGCGCGCTTGTTCGAGGTTCCGAAAGCACGACTGCGCGCCCAGTTTCATAACGTCGAACATCATCGCGCTCACCTGGCCAGCGCTTTTTTCGTGTCACCTTTTGAGCGCGCCGCTTTGCTCTCCATAGACGGCTTCGGCGATTTCATCTCGACGATGTGGGGTGTCGGCGAAGGCAACTCGATAGCGGTTTCCGGGCAGGTCGAGTATCCGCACTCGACAGGAATTTTATACACCGCAACGACGCAGTTTTTAGGCTTTCCTTACTACGGCGATGAAGGCAAGATCATGGGGCTTGCGCCTTACGGAAAGCCACGTTTTATGGACGAATTCCGCGACCTCATACAGACCGAAGATGGCGGACGCTTTCGTTTGAACCTTGATTATTTTCTGCATCACCAGGAAGGTGTAGAGATGAGTTGGGAAGAAGGTTCGCCCATCATCGGGCGCATCTATTCGGACGCTTACGAAAATCTCTTCGGGGCAGCGCGACAGAAAGGCGACCCGCTCACCCAACGCGAAGAAGACATCGCCGCCAGCTTGCAACTGCGTCTGGAAGAGGTCGGCTTTCACATACTCAATCATCTGCAACAGGAGACCGGCCTCACCGATTTGGGCTTGGCCGGAGGCGTGGCTTATAACTCGGTGATGAATGGCAAGATTCTGTTGCATACCAAATTTCGCAGAGTGTATATACAACCAGCGGCAGGCGACAGCGGCACGGCGCTCGGCGTCTGTTATCAAATCCATAACGCGATTTTGAATCAGCCGCGCCAGTTCGTGATGGAAGGCGCATACACCGGCAGTGAATTTTCCGACGCCGAGATGCGCGAAGAACTGGAACGCGCCAACCTTCAATATGAATCCTACAGCGATGTTGAAGTAACCCAACACGCCGCCGCAGACATCGCCGCAGGGCTGGTGGTGGGCTGGTTTCAAGGGCGCATGGAATTTGGCCCACGCGCTTTAGGCAATCGCTCAATAGTCGTTGACCCGCGCCGCGCCGATATGAAAGAGATACTCAACGAGCGCATCAAAAAGCGCGAGCCGTTTCGTCCCTTCGCGCCCTCCATACTGGAAGAAAAAGTTGGCGACTATTTCGAGCAGACGCATCCCGCGCCGACCATGTTGATGGTGTATCAAATCAAAGCCGAACGCCGCGCCGAAATTCCTGCGGTCACGCACGTTGATGGTTCGGGGCGTTTGCAGACGGTTTCTCGCACAGTCAACGACCGCTACTATCAGTTGATTGCCGACTTTAATGAATTGACCGGCACGCCTATCGTCTTGAACACTTCGTTCAATGAAAACGAACCGATAGTCTGCACGCCGCGCCACGCCATAGATTGCTTTCTGAAAACTCGCATGGACGTTCTCTATCTGGGCAATTATGCGGTGCGCCGCGCCGATATGGAGCGCGAGGGAAAATAAAACTATTTCGGCAGGCCAGATTTCATGAAACGCCTTGTACGGGCGACCCTGCGATGGTCGCCCCTTAGCTCGACTTTGTACATTTTTCAGATGCGAAGCAGCCTTGCTAATCCCCCCGATGGCAGTCGGGGGAGGCTTAAAATTCAGCTTATGAAACGCCGTGCAACCTCAACCAATCCCCCCAACGGTAGTTGGGGGATAGTTAAAGCCCAACCTACGAAACGCTGCCAACGATAAACGAATCCCCCCGATGGCAGTTGGGGGATAGTTAAAGTCCAACCTTGCCCGATGCTCAAGGCTGGACTTTAACTATCCCCCAACTGCCATCGGGGGGATTGCAAAAAAACTTTGCTTGCCTGTGGTGTAGGTTGGACTTTAACTATCCCCCAACTGCCGTTGGGGGGATTGCAAAAAAACTTTGCTTGCCTGTGGTGTAGGTTGGACTTTAA
>JACQDB010000095.1 GCA_016201275.1 Acidobacteriota bacterium
TAATGAAAGATAAACAACGGCGGGAGCGATTCATGTTCATAGTAATCTCCTGAGCGTCAACTGGTACGACTGTCACTCGCTGGTGAATAGAATTGAGGATTCCGGTGAAGAAAAAAGAGACATTCACCGGTATAGATATTTGAAACTTGACCCGAACTGGCAGGGCATAGAGTATGAAATTGACATAGGGCTTGTCAAGAAATTTTTTTGATGGTGCTAAAGAAAGTCAGCTTGAAGAGCCGTGTCATGCCGTTGTCATTTCATTAACACTTTGATGAATCAAGGCGGCAGCACGACGCGAAAATCCCGCAACCGTTTCAACCCTTGGGCGTAAGTTGAAACGTCGCTCCCCACGGTGTCCCTGAAAGCCAGAGCGTTTCCTTTCGACAACAGAATGCCCTTGGCCTGAAGCCGATGATTCTGGTTATACGTGCGCTCGACGACTGCGCCTTGCCCGATTTTACCTTGATGAATCCACTATCCTTCAACGTATAATAGCTACCCGCTGACGAACACCATTGAGAGCTGATCGACGATATGCAACACGCAACGCCAATGCTTCGCCAATATCACGAAATCAAGCGCCAACATCCCGGCACGCTGTTATTTTTTCGACTTGGCGATTTTTACGAACTCTTTTTTGACGACGCTATCATCGCTTCCAAAGAGATGGAAATTACTTTGACGGCACGCAACCGCGAAAAAGGGCAGCCCGTGCCGATGTGCGGCGTGCCTTATCATGCCGCCAGCACCTACATCGCCAAACTGGTTCGCAAAGGCTATCGCGTAGCCATCTGCGACCAGACCGAAGACGCAAAAAAATCAACAACCAAACTGGTGCGCCGCGAAGTCGTTCGCATTATCACCCCCGGCACTGCGATTGATACGCAACTGCTTGAAGCCCGCGACAACAATTATCTAGCGGCAGTCTGCGGCGGCGGTCAAGGCATGGCGGTCGCCTTCCTCGACCTCTCTACAGGCGAATTTCTAGCTACCGAATTTCATGGCGAAGCGGCCTGGGACAAAGTGCTTGAGCAACTCGATTGCTTCAGCCCCAGAGAAATTCTCTTTCCGAAATCTCTGGAACGGCTCTTCAAACCGCAAGCCAAAAGCGCTGACGAACCAAGCGGCATCGTCAGCGAAACCAACGGCGAACGCGCTGCCTTCAAACTCGCTGGGCGCGAACCGGCTTTGAATCCGCTGGATGAATGGCTTTTCTCTTTCGATTATTGTCGCGGGCTGTTGCTGTCGCAATTTCAAGTCGCCGCGCTCGACGGCTTTGGCCTCGAAGGGCGCAACCCCGCCATTGCCGCAGCGGGAGCCATCATCAGCTATGTAGTTGAAACACAGAAGGCCGATGCCGCGCACGTCTCCGGCATCTCTTATTATGAGCCGAACGATTATTTGATACTCGATTCGCCGACGGTCAGAAACCTTGAACTGCTCGAAGCCCTCGACGGTTCACGCGCTCACACTTTGCTAGGCGTGCTGGACGAAACGATCACGGGCATGGGGTCGCGTTTGCTCAAACAATGGTTGCTGCGCCCTTCTATGAAGCTAGGCGAATTGAAGGCCCGCCTTGATGCGGTCGGCGAGTTGAAGACCGCTTTGATCTTGCGCGACCGTTTGCGCGGCGAGTTAAAACAGGTCGCCGATTTGGAACGCCTGATGGGGCGCATCAGTTTAGGCCGCGCCACGCCCAGAGATTTAGTCGCTTTGAAAACCTCTGCCGATTGCGTACCGAACCTGAAAGAATTATTGGCCGATGCCTCTTCATCCTTGCTCGAAGTTCTCGCCGAAAGCCTGGATGAACTTGCCGACATACGCGAATTAATCGCCGCCAGCATGGTGGATGAACCGCCCGCTACGTTGAACGACAGCGGCTACATACGCACGGGGTACAGCGCCGAACTCGATGAACTGCGAAGCATCTCAACCTCCGGCAAAGGCTTCATCGCCGCCATCGAAGCCCGCGAACGCACGCGCACAGGCATCTCTACCTTGAAGGTAAAATTCAACAACGTCTTCGGCTACTTCCTCGAAATCAGCAAAGCCAATTTGCGAAACGTCCCCACCGATTACGAACGCCGTCAGACGTTGGTGAATGCCGAACGCTTCACGACGCCGGAGTTGAAAGAGTACGAAGAAAAAGTTCTCACCGCCGAAGAGCGCATCAATGAAATCGAGCAGGAGTTGTTCACACAGATTCGTCAGTCGGTCGCTTTGCAAACCCGCCGCATTCAAGCCGTGGCGCAAGCACTGGCGATGCTTGATGTGGTACTGGCGCTTGCCGAAGCCGCCTCGCGGCGCAACTACACGCGCCCTTGGCTTACCGAAGACGATGAATTTTTCATACGCGCCGGACGCCATCCGGTGATTGAAGCCAAAGGCGAGCGCTTCATACCAAACGATGTTTACTTAAACAATTCAACAGACCGTGTGCTAATCGTTACCGGGCCGAATATGGGCGGCAAAAGCACTTGGCTGCGGCAATGCGCGTTGCTTGCGATTATGGCGCAAATCGGCTCCTTCGTGCCTGCTGATGAAGCGCGGCTTTCCATACTGGATAGAGTCTTCACACGCGTCGGCGCGTCGGACAACTTGGCCAGAGGGCGTTCAACATTTATGGTGGAGATGACCGAGACCGCCAACATCCTCAACACGGCAACGCCGCGCAGTCTGGTCTTGCTTGACGAAGTTGGGCGCGGCACGGCGACCTTTGACGGGCTGTCGCTGGCCTGGGCGATTACCGAATATCTGCACGACAATCCTCAACACGCGGCGAAAACTTTATTTGCGACGCACTATCACGAAATGACCGAGCTGGCGAAGTTGTTACCGGGGGTTCGCAATTATCAAATGGCGGTGAAAGATGTCGGCGGCTCGATAGTCTTTCTGCGAAAAATAATCGAAGGCAATGCCTCGAAATCTTACGGCATAGAGGTAGCGCGGCTGGCTGGTTTGCCGCGTTCGGTGATTGACCGCGCCAGAGAAATTCTGACCAATCTGGAAGCCAACGAATTGGACGTGATGGGCAGACCGAAATTGGCGCGGCATCTGCCCTCGCGCAAAGCAACGCCGCAACCGACCCTGTTTGAAGCCGCCAACGAAGCGGTGATTGACGAATTGAGAAATTTAGAGACCCCCGACCTTAGCCCCGAACAGGCGCTTGAAGCGTTGCGAAGACTGAAAGAACGCTTAATGTAATCCGCAGGATTGTTGTGCTATAGTGACCACAGCGAGGTGAAGCATCATGGCAAAGACTGAAACAACTACCAGCAGGCAAAAGAAGGCGACAACTAACGGCGCAAAGCCTGCGACAAAAAGCCAGTCCAGTAAAAAGGCAAAAGGCGGCAAACGCAAAGCGCCTACGGCTGATGAATTATTGTTACAGGCAATTAAGAAAATTCAGGAGACAGGGTTTTATAGTCCATGGCGGGAATAGTATTCGATACCAATATTCTCATTGCCTATCAATATAACAGGTTACCAAAGAACCGTATGATGTCGGCTGTCGTTTTACAGGAAATGGTAGCCGGAGCAGCCGACCGCTCGATACTGAGAAAGCTGGAACTGGCGAAAAAAGAATATGAAAAAGAAGGCAGGTTGTTGGTTCCTACGGGGGAAGATTGGCTTCAGGCAGGGAAAATTCTCAATTCACTTTTAAATAATTAGGACTTTCGCTTGAGGTCAGAAATAGTATCATCAAAGAATGATGACGAAGCAACAATATATCGAATATTTGTTATGTACACCCAACAACTACA
>JACQDB010000100.1 GCA_016201275.1 Acidobacteriota bacterium
TTCACTTAGCTTTAGATGTTGTTTTTTCATACATCTATAGAAATGACTAAAACACTTGAAAATTTAGGTTCCGGTGTAGTAAGTACCTCAACAAAAATTTTCAGGGATAAAGAATTGCTGTAATCAGTCAATCAATGAGGCGAAAGCATATTGTAATACCACCGAACTTTTGTTCAGATACTTACAATTTCAAATTGAACAGCACCAATCAAGCGCTGACGTTGCGGTTCGCGCATTGGAATTATTGAACCTCAGCTTGTTGAGGTGAGGTTCAATAATTCTAGAGCGGTTTTGGTTTGAGATTACGGAAACCTCAAACCCGTTGAGCGGCGGTCTCTGACCGGCACGCGGTCGAAGACCGCTGCTCAACGATAGGGGGTTCTGTACACACATAGGAAAACCGCTCTAAGTGCTGAAAAAACCAATGAAATTAGGCTGCTGCGCCGCTGAAAAATCTAGCCACGGAGAGCCGAGGCGGTTTGGAGCGTTTCGTAGGTTGGACTTTAACCATCCCCCGATTTCCATCGGGGGGATTGGCAAGCTCGGTTCGCCTCTGAAAAATGTACAAAGTCGAGATAAGGCGGCTTCGGTCAATTGCAGATTAAAAAAGTCCGCCACTCAAATTGGGTGGCGGACTTTCGCTTGCACTCCGTTCAGCAGACTTTAGAAACCGAATGTACTCATAGAAACTACTACTCGATCCTTCTGGAGTTTTGATTGGTGTAGGTCGTTCTTCATGGAAATGCGACTGCCTGCCATCTCCATACGTTCACGGTCTGGTACGATAGCAATAATCTCCCAGCCATCTGAACCCGCGATGTTCCAACCGTTGATGACTGGCATGAGAACCGGGCCTTCTTCATCTATCTTCACCAGCATCTTGTCTTTGCCGGGATAACTGCTACCCGTGTAATCTATGCGCGTCGTGCGAACCATCGCAATGGGCGCGTGCATACGGTTATTGCGGTACAGGGCAAACAAATCCAAATCGTTTTCATCAATCTGGTACAAGATGTATTTGCCAGCTGGTAAAACAATATTGCTTTTGCTCATCTCGAAGGGGTGATTAATTGTAAAGTCAATCTCTTTTTGTAGCGGCCCCTGCGCGAAAACGCTGTTGGCGGAAGCGGCGAAAAACAGAATGGCCGCCGCCAGCGCCGCGATCTTCAAGCTTTTCATGACGTATAACCTCCTAGCTAAAAATGCTCGTTCGGGAAATGAAATCCGGTGTAGCGAAGCGTAAGATTCGAACTTCTTCAACTTCCCGAAGACACGGATTAGCTTCGCAATCGCCGTGCCTGAAGCGACGCGATTAAGCGATGAATTGGAGAATTGCTTGAATCAGCGACAGATAATTTCTTTACCGATTGTCACTGCGAGAGGTGTTTCAAGTTATTACTGAGTGTATGTATGACATCAGGCCACTCGCCTCGCGGAATCAGAACATCGCCAAAAAAATGTGAACGGGAATCGGCTGATACGAAAAAAGCTCGAATTTTCAGGGCTTTTTTGCACGACGATAACGGACGTAACGAGGTTTCCACATATTTGCGTCAACCCGGAAGGTGATTTCTTCAAGCGAAGTTTGTGCCGCCAGACCTTCGCTTTGCGCCTGTACGGCTACGGCTATGGCCACGGTTCTGGACACGCTGCGTATCGTTTCAAGCGGCGGAAACAGCGAGGCGTTGCGGTCGCGCAAGGCCGGTGACAGAGCGCTCAAGGCACGAGCGGCGACCGCGAACATTTCATTGGTGACGCGACGTGCGCCACTGGCGATGACGCCCAAGCCCACTCCCGGAAAGATGTAGGAGTTGTTGCATTGCCCGATCATGCGCGTTCCTGTGCCGCCATAAACGCTGGCCGGAACCGCCGCAAAGGGGCTGCCGGTTGCGACGATGGCGCGACCGGCAGTCCAAGCCAGCACGTCCGCCGGATGCGCTTCGCATTTCGAGGTGGGATTCGATAGCGGAAAGATAATCGGCTGCGGCGTATGCGCGGCCATCGCTGCGATGATCTCTCTAGTGAAAGCTCCGGGTTGCGCTGCTGTGCCGATCAATACCGTCGGGTGAAGATGGTGCACCACCTCGGCGAGTGTGATGAAAGCAGAGTTAGCCAATTGCCAGTTGGCCAGACGCTCGACCGGTTGCGCGAAGGGACGAGCGATGGCTTCGAGGTCCTCTCTACCGCTGTGCAGCAAGCCGCCTACATCGAGCAGCCACAGCCTGGCTGTGGCCTCGGCGGCGCTGAGACCTTCCATCATCATCGCGGCGAGTATCTGTTCCGCTATGCCGGTGGCGGCAGAGCCTGCGCCAAACATCACGATGCGCTGTTGGCTGATTTTGCTGCCGGTGATTTGCGAAGCGGCCAGCAAAGCGGCAGTGGTGACCGCGCCTGTGCCTTGTATGTCGTCGTTAAACGAGCAGAGGCGGTCTTGATATTTTTCCAGCAGGCGACGGGCGTTGTGTCTGGCGAAATCTTCCCATTGCAAGAGGGCTTGGGGAAAGCGCCGCTTGAGACCTACGACAAACGCCTCTAGGAACTCGTCGTACTCTGCGCCGCTGATGCGCGGGTGTCGCCAGCCTATGTACAACGGGTCGCCTAGCAACTCCTGATTGTTGGTGCCTACGTCGAGAATAATCGGCAGCGTGGTGGCCGGATGAAGACCGGCGCAGACGGTGTAGAGCGCCAGTTTGCCTATGGGGATGCCCATACCGCCGATGCCCAGATCACCCAATCCCAATATGCGTTCGCCATCGGTGACGACGATGATCGAGACCTCGGCAAGCGTGGCGTTGGCCAACATCTCGTCCATCTCGGCGCGCTGCGGATAGGAAATGTAGAGGCCGCGTGGGCGGCGATAGATGTGCGAGTAATGCTGGCTCGCCAACCCGACTACCGGCGTATAAATGATCGGCATCATTTCGGCGAGATGTTTTTCCAGCAGACTGTAAAACAGAGTTTCGTTGCTGTCTTGCAAGGACACCAGAAAGACATAGCGTTCCAGGTCGGTCTCTTTGACTTTGAAGTTGGCATAGTTGCGAATCAATTGCTCTTCAACCGTAGAGATGTGCGGCGGCAATAAGCCCAATAAGCCAAACTCGCGGCGCTCTTCGAGCGTAAAAGCGCTGCCTTTGTTGAGCAGCGGATAATCCAGTAATAGTTGACCGCCAAGCGCGACTTCCCACACCTCTTCGCCGGTCGTTTCCTCAATCGTCGTGGTATGAAAACTCAAGCCTCTTGCTCCTCGTCTAAACTTCTATACGCAACGGAAATGAAGCAGCCGAATGATAGCAAAAAAAAATGAATTTGACCTTTGAAACGCTGACACACCGGAAACCACAGAGGCACACAGATAATTAAATGGTAGGTCAATGAGGAGAGCGGTTTCGTCGCCCCGTCTTCACGGCCAAGGGTATGAAGTTCGCCGCTGAAAAATGTACCAAGTCGAGTTATAGCGGCTTGCAGAGGTGTGTGATTGATTGAGAGGCGGTCGGTGATCGTCGTGCGGCGATCACCGACCGCCTCTCAACCAGATGTCATGGTTGTGGGCAAATGAAATTCGCTATAAGGTTTTTGCAAAAACGGTTCAACAGACTTCAGTTTGGTGAAAGGATAGAGAAGCAAGCCGTTCGACAAACGGAAGCCTAAATGCACGGCTGAGAAAACCAAGAGATTGATTTTGACCAATGTTCATAGGCTTTTTCGTCAACTTCTGGGCTCGACACGCTTCACCTATGTAGTGCGATGGTCAAATCACGAAAACGCCTGTCGGGATTGAGCCAAACCGTAGTTTTCATTTCCTTAGCCGTGCATTCGGGTTGAAATTTGTCGCACTTCGCTTACCTTCAGGTCATTGGCCATGAAGGTCAATGACCTGAACTTCATGCCATATTGGAAGGGATCAGAAATTGACTACGACATCGCCTTTCGCCGGCACCACGATTCGCCGGGTCTCCAGCGCGCCGCTATCGCTCCACAATTTCAAGGTGTAGTTGCCTGCCGGAAGCGCCGTGATGCGATACATTTCGCTGCTGCCGATGCGCGCATAATAGGGATTCGGGACAATCAAAATCTTCCCTTTCATCTGCTTGTGAATGGAACAGAACAACTCGACGACGCCAGGTTGCTCGAAGGTGACTTCCTTGTTTTCGCCTTTGCCATAGATACCCAGATTGAATTTCTTGGTCGGAGAAAAGGAATAGACGTTATGCACCACGCTGTCATCGTTGGGCATTTGCACGGTTTGTCCGGCGACGATGACCAGCAGCGCCGGAAAGAACACCATCCCTCTTTGCGAGAAAGAAGGCTTGGTTGCGGGAACCGAAAACCCTTTGACGCCTTCGACCCAGACCACGACATTGCCGGGCTTGCCTTTCACTTTTCCCATAATGTTGCCAGCCTGAACCTGTAGCGCTCCGGCGGTGAGCAGCAGCACCAGTACGAGTAACAGTTTTTTCATTGCGTTGGCCTCCTAAAATTACCAGTTGATTGTTGAATTGAAAAATAATCCGGCGCTCCTCTAGCTTTCGTGAAGGGCATCAACATATAGCGTTATCTATAGCAATGACATACAACATCTGCTGTACCTTTACACAAAATACCAGAGTGCCAATAACCCGCTCGAGGGGCAGCGGCGTGGCGGCGTGTTTCCACGCCGGTTCAAAGCCTAATCCTTTGCCAGGAAAGTTCGTCCCGCACCAGTCAACTGGAAAGCTTGACCGCGCCGCACTGGCCTACTGATTCCGCAGCGACTGATGAAACCTGTTGTGGCAAGCCTGACAACTTGCCTCCACTTGTTTGAATGCTGTTTCGGTTGCCGCTACATCTTGTAGGGCAGCGGTCTCTGCCAGCTTTTGCGCTTTGCTGGAAAGCTCGGCGGCTCTGGTTGCAAACAGCCGCAAATCTTCTTTTGCCCCTTCTACCTGTAGTTGCTTGGGGCTGTAAGTCGGAATGGTGTCGGCCAGTTGGCGCAATTCCATAGCCGAGGCGGCAATCGTTTCCAGTTTCTCCGGCGTCATTGGCGTATCGTGCCAAAGCGTGAAAGAGACAAAGGTAAAACGCTCATGAATGCCTTCTTCCATCAATTGATGCAGACTCTTGAATGCAGGTTCAGAGGTCGTGTGGTTTTGCGCCTGTGGTCTTGCCGCCCCTGGCGCAAGTACAAAAAGAACAGTGAGAAGTAGAGCCATCTTTTTGATCATCATGGGTGTTTTTCTCTGGGGAAAATTACCTTTCGTTATTGCTGGTCGTGGGGAATTTCGGGCTTGGAAATCGGCGGCTGGCTTCCGGTCAAAGTTTTGAGAAAGGCCACCAAATCGGCTTTTTCCTGATCTGTCAGAAAAAGCTGCATAATCAGATTCGACTTGTGCGGGTTGTTGCCGCCGCCTTGATTGTAATAATCCACCACTTCTTCGAGGGTCTGCAAAGAGCCATCATGCATATAAGGCGCGGTCAATGCCACATTCCTCAAACTCGGCGTTTTGAAGGCCGCTTTATCCTTTTCCGCTTTGGTGATGGCAAAGCGCCCTTGGTCATTCGTAGCGTTATGGCCAAGGTTGTAAAACTCGTTATCGGTCAGGTTCACGCCATTGTGACACTGCGAGCAGGAAGCCTTGCTGATGAACCACAAGAGGCCGCGTTTTTCCGCTGCTGTCAACGCCGCCTTGTCGCCTTTCATATAGTGATCGAAGGGCGCATCCGGGGTAATCAAGGTGCGCTCGAAAGCGGCCAAGGCTTTGGCGATGCCTTGCATGGTCGGGGCTTGCTGGTAGGCGTGCTGAAATAACTCTCTGTACTGCGGCACTCGATTGAGGCGTTCGATCACCATTTCGTCATTGCCCATATTCATCTCGTCAGGATTTTTGATAGGCCCCAACGCTTGGTCTTCCAGGGAGGCGCTGCGACCATCCCAGAATTGCCGTGTGTTAAAAGCGCTGTTAAGGAGAGTCGGCGAATGGCGCTTCAAGGCTTTGCCGGCGAAACCTGTGGCGAGCGCCTGCCCATCGGTGAAGCCTTTGGTCGGGTCATGGCAAGTAGCGCAACTCATCGAGCGGTCTAGCGACAAGCGACTATCGAAAAAGAGCAGCTTGCCCAATTCCACTGCTGCCGGTTGCGCCGATTCATTTGGCAACCGTGCGGGCAAGGCCGCCAAGCCACCGGGCAAGGCGCTCATCTGGTCGAGCATTTGTACCGTCAATCCCAACTCCATCGGTTTATCGTCCGCCGAGGTCTTGGCCGAGCGCGTGACACCGTTGATAACAACAGACAGGAAAAGGATAAAAGCCAGATAAACTAGGCAGTGGTGAAACGGTGGTGATAAGCGGCGAATCAATTTCATATACGTATCCCCCTGTTCGTTAAGTGTAAAGCGCTGTCGCAACGCGAATAGTGAGAACTGGTGATCGTCTGTGGGGACGATGAATACAGCTTTGCAGCTTTTTCAGCCCCTAGATTGCTGGGTTTTTATCAACCCGTCAATAGTTTTTTGCTGCTCGGTTACTATGCGCTTGCAAAGGGGAAGAGAAGTAAGAAGTGTTTAATAAAAACTGGTGAGAAAGTGCGATATAGCGGAATGAGTTTTCTATTTTTAACTGCAAATCCGGCGTGAATCTGCGGGTTGCTTATCCTTTGCTTAACCCTAAACTGATCTCTTCTTCTTCGTCTTCCTGTCGGTGGTTTTGAACCAAAGAGGTCATGCCGCGCCGCACCATATAGACGCCGACAAAGGTAATCACGGCTCCGCAGATTTGCCCTGCACTTGGCACTTCGCCAATCATCAGCCACGCCGCCAGCAAAGCGACTATCGGTTGCACATTGGAATAAATCGCCGTGCGCGTTGCGCCTATGCGCTTGACGCCGTAATTCCACAGGATGAAACAGAGCGCCAAGGACAACACGCCGCTGGCTACCATTCCCGCCCACGAGATGGCGCGCACCGCTGCCCAATTCTGTTGCACCAGCGTTGGGGCGCTGAACAACAACAACACCGGCGTCCCCAACAGCATCATGATGGTAGCGCTTTTCAGCGAGCCGTAGAGAGGCGCGAATTGCCCTGTGCCTACGGTGTAAGTTGCCCAGAAGACCGCCGCCAGCAACAACAACAGATCGCCGGTCAAGCTTTCACGAAAGTTGACCTCTTTGTTGCCCGACAGAATAATCAGGGTGATGCCGGCAAAGCCGATGAGCAGCCCCAATATGCCGCGCCGCGAAAAGTGTTCGTGGTGGCGAAAGCGGCTGATGATGGCGGTGAAGATCGGCGAGGTCGAGAGAATCAAGGCGGCGTTTCCGGCGCGTGTGTAGCTGAGTCCTATGGTGAACAGCGCTTGATTGAGAGC
This sequence comes from Acidobacteriota bacterium, assembly GCA_016201275.1. Classification (GTDB taxonomy): domain Bacteria; phylum Acidobacteriota; class Blastocatellia; order UBA7656; family UBA7656; genus JACQDB01. The sequence goes on from JACQDB010000100.1 coordinate 7,335, forward strand.
TACCGAGGAGACGCCGAAAAGAAACATCGGCAGCCAGTGACGACGCTCGACGGTGAAGCCTTGACGTGAGACATACAACACCGCCGCCATGCACAAGGAGGCAATCAGGAAACGCGGGCCGCTGAACGCCAGCGGCAGAAAATCCTCCAGCGCGAATTTCGTCACGGCGTAGTTGGTTCCCCAGATTAGCGCCGTCAACAGCAGCCACAAATCGGTTACGCCAAAGGCGGCGGAGGTCTGTTGTGGAGCGTTTTGCAAAGCGATAACTTACAACCCTTCAATAGCGCGTGGCTTGAAACCCAATCCTGTAGCCTGTTCCAGGTTATGCGCCGCTTTTAACAAGCGTGCTTCATCGAAGTGCCGACTGATCAGTTGTATGCCAATCGGCATTCCGTTGGACGCCAAACCGCAAGGCATACTCAAGCCCGGAACCCCGGCCAGATTCAAGGTAATCGTGTAGATGTCCGACAGGTACATCTCCAAAGGATTGGCGGTCTTTTCGCCAAGTTTGAATGCCGGAGTCGGAGTCACCGGCGTGACAATTACATCGCACCTGTCGAAAGCATTGCGAAAATCGCCTTCAATCAAAGCGCGCACCTGTTGCGCCTTGCCGTAATAAGCATCGTAATAACCGGCGGATAACGCATAGGTGCCAAGCATAATTCTACGCTTGACCTCCGCGCCAAAGCCTTCGTCGCGTGTACGGTTGTACATATCCTTGAGGGTGTAGGCTTCTTCGGCGCGAAAGCCGTAACGCACGCCGTCAAAGCGCGCCAGATTCGAGCTGGCTTCGGCGGTGGCGATCAAATAATAAACCGGCACGGCATATTCGCTGTGCGGCAAACTGACTTCGATGATCTCTGCACCCAACTCGGCAAACTTCTTGATTGAGGCTTCGATTTTTTCTCTGACTTCGGCATCCAGCCCTTCGCCGAAACACTCTTTCGGCACGCCTACGCGCAAGCCTTGCACATCGCCATCGAGCGCCGCTACATAATCATCGGTAGCCTTCTCGCTGGAAGTTGAATCGAGCGGGTCGCGGCCTGCCATGACGTTCATCAACTGGGCGATGTCTTCGACGGAGTTGGCAAACGGGCCGATCTGATCGAGCGAAGAACCGAAAGCAATCAAGCCGTAACGCGAGACGCGCCCATAAGTCGGTTTCAAGCCGACGATGCCGCAGAACCCTGCCGGTTGACGAATCGAACCGCCGGTGTCGGAGCCTAGCGCCGCCATAGCCATGCCTGCGGCGACCGCCACCGCCGAACCGCCCGATGAACCGCCCGGCACGCGCTCGGTGTCCCAAGGGTTTTTGACGATGCCGTAAGCCGAATTTTCATTCGACGAACCCATAGCGAATTCGTCACAGTTGGCTTTGCCGACGATGATGACGCCCGCCGCCTGCAAGCGTTCAACCGCTGTGGCGGTGTAAGGCGGAATGTAGTTGTACAGAATCTTCGAGCCTGCTGTAGTCTTGACGCCGCGCATCACCATATTGTCTTTGACGGCGAGAATCGTACCGGCCAAGGGCGGCAACTCTGCGCCACTCTGCGCCGCCTGGTCTATGGCTTGCGCTTGTGCGAGGGCGTCTTCACGAGTCAAGGATATAAAAGCGTTTAAGTCTGCGAGTTTTTCGATGCGTGCAAACGCCGCCTTGCATAATTCAACGGCGCTGATTTTTTTAGCGGCGATCTGCTGGCGCACCGCTTTGATGGATTGTTCTCGTAATTCCAACTTGTTCTCCCTTAATAGTCATTAGTTATCAGCCCTCACCATAATTTTATTGACGAACAATCTGTAGCTAACGACTAACGACTAATGACTAATTCCCAATAACTTTTGGCACTTTGAAATAACCGGCTTCGCTGTCTGGGGCGTTGGCGACGGCGCTTTGCTGGCCGAGGCTGGGGCGCGCCACATCATCGCGGCGGCTGTATTCGGTATCGCCGCTGGCGGTGGTCGAATGCGACATCGGCGCGACTTCGCGGGTGTCCAATTCGTCGAGCTTATCTATGTAGCCGAGTATGGCATCGAGTTGCACGGTGAACGATTCGCTCTCTTCCGGGGTGAGTTCCAACCTTGCCAGTTCGGCAATTTTTAACACATCGTCTTTGGTAATCGGCATAAAATCTCCCTCAATGGTAACGGTCATTATAGAAGGCAAAAGGTAAAAGGCAAAAGGCAAAAGCGGCGCGAGCGATTGTGCAGGAAGGAAACTTCCTTTTACAATCGCTGTGCAGGAAAGGCGCAAGGCGATGTCCACCGATAGGCTCAACGAATTGACCGCGCAGACGCTGCGCTTGAGCGAACGGGAAAGGCTGACATAGGCTTCACGATTAATCGAGGAAGCCGAAAAGGCTGAACCGACGTATGCAGGTGAGCATGGAATTATCGTGCCGATCCGTTTGCCGTGGGGGAGCCTGGCGATTCTCTCGCCAGCGAAAATTGATACCGGCGCAAGCCACTGGCTTGACGCAGGCAAGTTACATTTGAATCGCTATGAAGGTTGAGGGGCAACGCCTTTGGACAATTCACCGAATCATTTGACAACCAAACAGAACGCCGAGCGTGGGCGCAAACGGCTGAACAAAATTATACTGGTCGCCAGCGTATTGCTGTTGCTATTGCTGTCGCTGATCGCTCAGGGTGGTTTCAATCTGTCGCCGTTTCTGTCGCCGGAAACCGCAGGGGAAACGCTGTTGTTGTACGCCCTTTCGACGCTCAACTTTTTCGCCTTTGTGACGCTGCTGTTTGTGTTGCTGCGAAACGTCATCAAGCTTGGACGCGAACGCCGCGCCGGTCGCGCTGGTTCCCAATTCAAAGCTCGCCTGGTCACTTACGCCATCATGTTATCGCTGCTGCCAGTTGCCTTGCTGTTCTTCTTCGCTTACGGTTTGTTGAATCGCAGCATAGACCGCTGGTTCGGCGATCCGGCGCGTCAGATTGCCGAAGACGCCAAGCAATTGCAGCAAGATTACTATAAAAAAGAGGAAGCCGATCTGGAAGCCGATGCGCGTGACATCGTTCGCACTCTGGCATTGGCCAAGCGCAAAGATTTTCATGAGCCGTTATTTGTTGAAGACCTGCAACGCGAACTGGAGATGCACAAACTCGCCTTGGTGAAATTCATCTCGCCGGAATATACCGTGATGACGCAGAAAGATGATCGCAATCTGCAATTCAAAATCGCCCAGAAACTCAATAAAGTTGAGCAACGGCTGTCCTTGAAAACTACTTCGACCACTGCTGTCGAAGAAACTTCGGTGCCAGCGGCGGTTTATTTCATCGCCGGATTGACGATTGCCAGCGCGCCAAATCAAGCCAGCCGCTTGATCGTCGTCCGCGAATTTCCCCCCGAATTATCGGCGGGAACCACCAGCATCACCGCGCATCATAAAGATTTCGCGGCGCTGAAAGTAAAACTCCGGCGGATCAAAGCGACCTATACCTTATTGCTGGCGGCGGTCGCTTTGTTGCTGGTCTTTTCGGCAAGCTGGCTGGCGTTGTATGTGGCGCGTGGCATTACCGTGCCGATACAGGCACTGGTGGAAGCCACCGACCGCGTGGCGCGTGGCGATTTCGAGCAGCCGGTGGACACCGTGGCCGAAGACGAATTGGCGGCGCTGGTCAATGCGTTTAACGAGATGGCGCGTATGCTGGCCGAAAATCGCCGCCAGTTGGAACGCGCCGCCGAAGATTTACAGGTGACCAATCTGGCGCTTGATGATCGTCGCCGGTACATCGAAACGGTGCTGGAATCTTTATCAACCGGAGTGATTTCGATTGATGACAAAACTCACATTGCGACGATTAACGAAGCCGCGACCGCTATGCTGGGTCTAGCGGAAAAGCCAGAAGTCGGCGCAGCGCTTGAAGCGCTCAGTCCGCAGGGTTGCGAGTTGACGAGATTATGTCGGCGCGCCTGGCGCAGCGAAGTCGCGCAAACCGAGATTGAATTTTCTCGCCCCGATGGCAGCGCTTTGTTTACCGCAACGACAGCGATTGCGCTGCGCGAATCGAAAGGCGCGATTGAAGGTTGGGTCATCGTCATTGAAGATTTGAGCAATTTGATTCAGGCCGAACGGGCTGCGGCGTGGAGTGAAGTAGCGCGGCGCATGGCGCACGAAATCAAAAATCCGCTGACGCCGATTCAACTCTCTGCCGAACGCATCATACGCAATTATAAACGCGGCACGGGCGCGAGTGCGGCAGCCCACTTCGATGAAGTTGTGCGCGAAGGCACGGCCACCATCGTGCGCGAAGTCGGCGCTTTGCAACGCATGGTCGAAGAGTTTTCGCGCTTTGCGCGGTTGCCGGAAGCGCGCCCGGTGGCGGCCTCTTTGAATGCAGTGGTCAGGGAAGCCTTGGCGCTGTATGACGAACGCTTGAACGGCATACGCCTCGAAACAGATTTGGCGCACGACGCGCCGACGATGCGCCTGGACACCGAACAGATCAAGCGCGTGGTGGTGAATTTGATAGACAACGCCGTGGAAGCGATTGATGCGAAAGACCCGACGGGCAACGGCAACGCCAGTCAAAACGGTAAGCTTGACAAGCTCATTCGCATTGTCACGCAGTATGACAAAGAGGCCGACTTCATGCGCTTGACGGTGGCCGACAGCGGCCACGGCATCAAGCCCTCTGATCGCGATAAATTATTTCTACCGAAATTTTCAACCCGACAGCGCGGCACAGGATTGGGACTGGCCATCGTCAGTCACATCATTGCCGACCACAAAGGCCGCATACGCGTGGAGGACAATCAACCACGCGGCGCTAAGTTTATCATCGAACTGCCGGTGAGTTGATCCTTGGAATTTTTGCCCGACAATGCAAGTGAAAATATTCACAAGAAAAGCAAAATCCATAGTTCCATTACGATCAGAAATCAAAAATTATTGAGAGATTCGAGGAAGTAGCAATGAAAAACTATCAGAGTTATTGTGCCGTTTTGTTCCTTCTGGCGTGGTTGTTGATGGCTCCTTATGCCAGCGCTCAAAAGCCGGAGAAGTCACCAACACAATCGCCAAGGGTGATTGGCAAATCATCAAGCGGGTTGCAGCAAAGCGCCGTCAAACGTGCCTTGCCGGCCTATCCGGCAGCCGCCAAAGCGCAAGGCCGCTCCGGCGAAGTCCTCATCGAAATCAAAGTGGACAAAGACGGCAAGGTGATGGCGACGACACCGGTTTTGGGCGATCAACTACTTGCGGAAGCGGCGATGCAAGCCTTGCGCGAGTGGGAATTTGTTCCGACGCAAATCGCTGGCGTGGCGGTTAAAGTCATCGGCGTCATCGGTTTTGTGTTTACCAAAGATGGCCGAGTCATCGAAAAAGCGCCGAGCGCCCCCGCCGGATTTGTCGGGGCTGAGGCGGCAGGAAATATGGGCAGCGTCGAAACTGCGCCGCCCGTAGTGAGCGAAAACGAGCGCACCGATTTGCTGCAAAAATTGCACAACGCTTATGACATATCGCTGCGCCGCAACAATCCAGAAAATGTCGTGTTGGAGATCACCAAAGCCACCATCAAGGCCGTGCGTCGTGACGAAAAAGATTTAGCGACGACGGCAGAAACTGCCGGTTATGCGGCGGATTTTGCGATGCAGGCGACCATAGAAATTCAAAACGAAACCACTAAAGTGATCACCGGCGCAGGCTTCAAATTTACCAATGTCGAAACCCGGCAGGTATTTTTTTCTTACCCGAATCTGCTGCCCGTCAATTCGTTGGAGAGCCAGCAAATTCACTACGAGTTGATGATTTTATCGGGCAATCCTGCGAGCTTGCAGGTTGAACTTGTCGGGGTGAAATTTGCCGATGGCAAGACCGCTGGCGCGTTTCCGGGGCATCCGCAAGTGGGCTTGACTGCGCCGCCGCCCGATAATCCGAAAGTGGATGCCAAGCCCAGGCCGCTGAATCGTCTGCGCCCCAATTATTCCGCAGACGCCCGGCGCAATAAAATTACCGGCGCGGTGCGTCTGCAACTTAAAGTCGGTGCGGAGGGCGCAGTGAAAAGCGTGCAGGTGTTGAACGCTTTGCCGGATGGTTTGACCGAAGAGGCGATTCGCATCGCCAGAGTTTTGCAGTTTCAACCGGCGATGAGCAAAGGCGTGCCGGTTGAGTATGCCATTGTGATTGAAGTCGAATTCGATTGGCGCTAAGTTCGACTTTGTAAGTACACCGGAACCTAAATTTCTAGGTATTTCATATTTTCAGAATTTACCTTTGTATAATGCCTATTTAGTTTAGTTCTGGCTGTTTTGATTGAAAACTGCCAGTTGATTTTAACTGCTTTTTCACTTCGCTCTTTGA
>JACQDB010000103.1 GCA_016201275.1 Acidobacteriota bacterium
ATTGCATCAATCATTAGACTATCAAACGCCGGAAGCGGTCTATCGGCAAGGACAAAAAGCAGCAGCCGAGACCACCTTAATTTGACCGTTTTGTGGTCTTGATTTTGGGGAGTACTATAATGCTTCTATCAGAAATAAAAAATCTTTATACAAGAGATTATGGAAAGCATTGGGGGACAGAACCGGAATAATTTTTTGCATTCCCATTAATTTGCTTCGTTATAACTGATTTTTACTTATCACCCGCATCGCCTTAAAATTTGGTGTCTTTCCGCAGGCGATGTTTCCACTCTGCAATCTGGGTTTTGGTGATCGGCTCGAAGCCATCGGGGCAGAGGCTGTGACGGAATTGCGCGTCGGTGTGTTTGCTGAAGAGATGCCGTCGGAAGGCGGCTGAATTGTCACCGCTATTTTTTTATACATTCTTCCTGCGCTCTTGCTAATCATCAACGCTATTTTCTTATACCTCCTTCCTGCGCCCTTGCCAGACCTTTGCATATTCATGGCCGAAAACGGCGAGACAGCCATGCTCAAAAAGCGCACAATAGCCCCTATGATCTTAGACCATGAACAATGTTATCTCGCGGCGCGTTCCCGTGATGCGCGTTTTGATGGCCTCTTTTTTACCGCCGTCACCAGCACCGGCATTTATTGCCGCCCGGTCTGTCCGGCGAAAACCCCGCGCTCGCACAATTGTCGTTTCTTCCCTACTGCCGCCGCTGCCGAAGACGCAGGCTTTCGCCCTTGCCTGCGCTGTCGCCCGGAACTGTCGCCGCATTCGCCCGATCAGCAAAGCGATCAGGTGGTGCGCCGCGCTCTGACGCGCATTCAATCCGGCGAATTGGGCGAATATAAAATCAGTGAGCTGGCCGCTGAGTTACAATTGAGCCAACGTCAATTGCGGCGACTCTTCATGCAGGAGTTCGGTTTGCCGCCCGTCGCTTTCGCGCAAACGCAAAAACTTTTATTCGCCAAACGCTTGTTGCAGGAGACGCCGCTTTCGATGATTGAGGTGGCCTTCAGCGCTGGCTTTGGCAGCGTCCGACGATTCAACACGCTGTTTCGCGCTCGTTACGGTTTATCGCCAACCGACATACGCCGCGCTCAAACGATTGCGCCGCTGAGTGAAACCATCACCTTGCGCCTGGCTTATCGTCCGCCTTTCACCTGGCAAGCGCTGCTTGATTTTCTGGACGCGCACGCCATCGCAGGAGTCGAAGCCGTGATCGGCAAAGCTTATCTGCGAAGCGTGCAGATGGAAAAGCACAGTGGCTGGGTGAAAGTCGAATGTGCAGAAGCTGAGAATCATTTGCTGGTGACGATGCCGACGACGCTTTCGCCGGTATTGATGAAGGTGTTGGCGCGCCTGCGGCATCTGTTTGATCTGGACGCCAATCCGCAGACCATTGCTGAACACTTGATGGCGGATGCGCGCCTCGCAGCCATTATCGAACGAGCGCCAGGCTTGCGCGTGCCGGGCGCTTGGGATGGTTTTGAAGTGGCTATGCGAACCATTCTTGGACAACAGATCAGCGTGCGCGGCGCGAACACTCTGGCGGCGCGACTGGCGGAAAAATTCAGCCCTGCCATGCACACGCCCTTCGTCGGGCTGACGCGCTTGACTCCCGACGCCAAGACGCTTGCGGCAGCAACTCCGGCAGCGATTGCGACCACGGGCTTGACGCAAAAACGCGCTGCCACTTTGCATCATCTGGCTTGCGAGGTCAGCGCAGGACGAATCAAACTCGATGCCAGCGCCGACCCTTTTGCCACCATAGAGGCGTTGAAAACCCTGCCCGGCATAGGCGATTGGACCGCGCAATACATCACTATGCGCGCTTTGCATTGGCCCGATGCGTTTCCGGCAGGCGATCTGGCGTTGCGAAAACAGGCAGTCAAAAACGCTCTGCTTGCCGAAAAACAATTGTTGCAGTTGGCGGAGAACTGGCGACCGTGGCGCGCTTATGCGGCGATGTATTTATGGGCGCAGCTTTCGCTGCCGGATGAATAGAAAGCGAAACGTGACCAACGATTGTTAGGCGGCTATTGGATAGCTACCGCTAATAAATAAGGGTGAAGAATAATGGTGACATCAGATTATCGCACTGTTCTCGAACAAACTCTCGCACACGCATTAAACTATCTTAAGAACCTCGACCAAACCCCCGTCTCGGCCACCGTGGACCTAAAAGACTTGCGCCGAAGTTTGTCTCATCCGCTCGCCGTCGGAGGCGTAGATGCCGTTCAAGTTATCAACGACTTGGTCGCCGACGTTGAGGGCGGCATTTTGGGTAGCGCGGGCGGGCGTTTCTTCGGTTGGGTGATCGGCGGCTCTCTGCCCGCCGCGCTCGCAGCGGATTGGCTAACGTCGACTTGGGATCAAAACGCCGCTTTGTATGCTTGCGGCCCGGCCGAGGCAGTCATTGAAGAAATCTGCGGGCAGTGGCTGAAAGAGTTACTGGGTCTCCCTGTAATCGCCAGCTTTGCTTTCGTAACGGGCTGTCAGATGGCCCACGCGACTTGCTTGGCGGCGGCGCGAAACGCTTTGTTGAATAAACGCGGCTGGGATGTTGAGCGGAAAGGACTAGCGGATGCGCCGCAGTTTCGGATTTTGTGCGGTCAGCAACACGGCTCAATCGAACGCGCGATTCGTTTACTAGGTTTCGGCAGTGACCACGTGATTGACCTGCCAACGAATAATCTGGGACGTTTGGAAGCAAGCGCCCTCGCTACGGCGCTATGGGAAGATCGGCATAGTCCGACAATCGTTTTATTGCAGGCGGGCGACATCAACACCGGCGGTTTTGATCCTTTCGCCGAACTCGTTCCGCTAGCGCACGCCTCAGGCGCGTGGGTTCACGTTGACGGGGCATTCGGTCTTTGGGCGAACGCGAGCCCCAAATATAAACACCTGCTCAAAGGTGTGGAGCAAGCCGATTCGTGGGCGACGGACGGTCATAAGTGGCTCAACGTGCCGTATGATTGCGGTTATGCTTTTGTGGCGGACGGCGCGGCGCATCGGGCATCGATGTCGCACCGCGCGAGCTATTTGACACACGATTCTGACGCCTACGATCAAATCGACTGGAACCCGGAATGGTCTCGGCGCGGGCGTGGCGTACCGACGTATGCCGCCATCAGGCAACTCGGGAAGCAAGGGATCGCGGACTTAATAGAACGCACCAGCCGCCACGCGCGAACGCTCGTCGGCCGCATAGGAGCGTTACGCGGGGCAGAGTTAGTTTCGGAGGCGCAAATCAATCAGGGGTTGGTGAGATTCATCGCAGATAAAACCGGGGCCACCGAAGTCGACCACGATTTACGAACGGAAGAGGTGATGGCCAAGATTCTCCAAAAGGGCGAAGTGTTTTTCGGGGGAACGACTTGGCGTGGCAAGCGTTGTATGCGAGTGTCAGTTTGTAACTGGCAGACGACTAATGAAGATGTCGAGCAGGCTATTAATGCGGTTAGAAAGGCGATGGATATCTAGCCGCTGAACCCGCCGCCTAACAGCTATATTGAAAGGACGCCCCTCTGTGATAATTTGGAATCGTTCAAACACCAAATTATAGGAGGAGCGTCTATGACTGAGACTAAGTATGTCGCTTTTGATGTCCATACGGCAACCATTGTTGCGGGCGTTTTGGATGGGGGTGGAAAATTGATGAGTCAGGCGGTCATCAAAACTGAGGC
>JACQDB010000097.1 GCA_016201275.1 Acidobacteriota bacterium
AAAACAGGCTCAATGATTTCAAAGGGCTTACAGAACTAAGCAGTCCATAATTAGCGACATTCCTGGACTCTAAGTTCTGAGAATTCATTCAATCTATAACTTTTAAAACAGCTTCTAAGGGATTTCGAGGAGGGGCGACCACCGCAGAGTCGCCCGTACAAGGTTGCACTTGATTTCATCCACCATCCTTAGTTTTTGCGCCAGAGGCGCATAGGGGATTAGCCTGTGGTAGAGCCACGGGAATTAGTTTTTGCGCCAGAGGCGCACAGGAGATTAGCCCGTGGTGAAGCCACGGGAAGGCGCAGGCAGCTTGACGGTCGCGCCCTGAAAGGGTGCAGGAGGTTTGCAGCGTCGCCTCTCCTGCACCCTTTCAGGGCGCGCCGCGTTTGCCCAACTTGGTTCCAGTGCCTACAGCACTGGCTAACCTCCTACGCCCCGGCGGGGCAAAGGGCGTCGCGCAAATTGGCGTCGCGCAAATTGGCTACTCTCCTACACCCCTGCGGGGCAAAGCAGGCTGAGTCGTTAGAGCGGATCGCAGAAATGGATGTTCTGTCCAGATATTGTAGGTGATGGTCTGACTATCTACAACATATGGGCTGTTGCTGGAATTCTGCGACACGCTCTAATTACCTGCCACCCCTGTAGGAGACTACCGCGCAGAAGGTCGCTGGCGGGTTTAGAGCGGTTTGCATATGGGTGTACGGAACGCGCTATCGTTGAGCAGCGGTCTGTGACCGTGCGAAGGTCTTCGACCGCCGCTCAACGGGTTTGAGGTTTCCGTAATCTCAAACACAAACCGCTCTAGCTCTTGTTGCGGCAGCTTGAGCAATTCTTTGGCGGCAAGCTCGCGCAACTCTGCTTTGAGCTTTGCATCGTTGGCTTTATCCTTCGGCACGGCGAGGGGCGGCGTGCGTGTGGCGATTACTTTTTTGCGATGGCGTATGCAGATCTCTCTGCCGTTGTGCGCTTCGCTATACACACTGCCGGATTTTACGCGGCGGATTTTTTGCTCTTCCAGAATTGCTGCGACAAGCGCTGCAACTGTTCGCGGCTATACGCGCCTTCCAGTATGACTACATCTTTGTCGCGCCATTCGAGGATGACCCAGCCTTCCGAGGTTTGATAAACGCGAGACGTGGCATTGCTGAAACTGGCGCTTTTGCTGTTGTAGCGTTTTTCGGTGCGCTCGCTGTAGGCGTTGAAGAATTCTTCGGCGTCTTTGAGGCTGTCCCAGTTGGTGAACTGCGCGACCAACACGGCATTGCTGGTTTTGTTTTCATAGGTCGCATAATGATCGCCGCCCCAACCGGCAGCGGCGGTACGCGCTTTGGCTTTGTCAATAAATTCGCCAAGCAACAGTTGAAAGCCGAACTCGCCGTTGATGTCGGTGTCTATGCGTTGCCAATCGCGTCCGAGCGTTGCCGTCAAATCGGCAAGCTCGACTTTAACGGGAAGTTCTTTCGCCAGAAATTTATCGGGATGCATGACTTGTTCGGTCGAAGCGGGCAAGGTCGCATAGGCTTCGTTGACCCGCGACCAGCCGCCTTTTTTCAATAACGCCTGCACGAATCCTGCGCCGTAAAAATAAGGGAATTGCAAACCTTCCTTTAACACCGTGGGCGCGTTCGACAACACGGGGAATTTTTTCTCGTCGTTATCCACGCCCTCGGCCAACAATAATTCAGTCAAAGACGGCAGCCGTGTAACATCGAAAGGAATGCCTTTTTCTCCGAAGTCATATTGAAACATCACGATGGTCGCTTCGCCTTCGGCAATCGCGTGAGCGGCGGTTTCGGCATCCGAATCGCCCTTTGGCCATTTGTCAAAACGCTTTAAATTGAAATGCTGATCCTGCAAAGCGTGGGTCAATTCATGGGCGATGACGGTCTTCTGTTCGGCCAATGGAATCCACGATGCCAGGTAAAAAAATTCGGTCTTGGGATCGTAAAAACCCGCCACCTGTTCGGTCAACAGACGAATAGTATAGTCGCGCAACTGAAATTGGCTTGGCAGCAGGCCAAACTTTTTCAGCGTCTTTGCCGTGGCCTCGAATTCGGCAGGCGTATTGCTGTCGTCGAGGTCATGGATTATCGAAGCTTTGATTTCGTCGCGGGTTTTGGCACCCCGTTTGACCGGTTGCTTGATCTCCAGTTGCCGAAGTTTGCTGACAATTTGCAAAATCTCATCGGTCGCTTTGAGGGCATCGGTATTGTTATCGGCGAGCGTCGCCGCGCCTTGCTGTGCAAAGACCAGCGAACCTGCCAGCAACGACAGCAACAGCAACAGCGTCGCGCCGGTGGTGAATTTTTTTGACATCGTAAATGAAGACCTTTCCCGTGAATTGTGGCTATCGGGAATTGTCCTCTGCGCTACGCGCTTTGTCAATTTTTCAGCAAGATGAATCGCCCTCTTCACCAACGCGATGCACGAGCGCGCCGTGCGGCTATTTCCTCGCGGCGATTTGCCAGTTACAATTTTTCGTGATGGAAACCGCTACCAACCAGGCAGTCGAAACCCGCAGAGTTTGCGAAGCCCGTTTTTCCGGGCGCGTTCCATACGCCGTAGGACTGGCGATGCAGGAACGCGCCGTCGCGCAACTCAGAGAAGGCGCAGCCAACGAACAGTTGTTCTTGCTGGAACACAATCACGTTTTCACTTTGGGGCGCGCCGCCAACGCCGCAAATATTTTATTGAGCCGCGCCCAACTGGAAGCCGCAGGTCTTGAAATTCACGAGACCGGACGCGGCGGCGATGTAACGTATCACGGGCCTGGTCAACTGGTCGGCTATCCGATTCTGGATTTGAAGCCCGACCGCTGTGACGTACACGCTTACGTGCGCGACCTGGAAGAGGTGTTGATTCGCAGCCTCGCCGATTACGGCATCGTCGGCACACGCATCAAGGGCTTGACCGGGGTCTGGGTTGGCAACGAAAAAATTGCTGCCATAGGGGTTCGCATTGCGCGCTGGATCACCAGTCATGGATTCGCCCTCAATGTGAATACCGACTTGAACTATTTTCGCATGATTGTCCCGTGCGGCATCACCGACAAGGGCGTAACTTCGATGGCGCAAGGCTTGAGCCGTGCGCTTGATTTAATGGAGGTCGCGGAGGTGGTCGCCGGACACTTCGCCGCAGTCTTTGCGCGTGACATCAATTTTGCACGGTGCCAATGACCGCACCGCAAATCGCCGTGCCTTGAGGAAAGAGAAATGCTATGCCGAAAGCCTCTCACGTCGAGCGCCACTTTACCGCCGGTGAAGTAGTCAGAGATATTGTAATCGGAATGTCGGACGGTTTGACCGTGCCGTTTGCGCTGGCCGCCGGACTCAGCAGCGCCGTCGCTTCCTCAAACCTCATCGTAGTGGCAGGGCTTGCCGAGATCGCCGCCGGTTCCATAGCTATGGGCTTGGGCGGCTACTTGGCGGCCAAAAGCGATGCCGAGCATTACGCCAACGAACGCCGCCGCGAAGTCAAAGAAGTCCGCGAAATTCCTAACTACGAATTCAAAGAGGTGACGCAGATTTTCATGGAGTACGGCTTGTCTGCCGAAGAGAGCAAGCCCGTGGTGGAAGCCTTGTGCAAAGACCGCGACGCCTGGGTGGATTTCATGATGCGGTTTGAACTGGGGCTGGAAAAACCCAATCCGCATCGCGCTTTCACCAGCGCCCTGACCATAGCCGGAGCGTACATCGCCGGAGGGTTCATTCCCTTGATGCCGTATATGATTTCCTCGCATCCTCAAAACGCTCTGCTCTTTTCCGTCGCCATCACGCTTGTGGCCTTGACGCTGTTCGGCTATATCAAGGGGCGTTTCACCGGCACGCGCCCTTTGCGTAGCGCCTTGCAGACTGCTTTGATTGGCGGCCTGGCGGCGGGCGCGGCGTTTTTTCTCGCTCGTGCGCTTTCGTAAAGGGGCGAGAAAATTTATGATTGCCAGTTGCATCTGTAACGCTTAGAGACGGGCTGGCGTACAGGGATTTGTATATTCGCTTTGCCCATTCAGCTTTACAATGATGACGAAGTGCGATTGGCGAGCGCCGGAAGCGATCACAGCAATGACTATTTTTATCCATCTATTTTCTCACCCCAAGGCCGCGAAATTCGGCTTGGGTTTTTTCCTCCTTGCCTTGCTCGGTTTTTCTTCGCTTGCCTGCAAGAGCGGCTATCCGGTTGCTGCCAGAAGCGGCAACACGCCGCCGAAAGATGTGCGCCTGATGAAGATCGAAGAGCGGCCTATGGAAAATAGCATTGCGGTGACCGGCACGCTGGCGGCTTATGAACAGGCGACCATCAGTGCCAAAGTTGCCGGACGGCTGCGCGCCATCAATGTTGATTTGGGCAGCGTCGTTCACAAAGGTCAGGTGATCGCCGAACTCGAACAGCGCGACGCCGAATTGCGTTTGCAACAGGCCGAAGCTTCGTTGGCACAGGCGCGTGCCAGATTGGGGCTTGACCCCAAGGCTTCGGATGAAAATTTCAACGTCGAAGAGACCGGCACTGTGCGCCAGGCCAAAGCCGTTTTGGAGCAGGCACAGGCGCAACTCAATCGCCTGAAAGCATTGTCACAACAAGGCATCATTTCCAAATCGCAACTCGACAGCGCCGAGTCAGAACACAAAGTCGCGCTCAGTAAATATCAGGACGCCCTCGAAGAGATTCGCAATCGCCAAGGCATTTTGCTGCAACGCAAATCGGAAGTAGAGATTGCCAAACAACAGATTCTGGATACCGTCATCAAAGCCGCTTTCGATGGCGTGGTGCAGGAAAAACGCGCCAATTTGGGCGAACACGTTTCCTCCGGCACGCCTATTGTCACCGTCGTTCGCATAGACCCGCTGCGGTTGCGCGTCGAGATTCCCGAACGCGATGCCAAAGCCGTGAAGCAAGGCCAACTGGTGCGCGTCACGGTGGAAGGCGACAGCACGATTTATAACGGCATCATTCAACGCCTCAGCCCGGCCATCTCGGCACAAAATCGTGTGCTGGTGGTCGAAGCCGAAGTGCGAAACAACGGACAGTTGAAACCCGGCGCGTTTGCCAAAGCCGACATCATAGTTAATGCCACAAGTATGACCATCGCCGTTCCGACCAATACCCTGGTCTCGTTTGCTGGCATTGATAAAGTGATCGCCATACAAGACGGCAAGGCGCTGGAAAAGCCCGTCACTTTGGGGCGGCACAACGGGGATTGGGTGGAAGTGTTAGCAGGAATAAAAGCCGGAGAAGCAATCGTCATTGACCCAGGCAATCTACAAACGGGGCAACCCGTCAACATTATTCAATAAATAGTCCTTAGTCCTTAGTCCTTAGTCCTTAGTTTCGAGGGGGGCAACAGCGGCTTGCGAATGCCCGTCAACAACGAGAAACTGAGAGCTAAGGACTAAGGACTAAGGACTAGGGACTGCTATGCAAAAGCTTGCAGAAATCTGTATCAAACGTCCGGTCTTTGCGTCCATGATTGTACTGGCGATGGTAGTGGTGGGCGCTGCCAGCTACTATCAGTTGGGCATTGACCGTTATCCGTCTTTCGATCAACCCACGGTCTCTATACGCACTGCGCTGCCGGGCGCTTCGCCTGAAGAGATGGAGACCGAGGTTTCTCAGAAGATTGAAGAGGTGGTCAACACCGTCGCCGGGGTGCAGGAATTGCGCTCAATTTCCAATGCCGGAAATTCTTACGTCATTGCTTCCTTCAGTCTCAATACCGACATCGAGACCGCCGCGCAGGATGTGCGCGACCGCGTCTCGACCTTGGGACGCCAGTTGCCGGAAGGCACCGACCCGCCGATAGTTTCCAAATTCAATAACGATTCGGCGGCGGTGTTAAGCATAGCGCTTTCCGGCAATCGTTCGGTGCGCGAATTGACCGAGATCGCGGATAAAATCGTCCGCCCACAATTGGAACGCGCCAACGGCGTCGGCGAAGTGCAAATCCTCGGCGGCCTCAATCGCGCCATCAATGTATGGATTGATGCCGACCGTCTGGCCGCTTATCAAATTCCGATCACCGCCGTTCGCAGCGCTCTGGTACGCCAGAACGCCGACGTGCCAGGCGGCAATGTCACCAAAGACGCTCGCGAACAGACCTTGCGAACGATGGGGCGCATCGAGGCGGTGAAAGATTTTGAAGATGTGGTGGTGGCCAAGATTAATGACGCGCCGATTCATCTGCGCGACATTGGCAGCGTTGAAGACGGAACCCGTGAACAACGCACGCTGTCACGTTTGAACGGCGTCCCTAATGTGACGCTGGAAATCCGCCGTCAATCGGGTGCCAATACCATTGAAGTCATCAACGCTGTCAAAACCAATCTCGAAAAAGTGAAGAATCAACTGCCCGCCGATGTGCAGGTGGAACCGATACGCGACCAATCGCGCTACATCAATGCGGCGCTGCATGAAATTCAACTGCATCTGGTCTTGGGCAGTCTGTTGGCTTGTCTGGTGGTGCTGATTTTTATGCGGAACTGGCGCTCGACTTTGATTGCCGGTATCGCCATTCCGACTTCGGTGATTTCTACTTTTGGCATGATGCGCGCTTTGAATTTCACTTTGAACAGCGTGACCATGCTGGCACTGGTGTTGATGGTCGGCGTCGTCATTGATGACGCCATAGTGGTTTTGGAAAACATCTTCCGCTTTGTCGAGGAAAAGAAGATGCGCCCCTTTGAAGCGGCGCGTGCGGCGACTGCGGAAATCGGCCTCGCGGTGATGGCGACCACTTTCAGTCTGGTGGTCATCTTCCTGCCGGTGTCGTTTATGTCTAGCATCTCCGGGCGTTTCCTTTATCAATTCGGCATCACCGCCGCCGTGGCGATTCTTGTGAGTCTGGTGGTGTCGTTTACGTTGACGCCGATGATGAGCGCCCGCCTGTTGCGCGCCGAAGATGCCGAAACCGGCAACCACGACAAAGCCAAATCACGCGGCGGCTTTTATGGCTTTATTGATCGCACCTATACCCGTATGCTGACCTTTTGTATGCGCCATCGTGTGTTGGTGGCCAGCGTAGGCGTGGCGGTGATTTTGTCATCGGTGCCGCTGTATAAAATCGTCAAACAGGATTTCATTCCCAGCGATGTGGACGAATCGGAATTCGATGTTGGCGTTACGGCGCGTGAAGGCACCAGCCTCGAAGCCATGAACGCGACCATGCAGGTTATCGAAAAAGATATACTCTCGACGCCTGGGGTGACATTGATTCTAGCCAATTCCGGCGGCGGCTTTGGCGGTGGCGTCAACAACGGCAATATGTATGTACGCATCACGCCCATCGAAGAGCGCTCGTTCACCTTCACCAGATTGTGGAAAGGCTTGTGGCACGGCGCGCCGCTGGCAGCTTTTCGCGGCAATTATTCGCAGCGCGATGTGATGAGTGAAATTCGCAGCCGCCTGCGAAAATACAAAGACCTGCGCGGCTCTGTGCGAAATGCTCAATCCATTAATCTCGGCGGCGGCCCGGCGGAAATTGATTTCGTGCTGCGCGGTCCGGAACTGGAATCGCTGTTTAATTATGCCGAGCAACTGCGCTTGAAAGCGCCGGAGATCGGCATCGTTGACGCCGACACCACGCTCAAACTCGATAAGCCCGAAATGCAGATTCGCATAGACCGCGAGCGCGCCGCCGATTTAGGCGTGAACGTCGAAGACATCGCCACCGCTCTGCGCTTGATGGTGGGCGGTGACCAAAGGGTTTCGCGTTATCGTGATGCGAAAATCAATGATGATTATGATGTGCAACTGCGCGTCAAAAATGGCGAGCGCAACGATGCGGCAACCATTGCTCAACTTTATGTGCCAAGTCAAAAGAGCGGTTTGGTGCGCCTCGACAATCTGGTGAAGATTGCCTCGGTGAAAGCGCCATCGCGCATTGACCGCCTGGACCGACAGCGCCAGGTGAGCGTGCGCGCCTCGGTTGCCCCCGGTTACGCCCTTGCCGACCGACTGGAAGCCTTGCGTAACGAAGTTAAAAACATGAACCTGCCGCCCGCTTACACCACTGCCGTATCCGGCAGAGCCAGAGAATTGGAACGCACCTTCACGGAATTCATCTGGGCGTTTTTGTTGTCGGTGATTTTCATGTACATGATTTTGGCCTCGCAGTTTGAAAGCACCGTGCATCCATTCACCATTTTGTTATCGTTGCCATTGTCTGTGCCGTTCGCGTTGCTTTCGTTGTGGGCAACCAACAATACGTTGAACCTCTATTCGGCGCTGGGCATTCTGGTGTTGTTCGGTGTGGTGAAGAAGAATTCGATTTTGCAGATTGATCACATGAACAATTTGCGGGCGCAAGGCATGGAGCGTTTCAGCGCTATCATTCAAGCCAATCGGGACCGCCTGCGCCCGATTTTGATGACGACGCTTGCCTTGGTTGCCGGTATGATGCCGCTGGCCTTAGGCACAGGCCCTGGTTCGGATGAACGCCGCGCCATCGCCGTTGTCGTCATCGGCGGCCAGACGCTGTCGCTGTTGTTGACTTTGCTGGTGACGCCGGTGGCGTATTCGTTGCTTGATGATTTGACCGCGACCACGGCGTGGAATGCGTTGGCGGCGCGCTTCGGTTTTCTGGTGCATCCTTTGCGCGGCCTCTTCGGTCGCCGCAAAGCCGCCAAAGAGAAGTTGGAGATCACTACCGAAAGCGGCGATTAAATTTTTCTGCGAGAATCCATCTGTGCGAGATGCTTGGTTATAGATCAAAGCATCTCGCCTTTCCGTTTCAACCTCACTTCACATCGCAGCAACATCTTTGCCACAATTTCCTGGCCAGAGCTATTCAATTTTCGGAGATATAGAAGAAACCACAGATGCACACAGATAAACACAGATGGGAAAGACCGACAACGACTGGATTTTTCTGGTATCGGTGTTCATCGGTGTTCATCTGTGGTTCCCGTTCTCCCTTCTGTAGCGAGAACTGAATGCCCCTGATTTCCGGGCGATTTCCCACTTCGCTATTCCACTTGTCCGATTCCGTTTCGTCGGTAACAATACTTTTTACGAACCTTTCGCAGAGGAGATTATGGCAAAACCGAAATTGACAGGGGCGCGCCCCGACTGGTTGAAAGTACGCATCAACACCGGCGACAGCTTTGCGCGTGTGACGCAGATGCTTAACGACTTGAGTTTGCACACGGTCTGTCAGGAAGCGCACTGTCCGAACATTTTTGAATGCTGGAGCGAAGGCACTGCGACCTTCATGATTTTAGGTGACATCTGCACACGCCATTGCGGTTTCTGCGCCGTCGAAAAAGGCAAAGGCAAACCCTTAGACCCCGATGAACCGCGCCACGTTGGCGAAGCGGTGCGTCGCTTGAACGTGCGCCATGCCGTGGTCACCAGCGTCAACCGCGATGAATTGCCGGATGGCGGCTCCCGTCATTTCGCCGAGACGATTAATTGGATTCGCCATCTCAACCCGCGCACTCGCGTGGAAGTTTTGATACCGGATTTCTGCGGCAACGAAGCAGCTTTGAACACTGTGCTTGCGGCGCGCCCCGATGTCTTGAATCACAACACCGAAACCGTGCCGCGCCTCTATAAACGGGTGCGCCCGGATGCCAATTTCGCACAATCCATGCAGGTTTTGGCTCGCGCCAGTTGTCGCAAATCGGACTATCCATTGTTGACCAAATCGGGCTTGATGGTTGGGCTTGGCGAGAGCGTGGATGAATTGCTAGAGACCTTTCATGAAATCAGCAAGACGGGTTGCGATATTTTGACGGTTGGGCAGTACCTTGCGCCGACGCCGAAATACATACCGATTGAAAAATACTACACGCCGGAAGAGTTTACTTACTTGCATGAGGAAGCGCTGAAAATGGGCTTTCGTTATGTCGAAGCCGGGCCACTGGTGCGAAGTTCTTATCACGCCGGTCGCCACACGCGAGGCGCAAACGGCGAAGCACTTGAAGACGCGAACGATTACAGCAACGACCCGGTTTTCATGAAGGAATGGACTTCGAGTGTGACACAATCTGTGCAATCTCTGGTGCAACTCAAAGGCCGCGAATCGGCGGAATAAATGGTCGGGGTGCGAATTTGCTACGGGTAAAGAATCGTCTCTGACTTGGCGCGTGCTTGGCGGCTTGGCGCGAGAAAGCCAGTTGCTGTTACCACCAACAGCGTTCGCGCCAAGTCGCCAAGCAAACGCCAAGATATTTCTTGCAACTCGCCGCAGCAATTGTAAATGATGATCGTTGGTTATCACCCTCAAGCTTGCGGCAACACGTCAATCCGCCACATCTGTCCGGCCATCTCTTCCGCGATGATTTCCACCTCAAGAAATTTCTTGATGACCGCGATGTTAGTCGTGGTGTGCAGCGAAGGTTTTACGGTGACCAAGCTGCCGCCTTCGCCCATCGCCATCGGCAGCAGCAATTGATCGGCAAGGTGTTCGCCGACGGGCGCTTCGGTCTGCAAATATTCTCTGGCCTCTTTGGCGGCGCGTTCGGCGACCACTTCGGCGCGCACATTTTTTTCACCGAATGCCGTGAAGATTTCCGTCACCTTTTCATAAGCCAATTCAATCATCAACACATTGCCTGCGCCGTTGGCGTTGCGCGTTTCTTCGACCTCCAGCGCGGCGTCCTGCCAAGCCATTTTGCGTCGCACGGTTTGCAATTCGCGTTCGCCAATATGGCGCGGCAGATTGGCGACTATGGCTCTGGCGCTTTGCGACAGCAGCTTGCCGCGCTTCATTAAATCTAGGCGTTTGAGTTGCGCGCACGGCTCTATGGTGACAGCAAATTTGCCGCCGCCCGCCGGATAAAACCCGTAGCGTTCGAGTTGCAGAGACACCGTTGCGCCCATGCGTTCGAGCAAGGGCAGAAAGACCTGCGCCACATAATCGTAGGGCGGCGCGAACGGATTATGAGTGCCGCCTTCCAACACGAGCGTGCTGGGCTGGTCGGCAAGCAGCAACGCCGGTAGCACGGTTTGCAAAACCAGCGTCACGCTGCCAGCAGAGCCTACGGCAAAGCGATAGTTCCCGCCGCGTATGGCGTTTGGTTTGAAGGAGAGTTCTGGCGAGCCGATGGTTGCGCCGCTGACTTCGGCGTGGCCGACTGCTACAGCCGCCTCGACAGCGGTCAGATGCTGGCGCAGGAGGCCGGGGTTTTTGCGTTTGGCGCGAATCTTTTCAAGGCGAAAAGCCGTGCCGGTCAACAGCGCCAGCGACAACGAAGTGCGGAGAATCTGTCCGCCGCCTTCGCCAAATGAACCATCTATCACCATCATAAAATTGTGCCTCGTTTCAGCGGAACGCTTGATGATAGAAAAAAGCCTGACGGATAGAAAGCCTTTGGGAAAGCAAAAGATGAAAAGGCAAACTGAGGAAGGTTAAAGATGAATGGTGGTTCTCCCGTAGCTTCCGTGAAAGGTATCAAGATATTGTGCTATCCATCGCAACGGCGTACAACATCTTGGGAGTCTTTACGGAAATTGCGGGAAAGCCGGAACGGGGAACGGGGAACGGCAAAGGGCAAGGCCACGACGCAGCCCGATTCATCGGGCTTGTTGTCGGGTGACAGGCCAGTCGTCTTACGGCTGGTAGGCCAGGCGGCGACGATGGGTGAGTGCGCTTGAGCGTGCTTCTCGATGTGGCTTTAGCCTTGCGAAGGGTGGAGAATTGCCGGTTGCTTCGTTGTTGCGCCGTCGGCGTGCCGAAGAGCCAAGCCAGCGGTCTCTGACCGCTACTCAACAGGAATCATGGGATTATATTTTCTTCCCCGCCTTAGTCAGAGATCGCTGCTCAACGGGAATTCGTTTTTGCGCCAGAGGCGCACAGGAGAGTAGCCCGTGGTAACGCCACGGGAAGGCGAAAGTGGTTTGACGGTCGCGCCCTGAAAGGGTGCAGGAGGTTTGCAGCCATTCATCTCCTGCACCCTTTCAGGGCGCGCCGCGTTTGCCCAACTTGGTTCCAGTGCCTACAGCACTGGCTAACCTCCTACGCCCCTGCGGGGCAAAGCAGGCGAGAGCGAAAAGCCAACCGTCCTATGCTAATTTCCTACACCCCTGCGGGGCAAAGCAGGCTGAGTCGTTACGCTTTTATAGCGGCTTGCAGATGTGTGCGATTTGTTGAGCGGCGGTCTGTGACCGCAGCACGGCGGTCACAGACCGCCTCTCAATTATATGCGCGGCACCCCAAGATTCGGGAGATGAAACTTGGCGCACCGCCTGAATGTTCATCTCGTCGCGGCGCTCATACCGAATCTTGGGGTGCCGCGCATATAGGTGTCGTGGGTCGCAGGCAAATGAAATTCGCTATATTAGCTATTTTCTTATCGCATCCGCAGAATCAGTGCTTCCAGTTATTGGTGATCGAAAGAGTTTCCAGATTGATCTCCTCCTCGGATGGGTCTATACCCATCAGCAAATTGCTTGACATGGGCGCTTTCGAATTGCGGAAGAGGTCTTCGATTTCCTCTATGGAAATGGGGCGGGCAAAATAGAAACCCTGTCCGAATTCGCAGCCCAGTTCCTGTAACCGATCTTTCTGTTCCAGGGCTTCTATGCCCTCGGCGATGATGCGTAATTGCAGGGTCTGCGCCAACGTGATGATGGCTTGCACCAAGGCCGATTCTTCCGACCCTCGGTTGATGATGTGGATGAACGAGCGGTCAATTTTCAGTATGTCAATCGGGAAGCGTTGCAGATAACTGAGCGAAGAATAACCAGTGCCGAAATCGTCAATCGCCAGTCGAATGCCCAGCGCTTTCAACTCCTGTAGTTTATTCAGCGTCGTCGGGGTATCCTGCATCATCACGCTTTCGGTGATTTCCAGGATCAGATGCTGCGGGCTGAGGCCGGAGTTTTGCAGGGCTTGGGTGATGGTGTGAGGGAGGTCTTTTTGTTGCAACTGCCGACCGGAAAGATTCACCGTGATGGTCAGGTCTGGATGCTGCGGAAACATCTTCTGCCAGATGCAAAACTGCTTGCAGGCTTCTTCCAACACCCATTGACCGAGCGGCACAATCAAGCCGGTCTCTTCGGCAAGCGGAATAAATTTATCGGGCGGAATCTGGCCTCTTTGCGGATGGTTCCAGCGCAACAGCGCTTCCAGTCCGACCAGTTGCTCGCTTTGGAATTCGACTATCGGTTGATAGAGCAGGCTGAACTCTCCGGCGTCGAGGGCGCGACGCAAGGCGGCCTCCAACTCCAGGCGGTCAAGCGCCGCTTCGTACATACTCGATTCAAAAATTTCATAGCGCCCTTTGCCGCGATTCTTGGCCACATACATCGCTACATCGGCATTGCGAAGCAACACGTCGGCATCGTCGCTTTCCGTGGCGCTGCCAGCGATGCCCAGACTTAAACCGATGAAGACCTCTTTGCCACGCAGCAAAAACGGGCTGCCGACAGCTTGCAAGATGCGCTCGGCGACTTTGACGGATTGCGAAAGTTGCGCCGAATCTTCGAGCAATACCGCAAATTCATCGCCGCCCAAACGCGCTGCCGTGTCGCCGCCGCGCAAACACCCTTGCAGGCGTTCGGCCAAAGAGCGGAGCAGATAATCGCCTTCGGTGTGGCCGAGGCTGTCATTGATGGTTTTGAAATTATCGAGATCAAGAAACAGCACGGCAATGGGTTCCTGGCGACTGCGAGAGCGCGCCAAGGCGTGTTCGACGCGATTACGAAACAAGGCGCGATTGGCCAAGCCGGTCAACGGATCGTGAAAAGCTTGATGAATCAATTGCTCTTCCAGAATGCGGCGCTCGCTGATGTCGCGGCAGTTGATGACGACGCCGTTGATATTGGCATCGTTCAATAAATTATTGCCGAGATTTTCGACACACATCCACGCGCCATCGCGATGACGTATGCGCCATTCGGTCAACGAAGTGATGCCGCTGTGCGACACCGCATCGGCGAAAAACGCCAGCGCGTAAGCGGCGTCTTCGGGGTGTAATAAATCTTTTAACTTCGCGCCAATCAACTCTGCATCCTGATAGCCCCAAATTCTTTCCACCGAAGAACTGATAAACCGTATGGTGGCGGTTTTATCAAGGATCATAATCACGTCCAGAGAGTGCTGCACCAGCGAGCGAAAGCGCAGTTCATTTTGGCGCGCCGCTTCTTGCGCCAGCATCTGCACGGTTTCGCGTGCGGCGGCGATCTGGCGGATCATCACCAATGCCGTCAACCCGATAGCGCCGAAAATAAAGCCGTTGAGGTGCGAGACTTCAAGGGTTCTGGTTTGTTGATAGGCCACCAGCAACAACAGGCCATAGCCTATGCCTATGCCTAGATAAGGCAGCCACATCAGGGTGCGGAAATTCAGTTGCAGCGGTTTGTGCATCACCCATTCCGGGCGGCTGTTGCGGTATTGACAATGGGCGCTCAACGCCATCAGAAAAAACGAGAGGATGTAGATGGCATCGGTCAAGCCGCCATCCTGATAGGTTCCCTGCACGGTGGTATAGCCAAACGCCAGATCGGCGGCGGCGGTACAACTGATGGAGCCAGCCAATACTTTCAAGGCCATGTTAATGCGCGGATTCGGGCGGCGCAGCAACACCGTGGTGATGGCGAAAATGGCGACCAGATCGCCAACCGGATAGGCCAGCGAGAGAATGAAATTGGAGGGATCATCGTGGCGCGCTGTGGCGATGGGGCGCAGCAAAAAGTACCAGATGACCATGCCAGCGCCCAACATGACGGTGCCTACATCGAGCCAGAAGGTCAGCCAGTTTTTGCCTTTGCGATGTTGCAAGGGGAACAGCAGAACACCACCCAGCAAGGCCGGATAAAAAGCGATGTAAGGCGCTATCGTCCACGAAGACGCCGGGTCTATGTGACGCATCACTTCATTATAAAAACCCAGCCAGTTGCCGGTGGCGCGTAACAAAGCCGCCAAGCCGATGAGCCGCCAAGCCCAGCGCGTGCGATTCTCTAAAGTGGGTTGCGAGGAAGCGCGCCAGATTAAGGCCAACGTAAGCGGCCCGAACGGTAAAAAACCTACATAGGAGAGGGCGCTTTGATAAGGTGCGCCGCCCCATTTGAAGATCGTCCAAGCCAGATAGACCAGAACAAAGAAGCCAAGCGTGAGGATTGTGATACTGCCCCAATCTCGACTCTCTGCGCGTATAAACTGTCGCCAATCTCTGGTCTCAACAACTCTGTTCATCATAATGCTTTTCAGGTTGTACCAATCCACAACTGAGGACTATTTCGTCAGACCTATCGGCAAAGGTTGTGCCAGAAAAAGCCTGTAAGTAGAAAAATTTGTTTGCCTGCTTGCTCATCAGGCCGTAATGGGGAAGGCGTGTGGATAAATCGGCTGTTTAATCAATTTGACTGGAAATGACGAAGCTTGAACCGTGCGAGACCGCAAAACGAATTGCAAAGGCGCAGGGGTGGGCAAAGCTTATAGCGGGAAAAATCAGTCATTTTGCCCTGCTTAGGTCATTTTCCATCTTGATTCAAGCCGTCTGAAAACACCTGACTAGAAAGTAGTGTCCTAATTTTATGATGCGGTTGGAGCGCTCATAAAGTGGGCGCAAGCATAAAGCCACGGGCGTTAGTCGGTGAACGAGACTCCATTCGTATGGTTAGCCTGCGAAGCGGGCGCAAGCATAAAGCCACGGGCTAACGCCCGTGGACGAGCGCCCATTCGTATGGTTAGCCCGCGAAGCGGGTGATAGATAATTGGCTATCACCCGCTTCGCGGGTTAAGAGGCAATGACGATTAGCACCCCAGCGCTCACGCACTGGGCTTTAGGCGGTCACCCGCGCAGCGGGTTATCACCTACCAATGTAACGACCCAGCCGGTTTGAAAATTGCCGGTCGCTTCGTTGTTGCGCCATCGGCGCACAGTCAAGCCAGCGGTCAGAGACCGCTGCTCAACAGGGATCATGGGATTATATTTTCTACCCCGCCTTAGTCAGAGACCGCTGCTCAACGGGAATGATGGAATTATCTTTTCTCCCCCCTCCCTTAGTTTTGCGCCAGAGGCGCAGCGGAGATTAGTCCGTGGTAGCGCTACGGGAATTAGTTTTTG
>JACQDB010000098.1 GCA_016201275.1 Acidobacteriota bacterium
GGTGTAGGTTGGACTTTAAGCATCCCCCAACTGCCGTTGGGGGGATTCAGACGAATGGCCAAACCGCTTCGACTTTCCGTTGGGGGGATTCAGACGAATGGCCTCACTGCCTCGGCTCTCCATTGGTAGATTTTTCAGAGGCGAAGCAGCCTGATTTCATTGGCTTTTTCAACCCTGGGAATTATTGAGCCTCACCTCAACAAGCTGAGGTTCAATAATTCCAAGCGCGCACCGCAACGTCAGCGCGTGATTGGTGTTGTTTAATCTGAAATTGTACAAAGTCGAGCTTAGGATTGTGGATGAAATAAAGTGCAAGTTCGGAGTTACGCCTAAAGGCGTGAAGCGTCTGCGTCAACTCACGCCTAAAGGCGTAACTCTGAACCTCAAAAACTGCGTCTTATTTCATCCAACATCCTTATGAAACCCCTTCGACTTTTGAAGAACGCGTACTTTATGAATAGCTTTGTGTAGTTGAACACCTCGCCTTCTCTTCAAGTTGGCTGCTTTTGAAGAAGGGGCGACCACCGCAGGATCGCCCGTACAGGGCTGCGGCTGAGTTCATCAAAAGCCCTTTTCCAAAATGCGAATCATTATTCTCAATCAATATTTTTACCCGGATCATTCGGCGACCTCGCAGTTGATGACCGATTTGGCCGCAAGCCTCGTGCAGAAAGGCGTAGCGGTGACGGCGCTGGCCGGGCGCGGGCGCTACAACGGCGGCGACCGCCTCGCGCCGCGTGAAGACTATCAGGGCGTGAAAATTGAACGCGCCTGGGCTAGCAGTTTCGGCAAACGAAATCTCATCGGGCGACTGACCGATTATCTGTCGTTTTATCTGGGCGCGACCTGGAAACTGTTGCGCCTGCCGAAACACGATTTGATTATGGCATTGACGACGCCGCCGCTCATCAGCTTGGTGGCTTTGCTGATCGGGCGTTTGCGCGGTATGCGCGTCATCGCTCTGGTGCAGGATGTTTACCCAGATGTTGCCGTAGCACTGGGAGCGCTGCAAGCCGATAGCTTGACGACGCGCTTGCTTGATGCGTTGAATCGGCTGGCGCTGCGCCACGTCAATCGGGTGATTGTCTTGGGCGAATGTATGCGGCGCTTGATTATGAAAAAAGTGCCGCCGTCGCAACACTCGCGCATAGACGTGATTCACAACTGGGCGGATGGCAGCGAGTTTGCGCCGATCACTGACGAAGCCAATCCGTTTATCCTAGCACATAAGTTGCAAGATAAATTTGTGTTGCTGTTTTCGGGCAATCTCGGCCACGTCAATGAATTCGCTACGGTGCTGGAAGCGGCGCGACGATTGCGCGAGCGCGCCGACATACGCTTTTTATTTATTGGCGAAGGCGCGAAACGCGACGACATCGAACGCTTCATTGCGGCGCATGAATTGACCAACATTCTGGTGCTGCCCTATCAACCGCGTCACTTGCTGCGTCACAGTCTGGCGGCGGGTGATGCCTTGCTGGTAACCTTGGCAGAAGGGTTGGCGGGGTTGAGCGTGCCGAGTAAAACTTATGCGATTATGGCGGCGGGGCGACCGCTGTTGTTTGTCGGCGATTTGCAAAGCGATGCGGCGCGCCTCGTCAAAGAGTACGATTGCGGCGCGGCGGTGGCGGCGGGCGAAAGTGAAAAACTGGCGCATCTCATCCGCGAATGGGCAGCGCATCAAGCGCAACTGGCAGCCTTGGGCGCACGCGCACGGACAGTTTTTGACACGCACTTTAGCAGAGAACTGGCCGTCCATCATTATCTGGAATCATTCGCGAAATGTTTGAATGTGGCGGCTGTTCCCCCCGACCAAACGCCCAGCGAAGCCGACGCCATCAAGGCGCTTGGCTCGGAAAGGTGAATTGAGGATTTTCCGCAAAGCGTTTCTGCTCTTCCACACCCTGCGCTATTCCACACCGCGCCAGCTTTTCTTTCGTCTCTTCGGCATTATAAAAAAGCAATTACTCTTGCTTCCCTCCCCTGCGCCCACTTATACTCTGAGAGGCGAAAATCCCCCAACAACAAAATATTTACAGCACGATTGCTGGAATCGCCGAGAAGACCTTCGCCAAGGTATTTTTGGGTTCCTCAATCGCGTTGAGCGACTGGGATGGCCGGTTGACTGGCGCGCCTCGCACCTCCCCCGACTCTGGCAATACCATCTGCATTACTTCAACTATCTTTATCTGCTCAATGCAGCAGAGCAGATAGACCTTTGTGTGCAGTGGCAGCGAGCGCATCCGGTGGGCAAGGGCGTGGCTTGGCATCCGTATCCGACAGCGCTACGCATCATCAACTGGTGCAAAGCGCGGTGCGAGCATCCAGAGGTCTTACGAAGTCTGTACGAGCAAGCGGCGTATCTGTATCGCCATCTGGAGTCGCATCATCCGGGCAATCATATTTTGGAGAATGCCCGCGCCCTGATTTTCGCGGGTCGGTTTTTCGCCGGACAGGGCGAGGCGCAGCGCTGGCTCGAACGCGGCTTGCAGATTTATCGCCGCGAAACGCCACGGCAGGTGTTGGCCGATGGCGGCCATTTCGAGCGCAGCCCGATGTATCACGCCTTGATGTTGGAAGGCTATTTGGATGTTCTCAATCTGCTGCCGGATTTAGAGGATAGAGAATTTTTCATTGAGACGGCAAAACGTATGAGCGATTTTCTCCTATCGGTCACCCATCCTGATGGCAATCTCGCGTTGTTGAATGACGCGACGCAAGAGATTGCGCCCACGACCGAAGAGCTATTGAACTATGCAAAAACGCTCCTCAAT
This sequence comes from Acidobacteriota bacterium, assembly GCA_016201275.1. GTDB lineage: Bacteria > Acidobacteriota > Blastocatellia > UBA7656 > UBA7656 > JACQDB01. Next base: position 2,775 of record JACQDB010000098.1, read on the forward strand.
TATCGAGCCACAAAAAAACTCTTGTTTCCTGACAGCGGTTATTTCATATATGAAGGTGCAACCGCATATTTAATTATTGATGGCGGAGCAATCAGTCCCGATGATTTGCCGGCACACGCACACGCAGACATTTTCAGTTACGAACTTTCGTTACAGGGCAAGCCGGTGATTGTAGATGCGGGGGTCTTTGAATATGCCGAAGGCGAGATGCGCGATTATGTGCGTTCAACGCGCGCGCACAACACGGTTTGTGTTGATGGCCTCAGTCAGGCGGAATGCTGGGGCAGCTTTCGGGTCGCCCGTCGCTATGCGCCCCAAGCGGTGTCCTTCCACAGAACCGGCTACAGGAGCCAGTTTCAAGGCACCTTCGAGGGCTACGCGAAATTAATCGGCGACCGCATCAGCCATCAACGCCAGATTGAGTGCGACGAACCACAGCGCCGCATTGTGGTGCGCGATGCGTTGCAAGGGCGCGGCGAACATAGGGTAGAAAGCTGCATTCACCTGCACCCGGATGCGAAGTTGACCGTGACGAAAAACCGGGCGGTTGTGCAGCTAGGGGAGGTCTCTTGTGTGATCGAAACTACAGCCCCGTGCTGGGATGTAGAAGCTTCCTGGTATTGCCCCGAATTTGGCGTCAAACAAAAAAACAAAATGTTAGTGGCAGGCGGCAGGCTGCGTTTGCCCGTAGTTCTAGCTTATACAATCGAATACTGAAACAACTTTCAGAATAGATTCCCCCGATTTGGGATCAGATTAGTGCGGAAGGGAATTGGGTATGACCTTAATCTATTTGGAATGTTTTGTAGCGGCGTTGTTGCTCTCCTTCGTCCTCACGCGAACGATACGCAACCTCGCTGTAAACCGCCGCTGGTTGCCAGCGCAGTTCTCCAAACATCACATTCATAATACTCCGGTGCCACGGCTTGGAGGCGTGGCCATCTATGCGTCCTTTGCCAGCGTTACCGGCGTCTTAATCTTCGCCGCGAAGTTTCTGCATGTGGACACCGGCCTGCCATTGCGAACCATCTCTCATATTTTGCTGGCTGGCACCATCGTCTTCCTGGTCGGGCTTTGGGATGACATACGCCCGGTGCATCCGTATATCAAAATCGCGGTGCAGAGTCTGGCGGCAACGCTGCTCTACTTCCAGGATTTCCGCATCGTCCAACTCAAACTATTTTTCGGCGATTACGATTTGGGAATGTTCGCCCTGCCCTTGACCATCCTCTGGATGCTGCTGATTACCAACGCCTTCAATTTGATTGACGGGCTGGACGGCTTGGCTGGCGGGTCGGCGTTGTTTTCAACCATCACGGTCTTTGTGATTGCCATCAACAGCAACAGCCTGGTGGCCATTTTAACCGTGACACTGGCGGGAACTATTCTCGGCTTTCTGCGCTTCAACTTTAATCCGGCGACGATTTTTCTAGGGGATTGCGGCAGCCTGTTCATAGGCTTTATGCTCGGAGCTTTTGCGCTGGTCGGGGCGCAGAAAACTTCCACCATCGTTGCGGTCGCCATTCCGGTGGTCTCTTTCGGCTTGCCGATTCTGGAAACCGCGCTCTCTATCATCCGCCGATTTTTGAACGGCCAACCCTTGTTTGGCGCAGACCGTGGACACATTCATCACAAACTTCTGGAGCGCGGCTTTTCGCAGCGACAGGCGGTGATCATTCTGTATGGCGTGTCGGCGGGCTGCGGGTTGTTGAGTATGTTTTTATTGACGCCCGGCGGCAGTTCCACAGGCATCGTGCTGTTTGTCCTGGGCGTAGGCGTATGGGTGGGAGTGCAACATCTCGGCTACCATGAATTCTTCGAGTTGGGGCGCATCGCCCAGCGCACTCTGATGCAGAAGCAGATTATCATCAACAATCTGGCGATTCGCAAAGCTGCCGATCACCTGGCCAAGGCGCAGAGTCAGGAAGAAGTTTATGAAGTTCTGGCAGAAGCTTTTGCCAAAAATGATTTTGATGGCTTTCTATTAAGCCTCTATGACGAGCCTGTGGAAGCGGTAAAACCAAGTCTGGATATGGGGCAAAGCGTCGAGGACAACGAGCAATGGTACAGATGGGGGCGGTCGGTCGAAGAACTTTCGCAACTTCCGGTCTGGACCTTGACGCTCGATTTAATGGCCAAAGACCAGCAACAGCTTGGCTATTTTCTGGTCTATCGCAGCTACAATGACAGCCATTGCAAAGTGGATGTGAATCTGTTGATTTCGGTATTGCAGACGGCGCTGGTCGAAGCGGTGTCGCGCATTATGAAGATCGAAGAAGAAGTCTATGTAGGGCGGATGCCGGGCCTCTCTATCGAAACGCGGGAACCGGCGTTGGTCGGTCTGGACGAATTGCGTTTGAAACGGGCGTAAGGCCAAGCCGTAGCCGGTTGCGCCAGAGGTCGAAAACCGGTTGCCTGAAGCGGAAGCAATCAGCCATGATAAGAGGCCGATGGGCGTCCTCATCGTCGCATCGAGTTTCCGCCAATCAGGCAACACGCACATGAAAAAAATCGCCACTGACATCGCCGGGCTATACCTCATCGAGCCAACTGTGTGGCAAGATGAGCGCGGCTATTTTTTTGAGGTCTATCATCAGGAGAAATTTTCGGCTCTGGGTATCCGCGACCACTTTGTTCAAGATAATCAGTCGAAGTCGGTACAGGGAACCTTGCGCGGTTTGCATTATCAAATCGCTCACCCGCAAGCCAAACTCTGCCGCGTCATTTACGGCGCGGTACTCGATATTGCCGTAGATATACGGCGCGGGTCGCCGACCTTTGGCAAGTATGTCAGCGCCATTTTATCGGCTGATAACAAACGCCAGATGTTCATCCCCGCAGGCTTCGCGCACGGTTATCTGGTGCTATCGGAGAGCGCCGAATTCGTTTATAAGTGCAGCGACTTTTATCACCCGGAAGCCGAGCGCGGGGTGTTGTGGAAGGACCCGGAACTGGCCATCGCGTGGGGATTTGAAACGCCCACACTGTCGGCCAAAGATGCGCGGCATTTGCCTTTGTCACAGATTGCCGCCGAGGATTTACCGGTTTATAGCAGCGACCGGTAAATCATTGACTTTTGCTATGGCCTGCCCTATTCTGACGGTAATTCGCTGAAGTTATTGCCGGTTTTTATGCAGGATCACCAACCCGGCAAGCCTTTAAGGAGATCGAATCATGAAACGGAATGTTGGATTGAAATCGCTGTTGAGCGTTCTGGTGATGCTGGCCGTGCTGATGGTCTTTTCGCTGGCCTCTTATGCAGCGCCCGATGCGGTCAAGCCTGTTCCCGTTGAAGTTCCCAAAGCCATCACCGCCGATGCCGATGCCACTTTGATGGCCAATGGCAACGTCAGCGTCAACGGCAACGCAGCCAAGACCGGCATCACGGTCTTGAGCGGCAGCACCGTGACCACCGGCGCAAACAGCATCGCCATGATTGAATCTCCGGCCTTCGGGCGCGTCACGATGGGGGCCAACACCATAGCGAAGATCACTTATGCGGCTGGCATTTTGAAAATCGAATCTACCTGTGATGATATGCGCGTCGCCTGTAAGGAGGGCGAATGCAGCGTCACCGCTAAAAATGGCCTTGCCAAAATTTTAACCACCGGACAGGATGAACATTTTGCTCAGGCGGTTGATGTCGCGTCAAAAAACTTTGTGGATGTGGTCATCAATTGCGGCACTGATGTCGTGTGTCCACCGCCTATCGCTCCGGTAGTTGCCCGTAACACTTTTGGTTTGCTGGGCATTCTGTTACTGGGCGGCGCAGCAACCGGAATAACCATAGGCGTGATCGCTGGTGGCGGCAGCACCAAACCCCGGCGTCAACCCGTCAGCGGTTTTCAACCGTAAAAGCGACACCCTGTCGCTCGACGATCCAGGAGGCATAGCCATCTTTTTTACGATGCGCTCGCCGCTCCGCTTTCTTCATCTAGTAAACCGGAGGGGCAATGTTCGAAACATTCTGCCCAGACTGCGGTTATCAGTTGCATCGTTCCCACAGTCGCAGCGTCTATGAAAAATTCGTCAAACGGGTTTCCCGTCGAAGGCTGTTTCGTTGTCACGAATGCGGCTGGCGTGGGTGGCTGGTCGCGAGCAATCTCAAAGACCCGCCGCCGTTGAAAAAACTCCTGCCTGTTCTGCTCACCCTGTTCACCATTCTGTTTATCACCGTGCTGGCTATTTACATCGCAAGCTCTTAATCGCGGCTTCACAAAAATAATTGTTCCAGCGCTGAAAAGTTCGGCGCAGTCCGAGCGCGATATTCCGCATCTTGATTGGGAAATTTGCGCCTATGACCAGGTGATTGAGAAAAATTCATCGCCCAAACCGAAGTTTCACCAAGCCCCAGCGTTGAAATCCAGCAAAAACCCCGCCTCATTTTCCGGCATCCGAATTGCACTTCTCCTCTTTGCAACGGTGGAGAATCGGCGCGTACTAGCGAGGTCATGCAAACGTAATCAATATAGCTTGGCGCGGATTCTCCACGCTCTCTATTCTTGGACTGCCATTTAGAGCGGTTTTGGTTTGAGATTACTGAAATATCAAACCCGTTGAGCGGCGGTCGAAGACCTTCGCGCCGTCGAAGACCGCTGCTCCACGATAAGGTGTTCCGTACACACATATGAAAACCGCTCTAGTGCCGAAAGCTGGTGCGGCAGCGCCAAGCAAAGTCATTTTGGTGCTAACCAATCATTGATATTCATTGCTCGAATCGCCGCGATACATACAGTTTCAATTCACCAGCGGCATGACCTCTGCGGCAAAGCACTCCAGCTCTTCCAGCATAGGACTCATCTGCATCAGGAAAATTTCGACACCAGCGTTGCGAAATTCTCTAATGCGTTCGGCAATTTATTCGGGCGTTCCTGTAAGGTTGGTTCTGAGACCGCGATTCGAGACGCTGTAATCGCGCAAACTCAACTCGCGTTCCAACTGACTCTGCGTGGTGAAATTCTTGAAGCCGAAATAACCAGCGGCGTCTTTCACGTTAGTGCTGCGGTCAAGCTCTTTTTTACTTCCTGTTCGGGTAGTGGATCAAGGAGGAGAGCAAAGAAAAGTTTGGCGTTCCGCCTTCAGGCGGCGGATTCCGCAAACCATAAACCCGTCGGAAGGCGGAACGCCAAACTCCCTCTCTCCTGCTTGATCCACTACCCAATTCCGCCAACAAAGAAATGTCATAACCAATTTGCTCGGCGCGCTGTGCCAGCCGCTTGTTATAAAGGTCGCCTGCATCTGTTCGTCTTCGACATTGCGAAGCCAGCCGCCGAATATGGGCATCCAAAAACCGTAGCGCACTCGTTTCATGTTGTTCAGCCGCGCCCGTTCATCTAGCGTTTACACGCTCATCGGTGCAAACACCTAGTCAATTCAGTAGTCTGGGAAAAACCACGCTCTCTGGTATTCGATGTGAAGGCTCCCCAGATGTTGTATGCCATTGCGATGAATAGCACAATATATTGATGCTCTTCACAAAAGCTACAGAAGCGCCTATTAATTTTTCAGGCTGGTTCAATACGGCGGCTCTGCCGGCCCCGTATAACCGCACGCACCCAGACGCGGCGAGTTCACCAGTTCAATCGGATCGCCATACTCATCGTGCGGGTGTGTGCGGGTGTGTTCATCGCACAGCGTCGCGCTGCCTGCTTCCATTTCATACATACACTCTATGCACAGATGGGTGGCCGGTTGGCCGCACTCCTGGCAAGCGGCTTCCGGTATTCGGTTGCGCGCCATCAAAGCAATCGGGCGCGGTGTGGTCGGCACGCCTTCGCGCACGGCGACCATCTTGATTAGGGTTTCCGAAGAGGTGCCGAAATCGTAGATGTGCGTCAACTCCACATCTGGCTGAAAGACTTCGGCGATGGTGCGTTGCATACCGATTTCCCTGCTGCCAAAACCGCCCACGGAAAATTGACTCATATGTCCGCAACACTCCAACCATATGGCGCGCAGATAGTCGTCCAAATCTTTGAGCCGCGCCGTGCCGCGCATCTCCAAATCCAACCAGAATTCGCCATAAGGCTCCCTCACGCGCAAATGATACAGCGTTTCCCTGCGACCTTGTTTCTGTTCCGCCTGAGCGATGACTTGCAGACGCTGCGGACATTTCGGCAAATGTTTGGTCATCGCGCTTTTGGCCAGCACCTGACCGCAATACGAACACTCGCCCGTTGATTGTTTTCTTCTAGGCATAACGAAATTCCTTTCTCAAGTTAGGAATTGCAAGCGGCAAGCCGCACAGGCTAATTTCCTGCCTAACCGCACGCAACCTCGCCCAAGTAATCACCAGAGGCGGAACCCGCAGCCTTTTTGTACGATGATCTGGGCAGCAGATTTTTCATAGCGCGGCTGCATATTGTGCCTACGAATCATCAAACCACAATATATAGACAACAAAATGCAAATCTCCGCGCAGTCACGACCATCACCACGCTGTCGAGTTGGTTACGTCGTTCGGGGGTGATGTCTTCATGCCTCAACCCTTGCGGTTTGGTAAACCAAAATGAGCATAAGGAAAATTGGTTTTGTAGTCAACGCAGGGCTTGTAGCAAAGAGGCGCGGTCGTTTACACAACCACGAATAAAAAAGCCGCCGAAATCGCTTCGACGGCTTTTGCAAGGAAATTGGAATCGAACAATCGGCAAGCTTTAGTCGCCCGCTACGCCTGTGCTTTCCGGTTTGGCTTTGCCCAAACCTTTGAGTTGCACAATCGGCGCTTCCGGTGCGGCTTCCTCTTTCAGTATGTGCTGGCGATAGAGTTTCGCCATGCGGGCGTTCTCCTGATCGCTCAACTTCATCTTCAAAGCGCGGGCGCGCTGCTTTTCTTCACGCGCTGTCTTGGCGATGCCCACCGAATCCAAATCATGCTGCACATCTTTGGCAACCAGAGAGTCGTCCAGCTTCAACGAATGTTCGGTAGTGGTGAGATTGACATTGTTGCCGCCCGCGAAGATTTCGTGACGCCCATTCTCTTCGTACCACTTGGTGAGGGTCGCCGTCATGTGCATCTTCTCGATGATGTTGCGCCAGCCCACCCCGGTGTTGTAGGCGCAGAAGGAGATTTCGCCTTCCTGCGTCGCGTAAGGAATGATGCACTGTTCGGTGCGGCGGAAATCGTAGTTGAACAAATCCTGAAACCACATACCGGCGATGAACAGGAAGTTCCAGCGATCAGCGCGGCGCTTCTTAATATCTTCAGCCGTGCGGTCGCCTGTCACTTTGCCGTAATCTTTGCCCGACGCGCCGAATGATTTATCGAACTTCATCATCAGGTCTTTGATACGAAAATGCGTAGGCGCTTGGAAGGGGTCGTAGTTGCGAAGCAAAGCAAGTCCCGCGCCCAGCAAAGACAGCCGCTTGCCACGCGCCGCGTCGTTGACCTTCATCAAATCTTTGGCGAATTGTTCGGCGTTCAAAAAGGCGGTGACCGGAGCCGCTTCTTTGGTCTCCTTGTCAATCATCATCGCCATGCCGATGCCGCAATTCGGATGGCAGCCGCAGTTCAATTGGCCCCAATCGTTCGAGGGGCCGTGAACCAAATCCGCCCAATCCGAGAACGTCCCCATAAAGGAAATCGGGAACCAATCGCGTATCGGTTCGCCTATGCCGACTTGATTTTTTACGTCGTGCGCCAGATGCGAAAGCGTGTAGCGTTGCGCTTGGCGACGATCATCGGTGATCTCTTCATCGCGGCCTGTAAACGACACCGGCTGGAATGACAGGAAGGAAATCTTTTTCGGATTATCAAGCGCGAACTTGATGATCGCGCCAACCTGTTCGTTATTAATGCCGTTGATGATAGTGGTCACCGGGACGATTTCAACGCCAGCGTTGTGCAAATTTTCGATGGCTCTGAGTTTCACATCAAAGAGATTGCCGACAGCGCGATGTTCGTTGGCGGCATTGCCTATGCCGTCAAATTGCAGGTAGGCATAACGCAGACCAGCTTCGGCGGCTTGCTTGCAAAACTCCGGACTCTTGGCGAACTCTATGCCGTTGGTCGCCGCCTGCACGCTGTTGAAACCGACTTTGCGAGCATAACGCACGGCGTCCAAAAAGTAAGGCGACAAGGTTGGTTCGCCGCCCGAAAATTGCACGGACATCTGACGACGCGGTTTGATGGACACAGCGTTATCGAGCAAGGTCTGGATGTCTTCCCACGACAGTTCATGAACGAAACCGACTTGGTTGGCGTCCATAAAACAAGGGTCGCACATCATGTTGCAACGATTGGTAAGGTCAACCGTCAAGACCGAGCCGCGCCCGTGTTTGATCGTTGAACTGCCGTGATCGTGCAGCTTTTCGTCGTTGTGGGCGCGTATGTCACGGCCTGGAAAAACTTCTTCCAAGTGTTTGAAGAAAGCCGGGTCCATCGCCATCACGTCTTCAAAATGGCCGTGAATCGGGCAATCTTTAACCATAAGAATTTTGCCATCGCGTTCGATGATCTGCGCTTTGATTTCGCCGAGCTTATCGTTCTTCAAAATCTCTACGGGCATCTTGCCGTCAACGATTTGCTGGCGAATTTCCGGTACGCACTTCGGGCAGAGCGAATCGGTGGTGCGCGGCCAACCCAGAGGCGGCTTGGTTTTTTGATAGGACTTCAATAGCGGTTTGTCCGACCACTTGGGCGTAAACGATGGGTTCGGATTGATGCGATTCATTTTTTCATAGACGAACCATCCGGCATTTGCCGCCACAGCCAATCCTTTTTCCAAGTACTTGTTTACTGTTTTCATTTCTTTTCTCCTCTACGGTGGCGAAGCGTTTCGGTCTCCCACTCTCTTCGCACGGTGTGTGATAAAATCTGCTCTGTAACCGGAGCCAATAAAAATTTCAAGGCTGCCAAGCTGAACGACTTTGCTACAGGCGCTGAAATCGCCGCGCCTGCTATCAATCAAAAATCCTATTCAACCCGACTTGCGACACCTTGCCGATTGCCCTTGGCTTTATCGCCGACTGAATTACTGTCCGCCTTTGGCGATATGATAGAGCGTGCGTATCGCCTGTACGGATTCTTTCTCTACCATGCCTTTGGCGGGCAGATGCTGCGGGTTGCGTTTGTTATCAAAGGTCGCCACTTGATGCACACAGGCAATGGTGCAATACGGGGCGCAAGCTTTCTTGGTATCGTATTCGCGTTTGATGTCGGCAGCGCTGTACTGTTCAAGCGGGATGCCGGGATAGCCGCGTTGCTGCGAGCAATAATGCACCAAGCCGTCTTCGCAAATGTACAGATAGCGCGCTCCGGCGCGACAATTCCATTGGTTCGGCTTGCCATCAACCAAATTATCTTGAAAGCGATTGACGCGGGTGTGGCCTTTTTTGCCGAGCGCTTTCATCCTGAAGAAGACTTCGCGTTCCAGTCCTTTCAAAGGCTTGAGCGTCCCCAACCCGTCGTGAATGATGCCCAGCGAACTGGAAAAACCCAGTTCAACGGCGCGCTTGCCAATCAACAGCGCCTCTTCAGGATTTTTGATGCCGCCGCCAATTACCGAATTGATATTGACGCGGAAATCGGCCACCTCAGAAAGCCATTGCAGTTTCCGGTCCAGCACCTTCAAACTTTTTTTGGAGACTTCATCGGGCTGCACGTTGTCTATGCTGATTTGCATATACTCCAGCCCCGACCGATTGAGCGCTTCAATGCGTTCACGGGTCAACAGGTAGCCGTTGGTAATCAGACAAGTCAGCATCTTGTGATGGCGTATGCGTGCGATGATCTTTTCCAGATCGGGGTGCATCAAGGGTTCGCCGCCGCTGATGATGACTGCCGTAGTGCCTAACGCGGCAAGCTTGTCCAGGCGTTTGTACATCTCTTCGACCGGCACAGGCTTCGATACGTCATCATATTCATTGCAATAGGTGCAGGATAAATTACAGCGGCGCATGGGAATGATGTGCGCCAGCACCGGATGTCGGGTGGAAAAAACACCCTTTGCCAGAAACTTAAATTCTCTCCAATAAATTTTTAATTTCGTTGAGGTTTTCATAAACCGATTTGTGTGCTGCTGGAGCGGGCTTGTGGTTGATGATGCCTCCACAAGAGTCCCCGCCTCGTTAAAAGCAAACCGCGTACCCCTTTCAGGCTATCCTCGATTTACTCGATTTTTTTCCCCTAACTGAAATGATTGCTGCAAATAAAATTATTTCAGAAAACTTCTTGAAAATTTCCCTTGATGAAGAAGTCTGCTTTTGACACAAACTCAAAGCAATTTCAAAATCTTCCCGCGACCAAATGACTCAAAGGGTGTTAAGGTGAATTTTATGCAGTCATTGTGACACGAGGCTTGTGATTCAAGAATCGTGCATTGTAAAAAAAGCCCTGCGAGTCGGTCAAGCGCCGCTTCAACCGGCAGGTGATAATCATGACAAGTTGAAAACCTGCATCAAGCGATTCTTTCGCTGGGCGTGGTTTCCAGAACATCTCCAATTGTACTGCTTACTGCGAACTGCTGGATGACAGGGCAACCTGATGAGAGGCGTAAAGCTTAGTGATTTTGGCTAAGGCTGTCAAACGAAAAAAGTCGTGTCCTAATCATGTTGTTGCCGGCTTTTAGCCCACGAAGCGGACGCAAGCATAAAGCCACGGGCTAACACCCGTGGCTGCCAGCCCACCACACCAACCTAGCCTGCGAAGCGGGTGATAGCCAATTAGCTATCGCCCGCTTCGCGGGCTAGGAGGCCATCACGACCCACCTACCCAGCACTGACGCACTGGGCTTTAGGCTGTCACCCGCTTTGCGGGTTCTCAAAACCACACAACTTTAGGACACTACCACGAAAAAGCGGCGACGGGCGAGGCAGTCATTATGCCCTCGTGTTTACAAAAATGATGGTGAAATTTGAGCGCCTTTGCGTTCTCCCTATTCTGCTTTGCGCCCTCGTGTTTACAAAAATGATGATGAAATGAAAGGAGCATAGCCGGACTATTCTTCATCAAGTGAGGTGCGGCGAAGAGTCAATCTCATTGCCGCACCTAAGTAGGTTTGCGTATATCTTTTGAAAAAGATTTATTAAAAAGCCTGAAAAATAAGGGTTTTCTGTGATTATTTTTCAAAAAACTTTTGCCTACCTACTTAGTACACCGGAACCTAAATTTTCAAGTGTTTTAGTCATTTCTATAGATGTATGAAAAAACAACATCTAAAGCTAAGTGAAGCAGACGAAAGATATTTGACGGAACTTTTGAACAAAGGTCAAGTGAAGGCAAGAATTA
>JACQDB010000016.1 GCA_016201275.1 Acidobacteriota bacterium
CAGCAAAGTTTTTTTGCAATCCCCCCAACGGCAGTCGGGGGATGGTTAAAGTCCAACCTACAGAGCATCGGGCAAGGTTGGACTTTAACCATCCCCCGACTGCCGTTGGGGGGATTCGTTTCTCGTTGGCAGCGTTTCGTAGGTTGGGCTTTAACCATCCCCCGACTGCCGTCGGGGGGATTGGTTGAGGTTGCACGGCGTTGCGTAGGTTGGGCTTTAACCATCCCCCGATTGCCATCGGGGGGATTGGCAAGCTCGGTTCGCCTCTGAAAAATGTACAAAGTCGAGCTTAGGATTACGGAGCAAATCAAGTGCAACCCTGTACGGGCGACCCTGCGGTGGTCGCCCGTACAGGGCATTGAAAAATCGCTCAAGTTTTGCAGGTTATTTCATCCATAATCCTGAGCCAGCGCAATCACTGCGTCGGCATCACGGTCAGGCGGTTTCCTTATTGACAACCGTAATGCCGCTGACAGCGGCATAGCCTGGTGTCCGCAAGAGGCCGCACCGCGCTTGACGAAAAAACTTGCCGTTTGCTAATGCACTTCTGCTATGATTGCGCCGACCGCTTGAGGCGATGCGGTTGGCAACCCGACGCAACACGATTTCCTTTATGAATTCAGACGCTCAACAAAACAGCGAGTTCCCTTTGAGCGAGCATATCACTCGCGACTATCGCATCCTGCGATTGCTTGGCAAAGGCGGCATGGGCGAGGTCTATTTGGCCGAACAACTGCGCGTCGGGCGGCGGCTTATCGCTTTGAAGGTGCTGAATCATTCGCTGGCCACCAGCCCCGAAATCGCCAAGCGTTTTGAAAACGAAGCCTCTTCGGCAGGGCGCATCAATCACCGCAACGTCGTCACCGTTTATGAAAGCCGCATCACCGACGACGGACAGATTTATGTAGCGATGGAATTCGTCGAAGGCAAAAGCCTGAATGAGGTTTTGAAAGAGCAGGAGCAGTTGCCGCTCGACAAAGTGATTGCCATCACAAGACAGATATGCTCCGGCCTTGCCGCCGCGCACCAACACGGCATCGTGCATCGTGACATCAAACCCGACAACATTATGCTGACTGAAGAAGAGGGCGGCGCGGTCATCAAGCTGCTCGATTTCGGCATTGCGCGGCTGTCAGAAGCCGACGCTTCGGCGGGTCGAACTCGTGCCGGAGTGATTATGGGAACGCCTACTTATATGTCGCCTGAACAGGCGTTGGGCAAGACCAGCGACAAGATTGATGCGCGCTCCGATATTTATTCCGTCGCTCTGGTGGTTTATCAAATGCTGACCGGACAAGTGCCGTTCAAAGCCAAAACCGCTGCGGAGATTATGCAAAAGCATATCAGCGAAGCGCCGCCTTCTTTCCAGCACTGGCGCACCGCTCTGGCGATTCCTGCTGCGGTTGAACAAGTGGTAATGAAGGCGCTGCAAAAGAATCGTGAACTGCGCCAGCAAAGCATCATGGATTTTGCCAATGAATTGGCGGCGGCGGCCAAAGGCATCAGCCCGGTCGTACCGGCTTCGCAAAAAGATATGCCGACCATTCGTATAGGCAAAGAGGAAGAGGCGACCGCTACTGCGCCTTTGTCGTCGGAAAAGACTTCGGCGGGGAAGGCGATTACTCACGAGTCGCCGCGCTTTACCGCGAATCCGAAATCCGTGCCTACGACTGCGCCGCCCAATCCTGCCGCTGAGCCTTCGGCAAAAGTCTCGCCGGTAACTACAACACCGCCCGACCTGAAGCCTGCGCTTGAGACTCAATCAAGCAAGCGTATCGCCAGTCGTCCGCCGCGACGTTATCGCAAAGATATGCTGCTTGCAGGCTTGGCATTGCTGGCGATTTTCGTTGCGGTCGTCGTGGTGATCAAAATAACCGGGGGCGGCAAAGGTGTCGCTATTGCGCCGGTGATCGAGTACCGCATTATGACGGGCAGCGGGTTGACGTTGCCAATGAATAACACCCTTGCCAAAGACGAAGATTACCAATTTGAAGTGAAGTTGATTGAACGCGGCTCGGTCTATTTGTTCGGGGAACAAACAGAGAAGGGCGAAGGCTTGTGGCAATTGGTGAAAGCGAAATCCGTAAATCTTCAGGTCGGGGAGTGGAGCCAATTTCCTTATGGTCAGAGTCTGAGCAACGAGGGCCACAAAGAAGGCGCGACCAAATATCTATTGGTCTTCGTACCGGTTAATGTAAATTGGTCGGCAGCGGCAACGCTTGCTTCGCAAGCCTTCCCCACCGAAAATAATATCGCCATCCTGCCACAGGAAGTCGCCACCAAGATTCGCGAGTCTTTGAAAAACGAGGCGATGGAGATGAACGCCGTAGGCCGGGAGCAGGAAAATAAGGTGTCTTTTGCGTTGTCAAAAAAAGATGACGCCAAGCGCGTCGCCTATTATGAAATCACCATCAATCAATCGCCTTGAAAACCAGTTTGATTTCTTGCAACGACATTTTGAGTACGCTATACTGCGCGCCATCCGGCTGATTCACAAAAGCCTGTGCATCCTCATGGTGGATTGATTCAGAAAAGGAGTTCAAGATGCAAAGCCTGCATACCAAACGAGTCGCCATCTTCATCGCTCTGGCGCTGTTCGTCTTCACCGGAACGGCGCTGCTGCAAACCGGCGCGCTCCCCACCATCAACGCAGCGGCCTGTGTCTATTACCCGGATGGTGGCGTGCTGGTGTTGAAGGGCAGCAATTTTCAAACCGGCGCAAGCGTTGCGATCAGCAATGCCGGAAGATTAATCAACTATGAACGGGTGAAGGTCAAAGGCAGTAAAAAAATTCTCATCACCGGCATAGCCCCGGCGGATGTCGGCGGCGGTCTGGATGTCAAAGTCACGGTCAATGGCCTCTCTTCCGAGTTGGTGCATATCGTCGTCAGCGCCGTTGACCCGACCAAGCTTACCGAAAGCGATGTCAAAACCATCATCGCGCAAGCTGTCGCGCAAGCCGAAGCGAGCAATCTCAAAGCCACCATCGCCATCACTGATAAAGAAGGCAATGTGCTGGGAGTATTTCAAATGACCGGCGCGCCCGCAAACACTGTGGTCGGCGCGGGCAAATGCTCGGGGCGTCCGCCACTGTCCTGCGGACTGGAAAATGTGCCGGTTCCTTCGTGTACCGCTGCCATATCGAAAGCCGTGACCGGCGCGTTTTTGAGCAGTCAGGGTCATGCCTTTTCCACGCGCACGGCCAGTTTCATCGTCCAGGAACACTTTCCACCATTGATTAATTTTCAGGCTGGTGGGCCGCTCTTCGGTGTGCAGTTTTCGCAACTGGAAGTGTGCAGCGATGTGAATGCGAAGTCGCCTTTGGGACTTTCGGCAGACCCCGGCGGTTTGCCGCTTTATAAAAACGGTTTGCAGGTCGGCGGCATCGGCATCGAAGGCGATGGCAAATATGGCGCAGACCTTGACCCTACGGATAAAGATGTGCCGGTCGAAGAACTGGTCGCCGTAGCGGCCACCCGTGGCTTTGAAGCGCCTGCCAATATCACCGGCGATAAGATTATCGTCAACGGCATACGTTTTCCTTATGTCAACGCACAGATGCCTGCGGCAATTGCTACACCGGCGTTTGCAAGTTTACGCGGCGCGATTACACAATGCCGTGTGCCGGATATTCCTACGGGAACCCCGCTGGCACCGCCGCAAGTGGTGGACACCCCCGCTTCGGAATTTATGGCGGCAACCCTGGGCGATGCCCCTCCCGGAAGAATCAACAAGCGACTCTTTATGAACGGCGCGCAATCGTTCCGCGCCGGTACGGCGTTGTCGGTAAGCGAGGTGACGAAAATATTGACGCAGGCCGCCAAACAAGCCTTCATCACTCGCGCTGCGATACGCCAGCCGGAAAACAGCCCCGCCGAAGTGAATATCTCTGTGGTGGATGTGAACGGCGATTTATTGGGCGCGTTCAGCACCGCCGATGCGCCGATTTTCGGCTTCGATGTCTGCGTGCAAAAGGCGCGCACGGCGGCCTTCTTCAGCAACACTATTGCCAGCGCCAGACTCCGCAGCGTCGGGCTTGGGCGCTATGTGGATGCGGCTGCCAAAGATGGCATACGGCTGGATGGTTCGATTGCTTTCAGCGACCGTGGGCAAGGCTTTTTAACCAGACCGTTTTTCCCCGATGGCATTGATGACACACCCAACGGCCCGTTTTCGGTGCCGATTGAAGAATTCAGTCCGTTCAACGTCGGCTTGCAACTTGATTTAGTGACTCCCGCGCTGGTCAAATTTTTGACCACCGGTATGCTCAGTAAAGACGATTGCACGGGGATTCCGGAATTAAAGAACGGCATACAAATTTTTGCTGGCAGCGTGCCGCTGTTCAAAGGCGGACGATTGGTTGGGGCCATCGGCATCAGCGGCGACGGCATTGATCAGGATGATTTAGTCGCCGCTATGGGCAGCACTGGTTTTGAAGCGCCGCTGGAATTGCGTTGCGATACGGTGTTGGTGCGCGGTGCGCGCTTGCCGTTTGTGAAGTTCCCGCGCAATCCGAACCGGCAATAAAGCGAGCGGCAGCGCAGGGCTTTCTGGCTTCACTCTTCACTAGGGGAGCGCCGCAAATCTTTCTTGTGTTTTTCGCGGCGCTCTTCTTTCACCCGTTTGTCTTCTATGCGTTTGGAAGGAATAATCGGAGCGCGTTCTTTTGGCCGCAACTTCTCTTTTTCAATGATGATGGTATTACTTTTTTTTGCCGTCATTCTTCGACCTCTTGAAGTGCTTAGAACCATATAGCGAATTTTATTTGCCTACAACCATAACACTTGGTTGAGCGGCGGTCTCTGACCGCCGCAATTTACAGTCGGAGTCCGCCGCTCAACCAAGCGCATACATCTGCAACCCGCTATAAGTTATACCGAGATGCAAAATCAAATAAAAGGCGTGAAGTAGCGGTCTTTGAGCGCCGCTCAACCATATGCCTTTCATTTAATTTCGTTGTCCCGTATAACTCTGCGTGCGCTGCCATCATCCGCCTTATTTTTTACGCGCTGGTTTACGAATGACCCTGCTGGTTTTCTGTGCAGGTTTCTCTATCTAGAGCGCGTCGCAAAATTCCAGCAACCGCCCATATATTGTAGATAGTCAAACCATCGCACACAATATCTGGACAAAATATTCATTTATGCAACACGCTCTATCTACGAAAACCGCAGCCCCTGCCCATAAAGGGTGTTCAGCCGGGTGCAATGAAAAGTGAGACTTGAGACGTTCTGCCGCGTAGCGGCTTGTGAATGTAGGCCGTTCCTGTAGGCAACTGTGTTGGTGCCAGCCAATTTCTCGCGTCGCGGCGCGACGATTGAATGAAACTTCGCGCCTGCTTCACCCGTCGTGACGCAACGCCTGGATTACGCGCATCGTGCAGGTTTGGAAAAACCTGCCGAAACTCAAGCGTCGCGATGCGACCGAAAAACCGCTGCGTCTCGGTCAAGTCGTTGGCTCAACACGAGTCTCACTTTTACTTGCACCCGTTCAGCCTGGCCGTCCATCTCTATGTTGCGTTCGGCGGGGGAATCTGGGTATGATGAATTTTCGACCAACCGGATTCGCCAATTCGCTTTTACTTGTATGTTGACACAACTCACGCATCAGGAAATCAGTTTGCTGCTTTATGCCTTGGAAGGCACAGAATCGGCTACAGTAGCCGGTTCTGTGGCAGAGGCTTCGTGCGAAGAGGCTTGCCCGATGGTTGACCATCTGGCAGCGATGTTCGGTGAACTGACGCCGGAACAGCGCCTCATCAATCATTTGAGCAATCATCTGCGCGACGGTATGTTTGCCTGCGGCTTTCTGGAAGTCGCCGAAAAATTGCAGGGCGCTGCCGCCGCCATCCCTTCTCCCGAAGAGCGCTTGCAGATGCAGCAGATCAACCGGCGGCTGCAAACCTGGAGTTGCGAAATTAACTTCGACGCCCAGGAAAGCGCCTTGTTGCAACGCGCCTTCAAGCGTTTGCCGAACGCGGCGTGGCTTTCCATGCCGCGCACCTTGTGGCGACTGCGAAAGAAATTGCGCGCCGCTGCTTAATTTTTTTCCGCGCCGCGCCCGGATTATCAACAAGAGAGTTGCTTACTGCCCGGCAAATAAGGTATAAAAAAAACGTCACCTCAGCAGTTCTTAAAAACCCCAATCAGGTTTTTCGTGATGTAACAGATTTGGCCGACCCGATTCGGACAACAACTAACTAAAGTTTCACTCAACCCGTTTCATTAATAGAAACACCGACGATGAAAAAAACTGCCTGTCAGCAGTAGGAGATTTATGGATAGGAAATATAAACAACGCGGCTATAAGGATAGCGACGAAGAAAAACCACGTCCTGCACCGCAACCCAAAACCGATATGCGCGCCCCGAAGATGCCCGCCTTTCGTGAAGTCATGCGCTGCAACCTGTGTGGCACGCAAATCAATGTCGAAGCCGGTGGCATCGCTTTGGAGCAACAATGCCCCAAGTGCAATTCCGATTTACACACCTGCAAAAACTGCATCAGTTTTGACCCCGGGGCGCGCTTTCAATGTCGCAAACCGATTACCGAACGCATCGCCAAAAAGGATTTGCGAAACGAATGCACCGTCTTCGAGCCGCGCAAAACCATCGAGCGCGAGACTACCGCTGTTGCAGCGGAAACCCGCGACACCCGTTCTGCCTTCGATAAGCTTTTCAAATAATTCTTACCAGCAGGGTCAAAGTTCAGGCCGCCATACAGCGCCGCCCTCGATAACCAATCGTGCGGCGCGCGACAATATCGCTTGGCAAAATTGCGCGGTTATTTGGCGCGTGGCAGGAATCGGTGAATCAGATAGCGATAGACGAACGCGCCCAACAGACCGCCGATGATTGGTGCCACAATGTACAACCACCATTCGTTGCCACGCGGCCCCGGAAAGGCAATCTTGCCAAAGCCTATGGTGTAGGCGAATAAACGCGGCGCGAAATCGCGCACCGGATTGACCGCATCCATCGTCAGATTGCCGCCGATTCCAACGATAGCTGTCACCGTCAAACCAATGAACCATGCGCCGATGCCAGCTTGCGGCATACCGGTATTTTCCGGCTCGGTCAAAGCGAAGATCATGACCAGCAGAAATGCCGTCAACACGACTTCGATGGTGAGCGCCTGCGACAAAGAAATCAGCGCCCAGGCGCTGGCATCAGTGCCAACTCCGGGACTCGGATAAAAGCAGGAGAACAGGCTCATCAATTTCTGGCTGCCGGGTTCGCCGATGACGACGCCGAGTTTGGTGGCTTGTGCGGCGATGAAGTTGTGCCAGAAAAAGTACAGACAGGCCGATGCCACATAAGCTCCGGCAATCTGGCTGGCGATGAATGGCAGTATGTATTTTTTCGGAAAGCCGCGAAAGACGGCCATCGTGATGGTCACCGCCGGATTGAAATGCGCCCCCGACACCGACCCCGCTACATAGATGCCAAAGGTCACCGCCAACCCCCACATCATAGCGACGCCCCAGCCGTCCAGTTGATTGACCAGAGAGGCCGCCGCGCCCGCGCCGTTGCCGACGAAGATGACGATAAAGGTGCCGAGAAATTCCGCCGAGCATTGCCCCAACAGGGTTGGCGTCGGGTTGATTTCGGTTTCCGAATTTGCAGTTTCGATTGCTGCGACTTGTGCTTTTGACATAGTTGATTTTGGGTGATGTCTTTCGAGTTTTAATTTTTTGCTTCAAAGTTAATTGGTGACAACGGAAATCTTTTTGCCATAAAGTCACCCGGAACCCAATAGATTTTAAGAAAAGATTTTCTCTGAAACGACCTGTACGGGCGACCACCGCAGGGTCGCCCGTACAGGTCGTTTAACTTCCATTCGTCACCACTTGATTAGGCAAGCCAAGACAGCACGCGCCAGTAGGCTTTGCGTGCCAATACAGGCCAGCCTGCTTTTAACACCGGCGTTGCGCTGGTGGCACTTGATTCCGCCCAACGGTTCGACCAGCCATGCAAATCCCAAACTAAATCCGCGCCTTTCAAGCCTGCACGCACCAACGCTCCGGCAGGATTTTTGCCGTTATTGGAATAGCTGTTGCCATGAATGTAGGTGTTATCGGGAGTCGCTCCGACATCGAACGCCGTGCCTTTCGGGAAAGTGGTTTCCAGGCTGAACACGCCTACGCCATAACAATCGTTGCCGCGAATCTCGTTGGCGGTGACTTCGGTGTTATCGGCAGCCATCACCAGTATGCCGGTGCCGGGTGGCACTTGTGAGACGATGGAATTCGGGTTGCCAAAGTTGAGGTGATTATTTTCAATGACGCGATTGTTGCGAACCAGGCAATCGCGCCCGACTTTCGAGACGTTGTTGGGCAAAACGAAAACCAGTATGCCGCCGCTGTTGTCGTAAGCATAATTATTTTCGACCACCGCGTTAATCGAGTTTTCAACCTCTATGCCGGTGACGTTGCCATAGACTTCGCAATTTCGCACCACGATGTCACGCGATTGGCCCACGTACAAAGCGGCGTCGGCAATCCCTGTCGCTTTGACGTTTTCAATCGTCACGCCGGTGCAGCTTACCGGATAGGTTCCATACAAGCCGGTCTTTTCCACATAGAGATTGCGGAAGGTGACGTTGTTGGCGTGCTGCGTCATCACGCCATTGGCGATGTAGTTTTTGACATCGAAATTCTCCATTAAAAAATTATCGCCGGTCGAAAGCATGGCATCCGAAAGTTTGCCTTCGCCATCCAGCACAGGACGCGAAGTCATTCCATTTGCGAAAGCCACTTTTTGTTCCTGAGTGAAAGATATTCCTCTTAGCGTGATGTTAGCGATGTCGTTCTTGAGTTCTTCTTTGTAGATGCCGGGTTCGACTTCGATAACATCACCGGGTACAGCTTTATCGAGTGCCGCTTGAATAGACTCGCCCGCTTTGACTCTGACGGTTTGCGGAGCGCGACTGGCAAGCACTTCTTTCGGCATTCCAGTGTTGAACTTGGCGACAAGGTCTCGCGCTGCGTTTTTCAAGTGTGGAACAACGGGAAGTCCCGAAGGCACTTTGGCAGGAAATTCCGGCACCTTCGCTTCATCGGTGAGAGCGTAAAGAAAAGCAATCAAGTCCTCTTTTTCGGACTTGCTCAAGGTGTATGAATGAATCTTGTCGTCCACCACAGGCTCTTTGAAACCCATACCGGGGCCGCCGCCTGCGGCGTAAAAATCCAACACTTCTTCTAGGGTTTTGAATCTGCCGTTGTGCATATACGGCGCGTTCAATACCACGTTGCGAAGCGTAGGGACTTTGAAAGCGTACTTGTTGCCTTCGCCTTTGGTCACATCAAAGCGCCCGTAGTCGGGTTGTTGACCGGCGATTTCGGGAACCCCGATGATTTTGAAATCGCGGTTGTTAAACGTCGGCATTCCGTGACACTCGAAACAGCGCGTGCGCCCGGAACGAAAGAGATTGAAGCCGCGAATCTGTGCCGGGGTCAGGGCATTGCGGTCGCCTTTGACATATTTATCAAACGGCGTGTTGTTGGCCGTCAAGGTGCGCTCGAAGGCGGCAATAGCAAACGCTACGTTGTCGAAGGTGATGGCCGAACCGTTTGCGCCTTTGAAGGTTTTATCGAAGAGTTGGACGTATTCGGGAATCTGTTTCAATTCCTGAATCAGTTTTTCCGGGTCTTCGGCCATCTCGTCGGGATTGATGATCGGCTGCTGCGCCTGTGCTTCTAAATCTTCGGCGCGTCCGTCCCAGAACTGTTTGTGATTGTAAGCGGCGTTCCACAACGACGGCGCGGCGCGCCGTATGACGTGACCGCCGGTGCGTTCCGCGCCCAATCCTTTGCCGTCTTTGCCCATCGAAAGGCCGCGCCCATCGCCAAAACCTAAATCGGGATGATGACAGGTGGCACAGGAAATATCGTTGCCGCCAGACAGCAGCGGGTCAAAAAACAACATTCGTCCGAGTTGCACACGCTCATCATTTTTGTCAGTAGGCAGAGGATTGTTGGCGCGCAAGACCATCGCCGGAAAGTTGCGATTCAACCCGGCTCCTGCATCGCCTGCGCCGGTGTTGCCTTCTGATGCGAGGAAGTCGGCTTTGACCGGCAGCATTCCTAAAACTAGAAAACCGATGAGAGGAAGAGCAACGAACAACGCCAGGAGCTTAGGCCAGAGGCGAGGTTTCGGGCGCGCCTCTCCGATCTCCAGGTCGTGCAAGCTTGAAGCGGTGCTGTCCATAATTATGCGTTCCTCCGTTGTTGAAAAAAGAGTGCTTCGAGCGAGTGGCTGCAATTATATTGAGCCTGTCGGCGAAGTCAAAGCGATTCTGCATTACGGGTATTGAAAAACTTAGGCCAATCGGGTATAAGCAAACCTGGTCTCCCAACAAACAAACGTAGAGCTTACTGAAAAAACCAATAAAAGCTGTGTTGTGATTATGCGTAAATTGCTGATTATTTCGATTGCCCTGACTCTGCTGCTGACCTCCGTGCTGTGCCGCCAGCCGGTCTCGGCCAATCCCGCCGCCGCCGCACGCTACCTGAAAGCGCACGGCGAAGTCATCGTCAAATTCAAAGAGCGTGCTATTCATGCTGTAGCGTTGAAGCAGACTGGCGCGACCCTCTCTGTAGAGCCTCAATGGATGGATATGGCGCAGGCGATTGCCGAAAGCGCCGGAACTTTAAGTAAGGAAAATTTGCGCGATGCGATTCAGCCCTTAGTGCCGACCTTTCGCGACAGCAAAGTAGCCAAGCTGATTTCGCAATGGGGAATGGATCGAACCGTGGTGTTGCAGTTCGATGCGAGCGAAGACCTTGACGCCATTATCAAGCACTTGCGCGCCAATGAAGCAGTCGAATTTGTCGAGCCGAATGCGCGTATCGAAACCGGCTCTCTTATTCCCAACGACCCGGATTTTTCCGCGCAATGGGGCTTGCGAAATTTGGGCTTGAGCGTTGGCGGTTATCCGGCAACCCTCGCCGCCGACATCCACGCCACGGATGCCTGGGAACTTACCACTGGCAGCCCCAATGTGTTGATAGCCGTGACCGACACCGGTTGCGACATCACTCATCCAGACCTTGCACCGAACATCTACACCAACCCGCGTGAAATTCCCAATAACAACATAGACGACGACAACAACGGCTATGTGGATGATGTGAATGGCTACAATGTCGCCGACCGCAACAACGATATTTCCGATGTCAGCGGCCACGGCACCGAAATGTCTGGCATCATCGCTGCACGCCAGAACAACGACACAGGCATCAGCGGGGTCAGTCAATCGAAAATTATCCCGGTGAAATTTTTCCGCCGCATCGGGCCGCTGCCCACCGATGTGGAAGCGACTGTCGCCAGTGCCGCCCGCGCTTTGATTTATGCGATAGCTTCGGGCGCGTCCATCATTAACGCCAGTTGGAGCCAGACGACGCTGGACGACACCGAATCGCAAACTCTAAAAGACGCCATCAGCGCCACCAACGAAGCGGGAATCTTGATGGTCTGCATCGCCGGAAATCTGCCTTATAATTTGGATGTCCGCCCGGTCTATCCGGCGAGTTTTCTGTTGCCCAATCAAATCGTTGTTGCGGCTTCGGAATTCAACGATGAAATCTGGCACGTCCCTTTTGATCCGCTGCATTACTTGGCCGGGTATGGCATCAAGACCGTGGACTTGGCCGCGCCGGGGACGACCATCTTCACCACCAGAGCGCGCGGCGATTGCGAAAGTTGTACGCGCTCAACTGACCCTTCGCAATGGTACGCCAACATTGACGGCACCTCGGCCTCGGCGGCGTATGTCACGGGAGTCGCGGCCTTGGTCAAATCGCAATTTCCCGACGCCAATTTCATCACCCTCAAACGCCGCATCGTCGAGAGCGTAGATGTGAAAGATACGCTGCGAAACTTTGTTCGCACCAGCGGCAGATTGAACGCTTACAACGCCCTGACGATTTCGTTGCAGACCATCCCGCCGGTCTTACGCAAGCTGAAGTTTAAGGCAAGCGGCAAGACCTTGATACTGGGCGCGAGCCTGCAAGTCGGCGCGACTTTGTTCATCGGCAGCAAAGGCATAGTGGTCACCAGAGGCACCTCTGAACAACTAATAACCAATCTTTCAACCAGCGATTTTCCGGTAGGCGTGCCAACGCAAGTTCGCTTGCGAAACCCTGATGGCGGCGAAAGCCAGACCTTGACGATTACCCGATAATCAGTCCTCAGTCCTTAGTTCCCTAGTCCTTAGTGATTGACTCTGACATCAAAAATCATCAATGATTATAGGCTGGGGACGAAGGACTAGAGACTAAGGACTAGAGACTAAGGATGCAGCAGACACTTTCGCTTGAGCGTAAATTGCAGATGTACGAGGCGCGTGAGGCCATTCTCAGGCGCATCGGCTCGGAGACTTTTTCGGTCATTGACCTGAATCATTTTCTGCGCGCTACCGTCAGCGAAATCGGCAGGATGATGGGCGCGGAGCGTTGCGACGTGATGACCATTGAACCCGATGGCGTGCTTCGCATCACCCACGAATACCGTGCTGAAAATCTTGAACTGCCGTCCTCGCTCGGTATTGAAATTGATCTTGATCGTTTGCCGGAGAACTTCGATTTTTATACGGCAAAGGCTTTTGCCGATGCGACCGCACCGGAATTGCCGCACACCATTCGCGCACTGGCCGAAAAACTTTCGACCAAATCGTTATTGATTGTTCCCATCACCTTTAACTTGAAACTGCTTGGCGCGATTGCGCTGCATCATTGCCACCAATCGTATTACTGGAAAGCTGACGAAATCGCTTTCGTGCAAAGCCTCACCGAACAGATTGCCATAGGTTATCGCTACACCCAGATTTACAGCGAAAAAGAGAAAGAGGCGCGCATCAATCAGGCGCTTTTGGAAATCGCTAACGACATCAACACCGGTTCGGATTTTTCGCCGGTCACCGAACGCATACTCGACAAAGCCATAGACCTGCTTGGATTGGAAGCCGCCTGTCTGGCCATTCTCGACAGCAACGAAATTCACTTCACCAATCTGCGAACCGCAGCAACTTCCAGCGCAGAGATTTTGAAGCGCCCGTCGCTGCAATTTCCGATACTGGATTTGCTGCCGAAAAAGATCGAACACGGGCAGATGTTGAAAATTCTCAGCCCCGATCAACACGCCTATGCGCGCTCGTTTCTCAACGAAGTCTTTACCGCCGGAGCCTGCATCATCTCGCCTATGGTGGTCGAAGACCGTCTGTTCGGAGCCTTGATACTGTTATGGGCGGAACCGAAAAATCATTTCATGCTCGATGACACGGCGCTCGCTTTAGGCATCGCCGATCAACTCGCCATCGCGCTTTCCAAAGCCCGTTTGTCGGCGGAGGTTCTGCGCCTGCGCCAGGAATTGGAACACGCGCAAAGCAGTCACAACCGTTCGGGACTGGTCGGCAAAAGCGACACCATCATGCGTTGCATGGAGATGGCTTTGTACGTCGCCGACAGCTACACGACGGTGCTGATTCAGGGCGAATCGGGAACCGGCAAAGAGGTGTTGGCCGATTTGATTCAAGTCAATTCATCACGCGCCGCCAAGCCTTATGTCAAAATTAATTGCGGCGCGATTCCCGAAACTCTGTTGGAATCGGAATTGTTCGGCCACGAAAAAGGCGCGTTCACCGATGCCCGTTCGCGGCGCATCGGCAAGTTTGAAGAGGCCAACAACGGCACGCTGTTTTTGGATGAAATCGGCGAGATGACCTTAGCGGCGCAGGTGCGTTTGCTGCGGGTTTTGCAAAACGGCGAAATCGCCCGCGTTGGCGGCAATGAAATTATCAAGACCGATGTGCGCGTCATCGCCGCTACGAATATGGATTTGGAAGAAGCGGTGCGCGAAGGGCGGTTTCGCCGCGACCTGTTTTATCGCCTGAATGTCTATCCGATCAAACTCCCGGCGTTGCGCGAACGCCGCGAAGACATCCCTTTGTTGGCGATTCACTTTCTGGAGATTTACAAAAACCGCTCGAATAAAAATATCACCGGCATCAGCGAAAAAGCGTTGTCGCGGTTGCGGCGCTACGATTGGCCGGGCAACGTGCGCGAACTGGAAAATGCCATAGAGCGTTCGGTCATCATCGCCCAGGGCAATATGATCACGCTTGATGATTTGCCCGATGCGGCACGCGGCGCAGAGAACGAAGTGGATGCGCGCCAGACCGTTGAAATCGAAGTCGGCACGCCGATTGATGAAGTGGAAAAACGCTTGATACTGGAAACCCTCAGTTACAACAACGGCGACCGCACACGCACCGCGCAGATGCTCGGCATAGGCCGCAAGACGCTTTATCGCAAGCTGCAACAATACGGCAACCCTTGACTCCTAGGGGATGCGGTTTTCGTGAAAGCGAGAGGAAAAGGTAACTAGAGCGTGGTCGCAGAATTCCAGAAACCGTCTATATGTTGTAGATAATCAAACCACCGCACACAATATCTGGACAGAAAGCCCATTTCTGCGCCACGCTCTAACTACTGCCGAACCCCGCTGCACCTCGCTGCATGAACCGGTGCGGCTTTCCGGTTTTTGCCTGTGTGTAGCCGTGTGCATATGTGGTTGCAGTTGTGTCGCTTGATTCAGGGTTTTGATTTTTGCTTACCGCCGCGCTCTGCGCTTGCTGCGAAATGCCAAAAACTATAGGCTGTAGAGGACAATCCGTTATCAATCAGCAAAGACTAACGACAGGAGGAGAGCGTATGAAACGAATCATCACGACCATGTTTATTTTGACCGCCTGGTTTGCCACGGTCAGCAACAGTTTTGCTCAGGGCAATGCGGCGGCAATCGGCAGTTGGGACATGACTTTGGAAACTCCGCAAGGCACACGCAATTTTCCCTTTCACTTGAAAGAAGAGAATGGCAAGCTGCTGCCCAGTCCGCCCTTCAAGAGCGCCGAAGTGAAAGGTGATGCCATCACCATGCACATGACAGTGAAGTTTCAGGAGAACGATTTGGAAATTACTTACACCGACAAAATCGCTGGTGATGCGATGAGCGGCGATGCCGATTTCGGCGGTCTGGCACAAGGCACTTGGACGGCCAAACGCAAAGCCGCTGGCAGCACCCCCGCTTCCGGTTCCGCCGCCGCCGCCGCCGTGAACGTGACCGGAACGTGGAGCGCTACGGTTGAAACATCGCAAGGCTCCGGCACCCCGACCTTCACCTTCAAACAGGAAGGCGAAACCTTGAGCGGCAATTACAAAGGACAATTGGGCGAAGCGCCGCTCAACGGCTCGGTCAAAGGCAACGACATCACTTTCAACATCAAGCTCTCGGTGCAGGGGCAAGATTTCGACATCACCTACAGCGGCAAAGTCGAAGGCACGACGATGAAAGGGAAAGCCATGTTAGGCCCACTCGGCGAAGCCAATTGGACGGCAAAGAAAAATTAGTCGCGGCGATAATGGTTTTGGTAGGGCTAAAACAATATGGCTCAAGTGCAGATCACCGGCGCGGCCTTAGCTCAGTTTTCAGTTGTTGATAGGAGCGACCCTTTATGGTCGCCTGTACATTGATGAGCAAAGCGCTTTAATTAGAGCGTGTCGCACAAATGGATTTTCTGCCCATATATTGTATGTGATGGTGTAACCATCTACCACATATGGACTGTTTCTGGAATTCTGTGACACGCTCTCGCTACGTAGCGGCGACCTCGGATTGTCGCGCCCTCACAGATCGTTGCGACGAAGCGCAACCAAGCTTCAATCCATATTCCTTCAACCTTACGTTTTGATCACTAGCAGATTTTTTCGCTGACCAAAGAACCTCCGGGCGATCTGGTCGAGAAGGCAACGTCCCTTTTATGAAGAGCGATTTTCATCTACACAAACTCGTGCGAATCGTTCGCTGGTGTCTAGTGCTGGTTTTTGCTTGCCTCTGGGTGCTGCTTTGGGTTGCCGGCGCGCAGGCCGCAGAGTTGAGCAACGACACTTTGACTTTTCGTTTGCAGGTTTCACCGGAAGGCATACCGATCATCAAAGAAGTAGTGTGGCGGACGACCCATCAAATCGTGTTTCGAGATATGGGAACGCCGGAGGGGCTAGACAATTGGGTTCCGCCGTCTTTGATTCCGACCACCTTGACCACGCCTATGGCTTGGAAAATTCAAGTGGGCGAAGACCAGACCACTGCCACAGCGACCCGCGAACTTGCTCATCAAATGTCCCTCACCTGGATTCTTGATCTGCCGAAACGCGGGCAACTCTTTCGCCTGCGTGTACGCTTGACCAATCGAGGCCAGCAGGCGCAATCGGTGGATTGGTTTCCGGCGTGGTCGGCCAATTGGAATACCGGCGATCAATCGCAATGGGCGCGCTGGTGGCAGGCTTTGCAGTACGACCGCATCGAGCAACCCTTGCCGTTCAATCGCGCCACGCTGTTGGGCAGCCGTGGGCATAGCTCGGATGACGCCGGTGGAGGCGTCAATCCATACTGGGTTGTGGGTGGCAAAGCGCGCCGCCTCTATTTCAGCTTGCAATGGAGCGGCGGCTGGAGCGTTTTGCTCAAGAGAGTAAACCGAGGCTTCAACTTTACGGCTTATTTGCCGCCCGAAGAAACTCGTCTGTTGCTTGAGCCGGGAGAGACGATTGACGGCCCTGCGTTGTTGGTGATGCCCACCGCCGCAGCGGGCGACACTACAGATCGCGCCCTCTGGATGCGCGACCGGCAGGCCTTGGGGCAGCAGCTTTACACCAGTCCACCACCGGCGTTTCCGTTGTCTTATAACACCTGGTATGCGGCTCGCCAAAGGGTGAATGCCGGTTTTCTGAAACGTCAGATTGCCGCTCTGTCGCCTTATGGCTTCGATGCCTTTGTGATTGATGCCGGATGGTTTGGCGAAGGGCGTTGGGAGGCTCATCAAACGAAATTTTCGGTGGGCGAATTGGCCGCCATGCTGGCTGCGCTGAAAGCCAAAGGCATCAAGCCCGGTTTGTGGACGACACCGCAATACGTGACCGATGCCACCAACACCAAGGGTCTGCCGCTTGAACAACCGCCGCTTGTGAATAATTTTTTGGGCGGCTATCTGGCGGATCTGTCGTCCCCCAAATATGCTGACTACCTGACCGACCATGTGCAGCGCTTGCGAAAGCAATATTCCATAGATTACTGGAAATATGACCAGCCGCTATTTTTCCAGCCGACCAGCGCCGGAAAGATGAAGAAGGTCATAGGCTTTCAGCAGGCGCTTGAAGCGGTGCGGCGCGCCAATCCCGATCTGGTCATCGAGAACTGCTACAATGGTGGACGTATGCTTAATGAGTTCACACTGCTGGCAACGCAAACCAGTTGGCTGCTTGATCACTCGCATCGTCAGAAGCTGACGCCACAGATGAACCTTCGTTCGACGCTCAACGCGCTGGAGTTCGTCTTCCCGTGGGCGGCGCTACGCTTTACGGTCAAGGTGGATGAGTTGAATCAAAACGACGACGAAGAGACGCGCCTGCATTGCCGCAGTGCGATGATGGGAAGTTGGGGACTCTCTACGGATTTGTCCGCCATCAGCGAACGCCAGCGGGCAATCATCGTGAAAGAGATTGCTCATTACCGGCGCTTGAATCCATTGAAATCTGCCTGCCTGTATGATTTGCGATTACCTGAAGACCTCGCCGCTGTTGCCGGGGTCACGTTTTACGACCGCACCCAGCAACACGCCGGAATCGTATTGTTTCGCTGGCAGCGCAAGGGCGCATTCACGCAACGCCTCACTTTGCCGAAATTGAAACCCGGCGTGACATACAAAGTCGTGGACGCGGATACGAAAGTAGAGACCCCCGCAAGCGGCGCAACGCTTATCCGAAACGGCGTGAGCATCGCGTTTAGCAGTCAGCGCCAATCGGCCTTGATTTTCATTGAACCGATAACGCCAAGGCCCGTACCATAAATGTGAAAATCCCTTTAATTCCTGAGCAAATTTGCCCCTCGCTTGACCTGTCCGGCTGCAAACCGTAAACTGAAATTCACTGATTAAGCAGCACCACTTCAGTGAATATCGAATAGCGAATGGTGAAAAATCGGCAGCGACAAGGAAAGCGTCAGCCTGAAAATTTTCTCACGGTTCACTATTCACTGTTCACTATTCACTTCTTAAAGGGCAGATGAACCGATGACACATAATCTATTCAATTCTCTACAATCGTTTACCTTCGCCGCGAATCAAGTGGGCAAGTTTTATTCATTGCCGCAACTGGAACAAGCGGGCGTCGGCGCAATCGCGAAACTGCCGGTCAGCATTCGTATCGTTCTGGAATCCGTGCTTCGCAATTATGACGGCTTGAAAATCGAAGAGGACGATGTGCGCCAACTCGCCAACTGGCAACCCAACGCCGAACGCACCGATGAAGTCCCCTTTGTCGTGGCGCGCATTCTGTTGCAGGACTTCACCGGCGTGCCACTTTTGGTTGACCTGGCGGCGATGCGTTCGGCGGTCGCTCGCATCCATCGCAATCCCAATCTGATTGAACCTCTTGTGCCTGTGGATTTGGTCATAGACCATTCCGTGCAGGTGGATTATTCGGGAACTGCGGACGCCTTCCGGCTCAACATGGAGATGGAATTCAAACGCAACCGCGAACGCTATCAATTTTTGAAATGGGGAATGCAGGCGTTTGACAGTTTCGGCGTCGTGCCTCCGGGCATAGGCATCTGTCATCAAGTCAACCTTGAATATCTAGCCAAAGTCGTACAGGAAAAAGACGGCCTCTATTATCCCGATACCTTGGTCGGCACTGATTCGCATACGACGATGATTAACGGTTTGGGCATTGTTGGCTGGGGCGTCGGCGGCATCGAAGCCGAAGCCGGTATGCTCGGTCAGCCGGTTTATTTCCTGACGCCCGATGTCGTAGGCGTTCACATGACCGGCAGGTTGAAAGAAGGCGTCACCGCCACAGACCTCGTATTGCATTGCACCGAGATGCTTCGCAAAGCGAAAGTCGTAGGCAAATTTGTAGAGTATCACGGCGAAGGCGCGGCCTCGCTTTCCGTCACTGACCGCGCCACGATTGCTAACATGGCTCCCGAATACGGCGCGACGATGGGCTTTTTTCCTGTGGATGAAAAGACCTGCGAATACTTGCAGGCCACAGGGCGCAGCGAAGAACAGGTTGACTTGGTGCGCCAATATTTCAAAGCGCAAGGGATGTTCGGCATACCGCAGGGCGGCGAGTGCCTCTACAGCACGTTGCTGGAATTAAATCTCGCCGATGTGCAACCGGGGGTTGCCGGACCCAAGCGCCCGCAAGACCGCATCAACCTGCCGGAAATCAAAACGAAGTTCAACGAGTTGTTGACCAAACCTCTCAGCGACAGCGGCTACAACAAGAGCGAAGAAGATTTGCAGAAACGCTTTTTCACTTCGATTGGTCTGCATCCGAAAGCCTCTGCGGTGTTGACCGGCGGCGGCGAGCAAGCCATTGAAACCGTGCCAGTGATTACCAAAGACACCGACAGCCAACAACACACCAGCGTATGGACGGAAACCGAAATGATGAACAATCGCCCAACGCCGGATCGCGTCAAACACATTCCCGAAGAAGAATTCCCCCGCGCCGACGTGGCGTTGGGGCACGGCGATGTGTTGATTGCAGCGATCACTTCATGCACCAACACCTCGAACCCAAGCGTGATGCTGGCCGCCGGACTGGTCGCCAAAAAAGCCGTTGAAAAAGGCTTGAAAGTAAAACCTTATGTGAAGACTTCGCTTGCGCCCGGCTCCCGCGTCGTCACCGAATATCTGGAAAAGGCCGGATTGATGACCTATCTCAATCAAATCGGTTTTAATCTGACGGGCTACGGATGTACAACCTGTATCGGTAATTCCGGGCCGCTTGATCCGAACATCGAAGAAGCGGTTATCAAAAACGACCTTGTAGCGGCAAGCGTTCTAAGCGGCAATCGCAACTTTGAAGCTCGCATTCATCAAAATATCAAAGCCAATTTTTTGATGAGTCCGCCACTGGTCGTGGCCTTTGCGCTGGCCGGAACCGTTGACATCAATATGACGACCGACCCGATAGCGCAGGCCGAAGACGGCAGCGATGTTTATTTGAAAGACCTGTGGCCGGACACCGAAGAGGTCAGCGCGTTGATGAATGCGGCGTTCGACCCGGAAACTTATCGTTCGCTCTACAGCAATTTCGTTGAGCAGAATCCGCTGTGGAATGACATTCCATCAAGCGTCGGCGATGTCTATGAATGGGATGAAACTTCTACTTACATTCAAGAGCCGCCGTTCTTTGCAGACTTCGGCATGGCGACCGGCAGTATCAACGAAATTCATCAAGCGCGGGCGCTGGCCAGCTTCGGCGATTCAGTGACCACCGATCACATCAGCCCTGCGGGGGCGATTAAACCGACCTCGCCTGCGGGATTGTTTTTGCAGGAGAACGGCGTGCCGGTGATGGACTTCAATAGTTACGGGTCGCGGCGCGGCAACGACCGCGTGATGACTCGCGGGACTTTCGCTAATGTGCGAATCAAAAATTTGATGGTCGCGCCGGTCGAAGGCGGCGCAACCCATCATCAACCCGACGGCGAACAGATGAGCATTTATGAGGCGGCGATAAAATATCAAGCGGAAAATACGCCGCTCATTATCTTCGCCGGACAGGAATACGGCACCGGCAGTTCGCGTGATTGGGCGGCCAAAGGCACTCGTCTGTTGGGCGTCAAAGCGGTCATCGCGCAAAGCTTCGAGCGCATACACCGCAGCAATCTCGTAGGCATGGGTGTGTTGCCCTGTCAGTTCAAAGACGGCACGAACGCGCAGACCTTGAATTTGGACGGCACGGAAGAATTCGACCTCACAGGGTTTCAAGGCGACCTTGCACCGCGCCAAGAGGTGACGCTGGTGATTCGTCGCGCCAACGGCGACACGGAAGAAGTGCCGCTGATCTTGCGCGTGGATACGCCTATCGAAGTGGAATATTACAGGCACGGCGGCATACTGCCTTATGTCCTGCGCCAGTTGTTGGAGCAGGAGAAGCCCTAGTCAAATCATCAAACCAATTTGAGCCACGCAGCACACGAAAGCCACGAAGATGAATAAAAAATCTTCGTGGCTTTCGTGTGCTGCGTGGCACCAAGAGTTTAGGGCAGTGGCAAGAAATAGCCTACGGTTGAGCAGCGGTCTGTGACCGCCAGTCCAGCGGTCACAGACCGCTGCTCAACGAGAATGAGGGGATTATATTTTCTTTCCCTTCCCTAAGCTCGACTTTGTACATTTTTCAGAGGCGAACCGAGCTTGCTAATCCCCCGACAGCAGTTGGGGGATGGTTAAAGCCCAACCTACGAAACGCTGCCAATGATAAACGAATCCCCCAACGGTAGTTGGGGGGATGGTTAAAGCCCAACCTACGAAACGCTGCCAACGAGAAACACATCCCCCGATGGAAATCGGGGGATACTTAAAGTCCAACCTTGCCCGATGCTCTGTAGGTTGGACTTTAACCATCCCCCAACTGCCGTTGGGGGGATTGCAAAAAAACTTTGCTTGCTGGGTGTGTAGGCTGGACTTTAAGCATCCCCACTGCCTCGGCTCTCCGTTGCTAGTTTTTTCAGAGGCGAAGCAGCCTGATTTCATTGGTTTTTTCAGCACCTATATGCGCGGCACACCAAGATTCGGGAGATGAAACTTGGCGAACCGCCTGAATGTTCATCGCGTCGCGGCGCTCATACCGAATCTTGATATGCCGCGCATATAGAGCGGTTTGCATATGTGTGTACGGAACCCCCTATCGTGGAGCAGCGGTCTTCGACCGCCGCTCCACGGGTTTGAGGTTTCCGTAATCTCAAACAAAAACCGCTCTAGTTCGCAAGAAACCTTCAAGGCGAATTTCTGAACGCTCGTCCAAGTTTGCCTTGCTTCACGCCGCCCAAGGCCATCAATGGGCGAGGCTATGCCGCCAAACGCATTTGTACACGCGGCGGTTTTTGAAGGAAAATGCTCACGATGCAAAAACACGATTCCGATTCCCGCTGTGAAGGCCAGCGTCGCTATGTTTTCATGCTGTGCCTGTTGCTTGGCCTGTTTTATCAAGCCTGCGCCAAGCCCGAAGAGAAGCGCTACGAATTGCAAGGCAAGGTCGTCAACGTGGATAAACCCGGCAAGGTCGTCACCATCGCTCACGAAAAAATCGCTGGCTATATGGAAGCCATGACCATGCCGTTTCGTTTGCAAGACGAAGCGCTGTTAAACGAGATGCAGGACGGCGACAAGGTGACGGCAACGCTAGTGGTCAGCGATTCGCGGTCGTGGCTTGAAGAGGTCATCGTCACTCAAGAGCGCGTTGATGAATCTTACAAGTCAGCAAAAAAATTCGAGCCAAACCTGGGCGACGAGGTGCCGGATTTCTCGCTGGTTAATCAATCGGGAAGAGCGATTCACCTGAAGCAGTACCACGGTCGCGCCTTGCTGTTGACCTTTATTTACACGCGCTGTCCGCTGCCCGATTATTGCCCCTTGATGACCAGAAATTTCGCCATCATCAATCAGGCATTGAAAAATGAGGCCGTGCTTTACGACAAGACGCATCTGTTGAGCATCACGGTGGATCCCGATTATGATAAACCGGCGGTGCTGCGCGACTACGCTTTGCGGCACAACCAGCAGCAGGATTTCACGCATTGGGAGATGGCAACGGGCAGCAAAGACGAAGTCAAAAAAGTCGCGGAGTATTTCGGGCTGATCTATCAAACCGCCGCCGACCAGATCGTTCACAATCTGCAAACCGCTTTGATTGCGCCCGACGGCAAGCTTGTGAAATTGTACAGAGGGAATGAATGGCAGCCTGACGAAATTCTCGACGACATCAAAAAACTGAATTTGAAGTGAGGAACAAGGTGAGAAGCAAACCACGACAACGAATTTTTATCGCAGGGTTTTTACTCTTGGCGTTGATGGGCGCGGCCTGCAAACAGCGAGTGACAGCGGTGGTCACTCATGAAGGCGTAGGCGTCATTGAAGAAGTGGATACCGAAGCCTCCGTCATTCAAATCAATCACGAAGCGATTGACGATTATATGCCGGCGATGAGTATGCCGTACAAAGTCAAAGACAAAGCCTTGCTGGAAAAAATCAAGACCGGCGACAAAGTGGCGTTCACGGTTGAAGACAGCGCGGCGGGAATCTTTGTGATTGATGTGAAGAAGCAGGGCAGGTAATACCGAATTGCAAAATAAGTTGCGAATCATTTTGTTGAGAAGTGGTCTCTGACCGCGTATCGCGGTGGTCAGAGACCGCCTCTGAACGCCGCTCATTTTCTTCGGCGATTCGGTATAACCGCTTCCCATCAGGAACGAGCGATCTGCGGTGCGCGAAGATTATTTTCGCGTGGGTTTATTGAATGCCAGCACAGCCGTTCAACGATTTGCCTCGCGCCATTATTCCGCGAGTTGAAAAAACACATCTTCAAAATCTTCTCTGAGCAAGCCAGTCTGTTGACGCAAGTGATCGGGGGTGCCTTCGGCTACGAGTTTGCCCAAGCGCATCACGCCTACGCGATTGCTGACGCGCTCGACAAAACTCATGACGTGCGACGAAACCAACACCGCTTTGCCCGCCTCGCGCTCGCTTTCCAAACGGTGACGCAACTTTCGCATCATCTCGACATCGAGGCCGTTCAACGGTTCATCCAGAATCAAGACCTCCGGTGAACCGAGCATCGCCGCGCACAAGCCCAGTTTTTTCCGCATCCCCAGCGAATACCCGCCCACCAGTTTTTTCGCCGCGTGAGCGATGCCGAAAAATTCCAGTTCAACCGGAATCTGCGCGTCGTCGGCCTCTTTCAAACCGGCGACCAGTTGCAGATATTCACGGCCTGTCAATTGGTCATAAAAGAGCAACTCTTCGGGCAGATAGCCCAGATGTTTTTTAGTGGTCGGCAAACGCCTTGATAAATCTTCGTCGCAAATCAACAGCTGCCCGGCGTCGGCTTCGCTGATGCCGACCAGCATACGCATCAAGGTGGATTTACCGGCTCCGTTGGCACCGACTAGCGCGTAAATTTCGCCGCCGCGTATGTGCAGGCTGACGTTGTTGACGGCAACAAGATTGCCGTAGCGTTTGGTCACCGATTCAACTTTTATCAAACCTCAATCCTCTCCATAAAGCAGATAATAGCGGGCGCGAGCGCGGCCTCTGTCAGTCAAACCGTGCATCGCCTGAGCGTAGAACATCACCCCCAAAGGCAGAAAGGCCGAGGTCAGCAATCCGAACGAGGCCCCAAGTCCAGCGCCTATGCCGACCGTCGCCATGACGATGAGTGCCAGCCCCGGGCGCGTCGGCATCTCGAACGACAACGCGCCAATCAGCGAACTGATCGCCCACCACAACATCAGGCATTCGACCAACAGCGGCAGCAGATAAAACAGCGGCACGCCGCCAAAACTTGCGCCGCAGAGAAAGGCAAGAAACGGCGCGGACACACTGATGAAGCGCGCATAAGAAATTTTCGCCTGCCACAAATCCAGGCCGCTTGCTCCTGTAGCGCGTTCCAGCCACAGGTGCGGCAATTCGTAAGCCACCAAGACGGGCGTAAGCGAAGCCAGCGTCGCCGTGATGATTGCGCTAGTGATTTTCACCGCCGATACCTGCGGCAGTTGCATGGCGTCGAGCCAGGCGGAAGCCCTGCCGACGGGCGGCAGAAAATGGGTCGTCAAGGCGGCAACCAGAGTCGCCAATAACAACGGCACGAGCAACGCTATGACATAGACCGCAGAGGAAAAGCCGCGCCAGGTCAATTGAAAATCTCTGGCGAGTTGCGCCGCCACGGTCGGTTGAAAGCGCCGCCGAAAAAACGCCACGCTGAAGAAATGAAGGCGGCCTGCCGCTTCGATGCGGCGGGCGTGTTCTACATCCGATGCACGCATACGCTGATGCGCGAAACGAGTGATGACATAAAGCAGTATGATTCCGGCAAGGCCGGGCAGTATGACACGAAACTGGCTACTGTAGCCGGTTTCAAGGCTTTTGAAAATACCGGCAAACAAGCTGCCAGCATATTGAGAGGCCACCGCGATGAGCAGAATTGACAAAAGCGCAAAGCGTTTCCTGCGCTTGTGGCTCCAATGAATCCACTGCAAAGCGGCGAAGACTTCGGCGACGCTCGTCAGCATGACAAAGAGCGTGAGCGCCAGAATCGCCGCTGGATTCAACGGCTCTTGCAAAATCACTTTGATGGCGACGAGAAAAAAACCAACCACCAGCGTGCGTCCGCAACGAGTAAGCAACGCCGCGTGCAAATGCGTATGGGCGGCAACCGGCAGGGCTTCAAAATAGGCTGCCGGGCGTTTTTGATGATAAAGTTCGGCGCTGGCACGCGACAGGCTCAAACCCAACAGGCCGATAAACAACGCTGCGCCCACAACAGTCAATTGCAAAAATGAAATATCTGCTATCGAGAGATTACGGACCAGACGTGAAGCGGTCAGATAAGTGATGCCTAAAATTAACGGCGCAAGAATTAACCAAGTGTATAGATGTTGCCTTGCCCAGCGGAGTTGAGAGCGCATTGACGCGCCGATGATAAGCCAGACTTTCTTCATGCATTCAAAATAATAGCTATTTCAATTTGACATAGGAAAGCGTATTTCGTCGTTCACCGATTTTTAGCAACGGAATGTAGCGAGAGCGGACGCCAAGCAGGCTTTGGTGAACAGATGAACCCCTGTAAAAGTGCGTGCGCCGTTGATAAGCGATTACGAAAATTCAAAAAATTTATTTCTAACGACTTCGTAGAATTTGTTTCCCAAAAAAACTTTGGCGAGCGAGAAGGCGGCATCGCGTATTTGCATTTTGATGAGGCCGTCGGCACGGCAAAGATTCGCAAATCGTTTGGTAGTGGTGCTACGGACAATGCTAATGCGAGAGAGAGAAAAAGGATGGGCAAGCGGTTGATTCGTCCCGATTCGACTGGTTGCCATGGAAAGGTAGCCGTGAGACGCAACACTCTCGGCGACAAGAGGATTCCACCGACCGCCGGGACAAGAAAAGTGCTGTACCGATCTTCCACTAAGTTGTTCTAAAAGGTCTTTCGAGTCTGCTATTTCATGTTTCAGGTCGGTACGATTTATATCGGTAAGATATTGATGCGTCATCGAGTGGGAACCTATCTCGAACCCCAAGTCCGCCAGTTCTCGAACCTGGCTTTTGGCTAGATAGCCTTTTCGCCCTATCCATCCACCAATCACATAGAAGGTAGCCGTAAAATTAAACTCCTTGAGAATAGGCGCGGCGGCTATGAGGTCTGTTTCGCAACCATCATCGAAAGTAAGAACGATGGTTTGTGGACCGGAAACCTTGCTAGTCAGGGCTTGCGAAACATTGATTCCTGAAAATCCCTGTTGCTTTAAGGTCAACATCTGATTTTTAAAAACGGTTTCCGCAATCACATATTGCTTATAGCCGTTATCTGAATTGCATAACTCTCGATTTACCAATTCAAGTTCGTGGTACATCAGGAAGATGATTCCGTGGTTAGTCATTAGAAGACCCTTCTAAATTGAGCTTTAAGATTATCCGGAATGTGTATGCCTAGGCGGTCAAAGGTTCTTTTGAGGGTTTTTATGAATTGCCGTTTTTTATGATACCGCGAGTTGATCCTGCCGAACTTAGACTTTAATTCCATAGACAATTGTCCATCTGAAGAAAGTTGTAAGTGATCTTTGAGGGCAACAAATCTTCCTTGTCGAAACGCATCCAGCACGCCTTCAAGAAGTAGATTCTGCTCGTCCATTTGATAAAACAGCCCCCGATATTGATTTTTCCAATGCAGGTCTTGCCCATAGAAGGCGCGCATTTCTGGTTTGCGACGTTGCAAGCGATTCAATAAGTCAAAGGTTGCCGGACGCGGCGCATATTGACCATCGTATTTGGAATTCCAAGTCTCTATGCCATCAGGAAGAAGGTCAAAGGCTTCGATCCACTCAAACATAGAATCCATTGGGTGCGCGATAACGCTGACGCCGTTTGCCTTCCGTATATGTTGAATTACTTCCTGTGGCTTCACCGTGTTGACCAGCGCCGTGACGCCTAAGCCTAAAATGTGCATACGGTTTTCGCACCCAAATTCGAGGCCGGCGAAAAAACGAAATCGTTCATCCGATAGCGCCGCGCATTCTTCGATATAGGCTTGCAATTTTGCGGATGTAAAGAACTCCGCATGGTCGGTCAGGCAAACAAAATTATATCCAGCGGCCAGATAAACCTGGCGCAATTCGGCGAGAGTATATTCCCCGTCGCTGTAGGTACTATGAATGTGAGTAGCGCTTTTCAACATGAAGTTCAGGGTTTGCCTTGGCTCTTTTTTTTAAGAAAGAGGGAAACTTGCGAAGCGCAAAATCCAGCCAGTCGCCGATTTCCGGCAAGGGGTCATGCCAAGTAAAATTATCGTGCAAAGTTCCAGGCACCGGAATAGTAAAATTCTTGAGCGCTTCCCAACGTCCGGGAAAGTTGCCCGGAAAGCCTGCTGGCGCGCCTTTCCACACTTCCATCACATGGCGAAAATCGCCCAGCAACCAACGGCAACGCACAGCGGCGCGATAGGCGGTGGCGGATTTCACATCACCGAATTCGAGCATCTCGGCAAGAAATTTCGGAAAGTCTGCGCCCGCATAAACCGCCAAGGGCAGCGAGTTCCAGAAGCGCCCGTTGACTTCCAGAAAGACCGCTTGACCATTGGGACGGATGCGAAATTCAACCATAGCCACCCCGTGCCATTTCAGTCTTTGCAAAATCGCCAGCGCCGCTTCGCGCAAAGCCGGATCAGGCAAGGCGCTTGCTCTTACGGCGCTTCCGGAACCGGTGGGATAAACATCGCGTATCCGCTGATGAGCAAACTCCGCACGTAGTTGGCCATCGCGCATCAAGGCGAAGTAACCCGCCCCCGCCCCGGCAATGAATTCCTGAACCAGAACCGCAGAGCAACGACGGTGGATTTCATCATAGGCTTTGAAAAATTCCTCAACCGTACCAGCGTACCGTGGGCGACCCGTAGCGATAACTTTTCCAGCGCTCGTCACCTCTTCGGAAGAACGCGGCTTCAAGACCACCGGAAAGGAGAGCTTTGCCGCAACCGCTTTGGCCTGCGCTTGGTCGCTGATAAGAAAAGTTTGCGGCACCGCTATGCCAAGAGACTGCGCCAAGCGCGTCGTCTCGCCTTTATCAAAAGCGCGTAAAACGGTGTCGTGCGGCGGCAAAACCATTTGCCCACCCGCCGCGAAAATTTTCTCTCGATTCGCAGACAGCGGTAAGGTCGTGCGCTCGGTCATCGGCAGCACCAGAGAAATTTGCATAGCGCGAACTTCTTCGGCGAGGCGTTGAACAAAGGCTTCGGCATTGTCTTGCGGCGCAGGATAAACGCAACTGCCTTTGCAGTACCTCGACCATGCGGCCTTCGACCACGAGGAGTTTGCGCCTACAAATACTTCATGACCGGCCTGCGCGAGGGAACGCACACAGGCGACGGCTTGATTTTCATTGCCATCAAGAACCAGTATTTTCAAGCTTTCACCTCAAGCGCTTCCGCTAAGACTTTTCCCAAACTTGGCGTGGAAGCAGTAGCGCCGGTCATCAGAAATTCATAAGAGTTGAAAAGAATTTTGCCTATGGCTGCCCAGTCGTAGCGTTCACGCACTAGAGAACGTGCAGTGTGGATCAGATTTTGGCGAAGCGTTTCTTCTGACAATTCGACCAGGGCTTTGCAAAAATCTGCGCTCGTTTCAGCGAGTAAAAAATTCTCTCGATCTTTCAACTCCAGTCCTTCGGCTCCTAAGCGTGTAGAAATCACCGGCACTCCGGCGGCCATCGCTTCCAGAATTTTGAGGCGCGACCCGCCGCCAATGCGTAGCGGCACCACCGCGACAAAGGCCTCGCTATAAAATGGTCGCACGTCGTCAACCGTTCCCGTGACTTCGAGGTTCGGCAGTTTTTCCAAAGCGCGAATTGCAGCCGCAGGCTTGCGACCAACGACGGTGAAGAGCAATTGCGGGAATCGCCCGGTCAGGGTTGGCCAAATGTCTTCCGCGAATCGCACCACCGCATCTACGTTGGCGTGATAATCCATAGAGCCTACGAATAAAACTCTTTTTCGTGGCGCGAGCAAGGCGTCAGCGGATGAAAAAGAAACCGGGTTTTCCTGATTTGCAGATTGAACCGGAGACCGCTGATTGAACCGGGAAGCATACGCTTTGTTGAGCGCTTCATCGGCATAAAAGGCCGTATCAACGCCATTGTCAGCGGTAAAAACCTGCGAATTTGGGCTTATTTTCAGCAGTTTTGCCCGGTCGCGTTCACTGACAACAAAATGGCCGTCGAACTTTTCCAGAAATTCCTGCTCCAGCTTTAGCAACTTTCGTGCGGTCAAACGCGCATAAAGTTTTCGTGCGATTGAAGGCGCGTGTTGGCTGTAGCGTTGCATCACTTCAGAATCAATATTATGCCAGTCGCAAACTACCAGCGGCTGATTTTTTGCAGCGCGAATGATGGGCAGATAAGCCGCCAGCAGCAGACTCTCGACGTGAACAACATCGAAATTATTCTCCTCAAGCAACGCTTCAAGCTGTTTCGCCATAGCCTCTGTTGTGTAATTGAGAACGGTCAGAGGAAAGCGCCCAACCAAGCCGCGAACCATGTTGCCTATGGTGTAATGACTCGTTTGCGGCAGCGTAATCACGCGCTCGCAAAAACTCTCAAGCGGTGCGAACGGTTCTAAATTATCGGCATCAGCACAGGGTTTTGCCGGGGAATTTTCTGTGAATGATAAATATGTGACCTGCGCTTTGGCGGCGAGTTCCCGCGCAAAATAGTAATTGCGGAGTTTCGCGCCGGTGTTGACGGGCAGACAATCTTTAGGCGCAAAATGTAAAATCCGCATTGCTTCGCTCATGCAAAAACCCTCAGCAAGGTAATATGCAAAATCAACGGGCTTTTCCACTGACAATCCGCGTTGGCGAGTTAAGAAGTTCAGGCGCTCACCTACCGAAACGGGGCAGTCGTCGAAGCCGACGACAAAGAGAAGTTCAAGAGCGCTTTTAAGGAGCGGAATATGAATTGGATTCTACCTTTTATCCAATTATCAGCGCCGAATTTATCGAACCAGGAGCAAGACACGCAAAGCTGCCGACGAGGCCAACGCCGCCCGCTTGAAAAAACCGTTGACTGTAGCTTTGAAGAAAGGGAAAGTGGTATGGGTTTTACCGAAACAACCTCGCGGATGAAATTGTTGGCGGTTATCGAAGCGGGAAGCGTCACCGGCCCGGCGAAGAATCTGCTGGATTTTTGTCGGAGCGCGCTTGAACATCCGTTTCCCAACTTGCCGCGAATCGAAACTTCGATAGCGACCTTTTGCCGACCCTCAACGCGTCTTCCCCCCAATATTTTTGTCGAAAAGGCGCAGGCATCAGGAATCGTAATTGACGTGATTGAGGAGCGCTTTCGCTTTGACCGACAGATCATGACGGAGTTGAAACAACTGATCCACCGCGTCAAACCAGACCTGATACAAACGCATAATGTGAAATCGCATTTTCTGATAAGGCTTTCTGGCGTGTGGCGCGAAATTCCCTGGATCGCCTTTCATCACGGCTATACGACAACGGATTGGCGAATGCGCGCTTACAATCAATTGGATCGCTGGTCGTTGCGAAAAGCGCAACGCCTTGTCACCATGAATCAAGTTTTTGCCGAACAACTCGCACGCGCCGGTGCGCCGAGGCCAGCACTGCGGATTCTGCATAACGCCATTGACGTTGACGGTATTTTGGAGGTCGCCGATGAAAAAGCCGCACACCTGAAAACCCTATTGGGAATAAAGGACAAGGAGAGCGTGATTCTGGCCATTGGCAGAATGTCTGGGGAAAAAGGCCACAGCGATTTGCTCAAGGCTTTCGCCAAATTGCAGGCTTTTTTGAGCGCCCCAAAAACCAGACTGGTGATGGTGGGCGAAGGCCCGGAGAGAAGCAAATTGGAGCAAGAAGTTGCCGCCTTGAACTTAACGCAAGAGGTGATTTTTGCCGGACAGGTAAACGATGTGAAGCCGTTTTATGCAATCGCCGACGTGATGGTTTTGCCTTCGCACAATGAAGGCTCGCCGAATGTTTTGCTTGAAGCGATGGCGGCCAAAGTTCCCGTGGTGGCGACCAAAGTAGGCGGTGTGCCGGAAATCGCTACGCATAATGAAGACGCGCTGTTGGTCGAAGCGCGAGACCACGAAGCCTTGGCGGCGGCAATGAATTCGCTATTGCGCGATAGCGAGATGGCCGTGCGACTGGCAACACAGGCGCAGCAACGCGTGATAAAAAATCATGCGCCCGCAGCGCGTTTGCAGGCGTTGTTGAAAATTTATCAAGAGCTATTGCCGCAACCGAACGGCACGGCGTCATCAGCGCTTTACGCGCAGAAAAATTGACGCCGCAAATTTAGCCAGCAACCCGCGAAGTTGAAAACACGACAACCGATTACACGATGAACGAGCAAGTATTCAACCCTCTGGAGGCGCAAGCGTCGGCGCAACCTGCTGCATCAAAGCGGCGTGAAACTCTGGCGTCGCGCCTGCGCTCAGGTCTCAAAGAGGCGATCTTTTTTCTCTATCTGTACAGCGGCTATGTCGCCTTGCGCGATTTTCTTCTCGCCTGTTTGGGGCGCTCGCGTGCCGTGGTTTTGTATTATCACAGAGTCGGTGGGCGCGACGTATGGACGAAACCGAATGCCGCGTTCCGCGACGAGCTGGCGTACTTGAAAAGCAAGTATGAGTGTCTGAGGTTGAAAGAATTGTGCAATCGAATAAGCGTCAACCAACCGCTGCGAAGGCGTTCGGTGGTCATCACCTTTGATGATGGCTACAGAGACAATTTCACCGAGGCGCGTCCAGCGTTGCAGGATGCCGGATTGACCGCGACCTTTTTTGTCGCGACCGGTTTCATCGCCACCGAGCGCGAATTTCCGCATGACGAGCGCGCACGCCAACGCGGCGACATCATTACAAAGCAATTTCCGAAACTTACTTGGGAGGATTTGCGACAGATGGAAGCGGAAGGTTTTGAAATCGGCTCGCACACCATCAATCACACCAATATGGGCAGCGCCGATACCGCGACGATTGAACGCGAAGTGGCAGAGTCTTTGATTATGCTCAATCGTGAATTGGGCGAGCAGCCCAGAGCTTTTTCGTTTCCGTGGGGCAAACCTCAAGACCTCTCTGACTACGCCCTTGAAGTGGCAAAGCGCGCCGGTTATTACGCGGCGGTGTCGGCCTATGGCGGCGCGAACACTCGCGGTGCAAACCTGTTCAAGCTTCGCCGTGTGGACGTCGGCAATGGCGAAATGAGTCGCTTGGCGGTGCGCGCTCGCATGGCTGGTTTTGCCCCCGATTATTATCAATTGAAAATGAAAAAGTTTTTTATAGCGCTCGCCTTCCTCATCGCTTTCTTGGGTTTTGCCGTGGTCAACACGGCGCACGGCAAAACTATTTATGTGGCGAAAAACGGCAGCGATAAAAATAGCGGAACGCTGGCGCAGCCGCTCGCCACACCCGCCCAAGCTCTCAATCATGCCGAACCTGGCGACACCATTTATCTGCGCGCCGGTCGCTACCCGCTCGATCATTTTCTCTGGGTTGATAAAGCCAACTTGACGATTGCCTCCAATCCCGGCGAGAAGGCCGCCATCGTTGCGGGGATTGATGAAAACGAGAAAACGCCGCCGAGCCTGATCATCATCGTTGCCCACGCGGTGACGCTTGTGAATCTCGAAGTGGAAGGCGGTTCTTACTATGGCGTCAAAGTGGATATTGATAAAGAGCCTGCCACCAGAGGCGTGACGATTCGCAATTGCT
The DNA here is from genome assembly GCA_016201275.1 of Acidobacteriota bacterium. Taxonomy (GTDB): domain Bacteria; phylum Acidobacteriota; class Blastocatellia; order UBA7656; family UBA7656; genus JACQDB01. The sequence goes on from JACQDB010000016.1 coordinate 32,845, forward strand.
ATATACACGGCAGCGGACGCGATTGCATCAAGACCTTCAACGCCGATCATTTGTTGATTGAAGGTTGCGAAATCGGCCCTTCGGGGTTGCGCGATCCCTCGAACGCCGAAGGCATAGACTCTATAGGTTCTGTGAGTGCGACGATTCGCACTTGTTATGTCCACGACACGGCGACGACGGGAATTTATTTGAAAGGCGGAGCGCGTGACAGCCTCGTAGAGCGCAATCGCGTCGAGCGTTGTCGCGGCGCGGGGATTCTGTTGGGACAGGACACCGATGAAGAATTCATGCGCGACAAGACTCGATACGAATGCTTGAACTCCGTCGCTCGCAACAACATCATTGCCGACATACAAGCCGCTGGCATCGGAACCTATTCGGGCAGCAATCTTCGCTTTGAAAACAACACGATTTATGAAGCCGCCAAACAGAGTCAGGCAGGTTTTTATGTTGTCGTGAACAGCCGCGAAGTTCCCGCCCAGAACATCTCTTTCAAAAACAACATCGTCGTCGTCAGCAGCCATCGCCCCGTAGTGTTTTTGTTCCATCTTTCCGACCCCTTGCAAAGCGATTACAACATCTATTACGGCAACCGTTTGTTTCGCCGGGAATCGAAAGTTCTGAATCGGCTGGATGATTGGACATTTCCTGATTGGAAGAAAGGCTTGCGGGTTGATGAGCATTCCGTTTTCGCCAACCCGTTGCTGGATGAAGAAAACCTATACAAGCCCCGCGCCGGAAGTCCGGCTTTTGACAGAGGCGAAAGTTTGTTGGAAGTGAAGACCGATTTTTCCGGCATCGCACGTCCGCAAGGCGCGGCTTATGACATAGGCGCATATGAAGGTCGCGGCGATGGCACGCCGGTTCGTATGAACGATGAAGAAGCGGCTTCTGTCGGTGCTGAGGAAAACGCGTCAAGCGCAGGAGTTTCCCAAACCCCAATCGTGGTGCTGGGAATCGGAGTTTTGAGCGCCGGTGCGGTGGTCGCGCTCGCCTGGTTGGTGCGTGCAAAATATGTACAAGCGCGAGGCGTACAACCGCGCAATGAGCTGTAGCTTGTAGCGGTAGCGCGTGAATTGGAGAAGGTTTGAGAATCGAAAAAGTAACAACGCGAGAAGGTTTCCAAGCGCTGCAACCAATTTGGAACGCGCTGCTGGAACAGAGCGCAAGCAACGCCTTGTCGCTTACCTATGAATGGCTGTCAACTTGGTGGGACGTTTTTCACCAAGGCCGAGAGTTATACCTATTGGTAGCGCGTGATGAAAATGAAGTCATCGGCATAGCGCCTTTGTTGAAGCGCACGGTGCAGCATTACGGCGTCCTGCCGTTTCGCCGCTTAGAGTTTCTGGCTTCGGGCGAAGATGAAGCCGATGAAATCTGTTCCGATTATCTGGATTTCATTTTGCGACGCGGACGCGAAAGCGAAGCCTTGGATTTGATGTTGCGCTACCTCTACGAAAATGATGCCGATTGGGACGAGATATTGTTTACCGATATGTGCGGCGAGTCGGCGAATCTGCCGTTAATCAAGGCGTTTTGCGAAGACTACGAAATTAATCTGCGACAGGTGCGCGATGAAATGGCGATCTTTCTGCCGTTGCCAAACAGTTTTGCCGAGGTGATGCAAAACGTCGGCGGACATTTCCGCCGCAGAATCCGTCAGGACAGAAAAGCTTTTGCCAATTATGGCGGTGCCGTTCGGGTCATCAAAAAGGCTGACGAATTTGCCGCAGGCTTTACCGCTCTGGTGGACCTGCATCAGGGGCGCTGGACAGCGCGAGGCAACACCGGAGTTTTTTCGAGCGAAAAATTCTTGCGCTTTCATCGCCGCTTTGCACAACAGGCGATGGAGAAAGATTGGTTACGATTGTACCTGGCGTTGAAAGATGGCAAGCCGATAGCGGCAACCTACAACTTTGTTTACAAGAAAAAAGTTTTTTATTACCAGAGCGGTTTTCAACTGGCGAACAGTGGCTTGCTCAGTCCCGGAGTGTTCATACAGTCGCACTCGATTGAAGATGCGATTCGCGAAGGACTGACCGAGTTCGATTTTTTGAAGGGCCGACCAGACAGTTATAAATTCAAGTGGAAGCCGGAGACGCGAAGCCTTGTGCAGATGCGGTTGGCGCAATCGCACACCAAAGAAGCTTTGTACAACACGACGGCTAAATTTATCGGCGGCCTGCGAAATATCAAAAGGAGCTTAAAGACGACAGCGGCTTCCTAACTTTTCTTGGGACGCCGTTGAGCAAAGCGCTTATTCATAGATTATGAGCAAAAGAGAGATTGCAGCGCGGATATTGGATAATAGCCTGGTCAGAGGGTTCTGGCGTGCCGGTGGGCGTTTCCGCAAAGGGCTACGCATCCTCGCTTATCATCGCGTACTGGATTACGCGCCCACGTCTTTTCCGTTTGATGAAGCGGTCATCAGCGCCAGCCCCGATGAGTTTTATCAACAGATGAAATTCGTCAAGCAACATTTCGAGGTCATCTCGTTTGCCGATTTGTATGAGTGTGAAAAGGCCGGGCGGCAGTGGCCGAATCGCGCTTTGATTGTCACCTTCGATGACGGCTATCGAGATAATTACACCAATGCGTTTCCGGTTCTCAACGCCTTCAATATTCCGGCGACCATTTTTTTAGTCACTGGTCACATCGGCCAGACCAAACTATTCTGGTGGGACGCGGTCGCCTACTGCATCAAGCATACCAAATTGTTGGCCAAGAATTTTCCGCAGATTTCCAGCCAAACTTTGAGCCTGGTCAAGGCCAGCGATAAACAGTTCGCCATACATCTGATTCTTGGTTGGATCAAGCACGTTCCCGATAAGGTCAGTCGCAAGTTTCTGGAGCGCTTGCCCGATGAGTTGAAAGTCGAGATGCCGGACGATTTAGGCGCGGGCGTCCATCTATCGTGGGACGAAGTTCGCGAGATGAGCAAACAGAAAATCGAATTCGGCAGTCATACGGTGACGCATCCCATTCTTGCCAACATCAGCGAAGCGCAATTGGAACGCGAGATTGTCGAAAGCAAAAAGACCATAGAGCAAGAGCTTGGCAAAGAGATTTTGTCGTTGGCTTATCCGGTCGGTCGCAAGAGTAAATTCAATCAACTGGCGCAAAAGCTGGCGGCCAATCATGGCTTTCGTTACGCGGTCTCGTATGAAGAAGGCGTGGTCTTTCAAAAAGAGTTCGACCCGTTCGCTATGCCGCGTGTCCACGTTGAAACTGAATACAGCAAGAGTCTGTTTCGCGCCAATCTGATGTTCCCGCATTTGATTTTGGGCGGCGAGCGTTGGCCGCATCTGGCTTTGGAATATCAGGAAGCCATGAAGCTATCGGCCTCCGGGATGACGCAGGAAAGTTAAGTACGCAAACGAACCACGGGCAGCCACGATGCTCAAGGGAATTCATGTTGACCAATTTCACACAGAGCAAAACCAATTTAAGCCCACAACGAGCGTTGGTGCAAAGCGACACCACGGTTGAAGCAATTCGCGTGATGCAAGTGACTTGGGGATTGGTGGCGGGCGGCGCGGAGATGTACGCTCTGACCATTGCGGCAAATCTCGACGCTCGAAAATATCAAACGCTGCTCTGCGCCATAGACAAAGGCGGCGCGCTGGAACCGGAAATCGAGCAACAACGCATTCCATATTTTGTGATGCACCGCCGTTCGGGGCTGGATGTCAAATTGTTCTGGCGAATGTATCGTCTGTTCAAAGAACAGCGCGTAGATGTAGTTCACACGCATCACTTCAATCAACTGTTGTACAGCTTTCTGGGGGCGAAACTTGCAGGCGCTAGAATCATTCACATGGAGCATTCGGTTGAATTTCTCAAGCGCAAACGATTAGCCATCGCGCTGAATTTTTTATCGCGTTGCTGCGACAAAGTGCTTGCCATAGGCAGCGACGGAGCCAGAGCCTTGAAAGAGTTGGCAGGGATTCCCGCCGCGAAAGTGGAAATCATTCGCGCCGGGGTTGACCGTAAAAACTACGGTGAAGCGAAGAGCGCCGCACGGGCGGCTCTGGGGTTCAATGACGCGGAAAAAATTGTCGTTATCGTGGCGCGCTTGTTTCCCGAAAAGAATCATCAACTGTTGCTCGAAGCCTTTGCAGAGGTCGTCGGTCGTGCGACCAAGGCGCGCCTGTTAATCGTCGGCGAGGGCGTTGAAGATGCCAACATACGGGCAGCCATCAACCGATTAAACTTGACCGAGTGCGTGACCATGCTGGGCGTGCGCCGCGATGTGGCGCGCTTGCTGGCGGCCTCCGATGTCTTCGCGTTGGCCTCCGACCGCGAAGGTTTGCCAATCGCTGTGCTGGAAGCCATGGCCGCCGGTATGCCTGTCGTGGCAACCGCAGTAGGTGATCTGCCGATGGTCGTCAAGGATAAAGAGACCGGTCGTATCGTTCCCGCTAAAGATGCCAAAGCGCTGGCGGCGGCGCTCTTGGAAATTTTGAACGATGAAAAAAAGGCAATAAAAATGGGCGAAAACGCTTTGCAGGCAGTGGAAGAGTACAGCTTGCAAACCATGATAGCGAAACTCGCAAGGCTGTATTCGGGGCAGTGATTGGGTGAACACAAAGCACCTATAGTTGGTTCCGAGTTGCTTAACCAATCTGACGAAAATCACAATGAGCATCAACACAACAACCGAAAAACCGAATCCCCAAGGGGTCGCGGTGATGGATTCAAGCACGCCGCAAGCGCGCCGCTCTTTTGCCAACGCGCCGCCCTCAGAGAATGCTGCGACAACAGTAAGGCTGCCGGATAACCAGTTCTCTGTCGTCGTAGTGCGCGGCGGCGAGGACTTGCAAGTGCGCCTCAAAGATTGGCAAGCCCTCGCTGCTGAAGCGATTGAACCGAACTGCTTTTATGAAGCGTGGATGTTGATTCCGGCGCTTGCCTCGTTGGCGGCAAACGCCGATTTATATTTTGTATTTGTCTATGCGCCTGATCCTTTGCGGCCTTTGGGAGCAAAAATACTATGCGGGTTTTTTCCATTGGAGTGGTCGCGGCGCTATAAAAATTTGCCGGTGTCGGTGTTGCGTTTGTGGAAGCACGACTATTGTTTTTTGTGTACGCCTTTGTTGAAAGGCGGAGTTGAACGCGAAACTCTAGCGGCGTTTTTCGATTGGCTCGCATCCGAAGCATCGCCTGCGACCTTGATGGAGTTTTGCAGCCTTGCCGCTGACGGCGCGTTTCACCAATTGCTGCTCGATGAATTGAATCACCGCGCTTCGTTGAGCTTTGTTGACGAGCGTTATAACCGCGCCCTGCTGCGACCGGATAACTGCGAAGGCATTTCCGGCAGGCACAAAAAAGAGTTGCGACGACAACAGAATCGTCTAGCCGAGGAGGGCTTGCTCGAATACGTTGCGCTGGAAGATGATGCGGCGGTTGGAACTTGGATCAAGGATTTTTTGGCGCTCGAAGCCAGCGGCTGGAAAGGCCAACAGCAAAGCGCCTTTGCTTCCGAAGCGTCCAGCAGAAGATTTTTTGAGGCGGCAGTAAAAGCGGCGTTTGCCGAACAGCAATTGATGATGCTGGCGTTGCGCTTGAACGGCAAGCCGATTGCGATGAAGTGCAATTTCCTGACCGGACGCCGAGCCTTTGCTTTCAAAATCGCCTTCGATGAAACCTACTCGCGTTATTCACCGGGGGTGTTATTAGAGTTAGAAAATATGCGGCGCGTGAACGCGAGTCCGACAATTGAATGGATGGATTCCTGCGCCGTGTCGGATCATTTCATGATTAATCGTTTGTGGACCAAGCGCCGCACCATCGAAAGCCTGGTGGTTTCGACAGGCAAAGGTCCGGCGGATTTTGTCGTCGCCGCGCTGCCTTTGCTGCGCTGGTTCAAGCGCCAGCTATCGCGCCAAACTGAACCGTCATAAACCCGTATGGAGGTCGTAAAAAAATGAGTGCAAGCACCGTAGTAAATGAAACCACTGAAGCAGCGGCGAATTCTCTAGCGCCGCTGAAAAGCGAAACGCCAAGGCATCTGGAAATTGATGACGCCGAATTCCGTCGCCATTTCAATCGCAAGGCTTTTCATATTCGCCACCATCTGGCCGATCATCCGCTGTTTACTTTGCCGCGTCTGGTCGAGTTGTACCGAAGTTTGCCCGAAGGCCATGTGGAATATAACGCCGGAAATATTCCCGTCAGCCAAGACCCCAACTTGACGCCGCACAATGGCCTGTCGCCGGAAGAGACGATTCGCCGCATTGAAGAATGTCAGTCTTGGTTGGTCATCAAGCACGTCGAAAACCAACCCGGCTACCGCGAATTGTTGAATGAATGCCTAGACCAGATTGAGCCGCACTCCGAAGCTTTTGCGCCGCAGATGTGCAAACGCGAAGCTTTCATTTTCATCTCGTCGCCGGGTTCGGTCACGCCCTTTCACATGGATCCCGAATACAGTTTTCTGTTACAGATTCGCGGTCACAAAACCATCAGTATGTTCGATGGCGCAGACCGTTCGATTCTTAGCGAAGAAGATTTGGAGCAATATCTTTCCGGCGGTCATCGCAACCTGACTTTCAAAGACGAGTTTCAAGCCAAAGCCTGGGTCAATGAATTAACGCCGGGGCAAGGTCTGCACGTTCCCTTGACGACGCCGCATTGGGTGCAAAACGGCAACGCCGTCTCGGTCTCTTTCAGCATCGCGTTTCAATCAAAGCAATCGGAGCAAAAAAAGATTGTCTATACGACGAATGCCTATCTACGCAAAAAGGGCTTGCAGCCTGTCGCCTATGGCACATCGAAGTGGCGCGACGAAGCGAAATATTTTTCCTATCGAGCTTTGCGCCGCGCCTTTTATCTGTTCGGCAAAGAGTTGTAAGAGTTGGCAGCGCAACCGCGAGGCAGCGCCAACGACTGCCTGAAACATACAAAGTACAAGGCGCATAGCGTCGTCAATGCCCTTGAAAGGTTTGGTGAAAGAAATGCCCCTGGTCTCCATCATTATGCCCACGTTCAATCGCGCCGACACCATCAAGCGCGCCATTGACAGCGTAGTGGCGCAGTCGTTCACGGATTGGGAGTTGCTCGTCGTGGATGATGGTTCGACCGACAACACCGCCGCCATCGTGCCGCCGCTGGATTCGCGCATTGTCTTGATACGGCAGGAAAATCAAGGCGTAGCGGGGGCGCGCAATACGGGACTGCGCGCCAGTCGCGGGGCGTTGATCGCTTTCCTTGATTCGGATGATGAATGGCTGCCGTATTTTTTGGAACTGGGCGTCAATTTCTTTCGCGCCTTTCCTGAAGAGGACTTGTTGAGCGGCGAAATCTGGGAATATTTCGGCAAAAATCGTTATGTGAATCACTATCGCGTCGAAGCCGAAGAGACTTATCTCAAGATGGCGCGGCGCATCAATTCACCGTTGCTGGATTTGCCGAAAGGCGAAAGCGATCCGTACTTGCGCTTTTACGAATGCCGCGAAGCGATAGGCGATTGGGGACGGGCGGTTGTTGAACGCAGCGGTTATCAACAAGCGTTCTGGTATCACGGCGATATTTTTCAACACTGGCGTTGGGGCTGGATGATGACTTCGCAAGCTATGATGATGACGCGCCGCGCTTTCGAGCGCGTCGGTTATATGGATAGCACGTACAAAGTCATAGGCGATTTCGGCTGGCTGGCGAATTTGTGCAGACATTTTCGTATGAATTATCTTGCGCTTCCGGCCTGCATTAAGCACGAGTATGCCGACGAAAATCAAGACCTCGCGCAGCATCACATCGTCAAAGGCAACAGCGAAAATCTCTATGCCAAAGATATGTTGCGTTGGTTTGATGAGTTGTTCGGGAAGGCCCAACCGGACGACCGCGAGTTAAAAGCCTTGCGCGGTTTTCGGCTATACTACATCGCGCAAACGGCTTTGGAGAATGGCCGACGTGACGAAGCCTTGCAGTATTTGCGGGAGGCGCATCACCACTTCCCTGCGCTGCGCCGCGCTCAGGCTTTGCAGCTTTTAGTGCGCGTCATGCCGAACATCGAGTGGGCGCGCAAGACCTATGATTTTTTTGCACGCACGGGTTATACCTGGCATCTTTTGCTCAGTAAAGAAGTGACGGTGGGGGCGCTGCTCTACAAAAGCATAGGCAAAATTTACGAGAGCTTCAGTTCAGTCCTAGACCTGTAAACTTTGTGCGGGTGTGCTGCGAGCTAGACCCTCTTCCCCAATTGATGTGGCGAAGTGAACGCGCCAGCTTTGCGAATCTTGGCGACTTGGCGCGGCATTGGTTGTTAGTGTCACCAAATTTCCAACATCACCGAAACGCTGCGGTAAAAGACCGCACGCTTGGAAAAATCACTCCTCCTCTTGTTGATAAGGGCAATGCCGACAGCCTGAATTGCAACAATAACCGCGTCGCAACAGATACGCGCTGGTAAACACCATCAAGCCGTTTTCCCAGTAGTAATCTATGCCTTCGATCAGTTTTGCAGAAGCGTCAAAGTTTGCAGCCATAATTTTATTGCGATAGCGGAACGGTTTTTCACCAATGACGAACCCAAAAAAATATTCCCCGCACGATTATTTGCCGTGGTGTTCTTTCCAGGCTTGCACATACCTTGCGGCTTTGGGATTCGCTTCGTTCCACCGTGGCGCTTGCGGATTGTTGGCGAGCAAGGCAATCGCCAGCGCTACGGTGCGATCAATCGTCGCCATGTTGTCATAATCAATTTTGTCCCAGTGGTCGCCGACCTTGTGATAATCGGGATAGACATAGGCGACACTGATGGTGTGTGCCGGTACGCCTTGATCGGCTAAGGCTTGATTGTCGCTTGCGCCGAAATAGCGATCACTGTTGGTCGGGTGCTTGAAAATTTTTACGCCGGTCATTGCTCCAGCTTTTTGCAGGACAAGTCCAACATCGGAAAAATCGAAGCCGGTTACGGCGGCGGTTTTGATTTGCGCGCCTTCCGTATCGTCGGTGCGGCCTAGCTGTTCGAGGTTGATGTCGGCAACCGTTTGCTCGATTGGAAAAATCGGATGCGCGCCGTAATAACGCGACCCGACAAGACCGCGCTCTTCGCCGAAAAAAGTTATAAAGACGAGGCTGCGTTTGGGGCGCTCTTTCATAGCCGCAAAAGCCGCAGCCAGTTCGAGCACCGATACAGTGCCGCTGCCGTCATCGTTAGCGCCGTTAAAAATTTTGTCGCCTTCCAGATTTTCCCTGATGCCTAAATGGTCGTAGTGCGCCGTGATGAGAATATAGGTATCTTTCAATTTCGGGTCGGAGCCGCGCAGCAGCCCTATGACATTGCGAACTTTTACCGGCGGCGCATCAAGGGCGGTTTGAGCCTGTGATTGCGGAGGGTTGGGATTTCGGCCTGTTGCTTTGAGAGTGTTCCAATCGGCGGTTTGAAAATAACCATCGTCGCCTGCCGGTTCGAGTCCGGCGCGGCGAAATTGCGCGGCGATATATTCGGCGGCCAAATCAAGCCCGCGTGAAGGTGTGCCGCGCCCTTCGAGCAAATCGGAAGCGATGAACGACAGGTGTCCGCGCAAAGAGTTCGCCGAAATTTTATCAAGCAAGCTTTGCGTGTAGGGCGCAGTTGCCGCTTTTTTTACGGGCGCAGATTTCAGGCGCGGCTTTTTTTGCGCCGCAACCGAGGGCAACGAAAAGGTCACGGCGATGATGATGCAGAGCAGTGGTTTCACCAAGTGAGTTGAAAAACGCATGAATAGAATGGCCTCCGAGGGCTAGAAAATACTAGCGAATGGGTAAAACTTTTTGCCGGGTAAAATTTATCGAAAGAAAATATCCACATAATCGGTTTCGTCGCCGCAAGGACTTTGCATCTCCTGCAAGCGCCAATACTTTCGATTCTGGGTAATCTTAAAGGTCATCTCGCCTTCGCGTTTGCACACCTTGCCGTTGTTGTTGTGACTGACTTTTACTTCTATCGTGCCGTTGAATAAAAACTCTTTGGCGTCCACTTGAGTGATGACGCCATCAAGTCTGACAACATCGCTGCCTTCTTTCGCACGTTGTTCGCCGCGTATGATGAGCTTGCCTTTTTGATCGGTGACGATGGCTTTGCCGAAATAGTCCCAACTGATCCATTGCAGCGAGAAGCGATGCGCGCCTAAAAGCATGGCTTTCGCTCTGGCATCATTGATCAGAGTTTTGGCAGGCAGGGATTTTGCCTGCGCGCTGGCGGCGGGTTTCGCTTCAACGTCAACAGTCATCGAAGCCACGGACGAGCATTCGGGATGGAGGCCGCCAATTTCAACCGTAGCGGTGACGCTTTGTCCGCCGAGCGTTTTCGTATCAACACGAATGACCGATGTGCCTTGCCCCGACGTGATGCTTCCGGCGGAGACCGCCCAGTTAAAAGTAAAATCCTGATTCGCGTTGCCGCCGATAATTTGGGTGCTAAAGAGAATCGCCTGGCCTTCCGGAACCACGTATCCGGGCGCGTTCACTTTGACGCTGGGGCATTTGCCTTGCTGCTTTGCCAACCCCTGTGCAGGCGAAAGCGCCAGGCTCAATATAAAAAATGCAGCAACAAAACCGAGAATTACGTTTTTCAAGTTGATCATTTTCACTCCTATTCACTCTTACCTAAAAATTGATGGAAATCGAAAAGCTTCATGAAGGCAACGGCAACGCTGCGATTTTTTCGCGTCTTTATCAACCAGCAAGACAATCGCAAACGCCATCATCGCGGCTGCGAGAATATAAAATGCGCCGCTGTAGCAGATGAACCACAGCCTGAAGATCTCTGCCCATTTGTATCTGTCGGTTGATGGAATGGTTGGCGCATCGGTCATCGGGATTCGTTCGGTATCCAATTTCTTCTGTTTCCGCTTTGGTGCGTTGGTAAAGGTCTCATTGCCCTGAAACCGGCTACTGTAGCCGGTTTGGTGTCACGTCTGTTATGAATTAACAAGTTCATTCATAAACCGGACGCCGCACCAGGACGCCAGCCCCGGATTCAATTTTTATCTCTTCGCAGGGTCAGGCCGCCGTCAACGGTGATGACTTGTCCGGTGATGTAATTGTCGGGTTCGACTAAAAGTCTGACGACGCGGGCGATGTCTTCGGGGCGACCGAAGCGCGGAATGAGGTTTTGCTCGATGAAAGAATCGTACTTGCCTGCTTCTATGGATTGCAACGCCATGCCTGCGCGGTTGACGCCCGGCGCGATGACATTGACGCGCACCCCTGATGCGCCGCCCCACTGTTTGGCCATGATTTTTGCCGCTTGAATCAAAGCGGTTTTCGGCGCGGCATAATTGATACTTGATTCAAAAACCGCTACCGCCTGCATGGTTGAAAATAGCACGATAGCGCCTTCCTGTTGACGCGCCTGACAACATCGCGCCGCTTCCCGCGCCAGCAGTACCGGCGCGATGTAGTTTTTCTGCATAGAGGTTTGCAAGTCGGCATCGGTTACGTCATCGAATTTCACCCGCGCCGGATCGCCGGTAAAACAGACGAGCGCATACAGTCCGTCACCTAAACTTTCGGCAGTTTCGATGTAGCGCGTCCGCACCTGCGGGTCGCTGATGTCGCCTTCGACCAGATGTATAGAAGCCTTGAAACGGGCTGCCACAGCCTGTTTCAAGGCTTCGGCTTTTTCTTTATCGTGGCGATAGCCGACGACGACGGTTGCGCCGTCGCGAGCCAGCAAGGCGACCGTGGCGCTGCCGAGTCCGCCGCTTCCTCCGGCTATCAGAACGACGCGACCGGCAAGCGAGCGCTCGTTGAAATTAAAAGCGAGTGGTTGATAAAGGTCTGACAAAAATTTTCTCCCGTGTTAGATTTTCAAGTGCGGCATCAAGTTTCTATCGCAAGCGCGAACGGTTCGCAAGTCGGCTTTGTCCGCAACGACCGCCCAGTTCAACTGGGGGTCTCGGCGCTAAAATTGTTTGGCAATCCATAACAGCGATTTTCGCTGCTAACGCTATCGCAGTTTGTTGGTCCGTAAACCTTAAAAATTTTTGTTGTCTCGTTAAGGCTCACAGCCATCAGGAGGTCTTGATGAAAACCCGACTACCGGCTTTCTCTGCCATCGTATTGCTTGTCACGATTTGCAGCGCCAATTTTCAGGCGCGCTCACAAGATAAAAAATCGGGCGACGACGTGATTAAAATCAGCGCCGAACTGGTACAGGTGGATGTCACCGTGACCGACAAAAACCATCAACCCGTGAGGGGACTCAAGCGCGGAGATTTTGAACTCTACGACAACGGCAAATTGCAAAACCTCACCACCTTTGCGTTTGAAGAAAACCGTTCACGGCGTATCGAAGCAGACCCTGAGCTATCGCGTTCCTTGCCCAAAGCGATTGCTGTCGGGGAGTTGAAGCGCGCTGTTGCTTTCGTCGTAGATACTCTGCATATGAAGCCGGAAAATCTTTATCGCACGCAAAAGATGCTGGAAGATTTTATAGACAAAAAAATGGAAGCCGGGGATTTGGTGTTGATACTGCCGACTGCCGGAGGGTCTGGGCTGTTTCAACAGTTCACCGCCGATGCGCGTTTGCTGCATCGCGCCGTCAATCGCCTGCGGCCTTTCCTGTCAAACAACGAAACGCGCCGCACCAATGCAGTGCCGCCTTCGGTGTTCAATGTTCCCGGTCGTGGTGGCAATCTTGGGCAATCGCCCTTCAACAATCCCGACCCTTTGGAAGAGTTCGATGTGCGCTCGACGCTTTCAACCTTGAACAATGTGATTCAATCGTTAGGTAAATTACCCGGTCGCAAGCTCGGCGTTTTCGTCTCGGAAGGTTTTCGCCCCTTCAAGACGCAAACGACTTTGGATATTTCCGATACCACGACACGCGCGCAAAGGGCGAATGTCATCTTCTATTCGATTGACCCGAAGGGTTTGGAAAGTGATGGGTTGAGCGCTGCCGATGATGTTGCGGCAAAAGATTTGAGCGACGTTTTGGAGGAGCGCCGCGAAGATAAGTTTGAAACCGAATCGGCGCTCACAGCGATTGCTGTGGATACCGGCGGCAAGTTTTATCGCAACAGCAACGACATCAAACGCGGCATAGATGATCTGCTGCAAATCAACGCGACCTATTATCTACTGGGGTTTCAACCTGAAGAAGGCAAATGGGACGGCAAATATCACAAGCTGAAAGTCGCCGTGCGCGGACGCCCGGATTTGCTGGTGGCAACGCGCAAGGGTTATAGCGCGAGAAACGAAAAGAAGGACAACAACAAGATTACCAATCCCAAAGTTGCCGAGGTCATCGAAGCCATCACCTCGCCTTTGGTGCGCCGCGACCTCGACTTGCAATTGACGCCGTTTTATCGTGACAACGCCAAACGCGAACCGGCCACCACTATGCTGCTGCACATAGACGCCACGCGCTTGAATTTCAAACCGTTGGACGGCTACTACAAAACTGAATTGGAAGTCATCGGCTTCATCTTCGATTCGCAAGGCAAGCAGGTAGAGAATTATCGCGATGTGATCAGTCTCAATCTGTTGCCCAAAACTTATGAAGATGCCCTCAAACGCGGCCTGCTTTCGATGCGAAGCCTGACCTTGAAACCCGGCGTTTATCAGATGAGAGTCTTTGTCCGCGAAAGCGAATCGGGGTTGATCGGCACCGCCAACAATTTCATAGAGATTCCCAATTTGAAATCAGATCGGTTGGCGATAAGCAGCATCTTCACCACCGCTCAGGGGTTGGATGACAAGGGCGCGTCTAACGCTTCGACGCTTTCGCAACGGCGCTATCCGCGCAACAGCCAGTTAGATTATGTCTATATCATCTACAATGCGCGCAGCGAAAATAATGCGCCGCAACTGGAAGTGCGAGTGCGGGTGATGCAGGGCAGAAGCGTTCAATTCAACAGTCAGCCAAAACCCGTTGAGGCAATGCAAGGCAGCACGCCGCCCGGTCGCATCATCAGCGGCGGCAGCTTGTTGCTGAAAAACCTGCCATCGGGTGATTACACGCTTGAAGTCATCGTCAAAGATAAACTGGAAAAAAAATCGAGCCGCGCCATCGTCCGACAGGAGATTGATTTCAGCATCGAATAAATGGACTCGCAGTTAGTGCCTTTGCGCTTGCGTGCCTCTGCGTTTTTCCCAAATGAAAAACAGCAAGGTCGGCGCGTATATTGCCAGCCCCAGCCAGATGGGTATGTCTGGATAAATCAACGGTGTGAACCACAAAGCGTAAAGCAGCACCGAAGCGCCCGTCAGATACAACCATGAAAGGCGCGGCGCAAAACACAAGAATGGCAGAATCCAGGCGTAATACCAGTGATAACGCGGTGTCACCAGAAAAAAATAAAACCCTATCAAGGCCATTGCACCACGCGCCACGGCGACCGCCTCGCCTTTCGGTTTCAACATCCAGTAAGCCGCAAAGCCAAGGAGCGCGAGGGCGGCAACCAGTAAAAAGAGGGTCGCCGGAATCGGTACAAAATTTCTCGCAAACACCAAGAGGAAATAGCGCGAGCCTTTTCCGCTGAAGCCTTCTTCGCTGAATTCGTTGGACAGCGAACCGACCGCCCCTGTGCCGATAGTCAAATACGGCAAATAGGTCAAGGCGATGGTGATGACAAAAGCAGCGAGCAATTTGAGATTTGCGGCGTTGCATAAATTTCGTATGGCGGCTAGATAATATTTTCTGCCGGAGGGTTGCCGCGTCGCGTTTTCTTCGACACAAGAAGCACCGCTCGCCGGCTGCATATTGCCCTCTGATGTTGCATCGTTGGCAGGCGCTGCGGTGAAGAGAAAGACCGGCAACAACATCGCCGGATAGTATTTAATCAAGGCCGCGAAAGCCAGCGCGACCCCTGTAAATACAGGCTTTTTGTGAGACCACGCCCACAAGGCCAGCGCTAGAAAAACGATGAACGCCGATTCAACATGACCGGTGTGCGCTCCTTCGTAAATCAACAACGGATGCCAGGCGAAAATCACCGCCTGCACCGGCGAACGTCCGACGCGATGCAGTGTCAACATCACCGCAACGATGGCGAGCAAATCCAAGAGCGCCATGAGAACTTTGAAACCGAGGACGCTCGACGGGTGCATTAGGTAAGCCAGCAGAAAAATCAATTGTGCGCCGGGCGGGTAAGGCGTGTTGGTAAAATCGCTGCGGTTGATGTTGGGGAAAATTTTGGTGTCGCGCAAAGGCGCGAGTTCCGGCGCAGATGGCGGATACCGATACGGGTTGATTCCTGCAGCCTGTACGCGCCCGTCCCATACATAACGATAAACATCAGTGGAAAGATAGGGACGTTGCGCCACCAAATCGAAACGAAACAAGGCCGCAAACAGCAACACCAGAGCCGCTAGAAACAGCGTCGTGCGGCGCGGCGGCAACGATAGCCGTCGCGTGGCAAAGTAACAAGCCAACAGGTAGATGGTGAATTGCGCGATGAACAAAGCCGTGTAACCGGCGATGCCTTGAATGAAGCGGTGCAAATCTCTCGCCCAATGATAGAGCCACAGACTGCCCACGCCGCATATCAGCAATGCGATGCCCAGAGTTACAGGCGACAGGGTGCGGGAATTTGTGCGCGGCGTTGATGAGATGGGAAGCGATGTTTTAATCATGTGCCTGTTGGCTGGTCGTGAAAATTTCTGCTGCTCGGAGAACGCTTGGATTCTATAGTGATGTCACGAAACCGGCTACAGTAGCCGGTTTCGTGACATCACTGTTCAGAGGTTGCCAATAAAATGAAAACTATCATGAGGGCATTCTGGAGGGAATACGGATTGGATGGAGTAAGCAGATAAACCGGATCAAGGACAAACCATGAACCCGCGAAAATCCCCCCGCCGTAAAATCCGTGGCCTCCCCAGACTTGCGCCAGTAGGAATTGTGGATGAAATAACCTGCAAAACGTGAGTGCTTTTCCCATGCCCTGTACGACCCTGCGGTGGTCGCCTCTCCTCAAAATTATATTCTTTCAAGGAGGGGCGGCCACTACAGGGTCGCCCGTACAAGGTCGCACTTGATTTCATTCACCCTCCGCTATTTTACTTTTGCCGGAAACTTCAATGGTGCAATTCGGAAGCGCTTTTGCCGATAATCTGATACAGCTTGGATGGCTCGTTTTCATCCAGCAGTTCGATTTGAATGGTAACGTGACCGATGTTGAATTTCGAGCGCAAAGCCGTTTGCAACGATTCCAGCGTTCCTTTGTAGGAAGCGTTTTCTTCGATAGCAACGTGCGCCGACAATGCGTCGTTGCCGGAGTTGATCGTCCAGATGTGCAGGTCATGGACGTTCAAGACGCCGCGCACTTGCATCATGGCTTCGATGACCGCCTGTATGTTGATGTGCGAGGGCGTGCCTTCAAGCAAAATATTCAGCGATTCGCGGATCAATTGCCACGAACTGAAAATAATCAACAGACACATCAAGACGCTGATGATGGGATCGGTAATCGTCCAGCCGAATTGCCAGATGAAGACCCCCGCGATGATCGCGCCAACGGAACCCAGCATATCGCTGATGACGTGCAGAAACGCGCCGCGCATATTCAAGTTTGCCGATGAAGCCGAATGCAACAGGTAGGCGCTGATGGCGTTGACTACCAGACCACCGATGGCGATCACCGTCACTTCAAAACCCTGCACCGTTTGGGGAGTCTTGAGGCGTTGCCACGCTTCATAAGAGATCAACAACGAAATCACCACCAAGGTGACGCCGTTGGCAAGCGCCGCCAAGATTTCCAAACGCAAATAGCCGTAGGTTTTTTTCGAGGTCGCCGGACGCGACGAAAACCACAGCGCGAACATCGCCAAGGCAATCGAAGCCACATCGGTCAACATATGTCCGGCGTCCGACAACAACGCTAAGGAATTCGACAGGAAACCGCCGACGACTTCGGCAATCATGTAAAAAGCCGTCAAGGCGAAGACCCACGCCAGCCTGCGCCGATTGCTCAAAGGCGCAGACTCGCGGTCAGGTTGACGGGAATGGCCACGGTGTTCGTGATGCTCATGCTTGTGCATAATCAACTCGCAAAGATTGAAGGCTTGCCAATCCGGTTTTGCGCTTACTGCGCCGGTAAGCGTGTGGATTGCCAGGTGGTCATCTGCCAGCGTCCGTTCACTTTTACATAGACAGCGAGAAAGCGAATTTGCAGGTTGAAGGGCTGGCCGTTGGTGCGGCCTTTGATAGTGCTGATGCCGCGCAGCAAAGCCGTGTCGCCGATACACTGCACCTTCAAATCGCTGTGCTTCATGGCTGCGTATTGGGTCGCGCCGGTTTTCACCGCTGCCAGAAATTGCTGGCGATTTTCGACGTGGCCATTGGAATGGGTGTAAATTAAATCGTCGGCAAAGATGCGCTCGACGGTCGCCAAATCGCCTTGCAACAGAGCGTCCACGCGCTCTTGTTCGAGTTTGATAACGGCTTGTTCGGCGTCCTTGGTCGCTTGCCCGAAAGCCCCAGGCGCAACGCCCAGCAAACTTATGAAAAGTCCGCAAAGAATTGTGGCCTTACTCATTTTCTTCATGCTCTGCCTCTCGTTTGAAGGATGAGAAATCGCTTCGCAAAATTATTTAATGCCCAGTAATTCTACCTCGAAGATGAGCGTCGCGTTAGGCGGAATCAAGCCATTGCCCGCGCCTCTTGTGCCGTAGCCCAGAGGTGCGGGAATGATGAGTTTGCGCTTGCCGCCGAGTTTCATAGTCATCACGCCTTCATCCCAGCCTTTGATGACGCGCCCAACGCCTATAGGAAAAGTGAAGGGCTGGCCTTTATCCACAGAGCTGTCGAATTTTTTGCCGTCTTCCAGCCAGCCCGTGTAATGCACGGTGACGGCCTGTCCGCGACTGGGACTCGCGCCTTTGCCTTCGACCAGGTCAATATATTTCAAGCCGCTGATCGTGGTGATCTCTTTGCTGCCATCAGCTTTGGTGACTACCGACAAACCGACATCATTCGCCGAAGTGAGTTGCGAACTGACGGCTTGCCAGCGCCCTTTGCGAAGCGCGAACACATCGGTAAAGCGCAAGCCGCTGGTGCTGCTTTGGTCGCCTTCTTTTATTTTGACCACCTCGCCGCCCGTGACAATGGCAAAGCTGCCATAAACACGCACCTGCAAATTTTCATACTTGAGAGACTCGAAAACGATTGCGCCGGAGGTAATATCGGCGAGGGTTGAAGCCTTGTCGCCGACGGAGCCGTTCGGGTTAATGATGAAATAATCATCGGCGAGCCAGCGCTTGAGCGCCGCCGTATCGCGGTTGATTAATGCCTGCGCCCAGTCTTCTTCCAATTTTTTTAAGCGCTCGTGCAGGCGGTTCGCGGACGCAGAGGATTTGGCAATCGCAGCCCGCTTGGTGTGGTTCGGGGTTGCCGAAGTGGCTTTCTGTTGGGCAAAAGCGAAAGGCGAAAGTGAGCAGGCTAACAAGACAACAAGTAGAATTCGTTTCATCGAAATATCCTTTGCATGGAGTGGTGAAAAAATTGATAGCGGTGCGACGGGTGGATGAGCAAGGAAAGAATTTCGTAGTTCCGCCTGTAGGCGGAAGCGTTCGCTTGCAAACGCTTCCGCCTACAGGCGGAACTACGAAACCTCTCTTCTCACGACCTCGGACGCTGGACGCAAGACCTTAGCTGTCGGCTTTGTTGGCGTGGACAATTTGCGAAGCTACGCCGCCTACGTACACCAGTCGGTGATTGGAAAAGCCTACGTCTGCCGCTTTGTACAATTCATCAAGCAAGCTATGACCATAGCGCGCCAGAAAATAGAAGACGTTCAATTCGCGCTCCTGAAAATTTTTATTCGGCATCAAAGTGGTGTAAGCGCGTTCGACCTGGCGTAGAATCGCCTCTTCGCGTTTGGCGCTGGCGTGAATGAAGCGTGTGCGTAGGTGTTCGATTTGATAGAACACTTTTTCGCGTGACCGTTTGAGCGAATCGGCAAGCGTCGGGTCGGCCTGGTGCAAAGACGCTTCGAGTTTAGTCAACTGCTCGTCGAACACTTTTTCAGTTTCGGCAAAGGCTTCGGCAGTGCTGCGGTCGAGACTGTTTTCGACAACTTTGGTGACCGCCGAATGCAGGCTCTCGAAAAAATCGCTCAGTTGCAGATCGTATTTTTCCATCGTCTTTTGATGACGACCTTCCACGATAGAGAAGCTGGCGCGTGGCAAAACGCAAGGCTCTTGGCGTTGCAGGACTTCATAAACGGCACGTATCTGCGCGAAGTAGGCAAGCTCGGCAGGGCCGCCAATGTAGGCCGCCGTGGGCAACAGATAATCCTGCACCACCGGGCGCAAAGTCACATTCGGGCTGAAACAATTCGGACAACGCAAAGCCAGTTGCGCTAGTTCGTCGGGTTCAAAAGTTCGCTGGGAACCCTTCACATGAAAACGTCCGTCGCGTTGCGTCAAGGCGACGCGGCGACCGCCATCAAGTATAAAGAGCGGCACCATGTCTTCGGCGGTGTTGACTTGCGCGTGATAGCCTGCCGCCACCAGCGCGGCGCTTCGTTCGACCAACGCGGCAGCGATCTCCGCCGATTTTTCAATCGCTTTGGCATATAGCGGCGCGGCCATCTGCTTCAAGCCTTCATCGGCAGGGTCTAGCAAAATCACGCCGTAGTCTTTGAAGAGGCGCGCCATCAACTTGGCGAAGGCGGCGGCAAACCCTTCGCCCTCGGCGTAACTGTCGCGCAGCGCGCTTTCGAGGTCCGGCAAAAATTCCGAGGGCGGCAACTGCGCGAGGAAGTCATCAATCGCCGCCTGAATGTTGGCGTCAAGTTCGATTTTTCCGACCGGAACTTCCGGTGGGCGATTGGCCGGTTCGTAGCGAATCGTTTTGACCTCACCCTCGTGATCAATCAATCGTGTGTGATTGACCTCTTCGTAGTCGTGATCTTCGCTGGCAATCCAGAAGACCGGCACTGCGTCAACCCCCTGGTCGCGCAAACAGGCAGCGAGTTTGATGACCGTCAAAGCTTTGTGAATGGTGTAGAGCGGCCCGGTGAACAAGCCCGCCTGCTGGCCTGTGACAATGGCCACGCTGCCGGCGCGGCGCAGCATTTCGATGTGTTGAAAGGTCAAGGGCGATGACCCGGCGTGACGGTTGATGCGCTCCAACGCATCGGCGACGCGAGCGCGGTCAAAGGCTTGCGCGCCGACCTGACGGGCGTGTTCGGCGAGCGGCGAAACGGTGCGTCCGAAGTCCGTGTAAAATTTTGCGACTTTCGGATAATCATATAAAAAATCGGCAAACAGTTGGCTGGTGCGCGGAATCTCGGTGAAACGCAGAGCGTCTTTGAGATGGTGCGCGGCGGCTTCAAGGTTTTTACAATCAGCGTCGTTTATCATAGTTAATCGTCCGTAGTTGGCTGGCTCAGTTATCAATTATTCGACTGTCAATTCTTCAGCGCCGTTTCGTGATGATCGGCGCTGAAGAATTGACAACGGCATATTCCTGATTATTCCATTGCACTAAAAAGACCGGATGTTCGTAGTACGGATTTCACTTTTTCTTTGTTCGCTTCATTCAAAGGAAGTAGCGGTGGGCAGGGTAAGCCGCTCGGATAACCGACGAGGTCGAGTGCGGCTTTTAATCCCGCAACGCCCAGCCCTGCGGTGACTAGGTGGGCAAGCGGCGAGAGGCGATTTTGCAAGTCGCGGGCTTTGGCGTGATCGCCCGCTTGCACGGCTTCATACAGATCAACGCAAGCGCGTGGCGCTACACAGGCGACCGCCAACACCGCGCCTCTTGCGCCCATTGCCAGCGCCGGATAGAGAATGCCGCCGTTGCCGACGAAGACTTGGAACGCCTGTGGCACCAGGCGCAAGGTATCGGCGAGTGCGCCCATCCCCCCGGCACTGTCTTTCAAACCGACGATGTTTTCATGCGCGGCAAGCGCGGCGATGGTCGCCGCGTCAATAACGACGCCGGTATTTTGCGGCACATTGTAGATGAAGATAGGAATAGGCGAAGCGTCGGCGACGGCCTGAAAAAAATGCGACAGCACTTCGGCGGTCATCGCCGCTTTATAAAAGTAAGGCGTGACGACTAAAGCTATATCTGCGCCGACATCGGCGGCGGCGCGAGTGGCGTGGATGGCGGCGCGAGTCGAGAGTTCATTGATACCGGCGATGATTTTATGCTGCGGGGTGGCGGCGCGTTTGATGTGGGCAATGACCTCGATGCGCTCGCCAGGCGACAGATGCACGGCCTCGCCGTTGGAGCCAAGCGCAACGTAACCCGCCAGCCCTTGGTCATTGTAACGCTCGACGTTTTGCGACAGCCTAGATAAATCAAGATAGCCTTGAGTATCGAAAGGCGTGGTCAGTGGCGGCAATATTCCCTGGAGTTGAATCATTCAGTCCGCACCTTTTCCGCGAAAAAATAAAATACGATTATAAGTGTCGGCAAGCAGGCAACGCAAACCGACAAAGTTGCATAATGAAACTTTCTCTGACCAGAGCGCTTTCGTGTGGTTGTCATGACGACTGCGAGACTCGTTTGAAAATGAATCAGGTGTCCGTATGACATGGATACAGATGTACCTTATACATACATTCAGGGAATGACGTATGAGCCAATCAAGAGAGAAAAAAGGCCGATTTTATTGGCTTTTTTGCACTTACACGGCGCTAATGGTAGTGCAACCAAGTGGCACAAGCCTTGCTTTTACATCCAGCAAATGAACATAGGTTAGGGTTCAACCGCTGGCCGAGCAGACCCGCCAGGTAACGCTCAAAGGTTGGTTGAACCCTAAAAAAGAGCCGGAAGGAGGAACGGTATGGCGGACGACAGCAGCGGCGCAAGTGGCGCAGTTTGGGCTTTGGTTACTCTTTTAATTGTCCTAATCGTGGTTGGCGCATTGTATTTTGGCGGGGCGTTTTCCAATAAAAAGTCTATTGATATAAATGTGCAGAAACCGAATTTGATCTTGAAGGTTTGAAGTGAGTTTTCAGCGAAGCGTTTGGTTGCGTGTGTAGTAAATGTTTTTTCTCCTACAGGGTGAATTCTCAAAGCAGGGTTGTTGCAATTCGTAAAGGAGTTAAGGGGATGAATTGCAGCAGCCCTGAATTTTTTTTTGTTTTCCTGCGCGCCTCTAGGTCCTGCCGGCATCAGAAATCTTCTCTGGGCTGTTGAAAAACTTTCTCGAAGCGTTTATCCATGAACTATGCGATTGATTTTTATGGGAACGCCGGAATTTGCCGTGCCGGCGCTGGCGCGTTTGGTCAGCGAGGGTCACGAAGTCGCAGCCGTCTTCACGCAACCGGATAAACCAGCCGGACGCGGTAACCAACTGCACGCGCCGCCAGTCAAAATTTTTGCCCACGAGCATCACCTGACCGTTCATCAACCGGCGAAGATTAAAACCAGTGAAGAAGTGCGCGCCGTCTTTGAAGCAGTCAACGCGGATGCCTGCATAGTGGCGGCTTATGGCAAGATTCTGCCCGCCTGGTTGTTGCTGCTGCCGCGACTTGGTTGCATCAATGTTCATGCTTCGTTGTTGCCGAAGTACCGTGGGGCTGCGCCGATCAATTGGGCGATAGCCAACGGAGAAACGGAAACCGGCGTGACCATTATGCAGATGGACGCAGGGATGGACACCGGCGCTATGCTTGCCAAACGCGCCACCCAAATTCTGATGGATGAGACGACGGCGGAGTTGACGACGCGGCTTTCACACCTCGGCGCAGAGTTGTTGTCGGAGACTTTGCCGCGTTTGGAACGCGGGGAAATTTTGCCGGAGCCGCAGGATGACGCTCAAGCGACCTATGCGCCTATGCTCAAACGCGCAGACGGTTTGATTGATTGGCAGACAGAGGCCGCAGAGATCGCCAATCGTGTGCGCGCCTTTCAACCGTGGCCTGCGGCTTACACCACCTTTCGCGGGGCGCGTTTGATTATTTGGCAAGCCCGCGAGCATACGGCAAACAGCGCTGCGGTGGCGCTGAATCAAGAAGCAACTCCGGCTACGATTGTCGCTATGGATAAAAGCGGGTTTGTCGTGGCGTGCGCGAATCGAACCTTGCTGCATCTTGAAGCGGTGCAATTGGAAGGCAAGCGCCGCATGGCGGCGAAAGATTTTCTCAACGGCTCGCGTTTATCGGTAGGCGATGCGCTAAACGATTCCTCGGCGAATTAGCCGAGCGCAACTTTTGCCGATGAGCATTTCGCAAAAATATTTTGTGCAAAGGAAAGCGGTTCACATGAAAAAAACTCTGGTGCTGGGTTTTCTTATCAGTCTGATTTTTTTTACCGTCACAACGATTGAAGCAGGCAGCGCGGCAGAGGCGAAACCGAACTTCAGCGGCAACTGGGCGCTGGATTTAGGGCGCAGCAATTTCGGCAGGCTCGGACCGGCGCAGTTCAAAAATGCTCGTATGACGTTGAAGATTTCTCACCGCGAGCCGCAGTTGAAGATTGCTCGTCAGGCCAGTATGAACGGGCAGACGCGCAATCAGAATTTGATTTATTACACGGACGGGCGCGGCGAAGCCAACCCGAACCTGTTGACCAACGAGATGATGAATTCCAAAACCAAATGGGAAGGCGTCAAGCTGATTTCGCGCTCGCTGTCTTCAATGGCTTTCAACGGTCAAGCCATCAACATCGAAGCCATTGAAAAACGCGAACTATCAAGCGATGGCAAAACCTTGACGATCACCAACACCATCAGCAGCCCACGCGGTGTGGACATCGTCAAATTGGTCTTTGCGCGGAAATCGTAAACCGCCAAGCGCCTGTCGAAAAGCTGTCGTTGTGGTGTTACCTAGCGATCAGGCAACAATGCCAGGGGCAACAGCGCCAGCGCGGCGCGCTATTTTTTCGTACACACTTCGGCGACGAGGCGCTCCAGCATTTCAATTTGCTGCTGTTGCATACGCACCAAGTCCGCCCAATAGGAATCACGCAATTCATTGAACTTTTCATGCAATTGCAAAATTTCCATCTCTGCTTTCATATCCACTTCGTAATCATTCTTCGATTGCATACGGTCTTTTTCCGACTGCCGATTCTGACTCATCATTATGATTGGCGCAGCGTAAGCCGCTTGAAAGGACAAGGCGAGATTCAACAGGATGAACGGATAAGGGTCCCAATGATTGATAAAAGCAGCGATATTCAAAACGACCCAAGCGGTAAGCAGCGTGCTTTGAATGATGATGAATTTCCAGGAACCCATCACCTCTGCAACTTTATCAGCGATGCGCTCCCCCAACGTCAATTGATTGTCAAACTCGGTAGCGACATTGCGTGCCACGCGGTCGCGTTTGATGAAGCGTTCGACAATCTCTTTTTCCTGTAGGGAAAGTTTCTCTATCTCTTTCTTGAGAAATTTTCTTGCCGTTTCGGTGCGATTCACAGTCATAGCGAGAAGTCTCCTGAAACAAATTTAACGGCGGCGTTTGAGCAGCACTTTCGCGGTGTAGCTGACTGCGACCTCGCCTCTTTGATTGATTACTTCGTTGAGCATCGTGACGATGCCGCTGTGGTCATCGCGTTCGCTTTTGCCTTCGACTTTCTGACGAACCTGAATGGTGTCGCCGATGAAAGTCGGTTTGACGAAACGCAGGCGATCCAAGCCGTAAAACGCGATCACCGTGTCGGCGGTCTGTCCCAGTCGCACGGACAGCCCGGTGGCGATGGAAAAGATCAACGCGCCGTGAGCGATGCGTTGCTTGAACCTGCCGTTTGCAGCCAACTCGGCGTTGGTATGAATTTCGTTCCAATCGCCGGTGAGGCCCGCAAAATTAACGATGTCGGTTTCGGTGATCGTGCGTCCGGCGGTTACCGCTTCTTCGCCAACTTCAAAATCCTCGAAGTATTTGCTCATGCATTTTTCTCCTCTCGAAAAATTCAACGGCGCAATCAAGCCGCTTTATGAAAGGTCGGTGGGGGGCTGTGTGGCGCGCTCTTCGGCGGCTTCTTTTTCGAGCGCCTGCTGGAATAAGTCATCGCTGGCTTCGCTGAAAGCAAAGCAGGTGTTGCGAAGTTGCGGCACCCAGTTCAAAACCGCCAGGCGACGTTTGGCATCGCTTTTCATCAACTCGTCCCAGTTGAGATTGGCTTGTGCGGCTTTCTTTTGATTGGCGTAATAATTCATCTGAAACGCGCAGGTCGCCATATCGTTAATCAGCGTGTGCAGGTGCGTGCAGCTTGCCGCGCCGCCTAAAATCTCTCCGGCGATTTTGCGAAAGCCGCGACCAATCTTGACGCCGACAATCTTGGATAAGACCGCGTAAGCGCCTTGGCAAAAACCCGGATAAGGCATTCGCGTGATGCCGCCTTCGGCAGCTGTGATGACATACTGCGGAAAGCTGACGACCAGGCGGGCGGTCACCGAATGCACATTGTCGTTGAGCGCGCCTAGGATTTCAAAACTCGCTTCATCGAGCCATTCCATCTCAACTTTTATCTCTCTGGCAAAGGTCGGCATGGCGTTTTTCTTAACTCCCGTGCATAAACTGATGAAGCGAAGCAGCCGCGCCATTTCACGCAATGACGTGAACGCTTCGCTTCGGTGAATCGTTTGAAAATTGTTTTCAGCCCGTCATTATTGTAAACTGGGAAACTGTTTCCCAGTTTACAATTTAAGAAGTGGCGCTCAGACTTTTAACGATTTCATCACGGCGCGCTTGAATCGCTGTCAGTAGTTTCTCGAAGGGCTGGACGAACAGAATCACGCCGTCTTCCAACACCTGGCGCGTCACTTCTTCGAGGCTTACCCCGGCGGCTTCCAACTGCTCAAGCACGGCGCGTTCGCCTTCCAGATTATCTTCAATGGAAAGTTTCGCCTTGCCGTGATCGCGGAACGCCTTGAAGGTCGCCGGTGGAATGGTGTCTATGGTTTCGTTGCCGATCAAGGCTTCGACATAATAGACATCGGGGTAGGTGGGATTTTTGGTCGAAGTCGAAGCCCACAACGGACGTTGCACCATCGCGCCTTTTTCTTTCAAAGCGGCGAAGCGTTCGCCGTGAAAAACTTCTTTGTACATTTGATACGCCATCTTGGCATTGGCGATAGCGACTTTGCCTTCGATGGATTTCAAGCGGGCTTTTTCTTCTGCGCTGTCGGCCTGAGCAATTTTTTCGGCGAGTCGCTTATCAACTGCCGTGTCTATGCGGCTGACAAAAAAGCTGGCAACCGAAGCGATGCCGCTGACCGGTTTGCCTTCGGCGGCGCGGCGTTCCAGCCCTCTGAGGTAAGCGTCAATGGTTTGTTGATAGGCTTCCAGAGAGAACAGCAAAGTGATGTTGACATTGATGCCGGCGTAAATGGATGCTTCGATAGCCGGTATGCCTTCGGGAGTGCCGGGAATTTTAATCATCACGTTTTTGCGGTCAACCGTCTGCCACAAACGCTGGGCTTCTTCGATGGTCGCCTGGGTGTCGTTGGCCAATAGCGGCGAACATTCCAGACTTACATAGCCGTCGAGTTTATCGGTGCTTTCATAGACCGGCGCAAAAATATCGGTAGCGGTTTGAATATCGCGTATGGCCAGCGCTTCGTAAATTTCCATGGCGCTCTTCTGCTCACGGGCGAGTTCCTGTAGTTGTTCGAGGTAATCATCCGAACCGCTGATGGCCTTTTCAAAAATCGCCGGATTAGAAGTCATACCGCGCAGCGAGTCTTCATCAATCATACGTTGCAGCTCGCCCGAAGTGATAATTTTGCGTTCAATGTTGTCGTACCAGATGGATTGTCCGAGGTTGGTTAAGTCAATAAGCGGATTACTCATTTGTTAAACTCCTTGTTGGCATGGTGATTGGTTCTTGCAATCGCAAGGTTCATTATCCGCGTGCCGGGTGTTGAACGCAACACGCAACGGCTCTTTGCAACATCTGGAACCATAGCCTTGATTGCCTATGCGTTTTGTTGGTCAAGCGATTATGGTTAACACGGAATTGACAAAGCGCGCCGCAACTCAGAGATTCGATTAACCCGTAACGATAGAAGCCGCGACCACCGTGCTTACGTTCAATAGAGAGACTGGCGGCATCGAATGTCGAGAGGTTTCTTCTGGCTCTCGCTATCCATTCATTTTGAGTACCTCCGAGTACTGTAGGGAAGTCTGCGATGCACATTTATTCGCTTTGTTTACACAATAATTTGAAACTTGACATTGGGAGTTGGCATAGATACAGTATGCAAGCTTTACAATCTCTAAAGTTTGATTGTTGATAGTTCATTCCTTTCATATCGTGTGTGCTAGAGTAGTATGTCCTCTTAATCAGATCAAACAAAATTTGCTATTAGCGTCTTTATGAACTCTTAGAAAGGTTAGTAATATGTCTCTAGGTATAGTTGTCAAAGGGTCGGAAGGGGTTGTACTCGCTGCTGATAGCAGAGTAACGCTGACCGCGCAAATGTCCCAACCAGATGGGACGGTGCTTCACTTGCCAGTGAATTTTGATAATGCCACTAAGTTATTGACGTTTGCAAAGCCAAATAATTTTATAGGAGCAGTTACATACGGGGAAGCCGTTATTGGAACAAGTGCAAGTAATCTTCGCACAGCGAAGAGTTTTATCCCCGAATTTGAGGTTGATTTACCAAAAGGTAAAAGACTAAATATAGAAGATTTTTCCTGTCGCCTGAGTAACTTTTTCTTAAAGCAATGGAACGATATTATGCCCACGACTCATCAAAGTCCTGGAATGGTTTTTGTGGTTAGCGGCTTTGACAATGATGCAGCGTATGGGTCGGTTTATGAGTTTAATATACCCAACACTCCGACCCCACAAGAGCGGCAGGCCAATGATTTCGGGGTAACGATGGGAGGTCAGCATGAACTGTCTTCCCGGATGCTGAAAGGTTACGATGAGCAGCTTCTTGATATAGCACGGCAATCTCTAGGGCTAGACTTAACGCAACTTGATAGGCTACGACAGGCTTTGGAGATATTGCAGTTACAGATTCCTTTCCCGGTTCTTCCTCTACAGGATTGTATTGATTTGGCAGTTTTTTTAATCAAAACTACGAGTGCCGCCCAGAACTTGAGTATAGGAGTTAGAGGGGTTGGTGGCGCAGTTGATCTAGCTATAATTACTCAACGGGAAGGCTTGAAAATCATTCAGCAAAAAGAATTAGTTGCTGAGAATCATAAATGAGGGACTTATGACTAATACAATTACGATTACCGCGAAGACTATAGCTGAACAGTTGAATGCAACGCAGCTTTCCAATTTTAACTTTTCCAGTTCGGGCATTTTAACGCTAGTCATTCCCACTAGAGCAAATTCTGATTTGCGTCAGACAATGTTAGCCTCTGAAGCCGTACTGGCACGAGAGTGGAATCATCCTGAAGAGGATGAAGCATGGGCGGATTTGTAAAAGGTACAGTGGTCATCTTTCCGTTTCCGTTTTCGGATTTAAGCGATACGAAGCGGCGACCTTGCTTGATCATTTCACGCCTGGATGGTGATGACGCCATGCTTTGCATGATTACCTCACAAACCGTTTATGATAGCGATAGTGTGGAACTGACGAATGGTGATTTTGAAACAGGAAAAATGAATTATAGCCCTTCAAACATTCGTCCAAATCGTATCTTTACTGCCGATACAAATGAAATTTTATATATGATAGGAAAGTTAAAAGAAGAAAAAATGAAGGGAGTGACCGATAAACTTATTGAGATTTTTTCAAGGTAAGAAAGAAGTAATACTGAGCGAAACCGTAACGATTACTGCAAAATCAACGGCGAATGAATTGGATAAATGGAGAATTACGAATCACAATCCTTTTGAGACTAGAGCGCTGAACCTAGTAGTCAGTCATTTTGAATTTGAAGGATAGAGACGATGAAGCTTGATGCGAGCATCAGAGGAAGTGAACTGCCAATTGATGCAGGCTCGGGCTTCATTGCGTTTATCTTCATAAGCTTTGATCTCGCGCTTGAGCGTT
>JACQDB010000017.1 GCA_016201275.1 Acidobacteriota bacterium
CGATGGTGACGCTTTCACTCTTGGCCTGTGGCGACAAGGATGCTTCGACCGTCAACTTGGCACCGACCGTTACCTGCGCTTTCTGGGTTAGCGGCGCAAAGCCGCTTCCCGTAGTAGTAACGTCATACACGCCAGGTTGTAGATTGGTCAGGGTGACAATGCCATCATCGTTGGTTTTTCCAGTCGCTGTGGTGCCGCGTTCAACGGACTTCGCCGTTACGGTTGCGCCGCTGACGACTGCCCCTTGCGGGTCAACCGCTTTCACGGTGATCTGCCCGGTTTCAGTTTGGGCAAACGCCGAGAACGGCACCAAGGCGAGGAAAAGAAATACGCTGAGAAGGCTCGATACGGCCTCTTTCAAACTTCTTCGTGTAGCTTTCATGATTTTCCTCCATGTAAATTATTAGCCGGTTTCAGATGCTGGGTTCGAAACCCGGCCATTGCGATTCGCATAACCCGTGAACTGTGAGTGAACAATACTTGATATGGTCTCAAGTACACAGGATTTCATTTCAAGTATTCGTGCCTGCTAATTATCCTATGTCGGATGCAACGGTGCTGACTTTCCAAACAACTGCTTGAGAACCCCTAACAATTGGCAAACGAATGTGGATTACTGCAACTGAAATTTCAGGCAAGTTTTAAGCCGTAAAGCCGATTACTTTCTTACGGCGAGGTAAATTATTTAATAGCGTGGCTTACGTATTTTGACCTAGTGATCGCTACTGCCTGATTTAACAAATTTTTTGCAAAAATCTGGAAGATTTCCAAAAATCTGGATATTCAACCTCTTGACCGTTCAGACCAAACCGCTTCCACGCTATGGCAAAAGGCGCTGCCGATCAGTAACTTTGTCGGTAGCAAGGCGGAGCTGTGGCAAGCGTAACGACCCAGCCGGTTTGAAAATAGCCGGTCGCTTCGTTGTTGCGCCGTAGGCGCACAGGAGAGTAGCCCGTGGGAAAGCCACGGGAAGGCGCAGGCGGCTTGATGGTCGCGCCCTAAAGGGTGCAAGAGGTTTGCAGCCTCGCCTCTCCTGCACCCTTTCAGGGCGCGCAGCGTTTGCCCAACATGATTCCAGTGCCTACAGCACTGGCTAATCTCCTGCACCCCTGCGGGGCAAATACGGCTGGGTCGTTACTGGCAAGCTCAAAAAGAGCTTTTCAACCTTGACGAGTCGCCTCGAAAATCATCTATATGCGCGGCCCCCAAGATTCGGGAGATGAAACTTGGCGAACCGCATGAATGTTCATCTCGTCGCGGCGCTCATACCGAATCTTGGGGGCCGCGCATATAACGTCGCTTTTTCAGCATGAAAAAAGGGGAGCCACTTGGACTCCCCTGAAGGTGCGGTGCTGCTGCCAAAAATTTAGAAGATAATCTTTCCGGCAAGCTGCACATTGCGACGACCATCGTAGAAAACCGGTACGAAGCCGTTGGAGATTTCATTGTCCGGGAAACCGTATATCACCGCCGCGTTTGCATGATTGAAGACATTAAAGGCTTCAAAGCGCATTTGCAGACTGACACGTTCCGTGAACTTGAAATTCTTGTACAACCCGGCATCCAGGTTCCACGCTCCCGGACCACGGAAGGCATTGCGCCGCGTCATATTGCTGGGATAGGGACCCGGATCGTTGCCTTTGGTAATCGGGTTGGTGAAGGTTCCCCCAATCAGGCCGCTCAGATCAACGAACTTATAGCGGTTCGGTTGATTCGCAAAAGTCACATCGCTGCGGCTGACACTGGGATGGAAATTCAGTGGCCCGTTGGCGATCACCCGCATACACGGAGACTCCGCGAAAATCGAGTTGGTGCAATCGAAGACGCTGAACGGCGTCCCGGTTCTGGCACTGAAGATGCCCGTCAATTCCCATCCGTTCAACACCGAATTCATCACCCCGCTGGCATCCTTGATGGCAGGCAAGCCCCAAGTGAAACTGGTGACAAAACGATGCCGCACGTCGAAATCGGCGTAACCATAGTCGAGATTCGGATTAAACGGATCCAAAAATCCCAGATTGAAGTTATTGTTCGATTCCGAGAAGGTTGAACTGAGGTTATCTTTGGTGACCGAATAGGTATAACGCGAGGTCAGTCGCAGATTCCACTTCATCAGATTACTGGCGTCAAACGAGGCGATCAGGGCGTTGTAATTGGAACGCCCGTTATTGGTGCGGAAGTTGATGTCCGAAGCCCCCGCATTGTTCAGCCGCGCCGAACCAAATCCTTGGGTCGTCAAGGTATCGCCCAGATAGACATTGCCAGTACCGCGACGGTTGATATTCGAGATCGAGTAGAGCTTGCGCCCTGCCGAACCCGAATACTCCAGCGATACTAGCGTATTCTCCTTGATCTTGCGCTCCAAAGCCGCGCTCCAAAAATGAGCATAGGCGTTGACAATATTGGGGTCCACGGCGCGCAGACTCACCGGCGGCAGTGAACGACTGATGCCCGACCCGGCCAGCGGTCCGGCATTGTTGTTTGAAATCGGAATGACGCCGCCGGGAACCACTGCAGGGGTGAGTTGCACCGTGGCATAGTTGGGCGGATTCTGGATGACGTTGAAGGTCACGTTGCCAAAGTTGCGCTCATAGGCCATGCCATAGCCGCCGCGCAGACTCGTCGAGCCATCGCCAAACACATCCCAGGCAAGCCCCAGACGCGGCGCGAAGTTATTTCTATCGGGATTCCACAGCGTCCCGTTCGGACTGTCGCTGGCACGCATGATGCGACCATTGCGGATGCGCTCGAAAATGGTCGCACCATCGCCCGGATAGAAGTTGGAATCCAGGCTGCGAACGGCACTATGTTGAATACCATAATACTCATAGCGCACGCCGAGGTTGAGGGTCAGACCGGGCCTGAGTTTCCAGGAATCGTTGGCATATGCCGCCCATTCGTGATAGCGATTGCTGCGGCTGAAGCTGGGCGAACCAACCGGCGTTTGAATGGTGCAGTCCGGCGTGACAATCGCCGCCCCGGTCAACGGATTGCGGAAACACGGGAACTTGCCCTGCGGATTGATCGCCACCTGAAATGCCACTAATTGCCCGGCGATCAGGTTGGCCAAGGCATTGGCATTGTTGGTGCCTAACGTAGCCACCGCATTTTGATACGCGCCAAAGGTGCGATTGTCGCGGATGTGTACATACTGACCGCCGAATCTCCATTGATGATTGCCGCGTGTCCAGTTGACATCCTCATAGGCCTGATAGAAGTTCTGTGGGCCACCGAAAGGAATGGCGCTGCCGGGACTGGTGGGCAGATAACCTGGCAGGCGAATCGGGAACCCACTGACTCTGGCCACCGCGTTCGAGAAGAAGAACAAGGTCGGTTGCGGCGGTTGCGCCCCTAACGGCTGGCTTTGATTCAGTCGGTTGAAGACGAATTTGGTCTGGGCTACCAGATTCGACGAAAAGGAATGCGTCACCGATGTCAGATAGTTCTGATTGCGGTACTCAAAGCCGGTGTTAAAGCCTTGATAAGGGCTGAAACTGACTGAACCGGAGGGGTTATCGCCCTGCTGGAATGCGCCACGGAAATAGATTTGCGTCTTGTCGCTCCAGTTGTAATCAAACCGCCCGACGGTCTGCCAGTCATTGCCCGGTACGCCGCCGCCAGCGTCCACCGCTCTAGGCAGAATCACTTGACCAAAGTTGCCGCTAATCGCTCCATTGATCGGTGACACCAATTGGTAATTGTTGAAATAGGCGCGGGTGGTTGCCGAGGTGCTGGCCAGAAAGCTCGGCGTCGGCACATAGCTGATCACATCCTGGGTGCTGCGGATGCGCGTCCACTCGGTGCTGCTAAAGAAAAACAGTTTGTCGGTTATGACACGACCACCGGCAGAATAGCCGAACTGATTGCGCGTAAAGACGCCCTTCTCTATACCCTGAGCATTGTTCTCAAAGCTGTTTGAGGCGAGCGCCGAGACGCGATTGAATTCATAGAGCGATCCATGAAAGGTATTCGATCCGGCGCGGGTGGCGACGTTGACGATGCCGCCCGAAGCGCGGCCATATTCCGCCGAAAAATTGCTGGTGATGATGCGAAACTCCTGCACCGAATCCAACGGCACGCTCTGCCCAACGGAAGCCGTAAACGTATCCACATTTTCACCGCCATCGAGCAAAATGTTGGTGCTGGCGGCGCGTTGCCCGTTGATGGCAAAGCCGGTGCCGCGCCCTGTCGGATCGCCCGGCGAGACATTGCCCGACAGCCCCACCAAGTCATACGGGTTGCGCGTTAAGGTGGGCAATTCGGTTAGTTGTTTCTGCGATACAACATTTGACAATTCCTGAGTCTGGGTATTGACTTCGACGCCGCTTTCGCCAGCGACGATGGTGACGCTTTCACTCTTGGCCTGTGGCGACAAGGATGCTTCGACCGTCAACTTGGCACCGACCGTTACCTGCGCTTTCTGGGTTAGCGGCGCAAAGCCGCTTCCCGTAGTAGTAACGTCATACACGCCAGGTTGTAGATTTCACACTAACCGCAGCACCGGGGACGACTGCCCCTTGCGGGTCAACCGCTTTCACGGTGATCTGCCCGGTCTCGGTTTGTGCAAACGCGGCGACGGGAGTCATTGCCAGAGACATAGAAACCATCATTAAGATGGCAAACATCTCCTTGTAATGATTTCGTGTAACTTTCTTCATTCTACGTATCTCCCTATATTTGAAAGTAGTCGTAATCTCGGTTTCGAGATCGCTTTTCGTTACCTCTTACAAGCACTATCCACTTGGCCTATCCAAGCAATAGCCTTGTCGAGGTCAGTAAGCGCACGGGGTTTAATTGAAAAAAAGGTTTTGTAAGTTTTGCCTTTGCTCAACATTGAGCAGAGGGTTAGCGAAGTTGCATTTTGCAAACTTCAAAGGACAACGGGATTCCTTGGCTCAGGCAAATAGCGCGCCTAAGCGTTGCCGCATTCCCCTGCATAAAATAAATTCCCCGTTTGCAAAAGTTGCTTTTACCAGGCTGGGTTTCACCTGGCCTTGAAGCCCTGAACGGTGTTCAAAATTATGGAGATTTATCCAAAAAACTGGAAAAACTTAGGGCTGCACGGCAGCCCTTTTCGCTGTGAAGTTTTTTTGCGAAACTAGAGACAGGTAAGCAGATGTGTGGTAGTATAGGCGCTGGGATTTCAGCAATTCATCTGTCAGGTTAGGATCAAGGCCCTCGAAACAGATGTTCCTCAGAAGTTGCCAGCCCCTGAACATTCGCCAATGAGCCTGTGGTCAAAGCGGCTTTCCAGCGCTTTGGCAAAAAAATTGGTTCGCATCAATGCACCGACTTGCGCCCCCTTGCAGACCTCCGATAGACTCGGCGCAAGTTGACAGGATTGGCTCTGTGGTTTTGCAAATAACAAACAACGACTGGCAGCGCGACGCCTGCCGACGCGCTTGGAGAAAGCCTAATGGGAAGCAAGATTTTACTCGCAGATGACAGCATAACGATTCAAAAAGTGGTGAATCTGACCTTCGCGGATGAAGGCATAGAAGTCATCGCGGTCAGCAACGGTGATATGGCGGAACGTCGCCTCAACGATGTGAATCCCGATCTGGTGTTGGCAGACATTTTCATGCCCGGCAAAAACGGTTATGAACTTTGCGAAGCCATCAAACAGATGCCGCAGTTTCACGATGTGCCGGTAGTGCTGCTGGTCGGCGCGTTCGAGCCGTTCAATGAAGCCGAAGCGCGCCGCGTCAAAGCCGATGCTCATTTAACCAAACCCTTTGAGTCTCGTGTTCTGGTCGAAACCGTTCGCCGCCTGATCGAAAACAGTCCCAGACCCAAAAATCAAGCCGTCGCAACTCAGATGATGGGCAGTTTGAGCGCCCCGGAAGCGCCGCCCGCCCCGCGTGCCTATCCGCTGCCATCTATAGACCTGTCGGCGATGAGCGCACCGTTTCCGCAACCGGAGAGCGTACTGGCTGACCGCTTGCCGACCGGCAATCTGCCAGACCCTACGCCGTTTGCCGATTCCTTTCCGGCAACTTTTGATTTTCAAAAACCGCCGGTCACGCCTACCCCGGAGCCGGTGGATTTATTATCCGGCTTCAATGCCTTCGCAGGCGCAGCGCCGACGGTTGCCGACCTGGAGGCGGCGGCAGTCACAAACGATTTCGATACCGGCAATGTCTTTGATATAGATGCCTTCGCGCAGCCTTTGCCCGAAGAGGCGCAAGCCCTTTCCGCATCGCCTGCCGACCCGCTCTACGACTCGTCCGCAGGTTTCGACCCGCTGGCAACGATAACCTCGCCCGATATTCTGTTCAGCACTGCAGCAGAAGTCCCTGTGGCAACGAACACCGTTGTCGAGGTTGATGTTGCCCAGGCGGAGAGCCTCAATGAAACCCCTGCGTCTCCGTTGGCAGCCATCGCCATAGAAGTTCCCGCTTCGACCAGCAGCCCAATGCCAGAAGCCGCGATCAGAAGTTTTGACACCAGCGAGTTAGAGCCGCCGGTTCATCAGGCCGCCGCGACACTCGGCAATGAATTCGTGCATAGCCATCTCAATGGCGCGGCTCATCACGCTCCTCAACCCGATCATGGCTTCGCGGGAGCGCCAGGGAGCGCCGAGCCAACCACTACTTCCCTGCTCTCCACCGATGAGCAGCTTGGCGATCTCTTGTTCAATGACTTTCCGCCAGCCGCTTATCAAGCGTCCGCCACTGAAAACACGCCGCTGGAATTTGGCGAACCACCGACCACGGCTTCTCAAGCGCCGCTCGTAACTGCCGCGCCAGGCGAAGTCAGGTCGTCGGAAGCGTCCCCGGCTCCGGCAAAAGCTACGGCGGAGTTGAGCGACGAAGAGGCCGCCCATCTCGAAGTCGAAGCGAATCGCGCCGCCGACCTTGCCATAACCATGCCCTCGTCGCAAGCGGAAATTACCTTTTCAACCTCACTTCCTGCGGAGCAAAATAGCGGCGACTCCGAGTTGCCATCCACGCCAGCCAACGATGCGGCGTCTCATGCCTTTGAGGTGGTGATGCCCAGCAAAGTAGAACCTCTTGAAGTCGAAGCCCAAGTCGCTTCGCCAGCCACTTTCGATTTTCACACGCCGTCATCCGACGCAACTCCGGCCTTCGAGTCAGTCACGGCAACAGCACACACCGATGAGCTTGCTTCGCCTGCGGTGTTCCAGACACAGGCAGCGCCGCCTTTTGAAGAAGAAGAAAGCAGTGCAGCGCAACCCGCAACCGCCGCAGACAAATTCACCGCTTCAGATATGTGGGCTACCGAAACTCAATTCACGCCCATATCGGTTGCGCCGCTGCCAGTTGCCGATTTCTCCATCGCACCGCCTGCGGAGAATAACCCGGCGCACGCCGCAGAAGTGGAGTTTAATCCGCCGCAACAAGTCGCCCAGAACGCGGCTCCCAAACCGGAGTTGTCGCAAAATCATAGCCATCACCAGGAAGAAAATTCTCCCGCAGAGGCAGCGATGAACCAGCAAATGATTGATGAAATTGTCCGCCGAGTGGTGGCGCAATTAAGCGAATCCGTAGTTCGTGAAATCGCTTGGGAAGTAGTGCCGGATTGCGTCGAGCGCGTAGTCTCGAACTTGACCAGAGAAGACCTCAGCAAAAGATTGTAAGCGCCTGGACGCTGAGTGATCGTTTAGGGAAAGCGAAGAAAATATCATTCCATCATTCCGGTTGAGCCAGTCCAGTGGTCACAGACCGCTTCTCAACTGTATGCTATTTCTTGCCGCTTCTCTTACATTCCAGCAACGAAGCGCCCCGGACTCAACAGCCCTTGCGGGTCGAAGTTCTGTTTGATGCCGCGCATCAACTTCGCCAGTTCGCCGACCTCGCCCCAAGCATCCAACGCCGCCTTGACCTTTGGCGCAGCGCCTTCAATAAACAACGTGCCGCCGACTCTGGTGGCCGTGCTTCGCAAATCGCGGATGATTTCAAGCGCCTCTTGGTCATCTGCCGGAAACGCCAGACGAATGATGCCGACGCCCAAATCGGCAGACGCAAAACTCGCTGCGCGCCGCGTCAACACCTGCTGAAAAACTTCCGTCACGGTCGCCAGCGGCACGCTCAAGCGCACCGCATAATCGGCCAATTCATCCGTATTGACGGCCTTTTTCCACAGCGCTTCGGCTTCTTCGACCGCCAGACAAGCGGCTTGAAATTCGCCTTCAAGCAAGCCTTCCACTTCTTGCAATTGATACTTCACCGCCGCTGCGCTTTCCATGAAACGCAGCAACAGCGCCTTGCCACTGGCGTGTTCCGTCAACCCTGCGGTTAAAAATATTGATACCGGTTGCACCGCCGAAGCCCTGATGCGCCGGGCCAAGTCCAGCAAGCGAGCAAGCGTTGCCGCCGTAATCATCATGGTCGCCGAGGCTTCCGGCAACGGACGCAATTTCACATTCACTTCGGTCATCAAGGCCAACGTGCCGAAACTGCCGACATACAATTTATTCAAATCATACCCGGCAACATTTTTGGCGACCCGTCCACCGCTGCGACTCTCCGTGCCATCAATGTGCGCCAGTCGCAAACCAATCACGTAATCTCTGGGCGTGCCAAAGCCCAGCCGCAAGGCTCCGCTTGCAGCCGTCGCCGCAATTGCGCCTATGGTCGAGCCGTCTGCTCCCGCCGGATCAAGCGGCAACCATTGCCCGGCGCTTCTGGTCTGCGCTTGAAAATCCCGCAGTGCCACCCCCGCTTCGACAATCGCCATTAAATCCGGCGGACTATATTCGATGACGCGCTTCAATCGCTCCACACTCAACACTACATCGGCACGCCGTAACGGATTGCCGCCTTCAAGCCAGGTCATAGCACCCGCCGGAATGACTGCCGCATCCGCTTCGGCGCAGACCGCTAAACACGCCCGCACCTGTTCGGCGCTCGCCGGTTTGATGATGAGCGTCGGCGTCAACTCCTGAAGGTGCAGCGCCTGATTTTTGGTAACGTAGTCGCCGCCGATGAGCGCGGCCAGTGAAGAGGCAAGCGAAGCGTGGTCTTTGTTCATGTCCAGGAGTTTCAGTCCGAGAAAATTTTTCTATTAATGCGTCGCAGATTATAACTCATCGGTTGGCAAATTGCCGGTTGCATCAAGGGTTTCACCATTTTCCATCAGGTGAATCAAGGGGCGAGGTTTATCTATGCCAAACTGTTCGTTGTCGCGGTCTTCGAGTAAATCGGCGAAGAAGGTTTTGTATTGTCGGGCAAATTCTTCGAGGTCTAAGGATTGAAACACCGCAGGCAATTTTTCCAATTTGGCGATGACATTTTTATACATCCCGCGTGCGCCGCGCAGATTGCCGCGCATGAAGTGATGCAAACCGACCGCCGCTTGAATCAGCATCTGGTAAAAGAGCTTGCTGTCGTCGGCTGAATGCAGCCAGATTTCTTCCCACACTTCGTGCGCTTCAAAATATCTTCCGGCGTTGAAATGCGTGATGCCGTCGAGGTATTCAATCGGATAGGCAAACTCCTGTTCGGCATCAAAGCCCGGTTCGTTCAGATTTTCCAGTTGCGCGTTCAGCTCTTCCATATCCGTTTCCTTAGCGGCTTCGTGGTGGTCGGTCAGAAAAAATTTGCACACGAAAGGGCCGGCCTGAATTTCATCGCCGTCTTGCAATTCGACCCAACTGACAGCTTCATGATTGACCAACGTGCCATTGCCGCTTTCGTTGTCAACGACAAAAAATTTATCGCCGGTCTGTTCGATGAAAAAATGTTCGCGTGAAACCGTGGGATGATTCAACACACATTGACAGGACAAATGCCGCCCGAACATAACCTTGTTTTCGCATAACTCAAAGGTTTCGCCCTGACGCGGAGTGGACTCGAATCGCACAAATGCCATAAAGAGATTTTAGGCGTTACCAGAAGAAATGAAAAACCTGCTTACCGAGGAGGCCGCACCGGACGATTTAATTTTTCTTAAAATCTTCCAAACCAAAGCTGCAATAACGACAGGTCTTGGTTGCCGGAATCACTTTTGCGGGATTGCACAAGCCGGTCGGGTTGAAGACATTTTTTACAGCCAACATACGTTCCATATCGGCATCGGAAAAAATCAACTCCATATAATTTATCTTGTCCGCGCCGACGCCGTGTTCGCCGGTGATCGTCCCTCCGGCCTCCACGCACAATTGCATAATTGCTTTCGAGGCCAATTCGACGCGGCGCACTTCATCCGCATTGCGCCCGTCATAACTGATATTCGGATGCAGATTGCCGTCCCCCGCATGAAAAACATTGGCGACGTTCAAACTGTAGCGCGCCGCTATGGCATAAATTTCATCCAGCACTTCGGGCAATTTGGAACGCGGAATCACCGCGTCCTGCACCATCAAATCGGCGTTGATGCGCCCCATCGCTCCGAAAGCGCGTTTGCGTGCGCCCCATAATTTCGTGCGCTCGGCATCGTCTTTGGCAATCCGCACGGCTCTAGCATGATGGCGAAGACAAATCTCGACAGCACGCGCCGCTTCGTCCTCTATGCCTACACTCAAGCCGTCAATTTCGATAATCAACAAGGCCGCCACATCAGTCGGAAAGCCTCCGGCGAAGATTGAATTTTCGACCGCGATAATCGTCGCACGGTCTATCATCTCAAGCGCCGCCGGTACTATCCCCGCCGCGATGATTTCCGAAACGCTGCGACTCGCATCGGTCACCGTCATAAATTCACCGAGCAGGGTTTTGACGCCTTGCGGCAGGCGCGTCAATTTCACCGTCGCTTTGGTGACGATGCCGAAGGTGCCTTCGGAACCAACAAACGCGCCCAGCAAATCATAGCCCGCCGCGTCCACCCCGCCACCGCCCAGATTGACGATTTCGCCACTCGGCAACACCACTTCTACGGCGAGTATGTGATTAGTCGTCATGCCATATTTGAGGCAATGTGGGCCGCCGGAATTTTGCGAGACATTGCCGCCGATGGTGCAGGCCATTTGACTCGAAGGGTCTGGCGCGTAATGAAATCCATACGGCGAAGTGGCCTGCGAGAGATGAACATTGATGACGCCGCTTTCGACTACGGCAAGGCGGTTTTCATAATCAATCTTGAGTATGCGATTGAGGCGTGCGGTTTCAATGATGACGCTGTGGTTAAAAGCTATCGAGCCGCCGGTCAGTCCAGTGCCTGCGCCACGCGGCGTAAAAGGGATGTTTTCAGCGGCGAGAATTTTGACCACCGCCGAAACTTCTTCAGCAGTTTTTGGCAGCACGACGGCGGCAGGCAGATGTTTGATGACCGTCAAGGCGTCGGCTTCATAAACCAGCAGTTCATCAGGTTCGGTCAACACGAAGCGTTCGCCAACGGCGGCTTTGAGGTCATCAACAACGCGCTGCGGCACTCTCTGATATTTTGTTGTTTCAGCTATCGGCGGCATTTTATTCGTCGAATCAGATTTGATTTTATGAAATCAGATGGACAGCAAAGCCTTGCCCAATGGCATTGCGATAAAGTGGGCCGTCCAAAGTCCACAATTCACAACCGAGTTTTTCTGCCAAGGCAAGATACGAAGCGTCATACGCATTCTGACGACCAAGTTTTCGTGCTATTTCAACTACTCGTTTTGCATCGGTCAACGACGGAGACCAATAGCGTACTTCGTTTGCAACCGGCTCATGAAAATGGATTGGTATGATAAACATATCTGCTAATGCTTGCTCCAGTTTTTCTATTTGGGAAGGCTCCGGCAGCAATCATTCTGGTTAAGGCGTTAGTAATTTCATAAACGGCAAGCGCAGGCGCATGAAGTTCAATATCCCGATCAAGCCAATCTAAAAAGTGTTGGAGAACCAAATTTCCGCGAGGGTCTCCACTGACTAAGGTCACAAGCAAGTTTGCATCAACTACAATCATCCATGATCACTCTCGTCTCTTGCCTCTCTACCTTCTCGCACCAGAGCTTCCGCATCTATTGGCGGAAGCCCTTTCCCAATTTCACGTAACCTTAGTAAAGCTTCGCGTACCATTTCTTTGTGAAGGAGAGGGTCTTGGGTAATCACTGGTTGTTGATTTGGCGCGCTTGCTTCTTCGATATTTTTGGACATCGCAACCTCTTATGAGTAGCTGAATGGTGCCAGCTTAATACTTCGGCACGCTGGGGTCAACGTCGTCCAACCAGCACAGAATGTTATTGTGTATTGGCAATTTGATTTTTTGTTGCTCGAATCAAAAAGCGCAAGGCTTCGTTGACCGCCTCCGAATCAGGAAACATCTCGGCGACATCCGGCGCTAAACTGATGGTCTTTTCCGCAGAAACTTTTCGCCCCGGCCCACGCGCTACCACACGCATGGAGCGAAAGTCATATTCCGCTCTCAACTCATCATCAAAATCTGCTTTAGATTTCTTCTTCATAAACTTTTCTTTCCTGACCTGTCGCCTGCCGCGCACTGATGATTCGTGTAGTTCTACTTCGCTCGGCATACGCAACCACCAGCAAACGGCCTTTGTGCGACTGCCCCAATATCACAAAGCGCCGCTCTTCTACCGAATGGTCTTCATCGGCAAAAACCACGAACAAGTCATCCTCAAACACGGTCTGCGCTTCTTCAAACGAGATGCCATGTTTGGCCAGATTATGCGCGGCTTTGTCTTTGTCCCACACCAATTTCATAGCCCGCGACACCCTCTTCAGCAGTTCAGCAAATCCACCTCATCTTTTTAATACTTCGGCACGCTGGGGTCAACGTCATCCGACCAGCGCAGAATCCCGCCGACTAAATTTTTCACCTTGCGATAACCGGCCTGCTTCATCAACTCGACAATCTTGCCGCTACGCACACCGCTGCGGCAATGCACCACGATGTCCTCTGCCGTTGACAATTCGTGCAGACGCTCCGGCACACTGCGCTGCGGAATCAAACGCGAGCCGGGTAGGCGAGCGATGGCAAACTCTTCGGGTTCGCGCACGTCTATCAATAAAAAATCGTCGCCGCGTTCCATCTTCGCCTTCAATTCCAGCGGCGTAATCTCGAACTCTTTGCCGACCTCTACGGCTTCTTCCTGGGTAATGCCGCAGAATTCCTGATAATCAATCAACTCGTGAATCGTCGGATGCTCGCCACAAATCGGGCATTCGGGATTCTTTCGCAACTTCAATTCGCGGAACTTCATCTTCAGCGCATCGAACAGCACCAGCCGACCAAGCAGCGGCTCGCCTTTGCCTAAAATCAACTTCACGGTTTCAATCGCCTGCATCACGCCGATGATTCCCGGCAACACGCCCAGCACGCCGCCTTCGGCGCAACTCGGCACCAATCCCGGCGGCGGCGGCTCCGGGTACAGGCAGCGATAGCAGGGGCCGCGCTTGGCATCAAAGACCGTTGCTTGTCCTTCAAAACGGAAAATCGAGCCGTAAACATTGGGTTTTCCCAACAACACGCAGGCATCGTTGACCAGATAACGAGTCGGAAAATTATCCGTGCCGTCCACAATCACATCGTAATCTTTGAACAACTCCAGAGCGTTGTCCGAAGTCAGCGCGACTTCATAGGTCTCGACGTTGACGAAGGGATTGATTTCGGCGACGCGCTGTTTTGCCGATTCCAGTTTCGATATGCCGACGTTAGCGGTCGAGTGAATAATCTGACGCTGCAGGTTGGTGAAGTCCACAACATCGAAATCCACTATGCCTATGCGCCCGACACCCGCCGCTGCCAAATATAAAATCAGAGGTGAACCGAGGCCGCCCGCGCCTATGCACAGGACGCTGGCGGCTTTCAATTTTTTCTGACCTTCAAGAGCGACTTCCGGCATAATCAAGTGGCGGCTGTAGCGCAAAATCTCTTCATTGCTCAACTCGACTTCGCTGCCTTCTTCAACCACCGCCGAGCCACCGGCTATAGAAGGCACGATGCTGATGGTGTCGCCGTCTTTTACGGGCGTCGCGCCTTTTTGCAAGTAGCGCGCATCTTCGTCATTGAGATAAATATTGACGAAGCTCCGCAATTCGCCCTTGTCATTGTACAAGTGTTTTTTCAACTCTGAATATTTTCCTGTTAATCCATTCAAGGCCGCATCAAGGGTTGCCGCTTCTACGGTCACGGCATCCTGATTGCCCGCGAAATTTCGTAAGGCTGTAGGGATCAAAATTTGTACC
Organism: Acidobacteriota bacterium; assembly: GCA_016201275.1. Taxonomy (GTDB): domain Bacteria; phylum Acidobacteriota; class Blastocatellia; order UBA7656; family UBA7656; genus JACQDB01. Next base: position 14,088 of record JACQDB010000017.1, read on the forward strand.
GACATGGTAAATCTCCTCTTTGATAAGCTGCAAAAAAAAACAGCTACGAGTTATAAAACCCTTACGAACAGACACAGATTGCTTTGCCGCCAGGCGGTTTGAAAAGCAATCTAGTTTCTACAACAACAAGTCATGCGTGTCTATTCGTGCGATTTCTATAATTCGTAGCTGACTAAACTTCTAAATCCGAGATAAGCCGTTCGCTCACCTGCGGCCATCAAGGCAGAAACCAATCCTGCTTACGGCTGCTCTTCCAACAAAATTTCTTCCGGCGCGAATTTCTCATAGTCCGGCTTCGTGAAAGAGTTAAGCACAGATGCCCGCCCTTTCTCAACCGCAACGATGATATAAGAATCCGTAGGCCAGCAGGAATGATCCAAATCAAAGCCCGAAGGTTGTGCCGGATGATCGGGGTGCGAATGATAATAACCAATGACGCCAAGCCCCTGTTCCCGCGCCGCCATCTCGGCGCGGCGCGCCTGTTCGGGAGTAATCAAATAGCGATTGGCTTGCGACTCGCGCTCATCGGTCTTTGTCCATTCATTGTTGGCGCGATGCACGATGCGAAGCACATTGGTCTCGCCATCCTTTTCGCCAATCAAAAAACCGCAGCACTCGTGAGGATAAGTCTCCTCGCCGTGCTTGCGGATTTCATCCAAATGTTCCGGTTTCACTTTAATCATCACTGCGGACTGTGGACTGTGGACTGTGGACTGAGTGGTTGGAAAGTATGAACGATGAATAAAGAAAAAATGCTTCATTACCTGTTCATCATTCGTACTTCATCATTCATACTGCGTCATTCATACTGCGTCGTTACAAATCACTCAGTCCTCAGTCCTCAATCCTCAGCACTTCCTCCTTCGTTCCAGAATCTCTCGCTCAAATATTTATCGGCGCTGTCGCTGAAGATGGTGACGATGACGCCTTGCTTGATTTCTCTAGCGACTTTCACACAACAGGCCAAGGCTGCGGCTGCCGATACGCCGACCAGTAAACCTTCTTTTTTGCCCAGTAATCTCGCGTATTGGTGTGCTTCTTCGGTGCTGACTTCATAATCGGCGTCGGCTACTGTGGCGTCATAAATGCCCGGCACAATCGCTGTCGCCATGTGCTTCATGCCTTCGAGGCCGTGAAAGGGCGAGTCGGGTTGAAACGACAGGCATTGAATTTTCGGGTTCAACTCTTTCAAGCGCCGACTGGTTCCTACGAACGTGCCGCTGGTGCCAAGCCCTGCGACAAAGTGCGTGATGCGTCCGTTGGTCTGATGCCAGATTTCCACCGCCGTGGTTTCATAATGCGCCCGCCAATTGGCCTCGTTGTTGTACTGGTCTGGATAAAAGTACAACTCAGGATTTTCGGCATACAAGCGCCGCGCTTCGCGAATCGCGCCGTCCGAGCCTTCCAAGGGACTGGTCAACACCAAGTCCACGCCGTAGGCTTTCAATATGCGTTTGCGTTCTTCGCTGGCGTTTTGCGGCAAGGCCAGTTTGACGCGATAGCCGCGCGCTGCGCCGATCCACGCATAGGCGATGCCGGTATTTCCCGACGTGGCATCGAGCAGAATTTTATCTTTGGTGAGCAAGCCTCGGCGTTCGCCATCCAAAATCATGTTGAGCGCCGGGCGGTCTTTGACAGAACCGCCGGGGTTGAACCATTCGGCCTTGGCATAAATTTCTACGTGGGGAAAATCCGCCGCGATGTTTTGCAATTTCAACAGCGGCGTGTTGCCCACCAGTTGCCAGGCTTCCAGCGCCTGGGTCGCCCGTTGCGCCGGAGCCTCTTCAATAGTTTTGATCGCCTTGTCGTTCATAGCTGCACCATCCAAGCATAGCATCGCCAACGGCGAACGCCAATTTTCAACCTCGCCTTGCGTACCCTTGGCCTTGCGCGCCGGTTGGCGTGATGGAGTTGAGATAGCGGTTTGCAACCACGTCCAAAGCGACAACCACAGCCGCACCGCTATTTTTCAACTTGCTCATTACGGCTTCATAAAAATGGTGTTGGCGTGGAGATGCAGCCCCCGGTCATCCCTGAATTGTTTAACGCAAACTACCAGACGACCAGAGGCCGCCTCTCCACACCAACTTTCCAGCAAACCCTGAAACTGGCTCTGGTAGCCACTTTCAAGGCATCTTATTGTCTCTCCCCGACTCCCTTACTCCTCGACTCCCGCACTCTGCTACCCGCCAGCGATGGCCGGAACGATGGAGACCTCTGCGCCGCCCGGTATCGGCGAGGCCAGATTATCAAGAAAGCGTATGTCTTCGCCGTTGATGTAGATGTTGATAAACTGGCGCAAATCGCCGCTCGGCTCACAAACGCGAGCGCGAAAACCGGGATAGGTTTCGTCCAGTTTATGCAAAGCCTCTTCGACAGTGGCGGCTTCGAGTTCGACCAAATCGGCATTGCCGGTTAAGTTGCGAAGCAGAGTTGGAATCACAATATTAATTGCCATCGTTTTTTTTCTCCTTTTGAAAAAGAGTTTGGAGTTCCGCCTACAGGCGGTTGGTTGCGTCTCTGAGGCAAGCCGCCTGTAGGCGGAACGCCAAACCTTCAAAGTGACGAGGTGGCGGCAAAGCCTTTAATCGCCTGCTCGAACTGATTGATATGCGGCTCGATGATGATCGGCGGCGCAAGTTGCACGGCCTCTGCTGTCTTCAAGCCGTTGCCGGTGATCACGATGACCATCAGTTCTTCGGCATCGAGGCGACCTTGAGCAATCAATTTTTTCGTCACCGCTACGGTCACGCCTCCGGCGGTTTCGGTAAAGATGCCTTCGGTTTCGGCCAGGAGCTTGATGCCATCAACAATTTCGGCATCGGTCACATCTTCAGCCCAGCCCTGGCTTTCGGCGATGACGCCCGCCGCGTGATAACCGTCCGCCGGATTGCCTATCGCCAGCGAGCGCGCAATGGTGTTGGGCTTGACCGGTTTGATTTGCCGCGACGAGCGTTTCACCGCATCTACAATCGGGTTGCAGCCTGCGGCCTGCGCGCCATAGATGCGCGTCGTTACTTCGTTGTCGAGCAAGCCCAACTGCTCGAATTCTTTCAAGCCCTGATGAATTTTGCTGATTAACGAACCGCCTGCCATCGGACAAATAATCGCAGCAGGAGCGCGCCAACCCAACTGCTCGGCGATTTCGTAGCCGACCGATTTCGAGCCTTCGCCATAAAACGGGCGCAGGTTGACATTGACAAAACCCCAGCCGTGACGGTCGGCGACCTGACTGGTCAAACGATTCACATCGTCATAGTTGCCGCGCACAGCGATGACGTTTGCGCCATAGACCGAGGTGCCTATGACTTTGCTCGGCTCCAGATCAAAAGGAATCAGTATGTAAGCAGGCAGCCCCGCCATGGCAGCGTTGGCGGCTACCGAATTCGCCAAGTTGCCGGTCGAAGCGCAGCCCACCGCCGAGAGATTGAATTCCAGAGCTTTGTTGATGGCTACCGCCGTCACGCGGTCTTTGAAAGAGAGCGTCGGCGCGTTGACGCTGTCGTTTTTGATATACAGATTTTTTACTCCCAGAGCTTGCGCCAAACGGTTGGTTTTCAGTAACGGCGTTGCGCCGCTGGCGCGGCCTACGACGGGGTCGCCATCCAAAGGCAGCAGTTCCTTGTAACGCCAGAGATTTTTTTCTCGCGACGAAATCGCTGCGCGTGAGATGGCGCGTTTGATGGCGTCATAATCGTAGGCCACTTCCAGCGGCGCGAAACAATCTTCACAACCGGCGGTCGGTTGTTTGGCGTATTGGCGTCCGCACTCTCGACATTTCAAACCATAAACAAAACTCATAATCTCTCCATCGCGATGCGATGAGCATCGCCGTCAAAGGGTTCACCGTTGCAGCCGCAGAGCCAAACAGCAAAAGCCCCGCGCTAAACTTCGGCGCGGGGCTTGTAGAATTCCTCCGGGCTGTTTAGCAGTTTTTACCGTGGAGCAAGTCACCTGTTAAATCGCCACGTAATAGACAGTGAAAAGAGCCGTAAAAGCACAACAGCCTTGTGCTGAACTCACACAAGGCTGAAAAACTTTCCTCGCGGTTTAGCACATTTTTAGCGTGGAGCAATTTGCTGTAAATCACCACGTTGCTGATTGAAGCCACAGGGTACTCCGTCGCCAAGGCGGCTGTCAAGAAAATTTTATTTATCGCTTCATTATCGTTTTTACCAGTTTGAATTTGAGACAGCGCCATTCTAAACCGTACACCGCAACCCTCGGCTCAGGCGCTCCGCCAAGCGGCTTTGCCCTTCATTTCCTTCTAAACTTCTTGTGTTTCGGGCGATTTTCCGGCTTTTCCTTTTCCCCGTCGAGCCGCTGTAGCAGTCGGCATAATGCTTGCAATCAAAGACCGGCATAACCAATGAAACGCGCCTTCACAGTGAACCGGTACGCTTTTTCTGGAGAGTTATCCGCACAGGTTTCGACCTCGCCGGTCGCGCTCGTCTGGCGCTTCATTGTTGAGAATCCAAATCAAAGGAGAGCAAAAATGGAATACCGCAGAAGAGACGATGAGTCTTACGAAAATCGTTACGACAGCAATGACCGCGAGTCGCGCCCTCGTCACGATTTTACGCCAACGCGCCAACGCAATTTCGCGGATCAAACGCGCGCTTACCCAAGAGATTTCCCCGACCGCGCCGACGCTTACGCCAACCCCGATTACTCAAATTATGAGCGACGCGATAGCCGCAATTACGTGATGGAATATCCGGATCGCTGGTCGGGCGACGAAGGTCGCGCTGACCGTGAAGAGTTTCAACGCCAGGGAGCCAGACGCTCGCACCTGCGCTGCCGCGACATCATGTCGCGCCGTGTGACGACCTGCAAGCAGACCACGCCGATTACCGAAATCGCCAAGCTGATGCGCTATGAAGATGTCGGCGCGATTCCTGTGCTGGGAGAAAACGGCACGCTCGAAGGCATCGTCACCGACCGCGACATCGTGGTGCGCGGCTTGACCAAACCCGAAGACGACGCGGTTATCAAAGCGCAAGATTGTATGAGCGACGATTTGTTTACCGCCAATCAAAACGACAGAGTGGTGGATGTGATACGCGACATGGGCGACCATCAGGTTAGGCGGGTTCCGGTGGTGGATAGCCGCAATCGGCTGGTCGGCATCCTCTCGATGGCAGACCTAGCCACCCAGACCAACAAAGACCAGGAATTGGAAGCGACCTTGCGCGACATCAGTATGCCGTCTTCATGGTTTGGGCGCATGGCCTATTACCTGGGCTTTTAACCGCGTAGCGGGAGCAACGGTCGGGCAAGCGACTTCTGGCAAGCCGTCGTTTGCCGAACATCCATCGGTCAAAGGTTTTGACATCTACAAGACGGAGGGAAAAATGAGCAGAAGTAAAGAAGGACTTGATAAGCAAAGTGCCGCCGAAACGAAAGCGGAAAAGCAACTCCATCAATCAAAATCCGACGAGTTCAACCGCCAAGTTGGAGCGCACGGACAGACGGACTACACCGCAGGCCGCGAGAGTTTTCGCGACTTCCCCAGACGTTCCACCGCGCTTCGCCATCGCGGCGAAACTTACGGGCAGAGAGCGGCCAATCCCGAACGCGCCAATCTTTATAATCAAGGGAATCGCGGCTATCAAAACCCGCAAGCTGAAAATCGCGGCGGCTATCGTGAAGACACTGGCGATTTTTATTCGCGCAGCATACGCGAGCGCGTGCGCGGCAACCCAGATGAGCGCGATCAATGGCGCGACGAAGGCGGACGCCAGCAATGGCGCGGCAGCAATTTCGCCGCACCACAGCCCTATGCGGACCCCTATCGCAGCTATGAAGACAACCGCCGCAACTATGCCAATCCGCCAACCAATTGGCAGGCCAATCAAGCGCGCTTTAAGGCTCCGCAAGGCGAGCCATCGCGTCAGGGACAGCGTGCGACCACCCGCGATTTCGGCACTCCGAATGAGGCGGCGCAGGAGTTTCGCTCGCAATCGTATGACTCGCCCAATTACGACTCGCGAAATTATGCTTCGCCAAACTACGACTCACAGAATTACCACCCGCGCCGTGACGACGAAGAGCGCGCCTACGGCAATGAGCGCGAAGCTTATCGCAGGCGCGAAGGAGTTGGGTATGGCAGCGAGGCGGAACGCTACAATCGCGGCAATCAACCGTACAGCGGCTATGAATATTCCGATATGCCTTACGGTGTCGAGATGCCCTACTTCGATCCCAATTTGGGCTTTTGGCCGGGGGCGGCTTACCGCGAACATGAACTCTATCGCTATACCGTGCGTTGCCGCGATATTATGACCAAAGATGTCACCACCTGTACGCCTGAATCGAACATACGCGAGGTCGCCGAAAAGATGGAAGACGACAACGTAGGCTCTATTCCGGTGGTGGAAAACGGGCGTCTGGCGGGCTTGATTACCGACCGCGACATAGTTTGCCGCGTACTTGCCGAAGGCAAAAATACGCGCTCGACCACCGTCAGAGAGGCGATGACGGAAGACCTCATTAGTTGCACGCCCGATGAATCGGTGCTCGAAGCGATTCGCAAAATGGGCGAGCATCAAATCCGCCGTCTGCCGATATGCGACCCGAACGGCAGATTGCGCGGCATCCTGGCTCTGGGCGATCTGGCTTTGGAAGCGGAACACGACTACGACTTGAAGCGCGCTTTGGAACGTATCTTTGAACCGACCCCTTACCAATCGCATCGCCGTTGATCGGCTACTCATGTGGTTAGCAAAACCGTGACGAGTCGAAGAGTTTGCCTCTCCGGCTCGTCACGGCCTGCAAATCTTTTTTTGTCACTAGAGGGTGTCGCATAAATAGATGCTCTGTCCATATATTGTATGTGATGGTTCAGCTATCCACAACATATAGGCGGTTGCTGAAATTCTGCGACACCCGCTAGCTACCTTTTTTGGTAGTGAGTCAAAGGGGTGAGAGGTTCACAGTACAAGCCTCAGCTTGCCTTGCAAAAGCCGCAACCTAAAGATTGAACGCTAAACCTCATCTCTCCCGACTGACCCACTAGCCAAAATTTTTGCACCACAGCTATTTCACTGTGACCCATAGGGTGTAATGCGCGGTTGGATGCGCGACTACATAAAGGTAATAATTTCCTGTCTTGGGAATCTTGCCGCGCCAACCCTTATCGTGGTCAGACGCTTTGCCAAAAGTAACGGGCGCGCTGCCAAAGAAGTTGGGCGATTCACTCACGGTAAACTCAGCCCGATTGTTATCCTTGCGCCGCCAGGAAATCCGCACCGTCATCGTTTGACCTTTGCGGGCGTGTATCTGGTAACTGTCATGGGATTCGCCACCGATAAAACCTTTGGCGGTCGCCGGACTGTACAAGCGTTTCTTCGCTGTGTTGTCCGCTTGCGCCTGAGTAAGGTTAGCGGCGAGCAATAGCATGACCGCAGCCATAAGCAGCATAAAATTTTTTTTGAGTTTGTTTTGCATATCGTTCTCTCTCCTGGTTTCGGGTCGCGGTTGCAGGTTAGCACCGAACTTTGTTTGACGACAATCTCCTGACGCGCCAAGCTTAGGGCTTGACGCTCTTCACGATCAGCTTATCACGTTGATAGTGCCTCAGCAGGTTGTTACAATCCCCTGTGAGTTCATTAACATCAATGCCCATGACAGACCAATTGTTACAAGATAAATTCGGACGAGTGATTCGTGACCTGCGTATATCGGTGACCGACAAATGCAATTTCCGCTGCTTCTATTGCATACCCGATGAAGACATCGTGTGGAAACGCCGCCAAGACCTGCTCACTTACGAAGAGATTATCCAGCTTGCCGAAATCGCTGTCAGTTTAGGCGTCGAGAAATTGCGCCTCACCGGAGGCGAACCGCTGCTTCGCAAAGACATCGAATTTCTAATCGAACGGCTCGCCAAAATCGCTGGCGTCAAAGACCTCGCCTTGACCACCAACGCCGATGGGTTGAAAGACCGCGCTGCCACTTTGCGCGCCGCCGGGCTGACGCGGCTGACCATCAGTTGCGATTCTCTGAAGCCGGAAGTCTTCAAACAGATCACCCGCCGCGATTCCCTTCAAGCGGTGCTTGATGGCATAGACGCGACGATGACAGCCGGTTTCGCGCCACCGAAGATTAATTGCGTGGTCATACGCGGCATGAACGAAGACGAAGTAGCCGACTTCGCCGACTTCGCCAGAACCAGCGGGGTCGCCATGCGCTTCATTGAATATATGCCGCTAGACAACGCTCATCAGTGGGACAAGAGCATGATGGTCAGCGGACGCGAAATCATTGAACGCATCGAAGCGCGCCACAAACTCGTGCCGCTGCACAAGGACAATCCCAGCGAGACGGCTTTGAAGTTTGGTTTTGCCGACGGCGCAAAAGGCGAAATCGGCATCATCGCGCCGGTGACCCAAGCGTTTTGCGGCGCGTGTTCGCGTTTGCGTTTAACCGCCGAAGGCAACTTGCGAACCTGCCTGTTTTCGATGACCGATTACAACATACGCGACCGCATACGACGCGGTGACAGCCGCGACGAGTTGGCACAATTTATGATTGATACGGTATTGAAGAAAGAAGAAGGTCATCGCATCAACGAACCGGACTTCGTGCAACCGCCGCGCACTATGGTCTTCATCGGCGGGTAAGTTTGCTTTCACCAACTCAGGTTGATGAAAGCATGGAAACTAATTGATAATCTGAAATTCAGAATAACTTGATCGGGGGAGCTTTGCCGCAGGCGAGGCTGAGAGTCCTACACGGGAGACCCTAAAAACCTGATGCGGGTAATGCCACCGCGCAAACGCAACGATTATGAGTACAAAAGTCGAAGCCACAATTGAAGATTTGTACAAGTTGCCGGACAACGGTAAGGCCGAAATTGTGGATGGAGAATTGGTGCTTATGAGTCCCACAGGATTTTTGCCAAACTATGCGGCAGGCGAAATCTTTGCCAGCCTCAGAGAATATGGACGTCGCACCAGGCGGGGCTATGCGATGACCGACAATATAGGGTTTGCCGTTGATTTACCGAATCGGCAATCTTTCAGTCCGGACGCTTCCTTTTACACAGGCCAGCCAACGGGAGGCCATTTTCCCCAAGGTGCGCCAGTCTTTGCCGTTGAGGTGAGAAGTGAAAACGATTACGGTACAAGAGTCGAACAAAAGATAGCCGATAAAATCAGGGATTATTTTGCAGCAGGCGCTCTAGTAGTTTGGGACGTAGATGTACTTAGAAAAGAAGTAATTCGCGTCTATCGCTTCGATAATCCTGATCATCCGACCATCTACGGCAGAGGCGAGATCGCCGAAGCCGAGCCGGCTGTGCCGGGTTGGACAATGCCGGTTGATGATTTATTTTTGTAGGCAAGAATTTTTCAACTGATGAGCAGAGTTTGAAACAATATCCATTGACGGGGGAGCTTTGCCGCAGGCGAGGCTGAGAGTCCCACACGGGAGACCCTAAAAACCTGATGCGGGTAATGCCGCCGTAGGGAGAACAGGAACACGCAAAGCCGTTCCGTTTCTTTTGAGGCGGACGGCTTTTTTATTTCGTGACAGAGGTGAAACGGTAAAGCGGTGAAAATCCTATCACGGGTTATCATCGCTTCACCGCCGCACCTCTTCATCACCAGAATTGAGGTAGAGCAATGAGTGACAAGAACACCACCAAAGACAACAGCAATTTTCACTTCGCCAATTCACAGAGAGTCTATGTCGAAGGGTCACGCCCCGACCTTCGCGTTCCCTTTCGCGAGATTCGTTTGAACCCGACACGCACTATCAACAACACGCTCGAAGAGAACCCTCCGGTGCGTGTTTATGACGCGAGCGGCGCTTACGGCGACCCGACTATCCAATGCAATTCAACCGACGGGGTAGCTGCCTTGCGTCGTCAATGGATTATTGAACGCGGCGATGTCGAAGAATACACAGGGCGCGAAATCCTGCCGCAAGACGATGGCTATTTGACCGCAGGCGCTAGAGAATATGCCCGTAAAAACGAGCGTTTTGAGGCTTTTCCTGGTCTGCGTCGGCTGCCCTTGCGCGCTAAAGCAGGCCAGGCCGTCACCCAAATCGCTTATGCCCGACGCGGCATCATCACGCCGGAAATGGAGTTCATCGCCATACGCGAAAACCTCGGCAGACAAGCGGCTTTTGAAGCTGCCACCAACGGCGACCGCAGCGCTTTGACTTTTCAACATCGCGGCGAAGCGTTCGGCGCAAGCGTTCCCCAATTCGTGACGCCGGAATTCGTGCGCGATGAAGTGGCTCGCGGACGCGCCATTATTCCGGCAAACATCAATCACCCGGAAACCGAGCCGATGATTATCGGGCGAAATTTTCTCGTCAAGATCAATGCCAACATCGGCAATTCCGCCGTCGCTTCTTCTATTGAAGAAGAAGTCGAAAAGATGCGCTGGTCTATTCAATGGGGCGCAGACACCGTGATGGATTTATCCACCGGCAAAAACATTCACGAAACCCGCGAATGGATTATTCGCAATGCCCCTGTGCCTATCGGCACAGTGCCGATTTATCAAGCGCTCGAAAAAGTCAACGGCAAGGCCGAAGACCTGACCTGGGAGATTTACCGCGACACGCTTATTGAGCAAGCCGAACAGGGCGTGGATTATTTCACCATTCACGCCGGGGTGTTGTTGCGCTACATTCCGATGACCGCCAAACGCACCACCGGCATCGTTTCGCGTGGCGGTTCGATTATGGCGAAGTGGTGTCTGGCGCATCACCAGGAGAGTTTTCTTTACACGCATTTTCGGGAAATCTGCGACATCATGCGGGCTTACGATGTGTCGTTCAGTTTAGGCGACGGCCTGCGTCCGGGTTCGATTGCCGATGCCAACGACGAAGCGCAATTTGCCGAACTCGACACCTTGGGCGAATTGACCAAGATCGCCTGGGAGAGGGATTGTCAGGTGATGATTGAAGGCCCCGGCCATGTGCCGTTGCATTTGATTAAAGAGAATGTGGATCGCCAGCTTGCCGTCTGTCACGAAGCGCCGTTTTACACCTTGGGGCCGCTGGTCACCGACATTGCGCCGGGCTATGACCACATCACTTCGGCCATCGGCGCGGCGATGATTGGTTGGTTCGGCACGGCTATGCTCTGTTACGTGACGCCGAAAGAACATCTAGGCTTGCCCAATAAACAGGACGTGCGCGATGGCGTGATCGCCTACAAAATAGCAGCGCACGCGGCAGATTTAGCCAAGGGGCATCCGGGGGCGCAACTACAGGACAATGCGTTGTCGAAAGCGCGTTTTGAATTTCGCTGGGAAGACCAGTTTAATCTGGCGCTCGATCCGCAACTGGCGCTTGAGTATCACGACGAGACCTTGCCGCAAGAGGGCGCAAAGCTGGCGCATTTCTGTTCGATGTGCGGCCCACATTTCTGCTCGATGAAGATCACCCAAGAGGTCAGAGAGTACGCCGCGCAAAAAGAACTCGACGAACAACAAGCCATCGCCGCAGGCTTGCAGGAAAAATCCGAACAGTTCGTGCAACTCGGCGCGCAGATTTACACCAAAGCGTGAAGTGCTATTCGGTCAAGGCGAGAGGAGGCGCGGCATCAGCAAGACGAATTGCCTGTGCGGCGCTTCTTGGCCGCCAGGCTTGGTCTTGCGGCACTCGACAAGTTCGGTTTGGACTGCTGGTTCCACCTTGTTAAAATCCCTTTAACTTATGAATGACAAAATTGATTTTATCGTGGTCGGCAGCGGCGTCGCCGGATTGCGTGCTGCGGTTGCGTTAGCTCAAACGGGGCGCGTTGCGGTCTTAACCAAAGACCGCCTCACCGAATCGAACACCGAATACGCGCAAGGCGGCATCGCCGTGGTCTTGAGCGATGATGACAACATTGACCTGCACGTTCAAGACACCCTGACGGCGGGCGCGGGGCTTTGCGATGAAGAGGCGGTCAATGTCTTAATCGAAGAAGGGCCGCGCTACATCACCGAACTCATCGAACACGGCGCGCACTTTGACAGCGTGGACGGGCATCTGACTTTCACCCGCGAAGCGGCACATTCGCGCAATCGCATATTGCACGCCGATGGCGACGCCACAGGCCGCGAGATCGTGCGCTCGTTGGTCGCCTGGTCAAAAAAGTTTTCCAACATCGAATATCTGCCGCACGCCTGCACGCAATCGTTGATCGTCAAAGACAGTCGCTGCGTCGGCGTCACTTATGTTGAGCCGGTCACGCATAAAGTGCGCGCCCTGTACGCCCGCTGCGTGGTGCTGGCGACCGGCGGCGCTGGGCAATTGTACCTGCACACCACCAATCCCGATGTGGCTACGGGTGACGGCATGGCGATGGCGTATCGCGCCGGAGCGGTGATGGCCGATATGGAGTTCATACAATTTCACCCAACGGCTTTGGTGGTTCCCAACGCGCCGCGCTTTTTGTTATCGGAAGCCATGCGCGGCGAGGGCGGCTACCTGCTCAACGCTCAAGGCGAACGCTTTATGTTACGCTACGACGAACGCGCCGAGCTTGCGCCGCGTGATATTGTCAGTCGCTCGATTCATTTCGAGATGCAGAACGAAAACGCCAATCACGTATGGCTGGATATGCGCCACCTCGACCGCAAATTCATCCGCGAGCGCTTTCCGAAAATTCACACCACCTGTCTGCTTTACAACATAGACATCACCAGAGATTTAATCCCGGTCAGCCCGGCGGCGCATTACACGATGGGCGGCATACGCACCGACACTTACGGGCGCACTTCGATCACAGGCTTGTACGCTGCCGGTGAAGTCTCCTGCACAGGCGTTCACGGAGCCAACCGTCTGGCCTCGAATTCCTTGCTGGAAGGTCTGGTCTTTGGCGCACGGGCGGGGGCGGCGGCAGTCGCAGAATCCACCACGGAGATCGAACAAATCGCCCCGCGTGATTGGGATTTCGGCGAAGAGGCCGACTGGCGCATAGGCGATGGGACGCGCCGCGAAGTCAAAAAAATCATGTGGGACAAAGTCGGCATCGTGCGCCAGGAGCGCGGCTTGAGAGATGCTCTGGACGCGCTCGAAGAGATCGCTTCGCGGCAATTGAATACGCGCAGTTGGAATTTCGTGACGCTGGCGAAACTGGTAGCGCAAGCGGCGCTCGGCAGGCGCGAATCCCGTGGCGGTCATTATCGCAGCGATTACCCGGAACCCGACGATCAAAATTTCCTTCACCATACGCTGCAACAGCGTGTAGAATTGCAGCAACAAAGTTCGAGTACAAAATTAAACACTTGAAACAGTCCGCTAGTCTGCTGCCCGCCGTCCGGTGTCGGCAACTGGATGAGGATTTTTTTCGGCCTACACCAACCGGCCCTCTCTGTTTGAAAGGCTCACCGTGCGAACCGACAACGGTGGCGGGGCAACAGTTCGCGGACTGGAATTAAAAAGGAGAATTGATGAGTAAGACATCTGCAACACCGGAAGATGCCCAATTGGTTTTGAGATTATACGAACTGCGCCGCGACGACGAATTACGCAAGGCTCGCGCCTGGTACGCCTCAGAGTTTTTGCCCGACTCCTTTGATGATGTCAAAGCCGTCTGGTTTGATAGCAAGCACCCGCACAACGCGCATTTCCGCATGGTAACCACCTATTGGGATATGGCGGCATCGTTCGTGGTACAGGGCGCGTTGAACGGCGACCTGCTATTGGAATCCAGCACGGAATTGATTGTGATTTACGCCAAGGTTGAACCGTACTTGAAAGAGATGCGCGAGCAATCCGGCCTTTCCGGCTACCTGGCGAACATCGAAAAAGTCATCGAGCAATATCCTGCCGCGCAGGAAAAACTGGAGTGGTCGAAAGCTTTCATCACTCGCCTGAAACAACAACGCGCCCAAGCGCAGGCCGGTTAGCCGAAGTAGGGAGACAGAGAGACAGGGAGAAAGGGAGAAAGGGGGAAAGGGAGTAGGGAGCTTTTTTATCAATCGAAAAATTCTCTATCACATTTTCTCCCCATCTCCTCAACTCCCCATCTCCCCGTCTCCCCATCTCCCCGTCTCCCTTTCTCTCCGTCTCCCCAACCTACAGTCATCTTTAATTCTTGCCTGCGCCAAAAGCTCGTTGTATAGTTGGATTCGCGTTGCTGGAGAGGTTCCCGCTAAACCAAAATTATCTCGCTTAATTGCCCCTGAAAAATTTCATCCCCGCATCACCTTTTGGAGTTTGTGCATGAAGAGAGTCGTCGTTGTTATGCTTCTTGGTTTTGCTTTTTCGATGCCGTCGAGAGCGCAGAATCCGCCGCTTTCACCAGCGGCAACGGTGCTGAAATTTTATAAAGCGTTAAAAGAAAAACGCTATATCGAGGGCTTTCGCTACTCGATTTATCGAGCCGCGATTGAAGGCTTGAGCGCCGCAGAGTTGAGCGAATTAGAGCCGGATTTCGCTCGTACCTTTGCGGAAATTCCCGACCAGATCGAAACCAAAGGCGAACAAATCAACCGCAACAGCGCCGTCGTCTTTGTGAAATTTGCCGGACAGGAACAGGTGCAGCGCATCGAATTAATTCGCGATGGCAACGATTGGCTGGTCGGCGATGAAGAATCCTTAGCTCTAGTCAAACAACAGGGGCGCGCCTTTTTCTTCAACACCCGTATGCAGGTCAACGAGAGCGAAACCGCCAAAATGCTGGCCCGCATCTTTACCGCCGAGGCTATCTATGCGGAAAAATTTGAAGGCCGTTATCTGGATTTGGCGGAGTTGGTCAAACGTCAAGCGGTGCCGGAGGATATGAGCGATGGCGAAGCCAACGGTTATAAATTTGTCATCACCGTTAGCGACGATAAGAAAAATTTTATCTTGAATGCCACCCCGGTCAGCTATGGCAAAAGCGGAAAACTGTCTTTTTATTTAGACCCCGAAGGACTGCGCGCCGAAGACAAAAAAGGTCAACCGGCTTCCCGCACCGCGCCGATTTATCACCCGAATTCCAATTGATGGCGCGCAAGGTCCGGGCACGAATTCTCGCGCAGGATTTTCACCGCAAAGACACGAAACCGGCTACAGTAGCCGGTTTCGTGTCTTCGCCCTTTGCTGAAGTTGCGTTGAGCGGCAAAATAGAACCAGATCGTTGAGCGGGGATTTTTGACTGCCAGAGTTTGCGGTCAAAGACGCTTCTAAACGGCGCGATTTGAATGGCACTAGCGCAGACGAAATACTTGGCGCTCATAAGGAGCAAAGGCGACCTCGATGCGGTTGCCGGAAAGCTGCCGAACGCTGTCGCCGTGCCAGCTTTCATAACTCTCCAAGCCTTTGCCTGTCAGTTGTTGAACATCGAAGGTTGCCAGCATTTTGCGGTCGCTGATGTTACAGGCGACCAGCAAAAAACCATCGCCCAATTGCCACACGGCAAAATGAATGTGAAGCTTGAGCGTGCCGACTCCCAACCAACGCGCCTCCGCTTGCGACACGACATCAAAAAGAATTTTCAACTCTGCCAAAAGCGGCTTCATACTCGCCCATAACGCCGGACTCATAGGCTTGTACAACCAATACAACAGCAACCGAACGCCGTGTATAAAAACCAGGTACGTCATTGCGCTCTGTTCCGCCGGAGTTGGTTCACGCGGCGCATCATAATTGCCGTACAGTTGCAGCCAGAAGGCCAAGGGTTTATTTTCCGACAACGCAGTGCGACTCATCGCGCCAACGCGCTCGGCAATCAAGCTCAAAGGATTTTGGTATTGCCCTACAGGATACAAATCCATGCTGATGATGTCGGTCGCCTGTACATAACCGCGCAACCACTCGCCGGCGCGCCAGACATTTTCATTGATGACAACAGCCCGCGTCGGGTCAGCCTTTTTGACGGCTTGATAAAATTCGCAGCCCTCGCGTTCCGGGCTGTAAGCAAAGTGTTGGGTCGGTTCATCCAGAATCAACCAACCCAAAATCGCCGGATGCGCTTTGCAGCGCGCTATGAAACGCAACTTTTCGTCAAGCATCTGCCGGAGGGTTCTGTCTCTTTCATGAGTCACCATCACCAGCGCGTTCAATCCATGTTGATGCGCCAGATCAAGCTGGCGACGAACTTCGGTATATTCCGCTTCCTTATTGTCTGTGAAGGCTGGAAAGAACAGCGTGACGGTGGTGAATCCCTGATTGGCGATGTCCGCCAGTTTCCACTCGGCAATTTCACCAAGGGCAATGCCAAAAACCGCAACCGGTTTCCCGCCTTGCAACAGACCGCTATACGAAAAGCTCTGCGCCGATGCGGTCGCCTGTCGCACGAGCGCATCGGTAGGCGCTGGCGCAGGCAAATCCTCAAGCCTTTGATACTCGTCCTTTTCCGGTGTCGGAAAAACCGGCAGAGGATGGTCATCCATCAAGGCCGTAACAAACGCCGTCGCCTGCGTGCCGACTTCCAATTGCGGCGCGGCTAACCATAAATTGCCCTGCTGTTGTAAAAGCACTCGCGTCTGAAATCCAGAATTTAATTCGCCAACCAGTTGCGGCGTGTAGCACAACTGATAGCGTTGCCATTGCTGGTTGACTACCAGCGCTTGCTTGTCGCCCCAACCAACCGAGAGCGCCGCTTTGCATTCGGGTACATCGCTGCGTAGATAAACAGAGAACGTGTAAGGCTGCGGCTTGGCAACAAAGGTCGCGCAGGATTGCAGCGATAAATCAAAATTTCCTTGCGGGTTATGCAAGCGCAGAGCGCGAACATTTTTTAATGGCGAAGCGGTTTCGAGGTGCAGAACGGGTGAGAAATCCTCCAGGGCGGCGGCCTCTGACGTTCCCCAGTAATCAGGAATATCGGCATTCGTGCAAAGCGCGAAATCGGCATTGCGTAAAAGATTGGCGGGCGGCTTCCGCAGTTTCAAACGTATCAGGGCGCGGCGCGTCATCCACCAGTAGCGCCAAGCAAGCAGGGATAAACTCAACAGCGCCAGCCCCGCAATGGTGATGAAATGTCGCCTTTTCATAAGCGTTGAATGTTACCGAGCGGCTAAAGTTGTCCGCGCAGATACAGCAGTCGGCGCGCTTCGGCAAAGCGTTCGATGGCATAACGCAACATGGTGCGCGGCATCCGGTGATAATGTTCGAGCAGAAAAGTTTCTTCGACTTGCTGATTACGCTTGCCGACTTCGCGCAGCATCCAGCCGACGGCTTTGTGAATCAGGTCTTCGCTATCATTGAGCAGCCGTCTGGCGAGCTTGAGGGTATCGAGAAAATCGTCTTGCCGTATGAACGCAAACGTCGCAATTATAGCGATGCGCCGTTCCCATAAACTCGACGATTTTACCAATGAATAAAGGGGTTTTCGGCTTTTGTCCAGCAAATACGCGCCGACGATTTGCGCCGCCGAACCATCCACCAAATCCCAGTTGTTGATACATCGCGTGTGCTGTAAATAGAGTTCATAAATTTGCCTGCGTTGCACTTCATCGCCGCTGCCAAAAGCGCGCACCAGAATCAACAGCGCCACCGCTCGTTCTTCATGAAAAGGTGATTGCAGCAACTCCACGACTGCGGTCAGCGCCAACGCCTGATACTCTTTGGCCAAACCGTGCATCTGTTTGGCGTTGAGTCCTAAAAAAATATCGCCTTCGCCATATTCGCCGGGGGCGGTTTTGAAATAGCGCAGACAGGCGGCAGCGCGTTCGGGACTGCTCAACGCTTTTATCTTTTTGCGAATTTCATTCATCTTTTATTCTCTCGATCTCAGAGCATTCGATAGCACAGAGAGAATCAAGGAGCATTCACCCAATAGGCAACCGGCACTGAAGTCGCCGCTTCGATACGGGAAAAAGCCTTGCCATTATTGGTAACGACCGTAGCGCTTCGGGAAAGAGCAATCGCCGCAATGCGGCAATCATTCACCGCGCTTTCTCTGACGCTTCTGGGAATCGTTTGGAAAATCTCATACGCTTGTTGATCGAAGGGCAAGATCAAAAACCTGCTAATATCACTGATAAAATCCAGCAGATATTTATAGCCCTGAATCACTTCAATACTCTTTTGAGTCTCGGCTCTGCGAAGATAACTGAGCTTTCCGGCGATGGCTTCTTCGACAGTGACGATGCTGGTACACAATAATTTTTTCGCATCCGCTTCAGCGATTCTCTGGCACAGATGCGGATAGTTATCCAGGTAGTTGAGGTAGAAACCAAGAACGTCTGAGTCTAAGATATACACTCATTTACTCTTTATACAAATCATTGATATGGCGGTCGTAGGCGTCCAAAAAATCAGGGAATTCCTGCCAAGAAGGATCATTGGCATACTTGCCTTTCAATGGCAGTATGGATTGATATTCAGGCGCTGATAGGAGAGACAGGAGGACGGTATTCAGCGCATCGGTAGCCTCAACCGCAGGCGATGACGGCTCCACAACTTCCTGAAAATTGGTCTTAACTCCCAGATGATGCGTAGGTACTTCTCTAAGATTTACTTGTATCGTTCCCATCATTTTTCTCCGCTGACTTAAATGCTATTTGTAATCCCGCGCCACCCAACGCTTGGGTATTATGGAAAACCTCGAACCAGTAAAGCCCTTCTACAGGCGTATCAAATTCAAGGGTTCCGACTGCTTGTGCAACGTGGTAAGACTCCTCGCCGGGATATTCATCAGGAATGGCAAAATCCAGCGCCGCAATAATCTCTCGGTCTGGCTCACGTATAAAAACCCGGATGATGCCGCCACTTACTTGCGCGACTTTCACAAACATTCCAAAAGCGTGCGTGCGCTTTTTCTCAAGCTCCACAGAAAGCCGATCAAAGACGCCTAAGAGGTTGAATTTTCCGGTTTCGGTGCGATTACTGAAATCATAAAACAGCAGTGACACGAGACGCGGTTTTTCTCGCTCCGTTTCAACGTCTGTAGATAGCTCTGAAATGGTCAACTCCTCCTCAGCCATGGAACCGCCTCCAATCTAAACCACATTTTACGCGAAATCGGATTCTGAGCAACAAAGATTTCTCGCCCAAAACTAGGCCTCGCAAACCTCGCCGACCACCTCTTCAACATAAGCGCTCGGCAAACTGACTTGAGAAAAAATTGCGGCGACCATTTCCGCATCGAGCTTTTCATAATGCGCGTGTTCGGGAACGACGAGTATGCCCGCCATATCCACAGCGCCGGGGCTGATGACCAACCGCGCTTCGCCTTCGGCGAAAAAACAATCCGGGCGATGTCGGGCGCGCGGGAATAACAAAACCGTGTACACGCCGCGCTCACAATAGGCCACAAGATTCATCAATGGCTCGGTTTTATGGGTCGCTTTCGCCAGCCCTTCAATCGTCGCATACAGCCACGCCGCCAGTTCCACGCGACTCGCGCCGCGCAAGACGATAACGCTGCGACCGGCATCGTTGATCGTGAACAATGCAAAATTGCCGCGCTGTAGGTCTTCGCAAACGCCGCAAGCAGTTTCCGTAAGCGGCTCGCTCTCTTGTAAAGACGCGGCGATGGGCAGCCCCTCGCGTGACAAGGCTTGCAGATGAAAATGATCGGGAGCCGACGCGCCGCATTCCGCGCCGTTGTACAACACGAAATAGGCTTCGCCTAATTCACCGGTCAACCCCAACAAGGTTTCGATGCGCCCTTCAATCTTCTGTTCAAGGTGATGGCGATGCGCGATGACCAGATGATTATCCAGCACCGGATAGGGATTGCAGAGGATGACAAATTCATCCTCGTAAGCGATGCCTCTTTCTGCGGCGGGTAAATTTTCGGGGCACAGAAAACACTGCCGCGCCGCTATCGAAGATTGATCAACCGCTGCGGCGGTGCTGCGAACGCGCTTGGGATTGTGCTGCACGATGACCGTTGAACCGTCAACGAGCAGACGTTTAGTGTCGATTTGCGCCAACGCCGCGTAGCCTTCGTGCAGTTGCGGCCAATCATGTTTTTGCTGCGCGATCAACGCCGCAACCTGCGCCGCCAAGTGGTCGGCGTTCGCCGCATCAAGATACGGTTTCATTTCTTCAGCGCTGAGAATTCGTTCCTGCCAGTTCATTAGTAATCGCTCCGTTCGGAAGATCGTCAGACCACGTTTGGGTAGTGGGTCAATTGAGGGGGATGAACCTGACGCGAACGCGCAACAAACTGAAGTTTGTTGCGCGTTCTGAAGTCGCAATAAACTTCAGTTTATGGGACATCCCACTCGACTGATCCACGGCCCAGAAAGTTTTCACATGAAATTCATGTTGATGCGCGCCTTCATTTCCACGCTTCGCAGATGGTCTTTGTAAGCGTCGTAACGATTGGCTGTGGCAATCGGCAACGCCGCGTCCGAATTCCCTTCCCAACGTCGCGCGTAATAAATGGACTCGTAAATCCGGCCTATTTCGTAATGCCTACTGATGCGTAGCGCCGTCGCATAATCTTCGCCATAACTGGTATTGGGCAATCCCATCTGGCGCAACAGCGGTGTGTAAAACGCACGCGGCGCGCCCAGCCCGTTGATGCGTAGCGCGTTGTTGCGCCCGTTGTCTCGCGTCCATTCGGCGTGGTCTATCACACCGGGCGGGATTTCCTGCAATTCGAAATTCACTATCGTATAAGAACCGATGACCATCGCGTAGTGGCCTTCTTCAAAGGTCGCTATGATCTTCGCCAACGTCTGTTCATCCTTGTACAAATCGTCGGAATCCAGTTGCACGGCATACTCGCCGCATTGCATAGAGAAGACCGCTTCATTCCAACAACCGCCGATGCCTAAATCATGGCGGCGCGGTTGCAGGTGAATCAAACGCGGGTCTTGATGCGCGAGTTCAGCGAGGATGTCGGTAGTTTGATCGGTCGAATGATTATCCACAACGATGACGTTGAAGGGAAAAGTGGTCGCTTGAGACAGCGCGCTGATTACGGCATCCCGTATGGTGCGCTCGCGGTTGCGAACCGGAATGATAACGCTCGCTTTGTTGAGGAATTCATCTTTGCTGGAAGGGCAGGAATAAAATTCCGGGTACAGATACGCGCCCAGTCGTTGCAGATGTGCGGAGGCCACATCTTCCATTTCGCTTTGATAAGCGCGTTGGCGCGGGTCAACATAATCGAATTGTTTTTCGCCGCTCGCCCGCGTGTCTGTAGGAATGCGCGTGTAGAGCGGTTCGGGAATTCGCAGAATCTCTGCGTCAAGCGACAGCTTCAAACGCAAATCGTAGAGGCCGCCAAATTTCAAGCGTTCATCAATCGCACCGTGTTTGGCGAGCGCCTTTTCCGCCGCCGTTTTCGAGAGCAGCAGGACGGAGCCGAAATCGAAAGAGTCGCGGAGGCTGCCGAGTTGATAAGCGATCAAGGGATGGTCGTTGAGCGCGTCGTTGGCTTGGTCTTTGAAATCGGCATAGACAAGCGCCGCGCCGGTGTCTTCGGCGGTTTGCAAGAAGCGCTCGATGGCGCGTGCGCCCAGACGCACCGCTTGGCCGGGCAAGATGAGCAAAAGGTAATCGGTCGTCGTCGCGCTGATCAGCGGCGCGATGCCTGCGCCGAGAAAAGAGTCCAGTTGCAGCCAGCGCGTCTTGAGCCGCGAGGTCTGGTAATTCGGCTCTTTGGTAGTGAGCAACAAGACTTCGGCAACGGCAGAGCTTTGAAGCAGGTCTTCAACTAAGGCCGCCTGCGACTCGCCTTCTTCGTAAATTAATGCTGCGGTTATTTTGGCCATAAACTGTGAAATTATTTTTGCCTTGGTCTTAACAAAACCATGCCGGACATTCGATTGCGTTGCAGGAAATCCGGCAACCCCTGCTCCACGACTTGACCGGCGGTGCGCGACGCATGGCGCAGCACAATCGTATCATCACGGCGCAGCAAAATGCCGGTGTGAAAGACATCAAGATTTTTTTTCGTGGTGCCAAAACAGACAAAATCGCCCGTCTTTATTGCCTTTTCTACGCGCTTGAAAATTTTCTTGGGGAAGACGCGAAACTGCACGCGCCTGGTTGGCAAACCCGCAACGACATTCAACTCACGCAGCTTTTCCACTGCTCCTTCGCCTTGCGTCAGGTTGGCAATGACGCCAAGCCGTTCGTTGTTGCGCCACCAGTCAACCATGTAATGATGGCGTTTTTGCCAGGTCACTTCGCCGTTGCGATAACGCAGGCGCACCAAATTCTCTTTGAACTGTTGCGCCGTTTTCGCCAACGCCAGCGCCAACACCGTTTCGTTGAAGGTCACGCAATCGAACGCCGCAAGATTGATGACCAACGATTCCGCCACATTCATGCCGCCGCCCAGAGGATTCACTGCGTAAGGGCAGCCAATGAAATGTTCGGAAATCGCGGCAATGCGTTTGGCTAAGTCGCGCTCTGCGGCTACGGCTTTGAGCAGGCGATTGATTGGTGAAACTGTCGTTGTCGTCTCTTTCTTTTGGCTCATAGCAACCGAGAAATTTTCTATTCGCTTAAATGGCATCGCCATCACTTGGGCGTTCATTCAACAATCTATAATTCAACTTCATCATCGCCCAACTGTTCCCGCGTCAGGCGCTGCAACACGGCTTTGACAGATTCGCCGCTTCCCGCCAACACAAAACCGTTGGCTTCGTCCGACCAGTCGAATTTATAACTGCCAACGCGAGCCGAAACCCAGAGCTGTCCCGCCGAAGAATTCGGGCTGATGATAAATTTTCCCGGCTCGCCTTCTTCAAAGGTGATGCTTAAAACACTGCCTTGCCTTTCCACATCAAGGTCGCGTTCGTCGGCCACTTTGCCATAGGCTTTTTCCAATTCGCCAATTGCCGATTCAGATTTATTTTGGAATTCCGCATCGCTCAGTTTTCTACTCATGAATAATTCCTTTAGGAAATAGGCTGTTAGCCTTCAAAAAAAATCGCCTGCCGTTTAGAAGCGGTCTTCGACCGCCGGATTTAGGAATCGCCAAGTTTGGCGATCAAAGACCGCCTCTAAACTCACCTCTTAGTCGCCCCTACCTATTTCGCTTCAACGCAAAACGGTTTTGATTAACGCCGGTGGTTCGAGGCGCGCCTCGCCAATTTGATACGCGGCATTGATGATGGCGCTGGCTTCTTCTACTTGACTCGCAGCATTGAAATGCAGCGTCAACAGCGGCGCGCCCTGGTCAACTTTATCGCCGAGTTTAGCGTTCATCATCACCCCTACGCCGAAATCAATCTGCGTGTCCAAGCGCAAACGCCCCGCCCCCAAAAGCATAGAAGCCTGACCAATGGCTGCGGTATTAATCATTTGCACATAGCCGGTTTGTTGGGCAAGCACCGCTGTTTGATTTTGCGCTTGCGGCAACAATTGATAATCATCCAACACTTGCGGATTGCCGTGTTGGGTTTCGATAATCTGGCGCATTTTATCTACAGCCTGGCCTGACGAAATCATTTCATCATAAAGCGCTCTGGCGCGTTCAATATTTTCCGCAGCGCGTCCCATCAACAACATCTCTGCCGATAGTTCGCGGCACAGGGTGTTGAAATCCTGCGGCCCTTTGCCCTTCAAGGTATCGAAGGCTTCCATCACTTCCAAAGCATTGCCTATGGCGACGCCCAGCGGTTGATTCATATCGGTGACGAGCGCGACGGCATCGGTGTGCAAGCCTGCGGCAATGCCCAGCATGATTTTCGCCAAGGCGATAGCATCGGCTTCCTGCTGCATAAACGCGCCGCTGCCGGTCTTCACATCCAGCACCAGTCCGGTTATGCCTTCGGCCATCTTCTTGCTCATAATCGAAGCCGCCATCAACGGCTGACAAGGCACGGTCGCCGTCACATCGCGCAAGGCATAGAGTTGTTTATCTGCTGGCGCGATTTCCGCGGTCTGCCCGATCAAGGCGACGCCGATTTGATCCAGCGTCCGGCGATATTCAGCCAAAGAAAGATTGACGCGAAAGCCCGGTATGGCTTCGAGTTTGTCGAGCGTGCCGCCCGAATGCCCCAAGGCGCGCCCGGAAATCATCGGCACAGAGATGCCCGCCGCTGCGACCACGGGAGCAATGACGAGCGAAGTTTTATCGCCGACGCCGCCGGTTGAATGCTTGTCTATGCGCGGGCGATTGAGATGCGATAAGTCCATCACGATGCCCGAATGCAGCATCTCGTGGGTCAGGGCAATGATTTCTTGGTGGCTCATGCCGCGCAAAAAAATCGCCATCAATAGCGCGGACATTTGATAATCCGCGACCTCGCCACGGGTGAATCCGTGAACGATAAAATTTATCTCTGCAGGCGACAACTCTTTGCCGTCGCGTTTCTTTTCAATAATGTCAACAGCTCGCATCAAATTCCTTTCCCAGCAAAAGTCTTACATACGTTGCAACCGTCCGGCATCTGGCCAAAGCCTGGCATCTTCATTCCGGCGTCTTTGAGGTGGCGACGCTCAAGCCTTGAGCGCCGCGTGGAGCATTGCCAAGAATAGCCGTTCAGGCTGAATCGCGCCTTATATTTCATTTCTGCTTGGTGACATCGGCGCTTGGCAAATAATCTCGAAAGACAAAATCGTTGTGGCGTTGAGCGCTGTGACAGGCGATGCAGTTTTCGAGTTTGCCTTGCGCCTGAACGGTGTTGGCATCGCCGCTCAAGACGAAGAATTCCCAATCGTTACTCGACGGGTTGAAGCCCGCTGCGCGTTTGACCATAGCGGTCAAGAGTTCCGGCGCGGCATCAGCGGGGGCGCGCAACTTCTCTTTGACGATGACCGAGCCTGGCGGAAATTGCGGCGACGATGGCGACCGCATCGCCTGGCGTCCGGCTTCGTTGACATAAACCAAGAGGTACTTATCATGGTGGGGACTGTCGTTTTTGAGTTGCGCTGGCGCAGGCGCGCACATCACAGCGATGTTGGCGGCCATCTTCCAAGGCTTCGTATTCACACGAGTCCATTGTTTGTAGGTAGAAAACTCGTTGGCTGTTTGATTTTTCTGCGGCGGTATCGAAGCCGTGTGGAAGGGCTGAAGTTCAGAGGGAATGCTTGATGAAAGGCCGCTAATCATCAGCAAAAATCCGCCGAATAACAAGATTTCTTTCTTCATCCTCGTCGCCCCCTGCGTTGAAAATAATCAGTTCACGAAATGCGCTTCGCCCTCTGCCGCTGCCTTGTTTAACTCAGCCTTTAGGCGATTCAAGTTTGTGTGCATCGGTGTAAAACTCAACTTCATGCCGATCAAAAAAATCAACGCGCCCAACATGGCGGGCGCTAAATGCACGAAGTCATTATAGCCTACGATGGGATGAATACCGATAGCTGTAGAAAATCCCGCCAGACCTGCGACCAGTAATATCTGCCAGAGATGGCGCGACGGTTTGCCGCACCACACGCAAAACCAAACGGTGAGGCCGCAGGTTGCGATGCCGCCGCCAAAGCCTGCGCGGTCGTGAGCGATCAAGGGAATCAGGCGCGGATTGATGGCGCGCAAATCGTCGGCCTGTGCGCCGATGAACTGCAAATCCTGCGGCACGAAAACTCTGGTCATGCCGAAAATCATAATCGTCAAACCTCCGGCAATCATGCCGCAGGCGGTCGCCAATAACAGCAAGCGACCGATGCCGAATGCCGAAGTCCAACGCGGTTTGATGGAGGGCGTAAACAGCGAGCGCAGCGTGAGCGGTTTCGGTAAAGTGAAGGATGAACGAATGAGTCCGCCGATAAAAAGCGGCAATAACAAAAGCGTCGCCATACCATGCCAGGTGTCCAGATAGCCATAGCCTAGATAAGCGAGAAAACTGCCGAAGCCAACGATGCCGGTGACGACAAAGAGCCACCAAGCCCAGGCTTCTTTCTGGCGCAGCGGAAATTCCGCCAGCCACATATACAGCGCCCCTACGGCTATCAACGAACCGCCCCAAGCGACGCGGTCGTGAATCATGAAATGCACGACGCGACAGTGCTGTAGGGCGCAAAGTTCGCTTGCCGTCATGCCCAAATACTGAGTGTCTTGCGGCAGGAAATGGCCGGTCGCAGCGGTAAAGATAGCAAAGCCGCCGGACAACATCAGCGCCAAGCCGGTGAACAACAACAGCGGACGACCATCTCCGATTGCGGCTTCAAATATCCCTCTGTTGTCACTGTCTATTGGAGACATATCAAGTTTGCAAAAGAATATTCACGTCACGACGATAAGCTTCGATTGGCGTGGCGATTTCAGTTTCACTCAAAGCTTGTGCTTGCGGCAGCGATTGAGTCGCTTTGAATAATTCTTCAAGCAAGCGAATCTGATTCATCGCGTCATCCTCTGTTGCCAATACTAAAATCTCGACCACCAGACTTCCATCATAACCAAGGGCAGAGAAAACGGCTAATTGGCGACGAAAAGCACGACCGCATGAGCCGCCATTGCTTCACCGCGCCCGACGGCTTCGAGTCCTTCGCTGGTCTTGGCTTTGACGCTCACTTGTTCAACCTCAAGGCGCAGCACGGCGGCAAGTGATTCGCGGATTGCCGGAATGTGCGGTTTCAACTTCGGGCGTTCGGCCATCACGATGCAATCCAGGTTGGCAATCTTATAGCCGCGCTCGCTTATCAACTCAACGATGTGCGCCAGTAAATCTAAACTCGATGCGCCTGCAAAGCGCGGGTCGGTGTCGGGAAAGTGCGAGCCGATGTCGCCCAGAGCGGCGGCTCCCAGCAAAGCGTCACAGATGGCGTGGGCCAAGACATCGGCATCCGAATGTCCAAACAAGCCTTTGTCAAAAGGGATTTCGACGCCGCCAAGTATCAACTTGCGCCCTTCAACTAAACGATGGATGTCATAACCGATTCCTATTCTCATTTGTGGTTTGTTACGGGTTATTGGTTATTGGTTATTGGTTACCAATCTACGAGGAACCAGTAACCAGTAACCAATAACCATTTATCCAAAAAATTCCTTATGAATGACTTCGGCGATTTTCAAATCGAAGGGGCGAGTGATTTTGATATTGATCGGCGAGCCTTCGATGATCGAGACCTGATGACCGGCGCGTTCGACCAACTGCGCGTCGTCGGTGGCGCGATAGCTTTCGGCGAACGCCTGGTCATACGCCGTTTTGAGAATCGCGTACTGAAACGCCTGCGGCGTCTGTGCGTAATAAATAAATTGGCGGTTGAGGGTGCGACGTATGGTTGATTGTTTGACTTGTTTGATGGTGTCAACCGCAGGGCTTGCCAGTATCGCCGCGCCTTTGGTTTCGGCGCGCTCAATGACGGCGCGAATCTCTTCGGGTTTGATGAAAGGCCGCGCTGCGTCATGCACCAGAACGATTCCGGCAGTCTCGCCATTGACCACCTGCAAGCCGCGATAGACCGAATCCTGGCGCTCGGCTCCCCCTGCAACCACGCGGACGATTTTTTTCAAGTGGTGTTTCGGCAATAAAGACAGGACTTCGGAAGTCAAGTTGGGTTGCAAGACCAGTATAACTTGATCCACTGCGTCGCACGCTTCAAAGCGCCTCAAGGTGTGGACGAGCAAAGGCACGCCGCCCAGTTCAAGCATCTGTTTGGCGCGGTCAGCGTGCATACGAGTGCCGATGCCTGCCGCTGGAATTATGGCGATGTTCAGCTTTCGACTACTCACGAAATCAAAGTTCAGGGACGCGGAATATTCGGAGTCACTTTTACTTCATCGCGTGCCGCTTTGCCATCTTCGTTGAAACGCCCGAAGATCATTTTGCCTGCCGTGGTTTGCAACACCGAGGTCACGGCTACGTCCACGTTTTTGCCAATCATGCGCCGCGCATTGTCTATCACCACCATAGTGCCGTCATCCAGATAAGCGACGCCTTGATTATATTCTTTGCCTTCCTTCATGACATAGACGCGCATGATTTCGCCCGGCAAGACCACCGGTTTCAAGGCATTGGCCAGTTCGTTGATGTTCAACACCGCCACGCCGCGCAGTTGCGAGACTTTGTTGAGATTGAAATCATTGGTGACGATTTTGCCTTCAATCTGTTTGCCCAATTCGATAAGTTTGTGGTCCACCTCGCGCACGTCGGGGAAATCCGCCTCGCTGATGACGATTTCATAGCTGCCCTTTTTCTTTTGCAGACGTTGCAAAATGTCCAGACCTCTACGCCCACGGTTGCGCTTGTTGGAATCGGCGCTGTCGGCAATCTGCTGGAGTTCTTTCAAGACGAACTGCGGAATCACCAACGTGCCGGCAAGAAACCCGGTCTCGGCGATGTCGGCAACTCTGCCGTCAATAATCACCGAGGTATCGAGGATTAACGGCACTGCTTTGTTTTGTCCTTTTTCAACGAAAATCCCACCGAGCGCGGATAAATCCAGATAATCGCCTTTGACCGCTCCCACCACCAACCCGACATACGCCATCATCAACGTCAGCGACAACGAGAGAAAGGTTTTGAACTCTTCGCTGATTGAATGCTGAGACGAGACGATCCACGCAACTAAGGTCGCGCCAGCGATGCCGAGTATCGAACCGACCGCGCCGCCGATCAGCGTTTTCAAACTGGCTTTGCGGATGCGGGCTTCAAAGAAAATGATCGCCAAAGCAAGTAAACCGCCGACCGCCGAAGAACCCAAACGCCAGTCATTTATCGGTTTCAAAAAATATCCAGCGCTCGCCAGTGCCACGATGAAGACGATACGAATCAAAGTAACATCGAATCGCATAATACCGACCTCCGTTCGCCTACTTATCGCTTGAGCCGTTCCTGCTGCACGACACTGCGAATAGTGAACTGAAAAGATATAAAGAACAACTGCGGCTGAGTAGGCCGCCACTACGACCTTGTAACAAACTTTTTTAGAACCGCAAGTTTGTTGCTTGCGGCTTGATGACTTCCCGAACAAACCGTTTGGTTCAGGTAGTGAACGCAACTTTCAGGCGATATGAAAATAATTCTGAAAGCGCGTGTGAATAGGCTAGCAGCTAAAAGGTCGTGTCAGGAGCTTGCCCCTAAACGACTCCCATTATAACGGAAATCCGCCGTTTTGCTATGTGGAATTGACATTTCTACAGAGAAGAATTCATACCGCCTCGGCGCTTCGTCCACGACCAGAAATTGCCGCATTGATTTTTAGGCGCGGCACCATTGCGGTGAAACTTGCGGCAGGAGATTCACCCGCTTCCGAAAACGAACAGCCCCGAAAGGCCACAAGGCGTGTACCAGAAAGAAGCCAGCCAGTCGCATCAATATTTTTTTACAGGAAATGTCACAACCCCTGACAAGATTTGTTAGCTGACGGTGCGTCGCCGCTTGGCGAAAAGGTGAAATTGAAAAAAATAGGGGATAAATAGCGCTGCACGGCAATGGCACGAGCCTTGCCAAAGTACAAGGCGTAGCTTAGAAAGAATATACGGTGACTAAGGCAACGGGGGCTGTGTTAGTCACCGTAAACTTTTTTCGGCGCTTCAAAACACCACCTCCAGCGCATCCATGATATTTTTCACGCCGATGATTTCGATGCCGTCGTCATATTCCAGCCCAAGCATATTGCCTTGTGGAATGAGGCAACGCTTGAAGCCCATCGCATACGCCTCGCGCACGCGCACCGAGGCTTGACTCGTCGCTCGCACCTCGCCAGCCAGTCCGACTTCCCCGAACATCGCCACCCGTTCATCAATCGGCAGATTGCGAAAACTCGAAGCAATCGCAATGACGATGCCTAAATCCGCCGCCGGTTCATCTATGCTGATGCCGCCAGCGACGTTGACAAAAACATCATCGCTCAACACGTTCATGCCGACGCGCTTATCGAGCATTGCCATCAACAGGGCAACGCGATTGGCATCCACGCCCTGCGTCATGCGCCGCCCGTTGCCGTAATGCGTGGTCGTCACCAGCGCCTGCAATTCCACCAGCAGAGGCCGCGTGCCTTCCATGCAGGCGGTGACCACCGAACCCGATGCGCCTGCCGGGCGTTCGCTTAAAAACAAGCCCGAAGGATTGGCTACCGGCACCAACCCCGCGCCCGTCATTTCAAAGACGCCGAGTTCATTGGCCGCGCCAAAACGATTTTTGACAGCGCGTATGATGCGATGATTGTGATGGCGTTCGCCTTCAAAATAAAGCACCGTATCCACGATATGCTCAAGGGCTTTCGGCCCCGCAATCGCGCCATCTTTGGTGACGTGACCGATAAGGAAAATCGGCACGGTGTGATTTTTGGCGAGGACTAAACATTGCCCCGCGACTTCGCGCACCTGCGACACCGAACCGGGCGCGGATTCCAATTTCATGGAAAAGACGGTCTGTACAGAATCCACGATGATGGCTTGCGGCGCAAGGCGTTCGATCTCTTCGAAGATGCGTTCGAGGCAGGTTTCAGCCAATAAATACAGGCCATTGGGATTGATGCCTAGACGCTCGCCGCGCAGTTTGATTTGTCTGGCGCTCTCTTCACCAGAAATATAGAGAACCTTGCCATAGCTGTTGGAGAGTCGGTCCGAGACGTGCATCATCAAAGTTGACTTGCCGCAACCCGGCTCCCCGCCGATTAAAATCAACGAACCGGGAACGATGCCGCCGCCTAAGACTCGATCAAATTCGCTGATGCCGGAAGACTGGCGCGCATCGTCCTGACTTTCG
Source organism: Acidobacteriota bacterium (assembly GCA_016201275.1). Taxonomy (GTDB): domain Bacteria; phylum Acidobacteriota; class Blastocatellia; order UBA7656; family UBA7656; genus JACQDB01. The sequence goes on from JACQDB010000017.1 coordinate 44,537, forward strand.
ATGTCTTGATAGGCCAGCGGCGCGGTCTCTTTCATACGAAACATCCCGCCGCGTGGGGAAGCGTTGGCCGACATAGAGGCGGGCTTCTCTTCAGCAAATGAATTCCACTCGCCGCAATCGGGACATTTGCCCATCCATTTCGGCTGTTGCGCGCCGCAGTTCTGACAAACGTAAACCGTTCTTGTGCCTTTTGATTTCGCCATAATGATGAAGCAGGAAAACTACACGTCGCGCCGTGCCAACCAGTCGGTCAAATCCGTAAGGTCGGAAAAATCAAGCAGAGCGACGCCCAATCTTTCCAGTTGCGCTAAAGACAATCGCTCAACACGTTTTCGCAACGCTGGCGTGAGCGTGCCAACGCGCCGCTTAAGTTGCGGCAGAATCAATTTCAGCGCGCCTTCCTGTTTGCCTTGTTTGACGCCTTGTTTGACGCCTTGTTTGACGCCTTGTTTGATCCCTTTTTCAATTCCTTGTCGCTCCCAGCTAGTGGTAAATTCCATGATCTTCTCCTTTTTGCGTGGTTCAATTTTAGCAAGTTCCGCCTGAAAAATCTGCTCCTCCTCAGCAGTTAAATTCAGGTAGGTGTCCACAAAGACCGAAATCAATTTCAGGCGCGCCCGGTCTATTTTCAAGCTTGCCATCAGGCGCAGACATTCCAACTTCACAAACGGGCGCTCGGCAGGCGCAATCTTCATCCGGGCCATCAAGGCGCTCGCCACCGGATTTTTATGGCGCACGAAATCGCGCCAGTTCAGACGGTTCAATTGCACGACGCGAAAGCGAAAATCCAGCACTACGCCATCCGCGAATTCCATCCGATGAAAATCAGCAAGTTGTTGTTTCGGGGCTTTGCCATAAAAGACGGCTATCGGATAAACCGGCAAACGAAATTTCTGATAAAGGTGAGCGAAATAAAAAAACAGTCGCTGGTTGAAATCCCTGGGGTCGCCCTGATTTTCAATATTGATAATGAAGAAGGAGTCCTGCTGGCGAAACTTGGCTTGCACGACGATATCGGCTTCGCGCCGTTCACCGGTTGCCAGGTCGGTGAAAAATTCTTTGTCGAGAAAGTGCAGCGCTCCCTCGTCAAGCTCTCCACGCATCTGCGGAAAAAACAACGCCAGAAACTCTACGAAGAACGTGGTGAGCAATTTCTTAAACAAGCCATCATGGTCAATCACACGCTAGGCCTCTCCTTCAGGCGGCGACAGTTTTTCGATGCGCGCTTCAGTGATGCGATTGCGGGCTTTGGCCTGCACGGTCAAGCGCCAGCCGTTATAGTCAACACTCTGGCCTTCCGCTAATAATTTTCCGGCACGCGCCATCATAAAACCGGCTATGGTGTGATAGCTGTCGGCTTCGGGCAAACCCAAATCAAGAGTTCGATTGGCATCGCGTATGGAAAGGCTGCCCATCACGGTGTAACTGCCATCCGTTTGCTCGACGATCTGGCGCACGGCGATTTCATCATGCTCGTCGCTGATGTCGCCGACAATCTCTTCGAGTAAATCTTCGAGCGTCACGAGTCCTTCGACGCCGCCGTGCTCGTCCACCACCATAGCCATGTGGGCGCTCGATTTTCGCAACACGCCGAGCGCATCATTAAGCTTCACCGCCGTCGGCAGAAAAACCGTGTCGCGGAGGATGGGTTCAATGCTTACCGCTTCGCCTTGCCGCGCCGCGCGACTCAAATCTTTATACAACACGATGCCGATGATTTCATCGAGCGAATGGCGATAGACAGGCATACGCGAATAACCGAGGCGCTCGAAAATCGCTATCATCTCGTTGATGGGAAGCGCCGCGTCCAGCGCTTCGATTTCGGTGCGCGGCTTCATGATGGCTTCGACCGTGGCTTCGGTAAATTCAAAAACATTGTCAATCAACTTGCGTTCGTCTTCGATGAGATGACCGCTCTTATGGCTTACCGCAATCAAGTGGCGGATTTCGTCTTCACTGTAAGCTTTCGAGTGTTCATCGGATTCATGTATGCCTAATAACCGTAGCACCACAGCCCCGGATTGATTGATCATCCAGATAGGAAATTTGAAAACCGTTTCAAACCATTCCATTGGGCGCGCCACTGCCAGCGCCAGACGCTCGGTCTTTTCCAAGGCGATAGCTTTGGGAACATATTCGCCAAGCAGCAGATGAAAATAGGTCACGATCAGCAGCGCCAGAGCGGTCGCCAGCGAATGCGCCGCCAGCAGCGCAGGGGCGGTCGCGGGAATAATTTTCCCCAACAAGGGCGTAAGAATATGCGCCAACGTCTCTTCGCCAAGCCAACCTAAGACCAAGCTTGCCACCGTGACACCAACTTGACAGGTCGAGATAAAGGAATTCAAGTCATCGAGAAAGCGCACTACGATTTTCGCCTTCTTGTTGCCGTCTTCGACCAGCGGTTCGATGCGCGAACGCCGCACGCTCACCATAGCGAATTCGGCTGCCACAAAATAGCCGTTGGCCAGCACGACCAGCAGAACGATAAACAGTCGAAGCAATATCGAACTCAAAGAGGAATCATCCATACGAACCAAAATACTAACAATCCATTGTAGAGATGACCAGTACGGGCGAGGTTTGCCAACCGCCACGGCCACGGGTTCAGCGTTCACGCTTGACAACTTATTTATATATATGTACCAATATACCAAAACAACAAAAGGAGAAGATGCCATGAAAAAGCCAGTAAAAGCCGGTCAAAAGCCGGTTGCCAAACGCGAGACGATTGTCATTGAGCGGGTACAGACTGGCATACGCCTGGAAAAACGCCTGCTCAAAGTCTTGAAGGGTTTGGCGGAGTATCACGATTTATATCTAGGCGATTTGCTCGAAGGCATCGTGCTGCACGCCTTTGACGGCAAGTCGCCGTTTAGCGAGGAGTCGTTAAAACGCATTGCCGTGTTGAAAAAAATTTACGGGCTGGATTTGAAAGCTACGGCCAGCCATAAACTGAGCGAAAAAGAGGTGGGCAAAAAAACCTTGCCGACATCAAAACGCGCCGCACGCAGAGGGGAGCGATGATGCTGTCTGATGAAGAGTTCATCGAACGGTTCGAAAGTTGCGAACTTCCCTTGGAGGAATTTCATCACGCCGATCACGTCCGATTGGCTTGGCTCTATTTGCAAACCTTGCCGGTGCTGGAAGCGTTGACGAAATTTTCCGCAGGCTTGCAACGCTTTGCGGCGGCAAAAGGCAAGGCCGGTCTTTATCACGAAACCATCACCTGGGCTTATCTTTTTCTGATTCACGAACGCCTCAAACGCGACCATCAAAAACCAAACTGGCAGGAGTTTGCCGCAGCCAATGCCGACCTGTTGGATTGGCAGAGCAGTGTTCTGAAGCGTTATTACAGCAATGAAGTTCTGTTTTCGGATTTGGCCAGACAGGTGTTCGTATTTCCCGACAGGATAACCGATCACCTGCCGACTTCGGAAAGAATGGCGGTCGAAGACCGCCTCTAAACAATGTTGTTTGAAGGCTCTTCAGGCCTAGCGATGGCGCGAGGCTATTCGACCCACTTGCTGGCGCGTTCAATAGCGCGATGCCAACCGGCAAGCAATCGTTCGCGTTCTTCTTTGCTCATTTGCGGTTCGAAGACTTTATCGCGCGCCCACATCTCGCTCAACTCTTCCACACCTGCCCAAAAATCTACGGCCAGTCCTGCCAGATAAGCCGCGCCCGCCGCTGTGGTTTCGGCGTTCTGCGGACGCACCACTGGGATGCCGGAAATGTCCGCTTGAAACTGCATCAAGAAATTATTGCTCACCGCACCGCCATCCACGCGCAATTCGCTCAAGGCGATACCGGCATCGTCGCGCATACAGGCCAAGACATCCTGAGTTTGATAGCAGATGGCTTCCAACGCCGCACGCGCCAAGTGTTCCCGCGTCGTGCCGCGAGTGATGCCAGCGACGATGCCTCTGGCGTAAGCGTCCCAATGCGGCGCGCCCAGACCGACGAAAGCAGGCACTAGATAAACGCCGCCGTTGTCGGCAAGAGCGGTTGCCATCGCTTCGGTTTCCGCCGCATTGTTGATAATTTTCAAACCATCGCGCAGCCATTGAACCGCCGCTCCGGCAATGAAGACGCTGCCTTCGAGAGCGTATTCCATAGGCTCTTCGCCGATCTGCCAAGCCACCGTGGTCAACAGATTGTTCTTCGATTTCACCGGCGTTGTGCCGGTGTTGAGCAGCATAAAACAGCCCGTTCCATAGGTGTTTTTCGACATTCCCGGTTCGGTGCAAACTTGTCCGAAGAGCGCCGCCTGCTGGTCGCCAGCGTTACCGGCAATGGGAATCGAGCGCCCGAAAAGTTCGGCGTCGGTTTCGCCAATGATGGCGCTCGAAGGCGCAACGTGCGGCAGGATTTCACGCGGCACATTCAATGCCGCCAGCAAATCGTCATCCCATTTGCCGGTCTTGATGTTGTATAAAAGGGTGCGGCTGGCATTCGAGGGGTCGGTGGCGTGAACCCGTCCGCCCGTCAGTTTCCATATCAACCAACTATCAACGGTGCCAAATGCCAAACGGCCTTTGGCGGCAAGCTGACGAGCGCCTTCCACATGGTCGAGCAGCCATTTGACTTTAGTGCCGGAAAAATAAGCGTCCACAACTAAGCCTGTGCGGTCTTGAAACATTGCTGCCAAGCCTTCGGCGCGCAAGCGGTCGCACTCTTCAGCGGTGCGCCGACATTGCCAGACGATGGCGTTGTAAATCGGTGCGCCGGTCTCGCGGTCCCAAATGATGGTGGTCTCGCGTTGATTGGTGATGCCTATGGCGAGGACTTGATCGGGCTTGATGTCGTTGTCTAGCATCACGCGTTGCGCGGCATTAAGTTGCGACGACCAGATTTCCGCAGGGTTATGCTCAACCCAGCCGGGTTGCGGATAGATTTGTTCAAACTCCTGCTGCGCCATGGCAGCGGGTTTGCCTTGCTCATCGAAAAGAATGGCTCGTGAACTGGTGGTGCCTTGATCGAGCGCCAGTATGTAAGTTTGGCTCATCGCTTGATGTCTCCGTCGCTGGTGATATTGAAGAAGGCGAAATCATAGCATTCCGGCAAACAATTTCATAATCACGCGGAGCAATTTTTAGCATCAGCCCGGCGGCGTGGTGGGTGGCGCTATACGACTTACTGGAAAAGCCCCAAGCTCGACTTTGTACAATTTCAAATTGAACCACACCGATCAAGCGCTGACGTTACGGTTCGCGCCTGGAATGATTGAACCTCACCTCAACAAGCTGAGGTTCAATCATTCCAGGTGCTGAAAAAGCCAATGAAATCGGGCTGCTGCGCCTCTAAAAAACTAGCAACGGAGAACCGAGGCAGTTAGGCAATTCATCTGAATCTCCCCAACGGGAGCCGAGGCCGTTAGGCCATTCGTCTGAATTTCCCCAACGGGAGCCGAGGCCGTGAGGCCATTCGTCTGAATTCCCCCAACGGCAGTTGGGGGATGCTTAAAGTCCAACCTACACCACAGGCAAGCAAAGTTTTTTTGCAATCCCCCCAACGGATGCTTAAAGTCCAACCTACAGAGCATCGGGCAAGGTTGGACTTTAACCATCCCCCGATTGCCATCGGGGGGATTGGCAAGCTCGGTTCGCCTCTGAAAAATGTACAAAGTTGAGCCAAGGATGTGGAGTAAATAAAGTGCAACCTTGTACGGGCAAGGGTTTCGTAGTCCCGCCTACAGGCCAATGGCATGAAGGCGGACTATGAAACTTCTCTCTTCGTTGAGCCACTATCACGGCTTCAGCTTTCGCCTACGAAATCCATACACTCAAAAGCAACATTGATACACTGCTCAAACGATGCGGAACCAAAATAAATCTTTCCGGTAGCTCGATGAGTTGATTTACAAGCCTTAGACTGGCAAGCAAGCAGCGGCACAGCGTTTGCCATCTCTGATGTGTACAAGGGTCTCTATGGCTTTTAAGAAGAAGAATTCGGCAACTCCTCTGTCGCTCATTTATGCTCATCATTCCACCGACCCACAACAGATCAATCTCCATGAACCACAAAAGCCACAAACTCTTAGTCACAGAAAAGGAACCATCTATGAACTACTATTTCAGCAAAACCACCGAGGCCTCGTTTGAAGAAGTTCTTACCAAAGTAGGCGAGGAATTGAAAAAAGAAGGCTTCGGAATCTTAACCGAAATTGATGTCAAAGAAACGCTCAAGAAAAAGTTGGATGTCAATTTTCAGAAGTACAAAATCCTGGGCGCGTGTAACCCGCCGTTTGCGTATGAAGCACTACAAGCGGAAAACAAAATCGGCATATTGTTGCCCTGCAACGTCATCGTGCAAGAGTTAGCCGATGGCAAAGTAGAAGTGGCGGCAATTGATCCCGTGCAATCTATGCAAGTGGTTGGCAACTCCGCCTTAGCCAAGGTGGCAGAAGAAATCCAAGCCAAACTTCGCAAAGTGATCCATAACATTTGACCCTTCGTCCACCCAAAAGGTGACGCGAGACATTGCTCGTAAGAGCTTGTTAGCTTTGCTCTCAGCGTAACCGCTAGCCGCCGAGGCAAGTGTCAAACTCTACTAGAAGGCATCAGGGAGATCGCCCAATCGGCTCGATGGTGTTGCTCCCTGAAACCAGAAAAACCCAGCAAACTAACAGTTTGCTCGACCGTTTCGGAGGAAAATAAAAATGAAGACAAAAATAATTTTAGCGATTTTAATGACGCTCTCGTTGACCGCCTTCAGCGCCATAACCACAACCGCACAACACGAGAATCATGCAACCAAGAAAGAGTCTGCTCCAATGGCAACCGAAGGCAAGAAAGACATGGCGCACGGGCAGATGATGAAAGACATGGCTAATGAACCGCATCATGCTTTAGCAATGGCGTACCACCAGAACCTTGCTGTGTTTGCTAAGGCGTTGCACGAACAGACGGCGCGAAGCAGTACCGTTAATGTCACATTTGCCCGTGACGCGGTGGCGGAAATGCGCCGCAGTTTCGACCAGATGAAAGCGCATCAGCAAGAACATATGCAAACCATGAGCGCCGAGATGCAAGCCAAGATGAGCGGTATGATGGAGAAAATGAAGATGCATCGCAGCCAACTCAACGACCAACTGATGGCACTGGAGGCGGAGGTGCAATTAGCCACGCCGGACGCCAAGAAAGTTTCCAGTTTAGCTGCCAGCATCAACGCCCAGCTCGAAGCGATGTCGAAGATGCATCAGAGCGCTAAGGAAGGCAAGATGAAAATGAAGATGTAGCTTGGACAGGTCTGCAAGAGGTTGGTGTATAGACAACCTCATTGCTTTCGCGCTCGTCGGCGCTTTGCTCTATCTCTTGACCGAGGGCTGCTACCTCCCAAGGTCGTCGCCTTCTTGATGTGTGGCTCGACTTTGATCGTGGTTGCCAACGCGCCTCACCGACAGCGCGTGAAGCGGAGTCCGTCCTCGATGGCGTGATGGTTGCGGTGTACATTGCCGCAACCATTACCATGTCGCACGTAAACAGAGACGCCGTTACAGCGGTCTCTCCAAACCAAAAGACGAATGAAAGGAGATAACCATGCAAGCACATATAGGACAAGTCGCAGAGAAGTTGGCAGCCTCGGAAACGCCAGACAAGAGTGCGGTCGTCGCTATCTACGACACCCACGAAGAGGCAGAAGAAGCTATCCGTGAACTTCAGAGATCGGGATTTGATATGCAGAAACTGTCTATCATCGGCAAGGATTACCAAACCGAAGAAGAGGTGGTTGGTTATTACACCACTGGTGACCGCATGAAAGCTTGGGGCAAGATGGGAGCTTTCTGGGGCGGCTTATGGGGGCTGCTGTTTGGCTCGGCGTTCTTTCTCATACCGGGCATCGGAGCGCTCTTGGCAGCCGGACCGCTGGTCGGATGGATTGTTGGGGCGCTGGAAGGCGCGGTAGTGGTGGGAGGCTTGAGCGCGTTAGGCGCAGGTCTGTACAGCATAGGGATTCCCAAAGACAGCATCATCGAATACGAGACGCAGATCAAAGCCGGTAAGTTTATCATCATCACCCACGGCTCGCCGGACGAAGTGAACAAGACCAAAGGCACTCTTGAAGTGACCAAACATCAAGGCATAAAAGAACATTCCTGCTGCGCCTAGGCGAGTTTTCAAGAAGACAGCAGCGGGTATCGTCTCAAGAGCTTGGAGGGAGATATAAAAATTTGGCGTTCCACCTTCAGGTGGTCTTTTCGCCAACGCAATAAACTGCTTGAAGGTGGAATAGCAAATTTTTTTCCTTCCGAATTATGGAGACCAATGGTAGCGGCGATTAGAATCCCTTGCCAGAAAGTCTCAAAGGAGAAAGCCAATGGAAACGGGAAAAAAATTAGTGATAGTCACAGGCATCAGCGGGTTAGTCGGTTATGCGGTAGCCGAGCGCTTGGCTAAAGAGGGTTACGAGGTTGTCGGTTTCGACCGCCAAGCTCCCACGCCGCCGCCGCTTGACTGCACCGCTATTCCGGTTGACCTGAGTTTGGACGAGAGCGTGCAGGAAGGTCTTCGCATTCTTCGTGAACACCACGGAGCGCACCTGGTGTCGGTGATTCATCTCGCCGCCTATTATGATTTTTCCGGCAAACCGAGTCCGAAATATGAAGAAATCACGGTGCGTGGAACCGAGCGACTGCTGCGCGGACTCGAAAATTTCACGGTCGAGCAGTTTATTTTTTCCAGCACCATGCTGGTTCACGCACCCGTCGAGCCGGGCGAATTTATCAACGAAGATTCGCCGATTAAAGAGACTTGGGCTTATCCTGTCTCGAAAATCAAAACCGAAGAAGTGATTCGCCGCAAACACGGGCAGATTCCCGCCGTGCTGCTCAGGATGTCCGGCATTTATGATGATGGGTGTCATTCGCTGCCGCTGGCGCAGCAAATTCAGCGCATTTTCGAGCGTCAGTTGACGAGCCGCGTTTTTCCCGGCGACGTGGCGCACGGACAAGCATTTTTGCATCTCGACGATTTGGTTGAAGCTTTCGTAAGACTGGTTGAACGCCGTAAAGCTTTGCCGCCGATTTTGCCGTTGCTCGTCGGCGAGGCAGAGCCGCTGACATATAGCGAGTTGCAGCACACTTTTGCACGCTTGATTCACGGCGAAGAATGGGAAACTACACAGATTCCGAAGGCTTTGGCGAAGACCGGCGCGTGGTTTCAAGATAACATACCATTTGTTGAAGAGCCGTTTATCAAGCCCTGGATGATTGATTACGCCGATGACCATTACGCCCTAGACACCACCCGCGCACGCACCTTGCTTGGTTGGGAGGCGAAGCGCAGTTTGCGTGATACGATTCCCAAAATGATTGCTGCGCTCAAAGCCGATCCCGTCGCTTGGTATCGGGAAAATCATCTCGAATTGCCATCGCAACTCGCCGAAACCAAGGAAGCGGCGAAAAAATCAATGTAAGGAAAACGGGCAATGAAAAATCAACACCAACAACACGGCGAAACCTCGCCGCCCACTCAAGAAAAATCGGACACCAACGCGAAAGATAAAGATAAAACCGCAATGTCAGCAATGTCGGCAGAAGAACACGCCAAGATGATGCAGGACAAATCCGGCAGTGACCGTGCAAAGATAGTGGAGGACAAATCCGGCAGTGACAGTTCAAAAACGATGGCGCACAGTGCGATGAGCGAGATGAGTGGAATGGGTGGAATGAGTTCGGCGGAACACGAGTCAAGGATGTGGCGCGAATCGCTGTGGGCGAGTTTCGTTAATTTGCTTTTGGGCGCGTGGCTGGTCACCAGTCCATTCACTTTCGGCTATCAAAGCGCGGGAATGACTTGGAGCGATGTCGTAAGCGGTCTGCTCGTCATGGTTTTTTCTTTGCTTTCAGCTTACCAAGGTCTTATCGGAAATCTGGCGCGGTGGGCGAATTCTCTTGTCGGTATCTGGCTGCTGTTTGCGCCGCTGGTTTTTTGGTCGCCGACCGCCGCCGGATATTTGAACGATACGCTGGTCGGCGCTTTACTCATCGCCTTCGCTGTACTGGTGACCATGATGCCGGGAATGGATATGTCTGTGATGGACGGCGCGGATGTTCCTGTGGGCTGGTCTTACAATCCTTCGTCGTGGCTGCAACGCGCTCCGATAATTTTGCTCGGAGTGATAGGCTTTCTCGCTTCGCGTTATATGGCGGCATATCAACTCGGACACATCACCTCGATTTATGATCCGTTTTTTGGTGACGGCACGCGGCGCGTACTGGAATCAGAGGTCTCGAAAATGTTTCCGATTTCCGACGCGGGACTTGGCGCGTTGTCTTATATGCTAGAGATATTGATGGGGTTTATGGGCGACAAAGCGCGTTGGCGGACGATGCCTTGGATGGTCATGTTTTTCGGCATTCTGGTTGTGCCGCTCGGCGCGGTGAGCATCGTCTTGATTATCTTGCAGCCTTTGGCAGTCGGCGCGTGGTGTTCGCTTTGTTTGCTTGCCGCTGTCGCCATGCTGGTGATGATTCCGGCGACGCTCGATGAAGTGGTGGCGATGCTACAGTTTTTGGTACAGGCAAAACGCCAAGGCAAACCGCTGTGGCGCACGTTTTGGCTCGGCGGCACAATCGAGGGCAAGAAAGACGAGGGTTTAACGCCGTTCGATTGGTCGAAGCCATTTTCCTCTATGCTTGTGCCGTGGTTGGTGAGCAATTGGAATCTGCTGATTTCCGTTGCGCTTGGTTTGTGGTTGACGTTTGCGCCAGCCATTTTTGGCGTCACCGGCAGAGCCGCCGACAACGACCATTTAATCGGTTTGCTGGTGGTTACTTCCACGGTGATTGCAATTGCCGAGGTCGTGCGTCCCCTGCGGTTTCTCAATATGTTGTTTGGCGCGTGGTTGGTTATCGCACCGTTTCTCCTCAAAGGGTTTACCACCACCGCCATGATAAACGGCGTGATGGTTGGCTTGGCGCTCATCATGTTGAGTTTTCCACTCGGCAAGATACGCGGTCGTTATGGAAGCTGGCAGTCTTACATTGCTTGAACGGCACAATTTTATGTTCAAGCAAGAGACCGCTCCAATGAACAGCGCCGGAGGTTTTGCTGCTTGCTGCCTTCGTATGAAGGCAAAACTTCAGGCCGAATAAAAAAGGCGGCAACCCGATTGTGACCAGTTGTTCGGTTGCCGCCGCAAATGATTTTAATTCGCGGCTTCCATGCTGCTGAGGCTGCGCGCTTGCGGCGGCAATGATTTCGGGTGGAATTTGCGCGCATAGGTAAACACATAAGCGCGCAAATTCCAGTAGTACGGATTGAAGCCGAATTCATCTATCTCTTTCAATGCCTGCTCGACCGTCCATTGGCTTTTAGCGACGCGATAGATAGCGCTCATTTCGCCTACACGATTCAAGCCGTCAGCGCAGAAGACATAAAACGGCCCCTGTGAATTGTCGGAAACCAGCTTGACGAACTCTTTGGCTCGCGCATCCGTGGGCGGGTCCCAAACGCTGGTCGGCAACCAGTAATATTTCAATCCCAGACGTTCGACAGCCAAGCCGATTTCATCGGTGTGGTCATAAATCGAACGCAGGTCAACAACGGTCTTAATGCCCAAACGGTGCAAAGTTTTGACGCCGCCTTTGGTCGGCAACGCTCCGCGTATGTAGTTGTCATCCAGGCGGTGAAAATACGGCAGGGTAACGGCGACTTCGGCGCTCTTATCAGTGAGCGGGGCAATCTCCGAGGTTGATGGTTGGTTGGCAGCGGCGGTGGTTTCGGCCTGCGCCGAGGTGACATTGCGATTGCGACAGGCCAACACCAGTACCACTCCACTCAAGAAAAGCACACCAATCAGGATCAAACTTCTTTTACTCAATTTGTTACTTCCTTCGCTCTACGGTTGCGGGCTAACACGTTACTTTTATTTATAGCCGATTCTTTTTCTCCATGCAAAGAATGAGTTTTACGACGCTCTTTTCAAAATAGTTTTCCGCATTCTTTCCGGCAAGAGTTTTATGGCGCAGGAGGCTAAAAAAATTCCCTGCTTGTCGGCCTTTTAACATTTTTTTGCTCCTGCGCCCTGCATGATTTTGTCACTTACACCGGTCTCAGGCTGACGCGACGACTTGGAGTTTCCGCCATTTTGAATGATGCAATTGCGGCAAGCTGACACAAGAGGCGAATGATTCCCGCCTTTGACGTTTGACCAACACGCAAAAAAGCCTGATTTTTCAGGGGTTTTTTGCATCTCTCCCACCTACGCAAAGTCTGGCATAAGGTTAGCATACTCCTTGAGGGCATTGGCCTGTCTTCAGCGGCAACGAATCAAGGATTGACCTCAATGATGTCTGAGCGGTACGAACTTCAAAACGCCTCCAGCAAACGCTTGGAATGGACGGTCAGCGCCGTTGGCCTGGCGGCTTTCTGCTATGCGCTTTATCGAGCTTTGTCCGGGTCAATCGCCATCGAATGGGTACTATTAAGCATCGTTACCGTCTTTTTCATTTCGCGCATAGATATACGCCTGCCTAAATCGGCAAGCGCCATCACCCTTTCGGATACCTTTGTCTTCACCTCCATTCTGTTGTACGGCCTGCCGTTGTCGGTGTTGCTGGCTGGCGTCGAAGCCGCTGTCAATTCCATCACCCACAAAGACTCCAGAAAATTTACCTTGTTCAACGCCAGCCTGATGAGTTTGTCCATTTTCATTTCCGGCAAAGCGATGGTTTTGGCGCTCGGTGAATTCAACCCTGCGACAGCGCGATTTGGCGCGGTGCTGGCGGCTTGTGCGCTGTTGGCGTTATTTCATTTTCTCATCAATTCCGGTCTGGTCGGTTTGATGATTTCGTTACGCAATCAGCGCGACTTTTTCGTCATCTGGAAAGAGTCGGTGTTGTGGACTTCGTTTTCGACCTTTGTAGGAGCCGCTGCCGCCTGTCTGATTTATCAACTGATTGCCGTAGTTTCGTTTCTCGCCTTCATCATCGCCGTGCCGATTCTGGCGATCACCTATTTCACTTATAAAGTCTATCTGGAAAAGGTCGAGGTCTCGAATCGCCACGCCGAAGAGATGGCGGCGCTGCATCTGCGAACCATAGAAGCGTTGGCCATCGCCATAGATGCCAAAGACGAAGTGACGCACGACCATGTGCGCCGCGTGCAGATTTATTGCACAGGGCTGGCGCGCTTGTTTGGTTTGTCCGACCCGGAAATCGAAGCCTTGAAAGCGGGCGCGCTGTTGCACGACATAGGCAAGCTGGCGGTGCCGGATTACATCCTCAACAAACCCGGAACCTTGACGCCTGCCGAGTTTGAAAAGATGAAGGTTCACACCATTGTCGGCGCAGAGATTCTTGAGCGCGTAGGCTTTCCCTACCCTGTAGTGCCGGTGGTGCGCCATCATCATGAGCGCTGGGACGGGCGCGGTTACCCGGACGGTTTGCGCGGCGATGAAATTCCCATAACGGCGCGCATATTGGCAGTCGCCGATTGTTATGACGCGGTGCGCGAAGAGCGCCAGTATCGGCGCGCTATGACGCGCCAGGAAGCTATAGATATATTGCGCCAAGGCAGCAACACGACCTTTGATCCGAATGTCATAGCGGCCTTTTTGGATCACCTTGGCGATTTCGAAAATGAGATACGCGAGCAGGGCTTGCAATTGCAAACCTTCGCCTCGAAAGATGAACACGGCTTCACCCGGCAACGGAAGAACGAAGAACGTCCGGTGGTCTATGAACGCATACGCAGCGCTCACAAAGAAGTCATCACGCTCTATGACATCGCGCAAACCATAGGCAAGAGTTTAGACCTGCGCGATACCTTTGCGGTTTTTTCGTCGCGCCTGCATGACATCGTTGGTTATACCACCTGCGTTTTGTATTTGACGCGGCACGATACCGGCGAGATCGAAGCGGCGCACGTTTCCGGCAGAAACGCCGAACTCATCAAAGGCAAAAAGATGTCATCCGGCATCGGCATCGCCGGTTGGGTGGTAGCCAATTCGCATCCCATGCACAACAGCGATCCGCGCCTCGATTTCGACGCCCTGCGCGCCGACATCAAAGAAGCGTATCGCACGGCGACGGTAGTGCCGATGATAAAAGACGATGAGGCCATAGGCGCGCTGGCGCTCTATTCCACCGATATTCATTCGTATCACATGGATCATTTGCGCCTGGTCGAAGCGGTGGCCAAACTCTCCGCCGACGCCATTGCCAACGCCCTGCATCATCGCCGCACCGAGACCAATGCCTTGACCGATTCGATGACCGGCTTGCCCAATGCCCGGGCCTTGCGCTATCGCTTCGATGAAGCGCTGGATCGGGCGCAACGCCACAAAGATAATTTCTGCGTGGTGATGATGGATTTGGACGGCTTCAAAAACGTCAACGATAAACTTGGACATCAAGCCGGTGACAGCGTGTTGACCGAGATTGCGCGGTTACTGGTTTCGCAAACCCGCTCGACCGATTTTGTCAGCCGTTATGCCGGCGATGAGTTCGTCGCCATCTTGCACGTCACTCCCGAAGAGGCCAAAGAGACAGTCAATCGGATTCAAAGCACGGTCGAAAAATATCGCTTCGTCGCCAACTCCGAAGGCATTTATGTGGGCGTCAGCGCCGGGTTCTCCTGCTATAAAGTGGATGGCACGACGCTCGATGAATTAATTCTTGCCGCCGACCGCGATATGTACTCGAACAAATTGAAGCGCAAAGAAAAAGCCGCGCAATCCACCTTGCTCAACGCTCAAGAGTCAAATCCTTTCCGCGTGATGTAACCATCAGTTTCAACAGACGCAGATGACGGCTTGACGAGAACTCACGCGAACTTCGCTTGACGACTGCGGCGGCAACATAGCCCTGGTTAAATTTCCCATAGCCGCCAGAGCCTGTCGCATCAATGGATGTTCTGTCCATATATTGTGTGTGACGGTGTAATCACCTACAAAATATGGGCGATTGCTGGAATTCTGCGACACCCTCTAGTTACGCTACTTTTCAATTAGGAATAAAAACTCTTTGTTCGTTCCATCCACCTCGCGCACCCATTCATGCGTCCAGCGCATTCCTCCCATGACATTGCGCTTATAATCAATTTCCATAGCTTCGATGATCTGCCCTGTTCCGGCAATCGCATCTTGTAATTCCTGTGCGGTCGCCCGTCCTCCTGAACTGTAGGAAAGAATAATGTGGCGGGCGCGGGTTTGTTGAAGCAAGCGTTCTATGGCCTCTACGACGATGAATTTGCCACTGGTATTCTTCCTGAACTCTTCAAAGACCGAGGCGCTGATTTTGTCAGAAGTATCCATTCTACGCTTTACCTTGCCAAACAATTTCGGTTTATCAAATAAACATACCGAAGTCCATAAGTGATAATAGGCGGCGTAACGCACCCTTGAGGGCGGCATCTTTTCGTTATTCGAGCCATAGGGCGGGTCGTAGTAAGCCAGGTCGGCTTCAACCTCCGGTAGAATCGCAAAGATGTCGCCTTGATGGACTTCATGGTTACAGGCTTTGGCGATTAAGCGTGGCACTTTCAACTGCAATTGATGGTAAGACCGAGGCGACCAGTCATTCAGATAAGAAGCAAAATGCCCTAAAGTGCTATCTACCTCGTCCAGCGCCAGTATCAAACTGGTCAAGGCTACGGCTTTCTCGTACTCGTCCAAGGAGAGCCTTTCAATCGCTTCCCGTATGGCATCCAGCTTTCGGGTATTGTGCTGTTGCCAGGGTTTTTTGAGACCGTCGTTGTCGCCAGAGCAAGGGCTATGTCCATTGCCACCATAATGCTCCGTGAACCAGCCATCTTGAGGAGGGAGAGCATTCAAATAATCCATCAACTCGGTAAAATGTTCGCTTGGGTATGGATTTAATAGATAGCAGATCGAAAAGATTTTCGACCACGCCGCAACGTCATTAGAGATAACTCGACAACCTACCTGTGCAAAGGCTTGGGAAACCCGCGTCGTGCCGGAAAAGCCATCGAAGACGGTTCGCGGATTAACGCGTTTTGCCAATTGCAGGATGTAGGGAAGCAGTCGCAATTTCGAGCCTGCGTACTTGATGCCTTCTGTCGGCGGCGCAGCAACCGCGCTTTCATCGCATAGAGGTATTGAAGGCATATCCATTGAATTCGCGCCGGTTTTTTACAGCACCTTGATGACCGCTACGGTCAGATCGTCTTCGGGGCCGCCGATGTCGGAGGTATAGGCGTGAACCGCATCGGTCACGGCGTCGCAAATCTCTTTGGCCGAAAGGTGCGAAGACTGGCGAGCCATATTTTCGAGGCGCTTGACGCCGAAAGGCTCCACGCATTCGCTGCACGCTTCGGTCACGCCATCGGTGTACATCAGCAAAATATCACCGGGATGAAAATCTATGACCGATTCCGAATAGCGCGACTCTTCAAAAATTCCCAACGGCAACCCGCTGTGTTCAAGCAACTGACTGCTGCCGTCCTGGTGCAGCAATAGCGGCGGATTATGACCGGCGTTGATATAGAGTAGGCGTTTGTTTTCGGTGTCTATCAAACCGTAAAAGGTAGTGATGAAGCGGTCGCCCTCAGTGGTTTTGAAGATCAATTTGTTGACCCGCGACATGACCACACGCATGGCAAATTCGTTGATGATGGTCGCCTGAATATAAGCGCGAAAAGTGACCATTATCAACGCCGCCGCCAACCCTTTGCCGGACACATCGGCAACCAGCACGGCCAAGCGGTCGGTGACCGAATCCACAAAGTCGAAATAATCGCCGCCCACTTCGCGCACCGGAATGGTGGTGCCGTGAATATCGAAGCCGTCAAAGTTGGGAAAGACTTTGGGCAACAAACTGTCCACGACTTTTCTGGCCAGGTCGAGTTCCCTTTCGGCATCTATCTGCTTCAAGACTTTTTGATAGAGCAGCGTGTAATCAATCGCAGAGGCAGTCAACGAAGCGAACATGGTCAAGAGCTTCAAATCCTCTTCATCGTAGCCGTTGATCCAATCGGCTTCGAGATTGATAACGCCCAGCACCTTGCCATCGGCGCGAATAATCGGCGCGGCGATTTCCGAGCGGGTTTCGTGGCGTGCCTTGAAATAGCGGGCGTCCTGTATGACATCGTTGACAATTTGCGGCTGACCGTTTTTCAACACCCAGCCCATGATGCCGCTGCCTTTGGCGAGAAAATCGTCTTCGGCGACCGGCGACGGATAGCCACGCGCCTTCAAATCATAAACCGTGCCGGTGCGCGCCTCGACCACACAGATGACCGCCGCTGAATAATTCAACAGTTCCTTGAGCGAATCGAAAATCGTGTCTACCACTTCGGCAAGGTCTAGGGAACGGCTGATCTTGCGAACGGCTTCGATGAGCGTTTCAGTTGTTTTTTCGGTTACTGACATAGCAATTCAAGGGTCAAGAATGAAGCGAATATGCTAGAGCTTCGGCCATCTTATGGCAAGAGGTTCGTAGCCAACCAGCCGTGTTCGCCAACGCGAAACTGAAGATTGCGCTTGCGACGCTAAAGCGCTTTGCCCATGAAGTGCGGACGACCTTGCGGTGGTCGCCCCGTTAACGGCACAGATGAGCAACGGCGCTGATGAGCAATGGACGGTTGAGGTTTCCTCCGCCGCAATTCATCAGGCCTTCATCATGCGCTGCACCTGCGTTTCAACTTCGTTTTGAATGTCCTGTAAATGCGCGGCGCTATCGGCTTCAAAACGCATCACCAGCACCGGCTGCGTATTCGAGGCGCGAATCAATCCCCAGCCGTGTTCAAACAGAATTCTCGCGCCGTCTATATCAATTACCTGATGCGTCTTCTTGAAGGCTTCGGTGAGTTTCGCCACTACGCCGAATTTTTGCTCATCGGGGCAATCGAAACGAATCTCAGGGGTGTTGACCGTCGGCGGCAAATCGGCCAGCAAAGATGACAACGGCGCGTCGGTGTTCGATAGAATTTCCATCAACCTGGCACCTGCATACAACGCATCGTCATAACCGAAATAGCGCTGCTTGAAAAAGATGTGACCGCTCATTTCACCGGCCAGCGCCGCGCCTTGCTCTTTCATCGCCGACTTAATCAACGAATGCCCGACCTTCCACATAATCGCCTTGCCGCCTTGACGGGTGATGTCGTCAAACAGCGTTTGCGAGCATTTCACTTCGGCAATAAAGGTCGCGCCGGGTTCTTGCTGTAAAATGGCGCGAGCGAAAATCACCATCAATTGATCGCCCCAAATCACCTTGCCGGTTTCATCCACGACGCCTATGCGGTCGGCATCGCCGTCAAAAGCTATCGCCAAGTCGGCCTGCTGTTCATGCACGGCAGCAATGGCGAAGCGCATATTTTCCAGCACCGTAGGGTCGGGGTGATGATGGGGAAAACGGCTGTCGGGTTCGCAAAATAATTCGACGACTTCACAGCCCATGTCTCGATACAGCGGCGCGGCGATGAAGCCGCCCATGCCGTTGCCTGCATCTACTACGACTTTCAATCGGCGCGCCCCGAGTTTCACATTAGTAGCGATAAACTCTTGGTAACCGGGAATGACATTCAATTCGAGAGCGCTGCCCTGACCGCTGGCAAAGGCTTTGGACAAAGCGATGGTTTTGATGCGGTTGATCTGTGCGCCGAAGATCGAGCTTTTGTCGAGACAGATTTTGAAGCCGTTATTATCGGCGGGATTATGGCTGCCGGTAATCATCACGCCGGCATCTACATTTTCGGTGAACAAGGTGTAGTACAAAACCGGCGTCGGAACCATGCCGACATCTACAACATCGCAGCCGGTTTCATTCAAGCCTTGAATCATCAGGTCACGAAAGCGCGGCGAGCTTTCGCGGGCATCGCGCCCCAGGCTGATGCGGCGGGCGTTATTCTCCTGATAAAACGTGCCGATAGCGCGCGCTACATCATAAACCGTCGCCTCGGTTAAATCCTTATCAACCACGCCGCGTATATCGTACTCCCGAAAAATATGCTCATTCATTTTCTCTTCTCCTGTTTGCGGATTGCGGTCTGCTGCTCGCACCACCGATGCAGCAAAGCATGAGAATACACCTCAAGCAACCGGCGCGTCATGACCCTGAGGGCTTATCCTTGGGTTTGCAAGAGGCGATATTTTTTTATTGTAGCCAGCATTTTGTTGATGCTATGCTGTGGCCGCGTGTTACTGCCGGGTCTGGCAAAATTCGCCTGGTCTCTTC
The DNA here is from genome assembly GCA_016201275.1 of Acidobacteriota bacterium. Lineage (GTDB taxonomy): Bacteria > Acidobacteriota > Blastocatellia > UBA7656 > UBA7656 > JACQDB01. Next base: position 63,678 of record JACQDB010000017.1, read on the forward strand.
AAAATTAGAGGCGATTGCAATTTCAAAATTCATAAGTGGTAAAGGAAGCTCCTCCATGAAACGACTGCTTACCATTGTGCTGGTCTGTCTGTTTTTTTCGCCTTGGGTTTTCGCCATTGACTGGCGTTTGCATCCGGCTATGGCAACGGCCTTAACCTTTGGCTATCGGCAAAACGGCAGCGTCGTGGGCGCGGTCAGCGACCCGACCGGCGCGGCAATCGTCGCCGCCAGAGTGCGTTTGCGCTCCCTTGCAGGCGACCCCATCGCCGAAACGCAAAGCGACACGGCAGGGCGATTTGCCTTTGCCAGAGTGCCACCGGGAACCTATCAAATCGTCGTTGACGCCGCCGGTTTCGTACAGTCTGAAACGCCCACCGTCACGGTTACAAGCGAAGGCAAAGCCAGCGTCGCAGTGCGGCTGAACGTCGCGCCGATCAGCGATAAAATTGAGGTCGCGGCGATTAACCCGATTTATCAGAAACTGCGAACCGCGAAACTGAGCGGCGAATTTGCGGCGGTCAACAATCTGGTCATCAAACGCGACACCGCTATTATTACTTTCAAAACCGGACAACTCTTCTTCCTCGCGCCGGTCGAAGGCAAGGTTACGGCTGCGGTCTTTTTAGGCGAAGGACAATTTCAAATGACCCCGCTGGTTGATATTGAAGGCAAAAATCTGAGCCACTACACCGGCAAAACTTCTTTCGAGGACAGCTTCAACAAAATGGTCATACGCTTCACCGACCAGACCTACGAGGAAATGAAAAAGCAGGTCAGCGTGCAAAGTGCGCCGTTGAACTCCGACGCTCAAGGATTCTTTGAGCATCATCGCCGTATGCTTCGCAAAGGCAAGACCGGCTTGTTTTCACTGGCCGCGACCTTGTTACGCTACAACCTTGATGCGCGCATCTGCATGGATTTGATGTGGCAAGGCGGACAAGGCGGTTTGTTCAATGCCTACTTTGACGCCAAACATTACGGCGATATGTTGTACGGCATAGACCCTTTGGGCGCGCCGTTCGTCAATCCCGAAGAGGTGGTGCTGGCGAACTTCAACGAAACCAGCACAGGGATATGGGTCGCCAGCCATATCGCCGATCATTATCAATCGCCAGCCGTGTTTGACGAAACTCATGCGCTGATTGATTTCAGCCATCATCAGATTGACGCGACCATGAAAGGCAAACGCCTGGATGCCACCGACAAAGCTCAATTCAAAGCGCGGGTGGATGGCGCGCAGGTGTTGCCCTTCGAGTTGTTCGGTAAACTGCGCGTCAAAAAAATCGCCGACGAACAAGGCCGCGAATTGCGCTTCATACAGGAAGACAAAGATGAAGACGCCGATTTATATGTCATTCTTGCCGAACCGCTGAAGCAGGCGAAAGACTATGCGCTGACCTTTGAATATGGCGGCGACGATGCGGTGATGGATAGCGGCGGCGGCAACTACACACTGGTCACGCGCTCCAGTTGGTATCCCAATTCCGGTTTCGGCGAAGACCGTGCGACTTATGAAATGACGCTGCGGACGGCGAAAGATTTGACGATGGTAGCGACCGGACAACTGGTCAGCGAAACCGTTGAAGGCGACAAAGCAGTTACCAAATGGAAAAGCGATGTGCCCTTGGCAGTCGCCGGTTTCAATTATGGCAACTTCAAAAAAAGCATCGTGCAGGACGACAAGACCAAATACACTTTAGAGACCTATGCCAATCGCGACATCCCCGATTACCTGAAAGATATACAGCGCCAGGTCGAGCAGTTGCAGGCCGCCGGAATGGCGGTTCCCGTTACTTTGGGGTCGCTCAATACCACCAGCATGATGGAGAAGGCCAGAAGCGAAGCGCAAATCTCCATGCAGATTTATACGGATATGTTCGGGGCCTTGCCGTATGGGCGGCTGGCGCTGACGCAGCAACCGTATGCGAATTTCGGGCAGGCGTGGCCGATGCTGGTTTATATGCCGTTGACGGCTTTTTTAGACTCGACGTTTCGGCATCAATTGGGACTCGACCGCGCCACTAACTTTTTCAAAATCGTAGCGGCGCACGAAGTGGCACATCAATGGTGGGGGCATATCATCGGTTGGAAATCGTACCGCGACCAGTGGATGAGCGAAGGCTTTGCCGAATTTTCGGCGTCCATCTTTGCTCAAGCGGTTTATAAAAATGATAAGTTTCTGGAGTTCTGGAAAGAAGAGCGCGAAAAGATTTTGACCAGGAACCGCGAAGGCAAGCGGCCTTGCGAAGTCGGTTCGGTTTATATGGGCTATCGTCTGGACTCGCCCAAAACCGGGCGCGTCACCCAGGCGATGATTTATCCGAAAGGCGCGTTCATTCTTCATATGCTGCGGATGCTGATGTGGGATCGCACCACCGGCGACCAGCGCTTCAAAGAGATGATGAAAGATTTTGTGAAGACCCATTTCAACACCAATGTTTCGACGATGGATTTTCAACGCATCGTCGAAAAGCATATGACCAGAGAGATGGATTTGGACAGCAACGGCAAAATGAATTGGTTTTTCAGCGAGTGGGTTTTCTATACCTCTATACCGGATTACAAATTGGAATATCGCTTTGAACCCGGCGAAGGCGGCAAGGTCAAACTGCTGTTCAAAATTACCCAGAGCAAGGTGGACGAAGCGTTCAAGATGCGAGTGCCGATTTACCTGGATTTCGACGGCAAGTTGACGCGGCTCGGTTCCGTGACCATTCAAGGCAATCAAACCACCCATGAAGTCAGTGTGATGCTGCCGCAAAAACCCAAGCGCGTTTCGCTTTGCTCTTACGAAGACGTGTTGTGTACAACCGACAATCGCTAGGCGAGGCGAACCACATTGCCCGTATGACAAAATCGTGTAAAGTAAGATTCAAGCGGTGGAGGCTGCGAAGGTGGACGCATTATGAATAAGGAATCGTGCGGAATCAGTTGTCCAGTGATGATCCGCGCTGACGGGATGACATGAGAATCTTTGCAATTGGTGATTTGCATCTCGAAGGCGGCACCGGCAAAACCATGGAACGCTTTGGCGAGAACTGGCGCAATCACGATGAGAAAATTTTCCAAGCCTGGGAACAACTCGGACGCGACGACGATGTTTTATTAATCGTCGGGGATTCCAGTTGGGCGCTGCGTCTTCACGAAGCGCAGCCCGATTTAGACCGTATAGGCCGCATGAAAGGTCTCAAGCTTTTATTCAAAGGCAATCACGATTATTGGTGGCAGTCTGTTGCAAAGATGGCCGCCGTGCTGCATCCTTCCATCAACATCATGCAAGGCAATTCCCTCATCATCAATCGCGTTGCTATCGCCGGAACTCGCGGCTGGCTGTGTCCTAACGATGCTTACTTTGAACCGGCGGACGAAAAAATTTATCAGCGCGAAGTGCAACGCTTGAAGACGGCGCTTGATAGTTTGCAGGAACACCAAGCCGATTTCGATTTCCTGATTGTGGCGCTACACTATCCGCCGACCAATATGCTGCACCACTCCAGTGGATTTACCGACTTGATGGACGCGCATCAGGCCAACGCCTGTGTGTATGGGCATCTGCACGGCGAGTCTATCAAAACCGCGTTGACCGGCTGGCGCGGCACAACCTTTCATTATCTGGTCAGTGCCGATGCCGTGGATTTCGCGCCTGCCGAAATTGATCTGTCGAGGAAAAAAGCGTGAAGCGGATAGCCCTGCTGTTATGCCTGGTATTTTTTGCGATGACCATAAAATCTCAAACCCAATCGCTTCCCCAATCCCGCGCCGAACGCACGAACTATGAAGAGACTTCGCGCTATGCCGACGTGTTGGAATTCATCCACCAACTGCAACTGAATAGCCAGGAGATCAAAGTGGAATCGTTTGCCACCACCCACGCAGGCCGTTCGTTGCCGCTGGTCATATTGTCGCGGCAACCCGCCGCCGCGCCGCAAACGCGCAGGAATGCCGCCAAGCCTGTGGTCTTCATTATGGCCAACATCCACGCCGGTGAGGTCGAAGGCAAAGAGGCCATGCAGCACCTGATGCGCGATGTCGTAGCAGGGCAGTTGAATGCGCTGCTCGATAAAATGATTTTGTTGATCGCGCCGATTTACAATGCCGACGGCAACGAAAAAATTGACATCAACAATCGCACCGCACAGAACGGCCCGAAAGGCGGCGTCGGCACCAGAGAGAACGGCGAGAAACTCGACCTCAACCGCGATTACATGAAAGTGGAAGCGGCGGAAGCCAGAGGCTTGATTGAAAATGTTTTCAATCGCTATGACCCACAAGTGGTCATGGATTTGCACACCACGAACGGTTCGTATCACGGCTATGCGTTGACCTATTCGCCGTCTTTGAATCCCAATACTGACCGTCGCATCCTCGCCTTTATGCGCGACAAACTTTTCCCTGCGGTGACGCGAAGGCTTTGGGAAAAGCATCACTATCACACCTATTTTTACGGCAATTTCTCTCAGGAAGGCCGTCCGCAAAACGAATTGAACCCCGACCAAGTGAGCGCCCCGAAAGCTTGGGCGACCTTCGATCATCGTCCGCGTTTCGGCAACAACTACGAAGGCTTGCGAAACCGTCTGGCGATTTTAAGCGAGGCGTATTCGTATCTGGATTTCCGCACACGCGTTGATGTGACCGATAAATTCGTCCGCGCAATTTTGCAATTCATCGCCGCACGCCCTGCCGCCATCATCAAGCTGGCGCGTGATGCCGATAAATTTTCGACAGCGACCGGAACCACCAAAGGCAATGAAGACGGCTTCGGCGTGAACTTTGAATTGAAGGCGTCGGCAAAGCCCGTAGCGATTTTGGTCGGCTCGGTCAATCGCGTCATAGACCCGCGCACCAACAAACCTCGACTTGAAGCCAACACAGAAGCGCGCCCTGTATTGATGACCGAATACGGCGAGTTTCAAGCTACCAAACGAGTGCCGCCGCCGCTGGCTTACATACTGAAGCCCGAACAACGCAAGCTGATTGATATGTTGTTGACGCACGGCATCGTGGTGGAAACGACAAAACAGGAAGTGACGCTTGCGGTCGAGCAATCGGTGATTCAAGAAATCAGTCGCGCCCCGCGAGCCTTTCAAGGTCACAGAGAAACCAAACTCCAGGTCGAAATCAAACCCGGCAAAGAGAAATTTCCGGCAGGCTCGTTTCTGGTTTCAACGCATCAAGCGAAAGCCGCTCTGCTCTTTTATCTGCTCGATGCCGAAAGCGACGATGGCTTGGTGAACTGGAATTTTTTAGATAACGAGTTGGACGCGGCGATGAAGAGCGGGGCGCGAATCTATCCGATTTATCGCTTGAACGCTTTACCCAAAACCCCGCGAGTGGTGTTGAAGAAAATCACCGAAAAGTAAAACCCAGCGGTGATCCAAAACGCGAATGGCATTGCGTTGAGCGATGCCCAAAAAGATAGTGGCTCAATCAGGAGAGATGCAGTTTGAAGTTCCACCTGCAGGCGGCGGTTTCCGCAAGCAATCAAGTCGCCTGAAAGCGAAACCCAAACTTTTCTTTCCCCTACCTTGCCCCGCTACAAAAAAAGATATTGACTGTGGAACCGCTTCCAGAGTTTATAATCATTGCGTGACTGACCAAGCTTCCGCAAAATCGTTTCTACGTTCCGGCGAACTGGCGCGCTTGGCCGGCGTCAGTGCCGACACGTTGCGGCATTATGAACGCAGAGGCTTGCTTGCGCCGCGTCGTTCGCGCAACGGGTACCGCGAATATTCTTTGCCGATGTTGGAGCGCGTGCGCGTCATACGGCGAGCGATTGCCTGCGGCTTTACCATTGATGAACTGGCAAAAATCTTCAGGGCCAAAGATCAAGGCGGCGCGCCTTGTCGTCAAGTTCGCCAACTGGCGCAAACCAAATTGACCGACGTAGAACGACAGTTGCGCGAACTGGAAGCGGTGCGCGACAACCTCAGTTCGATGCTTGCCGATTGGGACGAACGACTGGCTCGAACAGATGAGCATCAACGCGCCGGTTTGCTGGATTCCCTAGCGAATCAGGAAACCGTCAATGTGAAAAACAATTCCCCGATCAAACGACCCAGCCTCAAATACCCGAATCAGGAGTGCAAATCATGAAGAAAACACCTTGGTTTATTGGCCTTTTTGCGCTTTTCTGTGGCGCAGGCAATCTCGCGACAGCGCATCAAATCAGCGTTGCCGCTGGTACGATGAGACCACACGCTTCCGTCGCTGCATCAGCTTCGCAATCCGACCAGCATACGCAGCATCACGCCGAAATGAATCAGCGCGGCAATCACGCTATGGGTTTTTCGCAGGACAAGACGACGCATCATTTTCGCTTGTTTGCGGATGGCGGCGCTATCGAAGTAGTCGCCAAAGAAGCGAACGATTCGCAAAGTACAGCGCAAATCCGTTCGCACCTGTCGCACATAGCGAAGATGTTTACCGAGGGCAACTTTTCCATACCGATGCTGGTTCACGAGGAAACGCCGCCCGGCGCGGAGGTGATGAAGCAGTTGAAAGCGGTCATCACTTATCGCTATGAAGAGTTGAAGCAGGGCGGACGAGTTCGCATCACGACGGGCGACGCACAGGCGCTGGCAGCCATTCAGGAATTTCTGCGCTATCAAATCAAGGAGCATCAGACCGGCGATTCATTGGTGGTGGGCAAGCCATAAGACTCACGATAAGTCTGCGCGTATGGTGTGAAAAATTCAGGAAGCGCAGGCGGGAATTGCCCATTGCCTGAACCCGTTTTACCACCAAGAACACCAAGAACATGAAGGCTCTCAAAAATTACTTTGTGAACCTTGGTGTTCTTGGTGTTCTTGGTGGTGAAAAAATTCTCTGCGCGATCAATCGCAGGCTATTTTTTATAAGCGATCTGCAAACGCAATTCGATCTCCGTAGCCTCGAAATAGCGGGCGTTGGGCGAGACTCCGGTCAACAACTTCGCCATCAGACCGCGTTCGTCAACCAATGCAGAGTTGTTGCCATCAAGAATAATAAACATCTTTTTTTTCTTCTTGGCTGCCGCATCCGCCTTGCCGGTTTTCTTTCTGATGAGACTGGGTTTATCACCGACCAATGATGGATTGGTCGCATTGCCTTCGGCAAGACTGGCGTTGTGGTCGCGGCTATCGCTCATCGTTGCAGTGTCCAACTCTTTGGCTCGTTTCGGCATGGTGCTTTGCATCTCCATTTTCAATGTGATTTTTTTCTTTCCGGCGCGGCGCTTCTGGCTGACCGGCGGCTTCGTCTTTTTCCCCAATGGTTCCAGCGCTTCTCGAACCGACGCCGGTGCTTTGGCAGTGAATTGCGCCGCTTGATGGCGCTGCGCCTTCTTCACCTTAACAACCGATTTGGCGGCTGGCAATTTCGTTGCCGTCTGCCGCGCCACAGGCGCAAGGTTTATCGGCGCGACTGGCAATTTGAGCTTGGGCTTTTCTTTGAAAAATTTTTTCTGCGCCGGTTTGAGCGCTGGCGCGGCGGCCTGTGATTTCTCTTTGCCTAGAGGCGCGTTCGCAGCGACTCGTTTAGCGGGTTGCGGCGCAGGCTTTTTCACACTCAACACCTCTATGAATTTCAAACCGCGCTTGGTCATTTGAATTTCAATGGCGCTCGCACCTCTTTCGTTGCGGTACGCATTGATGTCGCTTTGCGCCTGCTCCAAGTTCGGCAGCACTTCACCACGCAATTCTTCACACCGCGAGTTGTATTTGCAATTGGCATAACAGGCCAGTAAATTCTTCATACAACCATAACGCTTGCACTCGGTATTGATCAGCGATGTTGCCATTTCTTTTCCCCTTCGTAGATGAGATTTTCAAAGTAACACACGCAACACATCGTTGCAAGAAAGAAACATATTTTTTCTTGCGCTTGAAGCCAACGCAGCGGTACGTAGGTAAGGCGGGTTCACGAATTCAGCTTTCCAGTCGAGCCGTCGCCTTCGCTTCGTCCGCCTAAACCGGCGCAGTTTGCCGGTCGCGCCTTACTGGTTTCGCACCGCCTTCCATCAAAGCCGCAAGGGCGTCCAAGTGGATTTTATTGGCGAACGCGGTTGCCCTGCGTGGCGCTTGTCAAGGGGTCTGCGTTTCACTTTGGGAAAAGCGCTTGCCGGTTTTATAATGAATGCGTTTTCGATAGGCGATGATTCAGCAAGCGATTAATTCAACCATGCCCGATTCAACATTCAAGCGATTGGCAGAAGCAAGTTTCGCCAAAAAAAATATTCTCATCACCGGCGGCTTGGGATTTATCGGCAGCAATCTCGCGCATCGCTTGGTGGCACTCGGCGCTCAGGTCACGCTTATAGATTCGCTGGTGCCGGATTATGGCGGCAATCCTTTCAATCTTCATGGCATAGAAGACCGCCTTCACCTCAACATTGCCGACGTGCGCGATGAACACAGCATGGCCTATCTGGTTCAAGGCAAGGATTACATTTTCAATTTGGCCGGGCAGGTCAGCCACATTGACAGCATGGAAAATCCTTACATTGATTTGGAAATCAACGTGCGCTCGCAGCTTTCGATTATGGAAGCCTGCCGCAAAAATAATCGCGCCGTAAAAATCATCTACACCAGCACGCGACAGATTTACGGCAAGCCTATGTACCTGCCGGTGGATGAAAACCACATCGCCAATCCCACCGATGTCAACGGCATCAATAAACTCTGCGGCGAGTTGTACCACATTCTGTACAACAACGTGTACGGCATACGCGCCGTGTCGCTGCGTTTGACCAACACCTACGGGCCTCGGCAATTGATGAAGCACGCTCGTCAGGGTTTCATAGGCTTGTTCATACGACGGATCGTCGAAGGCCGCGAAATTCAAATCTTCGGCGACGGCTCACAGGTGCGCGATTTCAATTATGTGGACGATGTGGTGGACGCCATGTTGCTTGCCGCGATGAACGAACAGGCCAACGGCGAGATTTATAATTTGGGCGGCGACGAACCCATCAGTTTGCAAGCCCTGGTGGAGTTGATGATTGACCTTAACGGCGGCGGCAGTTATCAACTGGTGCCCTTCCCGCCGGAAAAAAAGGCAATAGACATAGGCGATTTTTACGGCAACTACGCCAAGATCAAAGCCGCGCTCGGTTGGTATCCGAAAACTAGCTTGCGCGACGGGCTGAAAAAAACTCTCGATTATTACAAGGAGAATCTGCATTGGTACAAGTAAGTATGAAGGTTCCGTTCGGTGATTTGCGTAGGCAATACTTCGCCATGCGAGAAGAGATTGACGCCGCCGTGCAGCGCGTCTTTGAGCGCGGCTGGTTCATACTCGGTGTGGAAGGCGAAACCTTCGAGCGCCACTTTGCCGATTACCTCAACGTCAAACACTGCGTCGGCGTAGGCTCCGGCACTGAGGCGATTCATCTGGCCTTGCGCGCCGTTGGTGTTGAAGCGGACGACGAAGTAATCACTGCTGCAAACACCTGTGTGCCTACGGTGTCGGGGATATGGGCGGCAGGTGCCAAGCCGGTTCTCGTAGATATTGACGAACAGAGTTTCACGCTCGACCCGGCCAAGCTGGAAGCGGCAATCACCCCGAAAACCAAGGCGATTTTGCCTGTGCATCTTTATGGGCAGGCCGCCGACTTAGACCCGATTCTGGAAATCGCCCGCCATCATCACCTCAAAGTTGTAGAGGATGCGGCGCAGGCTCACGGCGCTACCTACAAAGGGCGCAAGCTTGGCGCGCTTGGCGATGCCGCTGCGTTCAGTTTTTATCCGAGCAAAAATTTAGGCGCGAATGGCGATGGCGGTGCGGTCACCACCAACGATGCAGAGATTGCCGAGCGCATTGCTCGTCTGCGAAATTATGGGCAGGAAAAACGCTATTATCACACCACCAAAGGCACCAACAGTCGGCTGGATGAAGTGCAGGCGGCTATCCTCTGCGCCAAGTTGAAGCATCTGGATGAGTGGAATGTGCGGCGTGCGGCGATTGCTAGAATTTACGATGAAGAGATCATCCATGCGGCTATACAAAAACCTGCGGCGATGGCTTATGGCACGCATAATTATCATCTCTATGTCATTCGTTGTCAGCGCCGCGATGCCTTGCAGGAGCATCTGAATCAACAAGGCATCACGACCTTGATTCATTATCCGGTGCCGATTCATTGGCAGAAGGCTTATGAAGATTTGCACAGAGGCGTTGGCGCTTATCCGCGTGCCGAATCGTGCGCCGCGCAAATTCTCTCGCTTCCCATTTTCCCGGAATTAACCTATGATGAAGCGCGTCACGTTGCTGAGAGCATCAATGCTTTTCAGGACTTTAAAATCACGGAAGCTTGACCTTCAATTTTTTCTCGCACGAATCTAACTCTGTGAAAAGTTGCGTAAGAAGAAATTGAGAGGCTGATGGAGTTGCCCCTGAGCGCTACCGAATTGCACCGCGATCACGACCTTATGACACTGCTGTTGAAAGTGGCTGAAGGGGATCAGTCTGCTTTCACGACGTTGTATGAAGCAACCAGCAAAGCGGTCTTTGGGTTGGTGTTGCGAATCCTGAACGACCGGGCAACAGCGGAAGAAGTTTTACTCGATGTGTTTACGCAAGCCTGGCGACAGGCGGGCAATTACGACAGAGGGCGTGGCACTCCGATAGCGTGGTTGATGACGATTGCCAGAAGCCGCGCCATTGATCGGCTGCGTTCCGGCAAACATGATCAACAAAAAGATACCCTGGAGCACGCCGGTGAATTGACCGCGCAGACGCCGAGTCCCGAAGATCATACGGTCATTGCCGAGCGTCAGAAGATGGTGCGACAAGCCATCGAGTCGCTGTCACCGGAACAAAAAGAGGTGATCGAGTTGGCTTATTATTCCGGCTTGAGTCACACGGAGATTGCTACCAAGTTGGGGCATCCGCTGGGTACGGTGAAGACGCGGACGCGATTGGCGATGATCAAAATGCGCGAGATGCTTTCCCCCATCTTCAGCCGATAAGATTCAAGCGATCACTATCGTTGGGCAGGACGGTAATTAAATTGAAGGACGACAACAGCACAATTGCACTACAGGAACTGGCGGCGCTCTATGCGCTGGGCGCGCTGTGCCAGCACGAAGCCAGAGCGTTTGAAAATCATCTGCATGATGGTGACGGTCAAGCTATCGCCGAGTTGGAAGCGTTTACGCAGGTGGTCGAAGCGCTGGGTTATGCAGCCAGCAGTGTCGAACCACCCGCTTATCTTCTCGATGTGTTGACGGCGCGGCTGCACAAAGAGCCGCAACTTCCGGCTTCCGTGCTGCCCTTCCCCCATCAGTTGCAAGCGCCGCCGCAAAGCTTGCATGAAGTGCCACACTTCCCGCCATCCACGGCAGCGCCTATGCCCACAAATGTTACGTCGTTTGCGGCGGCCAAATCGAAATCGTCAGCGGCAAACACTTTCATCCCTTGGGCTTTGGCGGCCTCTTTTTTGATTGCCGCCGTGTTCGGTTTCTGGCAATGGAAAAAAGTCAAAGACGAAGCGGCGGTGTTGAATTCGCAAATGGCGGCGGTAAAAAAAGAGACCGAGCGCTTGAGCCAGCAACTCAACGAAGAGAACGATAAAGTTTTCGAGCAGACCCGCATCAGTCAGGCGTTGCGTTCGCCCAATGCCAGAGTTGTGGATTTGCGCGGTCAGGAGATTGCGCCGACCACGCAAGCAACGATTTTCTGGGACACCCAGGCCAATCAATGGGTGGTGGCAGCAGACCTACAGCCAGCGCCTGAAGGCAAAGTCTATCAACTGTGGTTTGTCACGGCGGAGGCGAAAATCAGTGCCGGATTAATCAAGCCCAAACCTAGCGGTCATGCCTTCACGGTGATTTCGCTGCCCAAAGATATTAATCATCTGGCGGCGGCGGCGATTACGCTGGAACCGGAAGGCGGCTCGGCGCAACCGACTTCGCCGATTTATACCTTCGGTAAAATTGCCGGATGAAGCGTCCGCCTGTTCCACTTTTCAATGCGTCATGGTAGTGCGACAACCGTAAGGCTCGACCCGCAACCAACTGCGCCAGTTTAGCTCCGTAGGAACAACCTATGATTTAGCGCCATAGGCGCGACCTGTCTATAAAATGTAGCGAAGACAAATTTTCGGTAGTAGGTCAATTTGCAGAGAAAGAAAAGTTTGGCGTACCGCCTACAGGCCAAGGGCATGAAGTGAAGCGGCATAGATGTACCGCAGGCTGTCTAGCCTGCGGCGGACTTGGTGGCAGAAGCGCACGAAATCCCAGTCTTAGCTTGCCGCAAGCCTCCGGCGCTCTTCCAGAGCGCGACCGTCAAGCCGCCTGCGCCTTCCCGTGGCGTTACCACGGGCTAATCTCCGCTGCGCCTCTGGCGCAAAAATGGCAATGCAGCGGCGCGCATCCTCTCAGCGGTATTCTCCGGTGCGTCGATGGCGCAAAAACTAATTCCCGTGGCTTTCCCACGGGCTATTCTCCGGTGCGCCGATGGCGCAACAACGAAGCGACCGGCAATTTTCAAACACGCTGAGTAGATACACTTTTTTAGCACTACCGAGTTTTTCAGTTATCGGTGCGGCGATCAGCGACCGCCTCGCAAGCGGAGTGAATATTAGGTGAGGCGCACGACGATGACTGAGGTGTTGTCATCGCCTCCGGCAGCATTGGCTGCCACCACCAATTCTTTGCAGGCCGCATAGGGGTCTGGATTCACCATTAAAATATCTCTGATTTGATCGTCGCTCAACATCCCGTTCAAACCGTCGCTGCATAAAAGTATGGTATCGCCGCTGAGGAGTTTGCGCCGGATAATGTCCACCTCCATCTCTTCATCTGCGCCTATCGAACGATAGATGACATTGCGATACGGGTGAACTTTGGCCTGCGTGCGTGACAGATTGCCGGTGTTGATCATCTTCTGCACCACCGAATGGTCTTCGGTCAACTGTTCCAGTTGGTCGCCGGACAGCAGATAACAACGACTGTCCCCTACGTGAGCCAGCGTCAAAATATCGCCGACAATCATGGCGACCGTGCAGGTTGCCCCCAAGCCGCTTTCGTCTGGGTGTTTTCGCGCATAGGCCAAAACTTCCTGATTGGCCTGTAATACGGCCTTTTTCAACATCTCTGTGGTCGCCATTTCGTGACCGTCCACCACCGACAAACGCAGGCCGCCGGTTTGGGTAGGCGCGGCGATTCTTTCGTTCTGCGTGGATTTCAACGACGCGGAGATTAATTTATCGGTCACCCATTCGGCGACTGAACGCACGGTAACGCGAGAGGCCACTTCGCCAGCCGCTTCACCGCCCATGCCATCGGAAACAATGTAGAGGCCGATTTGCGTCTGCACCGACTCGTAATACTGCGTCAAATTCAAAGACAACACGCTGTCTTCGTTCAACTCCCTGACCAATCCCACATCGGTGAAATGACCGGACTGCAAAATCACCGGCAGGTTCAAAGAAGCCAGCGCTTCATGAAATTTAGCAATAGAAACAAAGCGCTCCGCCGGGTCTTCGGCCAAGGCTTTCGTCACCACGCGTTCAAATTTCGGATAGACCGTCGCCACCGGGTAAAGCCACACGCCATCGCCCAAGCTTTCGCCTGCCAATAAAAATTGCAACAGCGCGCCTATCGCATAGACATCGGCTGCCGCCTGATGCTTGGCACCTTTGATGAACACTTCCGGCGCTGTGTAGCCACGACTGGTGTAGATGGGTGCTTCTTCAATGTCCGCGCCCTGCTGGCGAACTCTGTCAAAGCTCAACAAATGCGCCTGCCCTTCTTGGTCTATGATGACGTTGTAGGGTTCAAAGCCGTTGAAAATCCAACCATGTTTATGAAAAGTGTCGGCCAGTTCGCAAAGCTGCAAGCCGATGGCGCGCACCTCTTTCTCTTCTCGCGGATCCAGTTGCGCCAGCGCTTGCCCATTGAACATCTCGTAGAGGGTAAACACGCGGTCATCTTTTTTCAGTTGTTCGAGCGGCTTTAACAATCCCCATTGTGAAAAAAGCGGCGCAGCATTTTCCAAGCTGCCGGTAATCAGGCGCTGCCCTTTTATGCTGCGTCTGTCGGTGTGAAACGATTCGACTTTGTTGGTCTGCTCGATCACCATAACTTTTCGCGTGTGGTCTTGAATCGAAAAAGCGGAGTAGGCGTTGTAAGCGGGGGCGCTCCACAGCAGCGCATCAATGACGAAGCGACCCTCCACATTGGTGCCTACCTCCACCGGTTCAGGAGCAAGCGGCAGGCTGATTAATGGCGCGCCCAGACGCATTCCGCAGGTCTGGCAAAACAACGCATCCACCTCGTTATCAGCGGCGGAACAGTTTAGACAGAGGTTGTGATTCTTCGGCATAGTCATACAATGGGGAACCTAGAATACCATAAGCGCAGGAAAATTTGTATGCGATTCGCAGCGCCATGAATCGCCGCCCTCGCTTAATTCATGGGGCAGCGGTCAGCGCTTACGACGCACGCTTTTCTGATGAGCCAGGGCGAACAAATGTTTCAGGCAATGGACAAGCACACGGGCATTTGAGATAATCTGCAATTTCGACAACGCGATTAATTCTTATCTGTGGAGACCGCTACCGTGAACGAACGTGTGCAAACCGACAATGCGCCCAAAGCCATAGGCCCCTATTCACAAGCCATTATAGCCAACGGCATGGTATTCGCCTCCGGTCAGGTGCCGCTTGATCCGGCGACCGGCGAACTAATTTCCGGCACGATTGCAGCACAGACCGAGCGCGTGTTGGAAAATCTGAAAGCGGTGCTGGAAGCCGCCGGAACTTCGCTCGAAAAAGTTGTCAAAACCACGGTTTTTCTTGCCGATTTGACCGACTTTGCCGAGATGAATGCCAGCTATGCGAAGTTTTTCGGAGCGGCACCACCAGCGCGTTCTACAGTAGAGGTCTCGCGGTTGCCCAAAGATGCGCGCATCGAAATTGATTTGATTGCGCTGTTGTAAAACAGAAGCCGGAGACACACAGGAGGTTGAAGATCGAAAGACTCTTGAACCTCCTGCATATCCCCGGCAGGTGTCAGGTTGAAAAATGAACGGTTACGCGGCTTTAACTATCTTGCCCGCCTTCAAGCAACGAGTGCAAACTTTCATGCGCTGGGCGCGCCCCAACACATTGGCGCGAACGGCTTGAAGGTTTGGCTCGAAGCGACGGCGAGTGCGATTGTTGGCATGACTGACGCGATTCCCGAATTGCGGCCCTTTGCCGCAGACATCACAGCGTTTAGACATCGGCGTACTCCTCTGTTAGAAATATTGCGAGAAAGCAAAAACGAAACTTTAGCACGGACGGGATATGTGCCGTCAAACTCATTTTGCGAAGGAGCAGATTCGTGTTCAATTCCATTAAAAAAATTCTCCCGATAATCCTTGTAGCCGCTTCCCTGTTGGCCGCCGCCTGTGGCGATAAACCCAGTGGCGGCGATGCCGATGTGGTCGCCAAAGTCGGCCCCAAAGAGATCACCATCAAACAAGTTGATACGGTCATCAAACAACAACTTGACCAAAGTCCCGGCGCAACCTTTACGCCTGCCGAACTGGCGGCGGCGCGTTTGTCCGTTTTAGACAATCTCATTCAAGAAGAAGCGTTCTTTCAAAAAGCCCAGAAGGATAATCTCGTTCCCGATGATAGCAAGGTCAATCAGGAATTACAGAAACGCAAGCAGGATGCCGGTATGACCGAAGACCAATATCAACAGGGGCTGAAGAGTGCAGGCTTGTCCGAAGAGGAATACAAAGACAAGATTCGCCATGAACTGGCCATCACCGCTTTACGCGATAAAGAGAAAACCCGTGTCAGTCCGCCCACCGACGATGAAGTGAAGAAGTATTACGAAGACCATCGCCAGGAATTCAAAGCGGCGCGCGGCGTTGATCTGTCTTTGATTTCCGTCAATCCGCAAAACAACGGTGGCGACGCCGGTGCGGAACAAAAAATCAAAGCGATTTATGCTCAACTCAAAGGCGGCGCGGATTTCGCCACCATCGCCGCATCACGTTCCGAAGACCCTTCCAACATACGCGGCGGCAACATCGGTTTTCTTTCCGAAGACCAGTTGAAGCAAGGCTTCCCGACGCGCCCCGAAATCGTCCAGCGGTTGATGACTTCTATGAATCCGGGCGATTACACCGAGCCGTTGAAAGATAATATCGCCGGAAACTGGGCGATTTTCAAACTTAACGCCCGTCGCGAAAAAGAAGAGAACCTTACTTTCGATAGCCCGGACGTCCGCAAAAGCATCGTTGATGCCATCACTCAACAACGGCAGCAAGTGCTGTTCAACGCCTTGATGCTGGTGGCGATTTCGGAAAGCAACGCCAAGAATTATCTGGCCGAGCGCATCGTCGAAGACCCCAAGCGCATCATCGAAATGAAACCTTCTGCTCTTTTAACCGAGGCCGCCAAGCAACAGCAACAGCAAACGCCGCAACCGCGAGTGGAAAATCAGAATCAACCGGCCAAGAGCGCCACTAACTCGAACGCTGCCGCAACCACCAACTCGAATACCAAACCAGCGGCCAACAGCAACGCAAAACCGGCAACCGCTAACCGCAATAAATAGTTATTAGTCTTTCGTCCTTCGTCCTTAGTCCTTCGTGAAAGCGAGAATACGAAAGGCTGAGGACGAAGGACTGAGGACTAAGGACTCATCAGATGCTTTTCCGTTTTGAAGACGTTTCCAAATCCTACGGCGCGCACGATGTGCTGCGCGGCATGACTTTGCAAGTCAATCCCTCGGAGCGCGTCGGTTTGGTCGGGCGCAACGGCGCAGGCAAAACCACCATCTTTCGCCTGCTCACCAAAGTTGAAGAACCCGATGGCGGCAGCGTCTCTCTGCTCAGAGGGCTCCGCCTCGGCATACTCGAACAACGTCCGACCTTTGCCAACCAGCGCACGGTGCGCGATGAAGCCTTGACGGTCTTTGCCGCATTTCAGGCGATGGAAGCCGAGATGTCGCGCCTCGAACACTTGATGGCCGAAGCCCAAGATGAAGCGCTCGATGCAGTGATGCACAACTATAGCGACCTGCGCCATCGCTATGAACTCGAAGGCGGCTTCGCTTATGCAGCACGCGCCGAAGCGGTATTGGTCGGGCTGGGTTTTCAAGGAAACGATTTCGAGCAGCAGGCGGAATTGTTAAGCGGCGGCCAGAAGTCGCGGCTGGCGCTGGCGAAATTATTGCTCTCGGAACCCGATGTGTTGTTGCTTGATGAACCGACCAATCATCTGGATGTCAACGCCGTCGAATGGCTGGAAGATTTTTTCAGCGAATACCAGAAGGCTTTCGTCATCATTTCGCACGATAGATTTTTGCTCGACCGACTGGCGACCAAAATCATTGAAGTGGAAGCGGGGCGCGCCAATGTTTATCAAGGCAATTATTCGGCCTACGTGCGCCAACGCGAAGAACGTCGTCTGGCGCAGATGCGCGAGTACGAAAAACAGCAGGAGTTGATCGAACGCACCGAAGATTTCATACGCCGCAATCTGGCCGGACAGAAAACCAAGCAGGCGAAATCGCGGCGCAATATGCTCGAACGATTGGAGCGCGTCGAAGCGGTGCAGGAGAATCACACCGGCAGTTTCAAATTGCAGAGCGTCATACGCACCGGCGATAACGTGTTGGCGGTGTCTGACCTGGCGGTTGGTTATGGCAAAAAGCGTCTGGCTGCCGATCTCAATTTTCTCCTGCATCGCGGCGAGCGCTTGGGCGTCATCGGGCCGAACGGTTCCGGCAAAACCACTTTCTTAAAAACCATCACCAACGAAATCGAACCGCTGGCGGGCGGCTTGACGTGGGGCGCGAATGTTCATCTCGATTATTTCGATCAAGAATTAAACAGCCTCAGTGATCGGGCGATTGTCATAGAAGAGATGGCGGCAGCAGCGCCGCGCGCTATGGAAGGCGAATTGCGCGGTTATCTGGCGCGGTTTCTGTTCACCGGCGATGAAATTTATAAACCTGTGGCGGCGTTATCGGGCGGCGAGCGTTGTCGTTTGGCGCTGGCGAAATTAATTTACAGCAAAGCCAATGTTTTAATTTTAGACGAGCCGACCAATCACCTCGACATCTCTTCGCGTGAGGCTTTAGAGATTGCCCTTTCGGAATATCAGGGAACGATTATCACGGTGTCGCACGACCGCTATTTTCTTGACCGCATCGCCACCGAGATTCTGCATTTCGAGAACGGCGCGGCGACTTATCACACTGGCAGCTATTCGGAATATTACGAATTGCGCCATCGCCATCAAACGAGTAAAGCCGTAGAGCAACGCGACAAACAGCGCGAGGTAAACCGCCAAAGCAAAGCGCCGAAGCCGAAAACCAACAAGCAGCGCGGGCGTTCGCTCGAACAGGTCGAACAGGAAATTGCCGCATTGGAAACGGAGCTTGCCGATTTAGCGAATCAACTCGCCAACCCTTCGGCTACTTGGAGCGCCGATGATTACGCGATCATCAATCTTCGCCAACAGGAAATTTCTTCACGACTCGAAGCCTTGGTGCAGGAATGGGAAGTCGTCGCTTCGGCCAGCGCCACCTAAACAACAGCGCGAATCCTTCATCCGGTCGCCGCACCAATCGCATCATTATGGCTTATCTGAAAAGAGCATTCTTTGCGCGTGACACCGTGACCGTCGCCCAAGATTTAATCGGCACAACCCTCTTTACGGGCAACTGCTCCGGGCGCATCGTCGAAACCGAAGCCTACACCACGGACGCCGCTTCGCACGCCGTGACGCGCTTCAAGCAGGCGCAAATTATGCGCGAGACTTACGGCCATGTTTATGTCTATCTGATTTATGGAATGTATTTTTGTTTGAATTTCACCACCGATGCAAACAGCCCCGGAGCGGTGTTGATACGCGCCCTCGAACCCTTGCGCGGCGTGGAAGAGATGAAGCAACGACGCAATAATGATGACGTAAAAAAACTGACCAGCGGCCCCGGTCGCTTGACGCAAGCGTTGGCCATTGACTTGAGTTTCAACGGCAAAGCCATAGGCCGCGAAATCAAATTGCAGGAACGCAAAGACACGCCCATCATTGCCGCGAGTCCGCGCATCGGCATCAGCAAAGCCACCGAATTGCCCTGGCGATTTTTTGAACCCGGCAACCCGTTTGTCAGCCCTGCAAAATTCAATCAATCCGCCTTCCTTTCCATCGCGTAGAGCCGTTGTTACAATCACCTTTCGTTATTGGTTATTTGATTGAGTCATAAACCAGTAACCAATAACCAAAAATCAAATCTATGAAAAACAATTTACTGATTAGAGCCGCACACGGCGAGAAGGTTGAGCGAACGCCGGTCTGGATGATGCGTCAGGCCGGACGTTACCTGCCCGAATATCGCGCCATTCGCAAAGACATACCGTTTCTTGAACTTTGCAAAACCGTTGACCTTGCCGTTGAAGTCTCGCTGCAACCGTATCGCCTTCTTGATGTGGATGCAGTCATCATGTTCAGCGACATCTTGATACCCGTTGAAGCGATGGGGCAAGAGGTGCAACTGACCGAAAAGAAGGGGCCGGAATTGCCCAGCCCGATTCGCACACGCGAACAGATAGACCAACTCATCGTGCCAGACCCTACGGAAAAAACCGGCTTCGTCATGGAGATAATCCGCACGCTCAGACGTGAACTCGATGGCGCAGTGCCGTTGATCGGGTTTGCCGGAGCGCCGTGGACACTGGCCGCTTATATGATTGAAGGCGGCGGCTCGAAGAGTTATGGCTACGTCAAACAGATGATGTTCAAAGAGCCGCAGAATTTTCACGCGCTCTTAGACAAAATTGCCGACGCGATTATTCTCTACCTTAACGCGCAGATCGAAGCTGGCGCGCAAATCATTCAGTTGTTCGATTCGTGGGCGGGTGAACTTTCTCGAAAAGATTACGCAGAATTTGCGCTGCCCTATCAGCAAAAAATTTTTGCCGCGCTCAAGCGCAAAGATACGCCGACGATTATGTACATCAATAACAGTGATCATTTTCTGGAGCAGATGGCGACCTGTGGCGCGGACGTTTTGAGTTTGGATTGGCGCACCGATTTGCAAGAGGCGCGTCGCCGAGTCGGCGACCAGTTTACCTTGCAGGGCAATCTTGATCCTTGCATTTTGTTGTCCACGCCGGAAATCATCCGCGCAAAAACCAGAGCGATACTTGCGGCAGGCGGCGGTCATCAACACATATTGAATTTAGGTCACGGCATACTGCCGATGACGCCTGTGGAAAACGCCCGCGCTTTTATCGAAACCGCAAAGGGTGTATAAAATGAACAGCGGGAGGTGAAGCACGATGACCACGAAAGATCAAACCTTCGACGAAGAGTTAAAGGAAAGGCAGATCAGAGCGCGAGAAAAATTGCTGCGACTAGCCGAAGAGCAAGGCGTAAAACCTATGACTTGGGAGCAATTGAAAGCGATGGGCGATTTGTGGCTCGCAGATGAAAGCATTGATGATTTTCTTGCCACCCTACGGATGTGGCGCAATGAAGAGAAAGTGAGAGACTTGCCTTGATAACCAGTGTCGTTGTAGATACCGATGTGGTTTCATTCATCTTCAAACAAGATACCCGCGCTGCGTTATATCAATCGCATCTTGCGTCTAAGCTACAAGTCATTTCATTTACAACTGTCGCAGAGTTACATCAATGGGCAAAGATCTACAATTGGGGGAAACCCAAACAGGAGCGATTGGAAAAATACTTAAGAAGCTTCGTCATATTTTATTCCGATTATACTCTTTGCTTGAAAGGGGCAGCGGTAAGAAATTCTGCAAGAAAGCGCGGTCGCCCGATCCAACCTGCGGATGCTTGGATTGCCGCAACCGCCTTGCTCCACGACATTCCTCTGGTCACACATAACAGTAAAGACTATGCAGGAGTTGATGAGTTGACGATTCTCAGCGAAGCAAATCCATAATTTACGATGACAAAGACAAGCCCCAAAGACGAACGCATCGGCGTGCTGCTCTTGAATCTGGGCGGGCCGGAAACTCTTGCAGATGTGCGCCCGTTTTTATTCAATCTGTTTGCCGACCCCGACATCATTCGCCTGCCGTTGCGCTTTCTGCAAAAGCCGCTGGCGTGGTTGATTGCAACGCAACGCTATAAAAAATCGAGCGGCTATTACGCGCAGATCGGCGGCGGCTCACCGCTTCGCAAAATCACCGATGAACAGGCGCAGGCGCTCAAAGATGAGTTGCATAATCGCGGCCTTGATGCACCAGTTTATGTTGCCATGCGTTATTGGCATCCCTTCACCGAAGAGGCGCTTGAGCAAATCGAACGCGACCGCATCACGCACTTGATTATCTTGCCGTTGTACCCGCAGTTTTCGATTTCGACGACCGGCTCAAGCCTCAACCGTTTGAACGAAATCACCAATAAAACCGGGCATAATTCGTTCCGTTCGTCGGTGATTTGCAGTTGGCAGACCGACGCCAATTACATCAAAGTGCTGGCCGCTATGGTCAACGAAGAGCTGATGAAGTTGCCCGATCAGCAACCGCAAAACACTACTATTGTGTTCAGCGCCCACAGCGTGCCGGTCCGCTACATCGAAGAAGGCGACCCGTATCTTGACTACACCCAACAGACCGTCCAAGCGGTGATGCAGGAAATCGGCAGCGACCGCCCGCACACTTTGTCGTTTCAAAGCAAAGTCGGCCCGGTCAAATGGTTGCGCCCTTCGACCGATGAAGCGATTCGCAAACTCGCAGGCGAAGGCGTAGAGCAAATCCTGCTGGTGCCGATCAGCTTTGTCTCCGAACATATCGAAACGCTTTATGAATTGGACATTCTCTATAAAGGCGTCGCCGACGCTGTGGGCATCAAACACTATGCGCGAGTTCCTGCGCTGAATTGCCGCAAAGAGTTTATCGCGGCGCTGGCAACGCTGGTGCAGAACGAATTGATGGCGGAAACTCAAAACGCCAAAATCCTCTGTCCGCATTATGCGGTCAACTGTCAGCCGTCGCCGATTTGCAAAGCCGCTGCCGGAAAACCTTCCTGAGTTGCGATGATGCAGTTCTCGACAATGAAGAAAAAATTTCGCGTAGCGCCAATTTGACTGGAACACGGATTGGCCAGATTGAGCAGATAAAACGGAGTGATTTCTCTCGCCCTTTGCGGCAAGCGCAGGCCTTCAGCGCCATCAAACAATTTCAGAAAATTGATAGAGGCATAATGAAACGACGCTCAATCAACGCTTGCATACTTGCGTTGCTGGTCATGTTTATCAGCGGCAATTTGGCTTTTTCTTTCGCGCAGCAAACCGACAAACCGATTGCCATCGTCGGCGCGTTGATCGTTGACGGCACAGGCGCGCAACCTTTCAACGGCACGGTGATTATTCAAGGCGAGCGCATCCTTGCGGTTGGCGCAAATCTTGCGATTCCTGCCAAGGCCCGCATCATTCGCGCTAACGGCCAGACCCTGATTCCCGGCATCTTCGATCTGCACACCCATCTGGAATACGCCACGGTGCGCGGTATCAACAGCGACTGGCCGAAGAATTTGAAAGCCTATCTATACAGCGGCGTCACCACCGTCGTTGATTTTGGCACTTATCCCGAAACCTTTGCACCGATGCGCCGCTTGATAAAATCCGGCGTCGTTGCTGCGCCGCGCATACATTTTGCGGCGCGCTTCAGCACCCCCGGCGGTCACGGCGCGGAAGGCGGACGCGGCGATCTCTTCACCCTCGAAGTGCAGACGCCACGCGAAGCCAAAGCCGCCGTCGAGCGCATACTGCCTTATCAACCCGATGTCATCAAAGTCTTCACCGATGGCTGGCGCTATGGCACGGCTACCGACATGACCAGCATGAACGAAGAGACGCTTGCCGCGATAGTCGAAACCGCGCATCGTTACGGCATCGAAGTTTTGACGCACACGGTGACTTTGGAGAAAGCCAAAATCGCCGCACGCGCCGGTGTGGATGTCTTGGCGCACGGCATCGGCAATGCGAAAGCGGATGATGAATTAATCCGTTTGATGAAAGCCAATGGCACCAACTATGTCAGCACGCTGGCGGTGTATGAGCCGTTGGAACGACCTGAATTCACGCCTTTACTTGAAAATGTTTTATCAACCGAAGCCAAAGAAAGCCTCAAGGCTCCCGCGCCCGTTGCGCCAACCGCGCCCACTCCGACAGGAGAAACCCCTACGGCGCGGCGCTGGAAATTTTTATTGAGCAATATCTCGACGTTGAAAAACGCTGGCATCAATCTAGGCACGGGAACCGATGCCGGCATCGTCGGCACGCATCACGGTTGGGCGACGCTGCGCGAAATCAAGTTGTTGGTCGAGGGCGGTCTGTCGCCGCTTGAAGCCTTGACAGCGGCGACCGGCAACAGCGCCCGTGCATTGCACGTTGACCACGAACGTGGCTTCATCAAAGCGGGTTGGCTCGCCGATCTGGTGTTGCTTGATGGCGCGCCGCTGCAAAACATCAACGACATCGAACGCATCAACAAAGTCTTTTTGAATGGCAAAGAATTAGACCGCCAAAAACTGGCAAGCGACATCGCCATGCCGGGAATCACGCCGCTTGCAACCAGCAAAGCGCAGGAACAGCTTGATGATTTCGAGCGCCTGGATGGGCGCAGTGAAATTGATACGCTGTGGATTAACGCTTACGATAGTGGTCACGATCACACCAAAATGGTTTGGGGAAAAACGCTTCGCAGTCCGCACAATCACGCCTTGTCGGTGATGAGTTTGATGTCGCAGAGCGCGAAACCCTTTGCGCGGGTGAGCCTGCCGTTACGGCGCGGCGGGGTCGAACCGGTTGATGCAAGCCTCTTTCGCGGCGTGCAATTCGAGGTGCGCGGCGATGGTGAATACGCGCTCATCTTGGCGACTTATGGAACCTCATCGGGCGGCAATTTCCAGAGCAAATTTTCGGCAGGCGCAATCTGGAAAACCGTGCAAATAGATTTCGCTTCAATCAAGAATACGCAACCGAAATGGACAGGCGCAGATTTGTTGATGTTGACCTTCGAGGTGTCGCGCAAACCGGGTGAACTCGGCTGGCTCGAACTCGATAACGTGAAATTTTACCGATGAACGGCAACGACTCGCGGGGTTCAAGAATTTAGAAGTTGATCTGTATTGAATTTCATCTACACTTGAAACTATCTCTGACAAATACAGGAGACCACGATGGAAGGCAAGAAGTTAATCCATTCAATTCGTCTGCGAAACTTTCTTTCTTACGGAGGGCAAGGCGAAGAAATAAAACTTGAGCCATTGAATGTCTTAATCGGTCGCAACGCTTCGGGCAAATCGAATTTGATAGAAGCGATCAACTTGCTTCACGCAGCACCGGTCAATCTTGCTTCTCCAATTCAACAAGGCGGTGGCATTTCTGAGTGGATTTGGAAAGGAAGACAAGAAAATTCAACAACTCCTGCTTTTTTAGAAGCAATCATAGATTACCCGGAAGGCATCAACCCGTTGCTCTATCATATCGAAATCGCTGCCAATGGTCAGCGGTTACAAGTTGCGAACGAGTCTATCGCAAACAGCCTGCCTCGAAAACTTTCCGAAATGGAGATATTTTATGGCACTGCGGGAGGGCAAGGTATCCTACGGATTCGGCAGGCGACAAAACAGAAGGCGGGAAGTAGTAAAGGTAGAAAAGAGATTTCTTTTACCAGAGAGGAACAAGAAAATTCTATTTTATCGCTACGAAAAGATCCCATTGCATTTCCAGAAATCACTTATTTAGGCAATATTTTCACTCAGTTTCGTATCTACAGAACCTTCAACCTGAGAAATGGCTCAACAGGGAGATTTCCTCAAAGAGCAGATTTACCAGATGATTTTTTACTGGAAGACGCCAGCAATCTTGGGCTGATATTAAGTGACTTGCAATATAAAGGTATTGAAGGAACTCTCATCGAGAAATTGAAATTGTTTCATCCTGCAATAGAAGCACTGAATTTGAAAGTTCAGGGAAATACCATACAGCTTTTTATTCGAGAAGAAAATTTCACCCCGCCTACGCCAGCCTCTCGACTATCAGAAGGAACACTTCGTTACCTCTGTCTATTAACCATTCTCTGTCACCCGGAGCCGCCGCCGTTGATTTGCATCGAAGAGCCTGAGCTTGGCTTGCATCCAGATATTTTAAAACTGCTTGATATGGATAAAGTATGCGGAGCTGCGCCGTATTGCGAGCGACTCTTCAAAACATTGGAAGAAAAAATTACCTCTTAACCTCTCGTCATTCTTCGGCGCGATAGACTTCCCTGCCTGCAACAAACGTGGCGATGACTTTGCCGCGCAGCGTCCAATTCGCAAACGGCGTGTTGCGGCTCTTGGATTTGAATTTCACAGGGTCAACCGTCCATACGGCATCGGGATTGAAAATCGTCAGATCGGCAATCGCGCCTTTCTGCAAGGTGCCGCGCGGCAGCGCAAAGACTCGCGCCGCGCCCACGGTCAACATCTCGACGAGGCGCATGACAGAGACCGCTCCCGATTCTACCAAAACCTTGAAACAGGCTCCCAGAGCCGTTTCCAAGCCAATCACGCCAAACGGAGCGCGGTCAAATTCCAGCATCTTTTCATCCGCATGGTGCGGCGCGTGGTCGGTGGCGATGGCGTCAATCGTGCCATCGGCGCACGCTTCAATCAACGCCAGCCGATCTTCTTCACTTCGCAAGGGCGGATTCATTTTGGTGTTGGCATCAAATCCCAATACTTCGGCATCGGTCAACGCCAGATGATGCGGCGTCACTTCGCACGTCACCGGCAAGCCACGGCGTTTGGCGTCGCGCACCAACTCGACCGCTCTTGCCGTAGAGATGTGCATGATGTGCGCCCTCGCACCGGTCAATTCCGCCAGCATGATGTCACGCGCTACGTGGCTGTCTTCGGCAGCGCCGCTCATGCCTTTCAAACCGAGCAGCGTCGAATACTTGCCTTCGTGCATGACGCCGCAAGCCGCCAGACAATTATCCTGACAATGATCGGCGACCACTAAATCATGGTCACGCGCATATTCCATCGCGTGACGCATCACTTGTGCGTTCATCACTGGCTTGCCATCGTCGGAGACCGCCACCGCGCCCGCTGCTTTCATCTCCGCCATCTCTGCGAGTTCTTCGCCAAGCGAGCCTCGCGTAATCGCGCCAACCGGAAAGACATTCGCCAGATTTGCCTGTCGCGCCTGGTCGAGAATGTAGCGCGTAATCGAAGCGTTATCATTCACCGGTGTGGTATTGGGCATCGAACAGACCGACGTGAAACCGCCAGCCACAGCCGCTTGCAAGCCCGTAGCGATGGTCTCTTTGTACTCTTCGCCGGGTTCGCGCAAATGTACGTGGAGGTCTATGAAGCCGGGGGCAACGAGCAAACCGCTGGCAGCAAAAACCGCCGCGCCTTGGCTGGATAAATCGTTGCCGATTTCGGCAATCCGTCCGTCTTCAATCAGCAGGTCAGCGATTTTTTCCAAGCCTTGTGAAGGGTCTAAAATTTTCCCGCCGGTGATTAATAATTTCATATTGGTTATTGGTTACTGGTTATTGGTTACTGGTTATTGGTTACTGGTTATTGGTTACTGGTTATTGGTTACTGGTTATTCGTAGTAATGATGAAGGAGTAACCAACTCGATTGTTGTGATTTGGTTTTTTTGAGATGCAACGCAGTTGTATATTGTGCTGCTGAATCATCAGACCACAATATACAGACAACAAAATTCAAAGATCGGCGAGGGAATCGCCAAAACACAACAGTCGAGCAACCAATAACCAGTAACCAATAACCAGTAACCAATAACCAATAACCAATAACGATTTTTATCCTTCGCCTAAGCCGCGACTCTGCATCAGCAGAAACAGTATGGCCATACGCACGGCGACGCCGTTGGTCACTTGATCGAGAATCAACGAGCGCGCATTGTCCACTACGTCGGAACTGATTTCAACGCCGCGATTGACCGGCCCCGGATGCATGACGATGGCTTCCTGGCTGGCTAAAGCAAAGCGCTCAAGCGTCAAGCCGTAACGAATTGAATACTCTTTCAACGAAGGGAAATAGGCGGCGCTCATGCGCTCGTGTTGAATGCGAAGCATCATTACGACATCGGCATCCAGAATGGCATCTTCGACTTTAGCGCAAACCGTAAGCGAGCCTTCACCATCTTCAACGATTTCGGCAAAGCGCGGCGGCAGCAAAGTTCGTGGCCCGGCGACGCGAACGTGCGCGCCGAGTTTGGTCAATAAGTGAACATTGGAACGCGCTACGCGGCTGTGGGTGATGTCGCCGATGATGGCGATTTGCAAACCCGCTATGCGCCCTTTGCGTTCGCGTATGGTGTAGGCGTCGAGCAGCGCCTGCGAAGGGTGTTCGTGCGCGCCATCGCCAGCATTGACGACCGACGAATCAATCAGCCTGGCCAGTTGATGCGGCACGCCGGGCGACGAATGGCGTATGACGATGACATCGGGAGCCATCGCTTCGAGATTGCGCGCTGTGTCTATGAGGGTTTCGCCTTTGGTGACCGAAGAGGTCGAAGCAGAAATGTTGATGGTGTCCGCCGACAAGCGTTTTCCGGCGATTTCAAAAGAGGTGCGGGTGCGCGTCGAGGCTTCAAAGAAAAAGTTGATGACCGTTTTGCCGCGTAAAGTCGGCACTTTTTTAATTGAACGGGCAGAGACTTCTTTGAAAGAGTGCGCCGTGTCGAGGATGGTGTTGATCTCCTCAACCGAAAGTTCGCGGATGCCGAGCAGGTCTTTTCTAGTAAACTTGGTCATTGGTTACTTGTTACTGGTTAGTGGTTATTAGCAATGAAAGAGACCAGGAACCAATAACCAGTAATCAATAACGATTACTCTTTTTCAACGATCACTACTTGTTCATCTTCGTCATAATCCGTGAGCATGACTTTGACGATTTCGGCATCGGAAGTTTGCAAATGCTTGCCAACGTAATCGGCTTGGATAGGCAATTCCCGATGACCGCGATCAATCAACACGGCGAGTTCGACGCGGCGCGGTCGCCCGAAATCCACCAGTTCATCGAGAGCAGCGCGAATCGTGCGCCCGGTATAAAGCACATCGTCAACCAAAACGATGGCGCGGTCGGTCACATCGCCGGGGATTTCGGTTTTATTAATTACCGGGCGCGGCCCCACAGTCGAGAGGTCGTCACGATAAAGCGTGATGTCGAGTTGACCGGTGGGCGGGCGTTGCCCTTCAAGTTGTGCGATGGTGTCGGCAAGGCGTTCGGCCAATGGCACGCCGCGTCGCCGTATGCCGATCAACAATAAATCTGAAGTCCCGGCATTGCGCTCAACAATCTGCAAAGCGAGTCTGGACAGCGTGCGGCTGATGCCCGCTGCATCCATCACCTGAGCTTTTAATTTGAATTCCATAGAGTGCCTCTGGGTTCTGCAAGTCGCCAGAATATAACATGAGCAAGCTTCTTCTACCAAGCGGGGCGATAAGCCTGGCGCAGCGACAAGAGGTTTACGCCGGATCGGCTTTGTCGAGTAACGGAAATTCCAGATGCGTGACGCCATAGCTGGCGCTGCTGGTGAGGGCGTAACCGGCTTTACGAAAGACGCTGATCATCACCAAATTATCCACCAGCACATCGGCGCTGAAATGGGTGATGTCATGGGCGCGGGCAATCTCGGCCAGGGCGTCGAGCAACTGCGTGCCGATGCCGCGTTTTTGAAAATCGTCTTCGACCAGAAAAGCGACTTCGGCAACCTGTGGGCGGTCGGCAATCACATGGTAGCGGCCAACGGCGATGATGCGATTTTCAGGCTCCTCCAGTGGCACGACGACCAACGCCAACTGGGTCGCGCCATCTACCTTCACCAACCGGTCGAGCAGTTCAACGGGCAGCGATTTGATGGTGCTTAAAAACCGATAGCGAATGGATTCCGGCGAGCAACGATGAAAGAGCGCTTTCAAGCCGTCGCGGTCGGACGGGCGCAGGGCGCGCAGGCGCAGCAAGGTGCCATCGCGCAGTAACAAGTCTTGGTGATAAGCGGCCACAGGAGTGACGGAGCGCGTGGTTTGCAACGGTAATTTTTTTGACATGAAGTTTTCCTCTCTCAAGCACAGGAGGCCGAAAACCTTATGAATGGTTTACTCCGAACTTCACCACGCGTCAATGCGGGTTTCTAGTGAATGGAAAAATAGATAGCGCTTCAACCAGGTGAGAAAGAAAAAAGTTTCGTCGTACCGTCTTCAAACCAATGGCATGAAGTTAAGGATTTCTCTTTCACTTCATGCTATTAGTTTGAAGATGGTACGATGAAGCGGTTTGACGGTTGCCTTATTTGCCATCCAGGACATCGCGCACTTTTTTGAGCAGCGCAGAGGGCGTGAAGGGTTTATTGAGCAGAACGATTCCGGGTTCTAACGCTCCATGTCGGCTGATGGCGTCTTCGGTGTAGCCGGAGATGTAGAGAACTTTCATTTCTGGGCGCAGCGGTGCTAAAAGATTAGCAACCTCGCGGCCACTGATGCCGGGCATGACGACATCGGTAATCAACAGATGTATGCGGGTGTCGCGCCTGGCCTGAGCGATCTCCATCGCCTGCAAGCCGCAATCGGCGACGATCACCGTGTAGCCGCAATCGCTCAACACCTGCGTGGTTAATTTGCGTATGAGGGCGTCGTCTTCGCTGATTAAAATCGTTTCATTGCCTCGGGGAATTTCGCTTTCGATTTCTCCGGCGTCAAGTTTTTTCTTCTCGTCACGAATGCGCGGGAAGAGCAGCTTGAACGTCGTGCCTTGATCGAGCGTGCTGTCACACCATATCTGCCCGCCGCTTTGTTTGACGATGCCATAAACCGTTGACAAGCCCAGGCCGGTTCCCTTGCCCGCTGCCTTGGTGGTAAAAAATGGTTCAAAGATGTGTTGCAGGGTTTCGTCATCCATGCCGGTGCCGTTGTCGCTTACCGTCACCAGTATGTAATGACCGGGGTGAACCTCCAGGTATTGCTGCGCCGCTTCCTTGTTAAGAAAAATATTGCGAGTTTCTAAATGCAACTGACCGCCTTTGGGCATGGCATCACGCGCATTGATGGCGAGATTGATGATGACCTGTTCGATTTGATGCGGGTCGGCTTTGACGCTTCCCAGCAGCGGATCAAAGTTGGCATTGACTTCGATGTCTTCGCCAATCAGACGACGCAGCATTTTCAGGCTGTCGCCGATCACCTGATTGAGGTCGAGGGTTCTCGGTTGAATATGTTGTTTGCGGCTGAAGGCCAGCAGTTGTTGCGTCAAGCTGGCGGCGCGTTCTCCAGCTCGATGAATTTCCAACAGGTGATGATACAGCGGCGCGCTCGGTTCGACGTTACGCATGGAGAGTTGACTGTAGCCGAGAATGGCGGTCAACAAATTATTGAAGTCGTGGGCGATGCCGCCAGCCAGTTTGCCCACGGCGTCCATTTTCTGCGACTGACGCAATTGCTCTTCGGTCTTTTTCAATATCTCTTCGGAGTTTTTGCGCTCGGTGATGTCCCGATAATAAATCGAAACTCCGTCTTTGCCGGGATAGATATGCACGTCCCACCAGATGTTGAGCCACGCATCATAGCCTTCAAAAGCAACCGACACATTTTCTGACAAGGCTTTGTGCGCCTGCTCATAAAAAATGGAATCCAGAAAACGGGGAAACTCTTGCCAGACATTTTTACCCAGCACCTGTTGCCGGGAACGTCGCAGATAGCGCTCGGCCTGCGGGTTGACATAGGTCAGTTCCCATTGCCGATTCAAGACGATGAAGGCGTCGGAAATACTGTTCACAATATCGGTGATTTGCGCCGTGGTTTCGCACAGCAAAGCTTCGGTCTGTTTGCGATTGGTGATGTCTTTGGCGATGGCGTACAACAACCAGTCAGCCGGCGAAGCGGTGATGCTCCACAACAACCATCGGTATGAACCATCACGACAGCGGAAGCGATTTTCAAAACTCACGTTGGTGCCGCTAGACCTCACCGTCAAAATTTCCGCCCAGGTAGAGGCGCGATCATCCGGGTGAACATATTCGAGCAGCGGTTGTGACTGCAACTCGTCGTTGGTCAAGCCAAAGGTTTGTTGCCAGGCCGGATTCAGGCGTTTGAAGTAGCCATCAAAATCGGCGAGGCACAACATATCAATAGAAGTATTGAAGAAACGGTCGCGTTCGTCCTGAATCTGTTTCTGCTCGCTGATGTCGTGGGCAATCATCGAAACGCCTATGACGCGGCCTTCGCCATCTTTCATCAGCGAGTTGGTCAGAGACACAAAGATGCGTTTGCCATCTTTTCTGAGGCGATAGGTTTCCAGATAATCTACCTTCTCGCCGCCCTGTATCTGTTCGGTCAGGCTTTCGTATTCGTCCAGGCAATCCGGCGGGATGAGCAGAGTTACAGGCTTGCCAATCACTTCGTCTGCCGTGTAGCCATAAATTTTCTGCGCCCCGACATTCCAACTGCTGATGATGCCTTCCGGGGTTTTACTGATAATCGCGGCGGCAGAGGTTTCCACTATCGCCGCCAACTCCGAGAGCTGGCGCGCCGAGCTTTGTAATGACTGTGCGGCAGCACGTTCATTTTGTATGGCAATGGCCAGGATGATGCTGCCAACGGCCAGAATCATCAGGAAAATTTGCGCCGAATAAATATAAGTAGCAATTTGCGCGGCAGAATTTTGGGCGACGGAATCAGCGCTGAGAAAAAAGAAGTTGGCAACAACATTGATGAACACAATGAGGCTGGTCGTAGTTTTTAGGCTGAAGCGAATCGCCAGCCACAAGACCGGCAAAAACAGAAACATCCGATGGCTGGCAATCGCATCATTGCGTATAAACACCGCATAGCTGAACAGCCGCCAGCCCACGCCAACCGTCAGCGTGGCGATCATCGCCAGTTCCAAAGTGCGGCCATCGAGGTGCAGCAAACGCCGGCGAAAAACCGTTTCCTCGTCCTTCATACCCCATAGCAGGAACGCCGGAAGCAGGCTCACCACGCTTGCGACATCCATCATCCATAAACTCTGCCACAGCGCTTTGAAGCTTGGCGCAGCGCCCAATTGAACAAGCAACAGACTGCCGCTGGCCGCTCCTATAGACGTGGCGAGTACCGCCGCCAACAAACTCAGCAGCAGCATATCTTGAATGCGGCGCAGGCGCGGATGAAAGCCGAACCAGTGCAGCAACAAAACGCCGAGCGCGGCTTCAAACAAAGTGTTGGCAGCTAGCAAAACCGCTACCAACCAACCGTGTTTGAAGCGCAGGTAAGAGACCAGTACATCGGCTGTCAACACAACAAACCAGTAGCGCTTGCCTTCGATGAGCAAGATCGCCATCGCCAAAGCAATCGGCGGATACCACAACGACACGCCGATGAGCGGTATGCTTTGATTGACCAACAAACCCACGCCCATATACACCGCAAACCAGAGAATGCCGCGCCCCCAGAACCTCTGAGAACCCGATAAACTAAATTGGCGATAGGAAAAAATGTTGGTCTGCTTGAGACTTTCCTGCATCTCTTCTCCCACACTTCTTGCTGTATTGCTGCACGATGTTCGCCCCGGTGCTTGCAGGCGAAATGAGGTCATCGTAATGCGCCTTCCCATTTGGCAAGGCGTCACCAAATCGGCCTGTTGCTTGAACCACAGCCCGTCGCTGAATTGGACGAAAGAAAGTTCTCTGCTCCCCTTCCCCTGCAACCGGGCTGGCGACAACGTCAATGGTAAACCGCGTAGCGCAAGCCTAGACTATCAAACCGCCTGTTGTCAGGTTGCATTGCTGTCGTACCGCTTACATCAAACGAAAAAAATTGGCAATCTATCAAGCAGAAAATCGGTAGCCCCTCGCTCAAAATGGCTACACTACCTGCCCATTTTATTTCTTTCAGAATAGGGCAAGCATTGGATTATGGAAAGACTTTTCTTGTGGCGTGCTGTTGCCTGTTCACAAGCCGAGTTTCGGCCAGATGGCATCAATCCGTTGCTTGACTTCTGCGCTCATTTGCAACTCTTTCGGCCAGCGGCGGTCAAAGCCTTCGGACTTCCATTTGCGCGTGCCGTCTATGCCCATCTTCGAGCCGTAGGATTGCCGCCGTGCGGCGTGATCGAGTTGATCCACCGGCCCTAACATAAATTGTATGTCGCGCTCCGGGTCTATGTTGTTCAACACCCGCCACGCTACTTCATTGAGGTTGCGAACGTCGGTGTCGTCATCCACCACGACAACACATTTGGTGAATTGCGCCTGCGGCAAAGACCATATCGAATTCATCACCTTGCGCGCATGGCCGGGATAACTCTTGCGAATCGCAACAATCATCAGGTTATGAAAGACCCCGGCAAAGGGCATATGATAATCCACGATTTCAGGAAATTGCCGCCGCATCAAAGGCAGAAAAATTCGCTCAATCGCTTCGCCCATCCAGCAATCTTCCATAGGCGGTTTGCCGACAATGGTGGTGTGATAGATCGGCTTTTTGCGTTGTGTGATGCAGGTGACGTGAAAGACCGGAAACTCTTCTTCGAGCGTGTAATAGCCGGTGTGGTCACCGAACGGCCCTTCGATGCGGCGCTCTTCGGAATCCACGTACCCTTCGAGAACGATTTCCGCATGAGCCGGAACTTCCAGATCAACGGTCTCGCATTTGACCATTTCTACAGGTTTTTCGCGCAGGAAACCGGCGACCATCATTTCATCCAGGTCATCGGGCAGCGGCATAATAGCCGAAAAAACCGTCAACGGCTCTGCCCCGATGGCGACCGCGACTTCGAGGCGACCGCCACCTTGACGCTTTAACATTCGTAAATGATTCGCGCCTTGTTTGTGAATCTGCCAGTGCATAGCGGTGGTCGTTTCGTCATAAACCTGCATACGATACATACCGCAATTGCGCTTGCCGGTTTCGGGACTTTTGGTAAACACCAACGGCAAGGTGATGAACCTGCCGCCATCTTCCGGCCAGCATTGAATGACGGGAAAATCGTTGAGCGAAAATTGTCCGGCTTTCAGTATGCGCTCTTTGCAATGACCGTCTTTGACAAGTTTGGGAAACATCTTGCCGAGGTCGGCAAGGCGCGGCACCATCTTGAGTTTTTCAATCAAGCCTTGCGGCGATTTCACATCAGTCAACTCCGCCAGACGTTCGGTGATGTCGGCATAATCGTTGATGCCGAGAGCGATTTTCATGCGCTCGCGGCTGCCCAGAGCGTTAATCAAAACCGGCATGGAATGGCCACGCACGTTTTCAAACAACAGCGCCGGGCCGACCTGTTTGGAAACCCGGTCAGTGATTTCGCTGATCTCCAGTTCGGCGTCCACTTCCACATTGATGCGTTGCAATTGGCCGCGTTTTTCCAAGGCGTTGATGAAGCCGCGTAAATCGTCGAATGCCATAGACTCACCCTTTCCGGTTCGGAGTGAAAATAAAATCTGTTTACCAAACACGAAGAAGCGTGCTTGCTTCTTTGGCTTCGTCATCTTCGTGGTGCAAGGATGGCGCTGTTGCGCCTGAGAATTGTGGTTGAAATAACCCGTAAGACTTGAGAGATTTTCCCATGCCCTGTACAGGGTTGCACTTTATTTCCTCCACCATCCTTAGTTCAGCAGGGAGAGCCTAACACGCCAGCCGAGGCATGACAAATTTTGCGAAAACCAAACCGCTTTGGCTTCGCGTAGCAGTCTATCTATAATGCAAATGTTTCGTGCAAGCATAAAAAATATTCAGGCAAAGGGTAGGTTATGAAATCTTGCGTAGTGATTCTATTACTGCTTCTTTCGACCAGCGCTTTTTCGCAACATCAAAATCATCCGTCCTCGGCAAATGAAAAATCGGCGGTGAGGTTTACCGGTTTGAGTGATTTGCATCATCCGGTGGCGACCCAAAATGCCGAAGCGCAAAATTATTTCGATCAAGGGCTGGCCTTATTGTTTGGCTTCAATCACGATGAAGCGGCGCGGTCGTTTCAACACGCCGCCGAACTCGACGCCAAGCTGGCGATGGCTTGGTGGGGCGTCGCCCTGGTCAACGGCGCGAACTATAATCTCGGCCCCCTGCCGGAACGCGAAAAAGCCGCTTATGAAGCCATACAGAAAGCCTTGAAGTTGCTTGCCAACGCGCCGGAAAACGAGCGCGATTATATCAACGCGCTGGCCAAACGCTATTCACCAGACCCCAAGGCCGATTATCAAAAGCTCGGCGTGAATTATAAAAACGCGATGGGCGAATTGATGAAAAAATATCCCGATGATCTGGACGCCGCGACGCTGTATGCGGAAAGCTGCATGAATCTGCGCCCCTGGAAACTCTACACCAAAGACGGCACCCCCGAAGCAGGCACCGATGAAATCATCGCGGTGTTGGAATCGGTGTTGAAACGCAATCCCAATCACATCGGCGCAAATCATTACTACATACACGCGGTCGAAGCCTCGCGCACCCCTGAGCGCGCCCTGGCCAGCGCCTATCGGTTAAAGACGCTTGCTCCGTCTGCTGGTCATCTGGTGCATATGCCTGCACACATACATATGCGAATCGGCGATTATGAAAACGCCGCCGCCGCCAACGCCCAGGGCGCGGAAGCCGACCGCGCTTACATCAAGACACGCGGCGCAGCAGGCTTTTATCCCTTGATGTATTACAACCACAACGTCCATTTCTTTGCCATCGCCAGCGTCTATGAAGGGCGCTTTCAAGATGCCCGAAAAGCCGCCGATGAATTGGTGGCCTTTGCTAAACCGATGGTCAAAGAGATGGCCATGTTGGACGCCTTCACGCCTACGGACACCTTGATACTGGTGCGTTTTCACAAGTGGGAAGAGGTCTTGAAGCAACCCGAACCGAACCAGGCGACGATGCCTTACACGAATGCGATTTGGCACTTCGCGCAAGGCCTGGCGCACACCGCGATGGGAAAATTAGGTGCGGCTGAAAGCGAATTAACCACCGTCCGCAAGATTGCCAAAGCCTTGCCTGCCGATGCCTCTTTGGGCTTGAACAACACAGCGGAGGTGCTGCGAGTGGCGGAAAATCTGTTGGCGGGAAAACTGGCGCTGGCCAACAAAGACCTGCAAGGCGCGAAAGAATTTTTTCACCAGGGCATAGCCGCCGAGGACGCTTTGAATTATGCGGAGCCAGCCGATTGGTACATTCCGGTGCGCGAATCTTTAGGCAGCGCTTTGCTGATGAACAAAGAATATGGCGAAGCCGAAAAAGTTTTCCGCGCCGATCTGGAAAAGAATCCGCGCAGTGGGCGCTCGCTGTTCGGCTTGTTGGAAAGTTTGAAAGCGCAAGGCAAAACAACAGCGGCGCAGTTTGTGCAAAGCGAATTTGATAAAGCTTGGAAAAACGCCGACACCAAATTGCGGATTGAAGATTTATAAATCAAGAGTCGCGTTGCGAGTTGGCAGTTCTCGACGATGGTGAAAGGCATTGTAAGACTTGAGTGATTTTCCCATGCCCTGTACGAGCGACCTTGCGGTGGTCGCCTGTACAGAGTTGCACTTTATTTCATCCACAATGTATCTAGCGCGTGGCGCAGAATTCCAGCAACCGCCCATATGTTGTGGACGGTTAAACCGTCGCCTACAATATATGGACAGAAAATCCATTTCTGCGACACGCTCTAGTTCCTCCATAATTCTTATTGGCGACAAACGCACGGTCTTCTCAAGCAAAAAAAGAGCAGCGACAAAAGCCAAAAACTTTTGCCGCTGCTCTTTGATTTGATAAAGCGTTATCGCCTCAACGATGGCGATGCGACGATTTCGCTCGAACGCTTGAAGATTTACTTTTCCCTTTGGCTTTGGCAGAAGCTTTGCCGTGCAATTCCACTTTGTTTTTGCCGCGATGATTCAAATCATGCCGCGACACGCTCTTAGCGATGTAGCGCGATTCGTAGCCCTTGCCTTTGCCTTTCGCCGAGCCTTTAACAAGATTCGGGGCTTTCGCTATGACCGTCTCAGGGACGCGAATATTCTGCCCTCTGAGCAATTCGCCGCGACTCGACAGGCGATTTAATTTAGCGACCTCTTGCACCGACACGCCATATTTTTTGGCCACGCTGGCCAGCGTATCGCCGCGTTTCACTTGATAAGCGATGATCTGCGTTTTCGCCAACGGCTTTTCATGACGCCCGCTCAACCGGTCAAGGTGAACGGCGGGTTTTTCGATTCGTTCAGCACGGGCGAGAGTTTTTTCTGAGCGCTCTGCGTGTGCCGATTTTTCTACGCTGTCGGCGCGTTCGCGTTTCTCAAAGCGTTCGCCTTTGTCGCGCTCCGAGGTTTCCTCACGCGCAATCACCGCCCGGCGCGTGCGCTGTTCTTCGGGCAATTGAGCGTAGGCCATCTCAAACGATTTCTTCAGGCCTTTGGGCAAACGCAAGGTATAAGCTTGACCGGGCGGCGTCGCGCCTCGGCGTAACTCAGGATTCAAATCCTGTATGACTTCAAACGGCACGCCAAGTAAATCGGCAATGACGCGAAAGTCAGTTTGATCGGCGATCTCGGTGGTGTCGAAATTGATGTTCGAGTCGGGTCTGACGTTAAAGCCGTAGCGCTTTTGATTTTTGCTGACGATGGTGATGGCCAAAATAATCGGCACATAATTGCGCGTCTCTTGAGGAACCAGACTTTGGCGATAGAGTTCCCAGAAATCGGCGTAGCCGCATTTGGCAATGGCGTTGTCTATGCGACCTTCGCCGGAGTTATAAGCGGCCATCGCCAGCAACCAGTCACCGGCGAAATGTTCGTGCAGCCATTTCAGATAACGGGCGGCGGCGCGGGTGGATTTTTCAGGATGCGAGCGTTCATCAATCCAGGCGGTTTGCATCAACCCGTAGCGCGTCCCTGTGCTGGGCATAAATTGCCAGATGCCTTTGGCGGCGGCGCGTGACAGAGCATTCGGCTTCCACACCGATTCGGCCTGTGCCAGCCAGATTAAATCCGTTGGCACGCCTTCCTCTTTGAAAATCTTTTCGGCCATCTGACGATAACGCCCCGAACGCTGTAGCCCGGCTTCCATTGTCGAACGTCCGCGCCCCGAAACAAAGTAGTTGAGAAATTGCAATACCGGCGGCGCAACAGAAAAATCGAAATCGTACTTGCCATAAATCCGCACGCCATTGGGCGCTACGGCTGACAACTCGTTTTCGTTGAGGTTTGACAAATCATCAATCAAGGAACGCTCGACATTGACGGCAGGCGGCGTCTCCGATTGCGGCAAGCGTGTGACTTGAACACCAGGCGCAGGATTGGCGATGGGCTTGGTTGGTCTGGCGCGTTGCGTTTCATAGCCGTTGATGCGTTCGACCAATTCGGTGTAAAAGGCGTCGAGTCGGGGATTGGCGCGGAGGTTGACGCCGGACAACATAATCACATCAACCGCTTCGTCGAAGAAGCGCCGAGCGTTGTCCTTGTCGCCGCGAGTAAAAGCGTCTTCGCCTTTTTTAAAGCTCGCTTCGGCGCGTTCCATAATGGTTTTCAGGTTGTCGGGTGAAGATTGTTGGGCTTGACCCAGAGCCGTATGTTGGTTGACGGTTGCGATGAACAATGTTGTGAGGATACAGCAAACAACACTGCGGCAAACGATTTCCGCTTTTCTCATCTTCGATTCTATTACCTTTCGATTTGAGATAGACACGCTGGAGCGGCGATATGCAGGCATCGGTAACGCAAACGC
Source organism: Acidobacteriota bacterium (assembly GCA_016201275.1). Lineage (GTDB taxonomy): Bacteria > Acidobacteriota > Blastocatellia > UBA7656 > UBA7656 > JACQDB01. Next base: position 102,316 of record JACQDB010000017.1, read on the forward strand.
CTACGGCTTGGGAGCAAGACCTATCGCTATCCCAACCATTTTCCCCTGCTCTTCCTGAGTAGGTCAGGTTATATCACGCAAAATTCAGCGGCGTCAATAATAGATAAAGTCGCAAGAAAATTGAAAGAATTGCCTTGCCCTCGCCGCAGCAAACCTCGGTGAAACCCCGCCGGGCAAGGGCCTGAAGCGCAGACCAAGAGCGCGGCCATGCTTGTGAAGATTTTTCCTGAGCGGCTTCACGCCTGCCGTTTTTCCGCCAAGGTGTTCCACATGGTGTTGTAGTAATCAACCACCTCTATGGCGGGTCCCTTCATATGCACGCGCCCGGCTTTCATGAGGATCGCGTGTTCGCACATCTGCGAAATCATGCCCACGCTATGAGTGACGAACAAGACCGTTCTGCCGCTGCGCGTTACATCGTCCATCTTGCCGAGACATTTTTTTTGAAAGCCGGCGTCGCCAACCGCCAGCACTTCGTCAACGATGAGAACTTCGGGGTCCAGATGCGCCGCCACGACAAAAGCCAGGCGCAAATACATCCCGCTGGAATAGCGTTTTACCGGCGTGTCTATGAACCTCTCGATTTCAGCAAAGGCGACAATCTCATCGAACCGCGCCTCGATCTCGCGGCGCTTCATGCCCAGCACCGCGCCGTTTAAATAGACATTTTCCCTGCCGCTTAAATCCGGGTGAAAGCCCGTGCCGACTTCTAGGAGGCTGGCCACCCGCCCATAAATTTCGGCGCGTCCGCTGGTCGGCTCGATGATGCGCGACAGGATGCTTAACAGCGTGGATTTCCCCGCGCCGTTCGGCCCTATGATGCCTAAGACTTCGCCGGGCAGCACCTCAAAACTGACATCTTTGAGCGCCCACAAGGTGTCTTTGCCTTCCTCGCCGTGGTTGCCGCGCCAACGCCGCAGCGGGGCTTTCACGGCCTTGGCGATGGCTTCGCGCAAGGTGTCGTATTGCAGACCAGGCTGTTCGCCGGGAGTGATGCGAAACTTCTTGCTGAGATTTTGTACTTTGATTATCGGTTTCATCGAGGAACTAAATAATCTCTGCGAAATGCTTTTCCATACGCCGGAAACTATAAGACGCATAGACCAGCAGCAGGGCAGTTACGAACGTCGAATAGCCCAGCGCCAGCCAATGAAATTCCTTGCCCAACAGCGCGGCGCGAAAACCTTCTATGATACCGGTCAGCGGATTGAGAATCATCACCCAGCGCCATTGTGCCGGCATCAAGGTGGACGGATAAATAATCGGCGACAGAAACATCCAGGCTTGAATCAAAAAAGGCAGCGCATAACGCACATCACGAAAACGCACATTCAAAGCCGCCAACCAGATGGCGAGCGCCAGCGCCAACAGCGTCGTCAGCACAATCAACGGCAGCAGCATCAAATAGCCCCAGGTCACAGGGAAGCGATAGTACAGCAACAAGCCGATGAGCAGAACCGAGGCAATGGCAAAATCTATCAAGCCCGCGCCGACTGCCGCCCCCGGAATAATCAGGCGCGGAAAATAGACTTTGGTAATCAGATTGGTGTTGCCCAGCAGACTGTTCGCGCCCATGACAACCGCGCCGGAAAAGTAGGTCCACAACAACAGTCCGGTGTAAAAAAATATCGGATAGGGAACGCCTTCGGTGGGGATGCGCGCCAGTTTGCCGAAGAAGTAGGTGAAGATCATCATCGTCACCAGCGGCTGTAAAATCGCCCATAAAGCGCCCAGCATGGTTTGCTTGTAGCGCACTTTGATGTCGCGCCACACCAGAAAATAGAGCAGTTCGCGGTACGACCACAAATTCGCCAGATTGACCGGCACCCAGGCTTTGCTTGACTCAATCACCACAACCGGCTTATCCGGCACCTCGTAGTGGTGAACGAGGTGGTGCGTCGTTTGAGCGGCTGGCTCAGGAGTGTCGGGGCTGGTTGGTGCGACCGGTTGGCGCAAGGCTGGCGCAGGGCTGGCGCTTTGGTTTCCCGTTATCTTCATGTTGGCCTTGCGACGATGTTTGCTCATCCGCTGTTTTCTCTCCCTGCTCGTGGACCTTCTACAAACCGTCAGGAAGAGGGAATAACCTGGGCTCGCCCGTTGAATTCAAGCATCTGAAACTGCCTGTAAAAATGCTCTGAATCGTCAGAGAAGATAGGCGTCTTGAATGCGACCTAGAGTGTACTGGCTGGTCGCAAACCCTGTCAACAAATCCCTCTGTCACTTTGGTGACGCCAGCCACCAAACGCTCTACGCCTGGCTCGCGCCCCGTGCCGCTAGCGGCGCAGCTTTCTACCTGCCGCATTTCTGCTCCAGCGTCGCCAGCAAAGTCTGGCAGTCTTTCACCTCTGTTGCCTTGTAAGCCGCCGCCTGAGCCGCATTCAGATAAGCGCGTGCGCGGTCGCATTGCTGCCGCTCCAGATAAATCCGACTGAGTTCATAGTTCGCAAAAAAATCATTCGGAATGCGCGCCAACAGGGTTTCCAGTTGCGCTATGGCTTCGTCGTACCGCTGGTTTTCGATGAGCAGCGTCGCCAGTTGACGGCGCGGTTCATCGTGACTGGCAAAAACTCCTACCAGTCTTTTCAGTAGGTCTATGGCTTTGGCCGCATCTTTGTCGCGGTAATAATTGGCCAGCAGCGTATAGGGAAACGGATTGAGCGCATCTATTTCGAGGGCTTCTTGCATTAACGGTTCGGCGTGTTCCCAATCGCCGCGATTGGCTTTGGTGAGCGCCAGCGCCGTAATCAATTGCGAGCGAAACAGGCGCACCTCTTCCGCGCTCAGACGGGCAAAGCGCGGGTCTTGGAGCGTCAATCCCTGTTGAATGATGGCCTCGGTCTCCCGCGCCTCTTCCAAGCCTTTGTTCAACACCGCCAGCGAATAATAGGCCGGCGCATAGGTCGGGTCTATCTCTATGCAACGCCGGTAGAGGGCTTTCGCTTTGTTCGGATTGATGTTTGAATTGACCTTCGCCAGACTGGAAGCGGCGCGTATCGAATTCGGCACTTCTCTGTAGTTGACTTCCCACAAAGTTACTTCATCTTTATAAGCGCGGTTGCGAAAGACGGTCATCACGAAAAACGTCAGCCCCATCGCCACAGCGACAGCATAGACCGCCTTTTGCCACGCGCTTCGCCGCGCCAGTTTCTGCAACAGCAACGCCACCAACAAGCCATAGTTCATCAAGGGCAAATATAGATAATGATCGGCGAGCAATTCGTGATGCGGAATAATCTGACTGACCGGCAGCAGCATGATGAAATAGGCAAAGATGGCAAAGGCCAACAGGCGCTCGCGGTCAAGTAAACGAAAGGCCGCAATCAAAGCCGCGCCGATAGCCAACAGCGACACGATGACGCGCCAGTTCCACAGCGTCGTCGCAATGTCAAAGCTGCCTTTATATTGAATGATGGGCGTCGGCCACAGCAGTTGCTTCAAGTACCAGCCGTGCACTTTGATGGCGGTCAGAAGGTTGGTGTAGAAACTGCCGCCCCAATAATCGAAGCCGTTTACACCGGCGCGCTTTGAGCCTCCTTGAATGAAGGTCGCGTACCAGATAAAGACCAGCGCCGCCAGCGCCAGCGCCAGATAAAGCCAGCGATCTCGGTTGAAAGTATCCCGCAAGGCTTTACCCAAACGCCGCCACCAGCCAACCGTTTCAGCGTCCCAGACCTCGCAGAAATTCCACGCGAAAACTAACAACGGCAGGCTCACCGCCATCTCTTTTGACAACATACTGAAGACCATGAAAATTACGAACAGCGCAAAGGCCAGAGGCGACCGGCGGCGGCGATACTTGAGATATTGATAAAATGCGGCTAGATAAAACAGGCTGAAGAGCAGATCGCGTCTGCCCGATATATAAGTCACGGCATCCGGTTGCAAAGGGTACACGGCGAAAATCATCGCGGCCAGCGTAGCTACACGAAGGTCTCCAGTGAAGCGCCGTATCAACAGCATCACCAACAGCGTATTGATGGCGTGCAAAATCAGGTTCGTCAAATGAAAGCCAAACGGGTGCTCGCCCCACAACCATAATTCCAGTATATGTGATAAATTTCTCAAGGGTCTGTAGGATTCGACCAGCATTCTGGGAATATTATGGATACTGCGTAGCAAAGGGTTTTCCAGGATGATGTTTTTGTCATCGAAAACAAAATCACCGAACAAAGCGTTGGCATAACAAGCCGCGACCAGCAGAAGCAGCAGACCGCAGGCGATATAAAGATGCCGCCGTTGGCGACGAGCAACCGGCTTCGGCGTAAATTTGGCGGACGCAACCGGAGAAACTTTTTTTCTTTGCGTGATACTTTGGACAGTCTTCATAACAGCTAATCAGTTGGTTCAGCCAACCTCGAGGCGAATAAAAATAGCTATTGTATAATTTTGCCGGAGGGAAGCAAAGCCGAGGCTTGCCGTCTGCAGCAACTACAGAGGAAGCTCAAGGCAAGCGATTGCACCCGCCCACGCGGTTCGGTGAAGCGTCTCTGCGGCTTGAGCAAAGACCGCGCCTTGAGCCTGACGGTGTGAACACGCTACTATGGCTTCGGCTTGCGTAAGCACCAACTGCCGCGAAAAATTTCCGCTTCGCCAGCGCCGATTCGGTTTGTAATCAAGCCGCTTGCGCTATATCGTATTGCCTTTGCTAAAGGGTGCTTTGCCAAGCTGCCAATTTTATCATGACTGAGACACGCAAAAATTTGACCCCGCAACCCGCAACGATTTCCGTGGTGGTCCCGATGTACAACGAGCGCCCCTCGCTGGCAGAGTTGGCCAAGCGTCTGGTGCAAGTGCTGACGCCGCTTGCCGATCACTATGAAATTATTTTCGTAGATGATGGCAGCCTCGATGACTCCATAGAATTATTGCAGGAACTTCACGCCCACAATCCCAAGTTGCGCTACATTCGCTTCCGCAGAAATTTCGGCAAGTCGGCGGCGCTGGCTGCAGGGTTTCGCGCGGCGCGTTACGACATCCTCGTTACCATAGACGCAGACCTGCAAGACCTGCCGGAACAGATTCCGCTGCTCGTCCGAAAATTGCACGAGGGCTATGATTTAATCTCCGGCTGGCGACATCAGCGCCGCGACAAATTGAGCCGCCGCATCAGTTCCCAAATTTACAATCGCACGACGAACTGGCTCACCGGCGTGCGCCTGCACGACATCAACTGCGGCCTGAAATGCTATCGCCGTCAGGTTCTCGATGAAGTAATGGTGTATGGCGAGCGCCATCGCTTCATACCGGTGCTGGCCAGTTATCGCGGCTTCCGTTTAAGCGAAGTGCAGGTCGAGCATTCGCGGCGCGAACATGGCAAATCGCGATTCGGGGTTGAACGCATCTTCGGCGGCATCTTCAGTTTGATGACGGTTATTCTCATGACGCGCTACACCAATCGCCCGTTGCATTTTTTCGGTGTGCTGGGAATGCTGCTCGGCCTGGTCGGAGCCTGTATAGATGCTTACCTGGTTATTGGTCGCGTCTTTTTCGATAACTGGTTGAGCAATCGCCCGGTCCTCATCATCGGTACGCTGCTGATTATCGTCGGGCTGCAATTTATACTGTTTGGTTTGCTGGCCGAGATGATCGCGTTTTCCTATCGCCGCGAAAACGATTACTCGATTGTGGCCACCAGCGACCACAATGATGACATCGGTTTAGGCGCGCGGTCGTCGCGCTGAATGCAGGCAAGCGCAGATGAAAGTCACCATCGTTGGTCCCGCCTATCCATTGCGTGGCGGCATTGCCCATCATACCTACTGGTTGCGAAAAGCTTTACTCGCCCGTGGTCACACGGTGCAGGTGATCTCGTTTCGCCAGCTCTATCCGGCGCTGCTGTTTCCCGGCTCCACCGAAACCGACGCCAGTAATTTCAAACTCGACACCGAGGCGCTGGCGCTACTCACTTCGCTCAATCCGCTGACCTGGTTTGCGGCCATCAGGCAAGTGAAAGCCTTTGCTCCCGATCTAGTGGTCTTTCAGTGGTGGCAATCCTTTTTCGCGCCGCTGGTCGGCACTCTGACCAGAGCGTTTCGCAAAGCCGGTATCAAACAACTGATCGAATGTCACAACGTCTTTCCGCACGAAGGGACGCCGCTTGACCGGCAACTGCTCAAGTTCGCCTTCGCTCCGGTGGATTCATTCATCGTTCACGCCGAGAAAAACCGCAGAGATTTAGTGCCGCTGGTCGGCGACAAAAGCATAAGCGTTTCGGCGCTACCCTCGCTGCCGGAATTTCGCAGCCTTCAAGCAAGCCCACGCAACGGACGGACGATACTGTTTTTCGGCAAGGTGAGAAAGTATAAAGGGCTGCACGTATTGCTGGAGGCGATGCCGAAAGTGCTGGCGGAAATCGCTTGCGAATTGGTGGTGATCGGCGAGTTTTACGAACCGCTCAATCAATACCAGCAACGCCTGCAAGAGCTAGGCATCGCGCAGCAGGTGCGTCTGGAAAATCGTTACGTAGCCAACGAAGAAGTGCCCGCCATCTTTGCTCAAGCCGATGTGCTGGTGCTGCCTTATGTGACCGCCAGTCAAAGCGCAGTGGCGCAGATTGCCTTGTCCAATGCCTTGCCGGTCATCGCTTCAACGGCAGGCGGACTTGCGGAAACGGTGCTGGATGAGGTCAATGGCCTGCTCTTTCCGCCCGGCGATGCAGCGGCGCTGGCCCAACAACTCATACATTACTTCCGCGACAATCTGGGAGCGAAATTTGCCGCGCAGTTGCGTCAGCAAGAGACCCTGCAAGCGCCCTGCACCCTGATCGAAATTATCGAAGCAACGATGCAGGAGGCGACTCGCGGCGGGCGACATCGCCTTTGATAAAGCGCGGTCATCGCTCCCGTATGGTTTGATCGCAGGCCGCGCCCAAGTTCGCATAGGTTAGGAGAATTGCCGAAGCGCTGCTCATCTTGCGCCTCTGGCGGCTCTGCGGTTATATCTATGTGCGAATGTCAATGCAACCCGCAACTGTGTCGCCCGTAGAACCAGTGGTCTCGGTCATCGTGCCTTGTTACAACTCCGCACGCACGATTCGCGCTTGCCTGCGCGCCCTCCTCAATCAACAGACCACCATTCCTTATGAAGTAATCGTGGTGGACAGTTCTACGGATGAGACGCCGCGCATCGTCGAGCGCGAATTCCCAACCGTGCGCCTGCTGCATCGCCACCAACGCGCCTTTGCCGGAGCCGCACGCAACCTCGGCATACGCGCCACGCAAGCGCCTTTTTGCCTGCTCATAGATTCGGACTGTCTGGCCAAAAGCGATTTGATCGAACAGGTCATGGCGCGTCATCAAGAAGGTGACTATGCGGCAGTGGGCGGCTGCTTACGCAACGGCACGCCCGGAAGTTTGAGCGGTTTGATCGGTTACTGGATCGAATTCAAAGAGTTCATGCCATCAGCCCCGCGCCGCCTGGAAAAGAGCATACCGACAGCCAATCTGGCTTATCGCCGCGAGACCTTCGAGAAGTACGGCGGCTTCGATGATGATATGTACATGGCCGAAGACATCTTGCTCAACTGGAAACTCTACAGCCAAGGCGAGCGCCTCTTGTTTGACCCCGCACTGGAAGTGACGCATTTGAATCGCACCGGCTGGCACAAGGTGTTGACCATACAGATTGACTTTGGCCGCACCTCGGCCATAGCCAGACGACGCGGCGGCCTACCGGGAAAAATTTTGCTGGATTATCCGTTGTTGATTACGCTGATGCCGCTGGTCAGAACCTTTCGAGCGCTGCAATGGTTTGCCCGATACGACCGCAAAACGCTACTGGCCTTTGTGATGCTGTGGCCGCTTTATCTGCTCGCCGCCGGTTTCTGGTCTTACGGATTTCTTGAAGAGGCGCTGCGCCGCTAGCCATATGGCCTGAAGTGGACAACCGTCCTGGAGCGGTTTGGGTTTGAGATTACGGAAACCTCAAAGCCGTTGAGCGGCGGTCGAAGACCTTCGCACCGTCGAAGACCGCTGCTCAACGATAGCGCGTTCCGTACACACATATGCAAACCGCTCTAGGGTCGCCAACTCCATCGAAATTTCCAGCCGCTCACTCGTATGCCGCAGAGCCTCGCGGCGCATCCGTCCCTATCCGTTCAAGCCGTCCAATCATTCACACGCCGTGAAAAACCACCGGTATATAGCGGCTTGCAGAATCTTCCACCTGAAGGCGGGACTACGAAACCTCTCCGTTCGTTGAGCCAAATCTGCGAAGCCCTTATCTGACTCGCCGACTCGCCTCATAGCGCGCAAAAAAATCACGCGCCGCGCTTTTTCGGTGTAGCGTTCAAACATACGACCTCCTGCGCTGCGTTTGTGGGATGTATAAATCACCGGCGTCGGCTATCGTCAATCGCGCTTTGCAGCGCATCAATCGCCAGCGCCGCGCAATGTTTTTTCATCGCCGGTAAATGTTCGAGCGCCGCTTCCACATCGTGACGAGTGAGCCTTGCGACATCATCAAGCGAGCGTCCGATTATCAATTCGGTCAACACTGAAGCGGCGGCAATGGTCGGCGGACAACCTTCGGCTTTGACCTTCGCAGTGGTAATAATTTCGGCGTCCATCTTGATGGTCAGCAGGATTCTGTCCATACAGGCTTCGTTGGTCACGTCGCCTCGGCCCGAAGGGTTCTGTAGTTCTCCGACATTGCGCGGGTTGGCTAGGTGTTCGACTATGGTCTGGCTATACATTTGAATGGAAAGCGTAATTGAATGCGCCATAGAAACTTAGAGCTTCTATGCTCTTCTCTGGGTCTTCGAGTCTCGGTGGCGCATCTTTTTCTTCGTCATATATTTCTGAAAAGTTGTAATAACTCAGCCGTATTTGCCCCGAAGGGGTTTAGGAGATTAGCCAGTGGTGCAGCCACTGGAATTCAATCGTCCAAATCCCTCCAGCCCTGAAAGGGCGCAGGAGGTTAAATGTCGCAAGCCTCCGGCGCTCTTTCAGAGCGCGAATTACAATTCACCTTCGCCCTCCAGTGGCTACACCACTGGCTAGTCTCCTGTGCGCCTCCGGCGCGAAAACCTTACGACATTTCAATTCTCAACCGGGCTGAATCGTCACAAAAAATTCAAATCACTCACGAGGAGAAAACACTCGAGGCTTCCACTTCATCCGTCGGCAACATTTCGCGCAAGCGACCCGCGATCTCCCGCAAAGCGTCAACCGCGCAATCAATCTCTTGGCGTGTGTTGTAGGCGCTCAAAGATATACGCAGCGAGCCGCGCACCTCCTGCCGCGACAGCCCCATCGCCGTCAAAACGTGACTCGGCTCCAACGAACCCGAAGCGCAAGCCGAACCTGTCGAAACCGCTATGCCTCGCAAATCAAGCGCAATCAAGAGGCTCTCGCCATCCAAACCAACAAAGCTCAAATTAGAAATATTGGGAACCCGACGCTCAACATCGCCATTGATTTGCACAGTAAATATTGCCGCCGTAATTCTTTGCTCAAGATAATCTCGCAACTCGCGGATACGCGAAGTTCGCTTTGTGAAATTCAAGCGCACCAGTTCGCAGGCTTTGCCCAGCCCGACGATGCCCGGCACATTTTCCGTACCCGGTCGTTTATCGCGTTCGTGATGTCCGCCGTAAAAGAGTTTTTCCAAGCGCGTGCCTTTCTTGATGAACAACGCGCCAACCCCTTTCGGGGCGTGAATCTTGTGACCCGAAAGCGACAATAAATCAACGCCTAGTTTTTTCACATCAACTGGAATTTTGCCGATGGATTGCACCGCGTCGCTGTGCAGATGAAGATGCAGGTGTCCTTGCGCCCGTCGCTCATTAACTATTTCAGCAATCTCTTCTAGCGGTTGCAGGGTTCCCGTTTCGTTGTTGGCGTGCATCACAGAAATTAAAATCGTCTCGTCGCTAATCGCGTCTCTCACATCCTGCAAATTGACAATGCCATTTCGCGCCACCGGTAAATAAGTAACGCGAAAACCACGCTGTTCGAGGGCTTCGCACATTGCCAGCACCGCAGGGTGTTCAATCTTTGTGGTGATGAGGTGTCGCCCTTTGGCTTGATGAGCTTCGGCGATGCCGCGAATCGCCAGGTTATCGGCTTCAGTTCCGCCCGATACGAAAACGATTTCCGCAGGCGCGGCATTGATGAGTGCGGCAACCTGCCGACGGGCATCTTCGACCGCCGCTTTAGCGCGTTGCCCGAAAGCATGAACCGATTGCGCGTTGCCAAAATCGCCCGAAAAATAAGGCAAAATCGCATCAATCACTTCTTTCGCCACCACCGTTGTGGCGCTGTTGTCCAAATAAATTTGCATCTTGTCGGTTGTCAGTTGTCAGCTGTCAGTTGTCAGTTGAAGAATATCAGCAACGGACAACTGACAACTAACAATTACCCATTTTCTTCTTGCCATTCTTCGTACCAAGCCATTTGAATCGCTTCAAGTTTTTTCTCGTTCGATTCTTTGGCGTCGGCGGTGAAGCCTTCAAGCTCCATAACCCAATGGTGCAAGTCGGTGAAGCGCACCGTCAAAGGGTCTATGTCGGGGTACTTTTCCAAAAGCCTTATGCCGATCTCTTCCACATCCGTCCATCCTAATTCCGCCATGCTTCCTCCAGTTTTTAGAACGCTGTTTTAAGCTTCGTAACCGATGATCCATTCAAGCTGCTTCATCTGCATCGCAGCAGGAATCAGCTTGATAAACGAGTTGCGAAGGATTCGCGCAAAGGCGTTTTCCAGTTGTCCCATTTTGCCTATGCGCCAAGATTGCGTAGCGATTTTATTGGTGCGCTGCAAACGTCGCGCTTCGTAAGTTTGCAAAGCCGCCAGAAGATCTCGGTTGTGGCTCACGGAATCGGCAAGCTCCACAGCGTCTTCGATAGCCTGACAAGCGCCTTGCCCTAAATTCGGGGTCATAGGATGCGCCGCATCGCCCAACAACGTAACCCGTCCTTTCGTCCAACTCGGCAAAGGTTGGCGGTCATAAATATCGTTACGCAAAATATCTTGCTCCTCAGTCGCAGCAATCGCCGCCTCGATAGGTTGATGCCAGCCACGAAAGCACTCCGCTACTTCGCGCTTTCTGCCCCTTGCCGCATCCGCCGCGCCTTCTTTAGTGTTCTTGGTTGCGAACCAATAGACGCGCCCCTCGCTCATAGGAATCAATCCGAATCTCGCGCCTCTGCCCCACGATTCAGACGCGCCGTGTTTGAAAAACGGGCTATCGAATTTGGTGACAGCGCGCCAAGCTGTGTAACCTGCATAACGCGGTTTTGCCGGTGCAAACAATTGTGCGCGAATCACCGAATTGATGCCGTCCGCGCCTAGCAAAAAATCGCCGCGCACGGTTTGCCCATCTGAAAAACGCGCCGTTACGCCTTCATCATCTTGCTCGAAGCCGCAACACTCCGCCGCCAATCGCACATTCTCTTTGCCTAGTTTTTCCAGCAGAGCAGTGTGCAATTCAGCGCGATGCACCATTAAAATCAGCGCCGCGCCGAATCTTTTTTGCACGGCTTCAGGCATTGCGCCGGAGATCAAATCGCCGCTCGAAGTTCTTATGCCGCCGCTGATTTGCGGGATGCTTAAAGCCTGCAAAGTTTCCGCCATGCCCAATTTATCAAGCGCCTTTATGGCATTGAGCCAAAGCGATAATCCCGCGCCGACTTCTTTGAGTGTGGCGACGCGCTCGAACACTTGGGCTTCGACACCTTGTTGGCGCAAAGCAATTGCCGCGCACAGTCCGCCGATGCCGCCGCCAATAATAATTGCTTTTCGATTTGAACTTGCGCTCATAACCTCACTTGAAACACTATTCAACGACTTCAACTGTAACATCGCCTTTGACGATTGCCTGACAACCTAAACGTGAATGCAACGTCAAATTGTCCGCCATATAAATTCGGTCTTCTTCGTCATCTTCCATGTTCGACAAATTTTCTTCGCCCTGTTTGACGACGACGTGGCAAGTCGTACAAGCGCAGTTGCCGCCGCAAGCGTGTTGCAAATCTATGTGGTAATTGAGCGCGATGTCCAGCAACGAACCTTCGCGCCCGTGTTCGTGATAAGGCGTAACGCCCGGCTCGTAATCCACCGTCACCGCCTCGCCGTTCCTCTGAATAAATGTGACTTTATGAACTTTCTTTTCCGTCTCAACTTCCATTATTGCGCCCTCTGTTGATTGCATTAGCTTTTATACCTCTTGGAAAAATCTTTTATCGCCTACTGAAAAAGGGTTGGCGATTACTAATTCGGCGGTCAAAGACCGCCTCTCAACGGCAAGGAAGAAAGCAAACGCGCACCTCGCGTACCGTGTAGCGGCGCTTGTAGTGACGCCTCTCAACGGCAAGGAAGAAAGCAAACCCAAAACCATCTTTTCTCCCTCACTCCCCTACTCCCTCACTCCCCTACTCCCCTACTCCCCTACTCCCTTACTTCCCTACTCTCGCTCATTTCCCTTGTTCGGCGACATCTGCGACATCGCGATTTTTCAAAGCCGCAGAGACCGCGTTATCCATAATCAATTCGGCAAGGTGATGCGACGCCTCATCCAGCTCTTTAATCTTATTGCGAATCAATAAATGGTCATCGCCGCGCATAGCTTCTTCAAGCTCTTGAATCGCCTGTCGAACCGTCGCTTGCTCGTCTTCGCCGAGTAACTCTTGCCCTCTTTCCATTAGAGCTTTTTCAGCAGCGCGTTTAACGATGTCGGCTTCGGTGCGCGCTTCGATGACTTGGCGTTTGCGTATATCTTCTTCGGCGAATTGATAGGAATCCAGCAGCATTTTTTCAACCTGCTCGTCGGTCAACCCATACGAGGGTTTCACTTCGATTGACTGCTGTTGTTGGGTGCGTAAATCTTTGGCGCTGACCGTCAAGATGCCGTTGGCGTCAATCATAAACCGCACTTCTATGCGCGGCAGACCGGCAGGTTGCGGCGCAATGCCTTTCAAAGTGAAACGCGCCAGACTGCGACAATCTTCGACCAACTCGCGTTCGCCTTGGACAACGTGAATGTCTATGCCGGTTTGATTATCCACCCAAGTGGTGAAGTGTTCAGCCATAGAAGCAGGGATGGTCGAGTTGCGATTGATAATTTTCGCCACCACGCCGCCCATCGTTTCAATGCCTAAGCTCAAAGGCGTGACATCAAGCAACAACAGATCGCGGCTGCCCCCGGCAAGGATATCTGCTTGAATGGCTGCGCCGAGGGCTACGACTTCATCGGGATTTAATTCAGTGTGCGGTTCGCGTTTGAATAACTCTTTGACTCTTTGACGCACCAACGGAATGCGCGTCGAACCGCCGACTAACACCACTTCATCAATTTGCTCTGTGTTTAAATCGGCATCGCGCAGCGCCTGTTTACAAGGCTGCATGGTGCGTTCGATTATATCGGCGATGCGTTGGGTAAAATCGGCGCGGGTGATTTCGTGAGTGAAGGCTTCGCCTGAATCAAGTTGAATTTTTATTGTCGCGCTTTCTGCGTTTGACAATTCATGCTTGGCGGCAATGACCGCATTTCGCACCGCTTGAAATGCCGCAGGGTCTTGCTCGACGCGCTTGCCGGTCTGCTGTTCGATTGCTTCAAGCACAAAAGCTATCAAGCGATTGTCTATGTCGTCGCCGCCGAGATGGGTGTCGCCGTTGGTTGCCAGCACTTCAAAAATGCCGTCTTTCAATTTCAAAATCGAAATGTCAAAAGTGCCGCCGCCTAAATCGTAAACCGCAACGAGTCCTTCATTGCGCTTGTCAATGCCGTAAGCCAGAGATGCGGCGGTTGGTTCGTTGACAATGCGAAGCACTTCGAGTCCGGCAAGGTGTCCGGCGTCTTTAGTGGCTTGACGTTGGGCGTCGTTGAAGTAAGCGGGAACCGTAATGACGGCGCGAGTGACTTCTTCACCGAAAAAAATTGAAGCGCGTTCTTTGAGTTCGCGAAGTATAAAGGCGGAAATTTCCGGCGGCGTAAAAACTTTATCGCCCATTTGAAAACGTATGACCTGCTCGCTGCCCTCGGCGATTTGAAAAGGCACAAGGGTTAAATCTTCTTGCACATCAAAGCTGCCTTTGCCCATAAAACGCTTCACCGAATAGATAGCTTTGCGCGGCTCGGTGATGAGTCGCTGACGCGCTTCTTCGCCAATCAGCAGACGCTTTTTCTCTTGGTCGTAAAAGACTATTGAAGGCACTAAGGCGTCATCATTTGCGCCGCGAATCACTTGCGGCGCGTCGTCGCCCATAAAAGCGACGAGGCTGTTGGTGGTTCCTAAATCTATGCCGACGACGCGCCCGGATTTCGGGCGACCTGTCAGGCTGAGTTCAATGCGTGGCATCTTAGTAAAGTTCCTCCTTAATGTCTCGAACCAGATTGCCTATGTAGGCGCGGTGTGACATCAACTCGCTCATCTGGTCGAGCAGCGGTTTCTTTTGCGTGGCAATCGTCGCGTTATCAATTGCCGAATCCCACTGGTCAAAAAATTTAAAGAGCCGCTCGTCAAGCTCTTTCAACTTGTCGTTCAAATGCGCCAAGGCTTCTTCAAGCGCCGAGCGGGCTTCAAGAAGTTCGTCGGCGTCGCCCATTTTTTTTGCGGCTTTCAACTCTTCAACCTGCATATTCAACTCGAAGACTTCTTCGAGCAAATCGGCGGGTGGAGATTTCTTTTCGGCTTCCTTGTAGCCTTCCAGCGCAAGCAAATATTTGGTGCGTTGCAAGGGTTCGCGCAAGGTGCGATAGGCATCGTTGAGCAAAGACGAACGCTCCATGCTGGCAAGGCGTTCGGCGTCGCTGGCGTTCATGAAATAGTCCGGGTGAAATTGCCGACTGAGCGCATAAAAAGTTTTTTCCAACGCCGCTTCATCAAGGCGTAACTTTTTCGGCAAGCTTAAAAAGGCGAAATAATCGGTGCCTTGCGCGACTGGTTGAAGGCGTTTGCACGCAGAGCAAAAATGTCCGCCATCGGTTGTCGCCTCACAATACGAGCAAATCATTTTATTTTCTAAAGCTGTTTGAGTCATTTGTTTTTCGATTTATTTCAACGGCAAATATTCGAGTCGGTTAATCCATTCATCGGGTTCGCAAACCTGAGCAATGAGTTCCAGATCATCAAGATATTGTCCGACCATTGCCGTGTCTTGATGAGCATAAACAATGCCGGAAAAGATTGCGCCAGTTTGAAAACGCAAGGTTGCTTCGCGCAGAAAGTCATCGTCCTGAGTGAATAGAACTCGCTCAAGCTCTGTGGCACAATCAAGTAATGCAGCATCTTCAAATTCACGAGTTCCATCCTCTTGCGAGGTTAAAACATCAATCCCGCGTAAGCGCAAGCCTTTGGTAATTGACCAAGGGATGTGAACATCCATATAAAATTGAAAGCTCATCCCAGCTTACGGTCCTTTATTTTTGCCCGATCCAGCAGTTCTTGCCGTGAAAACCTGCTCTCAGTTTTGCCCAGCATTTCGTTGGCTGCTTTTTCACGACGGGCTATCTCCACATCAATCGCTTCTTGATTGTCATAGTAGTACGACAACGCCGCGTAGATTTGCGCTAGTGAAAGGTGCGGATGATCCAGATGAATATCTTCTGGATTCCAGCCCCCAAGTTTCTCTCGCACAACTTCTATAACTTTCGTATTCGCGCCGCGAATCCACGCGACACCTTGTTCATCAGTCTCAATATGGGTTGTAGAAATCACCTGCATTCTCTACCTCTTATTGCTGTGGACAAAAAAATGATGGTTGGGCATTGGCGTCGCTCAACCATCAAAATATTCCTCAGTTGATCTTTCAACAGTTCGCGGCTCTAGCGATGGCGGCGCTACACGGCGAAAGATTCGCCGCAGCCGCAATCCCCCGCCGAGTTGGGATTGATGAAAGTAAAACCGCGCTGCATCAAGCCTTCCATTTTGTAATCAAGAGTCGTGCCGTTGAGATATAAAAAGCTCTTCATATCAACAAAGATTTTGACGCCTTCTTTCTCGAAAATTTTATCTCCGGCTTGCGACTCTGTATCCAGCGCCAGCGTGTAGCCCAGCCCTGAACAGCCGCCACCTTTGACGCCAACTCGAAGTCCGCCTTCTGCCAGACCTTGCTCTTGCATAATCTCGCGGATTTTTTCTACTGCCTTGTCGGTTAATTCAATAGCCATTTCTTCTCGCTCAACTTGATGTTTTAGCTTGCGCCAAACCAGCGGTCGAAGACCGCTTCTCAACAAAAATTATAGTTCCAACGAATCGCTGTTTCGTAAGCGGTCGAAGACCGCTTCTCAACAAAAATTATAGTTTCAACGAATCGTTGTTGCGTAAGCGGTCAAAGACTGCCTCGCAACAAAAATTATAGTTTCAACGAATCGTTGTTGCGTGCATTGTTTCTTGAGCAAGAGGATAAACCTACGCCTATTATACGTTTCAACGAATCGTTGTTGCGTGCATTGATGGTCAATTATTTACGCGCCAACAACCGCTTCTTCCAACTTCACGTCACCTTCTGTTTGCTTCGTCTGAAAATCCCTGACGGCGGCTTTGATAGCGTCTTCGGCCAACACCGAGCAGTGAATTTTCACTGGCGGCAGATTCAACTCTTTGACGATCTCGGTGTTCTTAATCTGCAAAGCCTCATCCACAGATTTGCCCTTGAGCCATTCGGTTGCCAGGCTCGAACTAGCGATAGCCGAACCACAGCCGAAGGTCTTGAACTTCGCGTCTTCGATGACATGGGTTTCAGGATTCACCTGAATCTGAAGTTTCATGACATCCCCACATTCAGGCGCGCCGACCAGCCCTGTGCCAACATTTGCGGCTTTTTTATCAAGGCTTCCTACATTGCGAGGATTATTGTAATGATCAACCACTTTCTCTGAATAAGCCATTTCTATTTTCTCCTATAAAATTTCTTCACCAACGGTTTTATCAATCAGCAATTTTTCAGCTTGTTTAGCTGAATCAATGTTCGCCAGCCCATTGCACTTTGCTCAAGTCAACGCCTTCTTGCACCATCTCCCACAAGGGCGATAATTCACGCAAGCGATTGACCGCTTCGTTGACCCGACCAATGGTGTAATCCACCTCTTCGACGGTGTTGAAGCGCCCAAGTCCGAAACGTATGGAACTGTGCGCCAACTCTTCGCCAACTCCCAGAGCTTTCAAAACGTAGCTCGGCTCAAGACTCGCCGAAGTGCAGGCTGAACCTGACGACACGGCTATGTCGTTGATGCCCATCAACAGCGATTCGCCTTCGACATACGCAAAAGAGATGTTGAGATTGCCCGCTAATCTCTCGGTCGCGTGACCGTTGATATAAACATCCGGCAACTCGTCCATAATGCCGGTGCGGAGTCTTTCGCGCAGACTAAACAAGCGTTGGTTTTCTTCCTGCATCTCTTGGGTGGCAAGTTCGCAAGCTTTGCCAAGTCCAACGATGCCTGTGATATTCAAAGTGCCGCTACGCATACCGCGTTCGTGACCGCCACCATCTATCATTGGCACAAGCATAACTCGCGGGTTCTTGCGGCGCACATAGAGACCGCCTACGCCTTTCGGTCCGTAAATTTTATGCGCCGAAAACGACGCCAGATCAACATTCAAAGCATTGACATTGAAAGGCACTTTACCGAGGGCTTGCGTGGCATCTGTATGGAACAAGACGCCGCGTTCTTTGCAGACTTTGCCGATTTCGGCTATCGGTTGAATGACGCCTATCTCGTTGTTTGCCATCATCACCGAAACCAAAATAGTCTTGTCGGTGATGGCGTTTTTCACATCATCAGGCGTAATCAAGCCATCGCTGCCGACCGGCAGATAGGTGACTTTGAAGCCGCGTTTCTCAAGTTTTTTGCAAGTATCAAGAACCGCTTTATGCTCGGTCACCACGGTGATGATGTGGTCGCCTTTTTCGTAATACATATCAGCGACGCCTTTGATGGCGAGGTTATCGCTTTCAGTCGCGCCGCTGGTAAAGATGATCTCTTTGGCGGTTGCGCCAATCAACTCGGCAATCTGCTTGCGCGCATGGTCAACCGCTTCTTCGGCAGCCCAGCCAAAGGCATGATTGCGGCTGGCGGCGTTGCCGAAAATTTCTGTAAAGTACGGACGCATCGCTTCAAAGACCCGTGGATCGCAGGGCGTAGTTGCATGATTGTCCATATAAATCGGAAGCTTTAATGCCATTTCACTCTCCTCAAGATTCAATAAATGCACTATTGAAACCGCCAAACCGTAGCCTCTGGTTCAAGCCACTTCGCCGACCTTGCGCTCGCTCGGTCGGGCGTTGGGCTTGACGCGATCAGCCAACAAGTTGTTGGACTTCATCTGCAAATGATAGACGACATCGGTCTTGGGTTTATTAATCAAATCGGCAAAGGTCACCGAATCCATAAAGCGGTTGATGTATTCATCGAGTTGTTTCCAAATCGCTCCGCCGATGCAGGAATCCACGATGCGGCAATCGTGAACCGCCTCATTTTTATCGAAACAGGAACTGGTATAAAGCGGCGGCTCGACCAAGCGCACGACTTCGCCAACGGTAATCGCTGCGGCGTCACGCGCCAGCACATAACCGCCGTGCGGCCCGCGTATGCTCTTAACGATGTCGCCCTTGCGGAGTTGCTGAAAGAGTTGTTCCAAGAACAACAACGAAATTCCTTCGCGTTTCGAGATCGCCGTCAAGGTCACTGGCTGACCGTGGGAATTCTGCGCGATGTCCAACACCGCACGCACCGAATATTTCCCTTTCGTGGATATTTGCATAACTGTTTAACCCGGCGACTGATCGTCTGATTTTCAATCGCCAACTTGATTTTATATACCTGACTAAAAAAGTCAAGTTTAACCCGACTAATTCGCTCAGGTTTCGGTAGCGTGCCAGAAATCCGTTGATTGGCAGCACCGAAAAGCGTAATTGACGAAGCGGTGTCGCCCAATGATAATGACCAACGATGAACCGCACCGACCGTTTGCTGGCTATGGTTTTGGAATTACAGCGCAAGGGCAAACGCCGCGCCGAAGATTTAGCGGCGACCTTTGCCATCACTCGACGCACCGTCTATCGCGACATACAAGCATTGTGCGAAGCCGGTGTGCCGGTGGTCGCTTTGCCGGGGCAAGGCTACACTTTGATGGATGGCTACTTTCTGCCGCCGCTCAGTTTTTCTACCGACGAAGCGACCATGTTGCTGTTTGGTTGCGCTTTTATCGCCGAGCATTTCGATTCGCAATACAAGCAGGCGGCGCAATCGGCGCGGCGAAAAATCGAAGCGGTGTTATCCGATAAACGGCGCGCCGAGGTGGGCTATCTGCAAAACAGCATCGCCGTGGTGGCGATGGGCGTCAGAGAGGGCGAAGGCGAAACCTTGCGCCTGATTCGCCGCGCCGTTATAGAAAGCAAACGGCTGCGGTTTGTCTATCACACGCGCTTTTCGCAAGACGGCAGCAGTCAACACAATCGCCGCGAAGCCGACCCTTACGGGCTGGTGAATTTTATTGGCTCGTGGTATTTGGTCGCCTATTGTCATCTGCGAAAAGCGCTACGCAATTTCCGTTTAGACCGGTGTTCGGAAATTAATATTTTGGACACTGGTTTCACACGTCCGGCCAATTTCACGCTGGAGGAAATCGCCCCGGACGATCAACGCCAACTCATCATACGCGCCCTGTTTGACCCGGAGATTGCCGATTGGGTGAAAGAGGCCAAGTCATTTTTCATAGACGAAATGCACGACACCGCCGACGGTTTGCTGGTGACCTTGCGGGTGCGAACCGAAAATGAAGTGGTGAACTGGTTGTTGAGTTGGGGCGGCAAGGTGAAGGTTCTGGAGCCGCGCTCTATGCAGGAGCGCTTGATTCGTGAAGCCAGAAAAATTCTCCAAAATCTCGAAACCGCAAAGAGTAGGTAGGGATGGTGGATGAAATCAAGTGCAAGACTTGCGTGATTTTCTCATGCCCTGTACGGGCGACCCTGCGGTGGTTGCTCGTACAGGGTTGCACTTGATTTCATCCACCATCCTAAGAAAACTCTTCTCGCCACCAAGCCCACCAAGGCTGCATAGAAAAATTCCTGGAGTGTCAAAACTCCTAGCTTCACTGGTCGCCTCTTGCATCATGAACTTCGCTTTGTGACCGTTGCGTGCGGCGTGGTGAAAATCTTTTTCTCACGGTCTATAGATGCTGACATAAGGTTGTCACACAGGTGTCGTACCATCATCCCGAACGCATAAACAAACTCAACGAGGCAGCGGTTCAAGGCCGCGTTGAACAACCATTAACCGGAAACAGAAGAGCGCAAGACCGAGGTCTCTATCGTTTGGCGCAGGGGGGTGCAGCCCATCCCCTTGCCAACACCGCAGACGCCGGACTTGCCGATAAAAGGAGACATCACATGAATAAAGAAGCATTGCTCAACGTCCGTCAATATTTCGATATGGTGCATGGGGTAACGGTGCGCGCCATCGGCGGCTTCAGCGACGACGAATTAAATTATCGTCCGCGCCCGGATATGCGAAGCGCCGGTGAATTAATTTATCATCTCTACGGCATGGAAAAGGTGTTGGCCCTGGGCTTGTCGCAGGGCAGACTTTCGCAGGAGACCGAAAACCTGGCGTTGCCCGAATCGGCAGCAGGGGCCACTTGTCTGGCAACCTTAAACACGGTCGCCAAAATGCAGGCGTATGCACGCGAATGTCACACGACCGCGCAGAAAACCCTTGAGGCGATGAGCGATGACGAGTTGACGAAGATTATCGAATCACCGTTTGGCAGTTTTCCGGCGTGGCAGTATTTTGCTTTCGCTTATGATGAGCATTGGCATCATCGCGGTCAGCTTTACACTTACTTGCGCTTGTTAGGTAAAGAGCCGCTGATGCTCTACGATTATCAAACCTCGCCTGCCTAGAGCCGTAGGCGAAGGCCGTTAGGCGGTCGCCGTTGAGAAGAGGTCTTTGCTCGCACAGCGGTCAGCGACCTCTCTTCAACGGAATATTTTTTTCGTAGTCCCAAACGAAGAGCGCTGGAGGTAGAAAAGCACGCATAAAGCTGTATCAACCAATGCCTGATTTTCGGCAACCGCTTTCGCGTCATTTCACCAGCGTCGTCAATTTCTGCAAGCGCTCTTCGGCCTTTGCCAGGGTTTCGTCTTTCTTGCAAAAGGTGAAGCGCACTTGATGGCTGCCGAGTGTCGGATCGTGATAAAAACTGCTGCCCGGCACTACGGCGACGCCTACTTCTTTGACCATGAATTTCGCAAACTCCACGTCGTTGTCGTAACCAAAGGCGCGTATATCGGTCATCACATAATACGCGCCATCGGGGTCGTAACACTCAAAGCCCGTCGCTTTCAACACCGTCAAAAGGCGCTCGCGCTTTGCCGTATAAGTCGCCTGCAATTTTTCATAATAAGTTTGCGGCAAACGCAGCGCCGCCGCCCCCGCTTCCTGCAATGGAGCCGCCGCGCCGACGGTTAAAAAGTCATGCACTTTGCGAATCGCCGAGGTGATGTCTTCGCGCGCAATCGTATAACCAACTCGCCAGCCGGTCACCGAATAAGTCTTCGACAAACCGTTGATGGTGATGGTCTGATCTTTCATGCCGTCAAGCGTCGCCATAGCGATATGCTCTTTGCCGTTGAATAAAATGTGTTCGTAAATTTCATCGGTGATAGCGATGACATTCCATTTCTGACACAGCCGCGCAATGAATTCCATCTCCGTGCGCGTGAACACTTTGCCGGTAGGATTATTCGGCGTGTTAATGATGATCGCTTTGGTGTGATTGTTGAACGCCGCCGCTAACTCGTCTTCGTCAAACGACCAGTCAGGAGCGCGCAAAGTCACATAGCGCGGCGTCGCGCCCGACAAGATGGCATCGGGGCCATAATTTTCATAGAACGGTTCAAAAACCACTACTTCATCGCCGGGATTGGTGATCGCCATCAGCGCCGCAATCATCGCTTCCGTAGAGCCACAAGTCACCGTGAGATGACGTTCCGGGTCAACTTCAAGTCCCAGATACCAGGCCGATTTTTCGGCAATGGCATTGCGAAAATTCTTCGCGCCCCAGGTGATGGCGTATTGATTGATGTCTGCGAGAATGGCGTCGCAAGCCGCTTGTTTGATTTCCATAGGTGCAGCGAAATCAGGAAAGCCCTGTGATAGATTGACCGCACCGTAGAGGTTCGCTTGTCGGGTCATCTCGCGTATGACCGATTCAGTGAAGCGGTCGGCTTTATCGGAAACTATTTTTTTCAGAACTTCGCGGAGCGTAGATGGCGTGTCGTCGGTAGTCATGCGTTTTCGTCCTTGGGTGTTGAGTAAGCTGCGTTCGTAAGTAAACCTCACGTTCGCGCAAAAAGCCAAAGTATAGCGAATGAGCGCGCCTTGACCAACCGCAAGCCACAGGGACATTCCGTTTTCTGTTTTGCCGTTTTCGCAGGGCGAAGAAAAAACCACCGATGAACACTGATATAAATAGCGAGCAGCTATAAATAGCGAGCAGCAATTCTTCTATGCTTTTCATCCGTGTTCATCGGTGTTTATCTATGGTTCCCTAAGCGACAACGGGATACGAATCACGGACGACTACGCTAGGCTGATGACAAACGCAGGAGTTTTGTATTATTCTCACCTCAAGGAGTTCGCCGTTGATGAACAGCAAGACATTGCCAATCGCCGCGATGGTTCTGGTCACGGTCTCGTCGTTGTTCGGCGGTTATTATCAATCGCGTCCGGCGAAAGCTTCAGGGGCTGCCGAATCGGTGATTCCCGATGACCTCAAGCAAAGTTTTGAAGAGGCTTTGGAAGTGACGCAGGAAGAATATGCCGGTACATTAGACTTGGAAATGCTCGGCAAAAACTCCATACAGGGAATGCTGCATCAACTCGACCCGCATTCGAATTTCTTTACGCAAAAAGAGTTCATTAAAATTCAATCTGAACAACAGAGCCGCATTTACGGCATAGGCGTCACCATCGCCAAACGCGGCGACCGCTTCTATATTTTATCGGCCAATCCCGGCTCGCCCGGTCAACGTGCAGGGCTGCGTTATGGCGATGCGATTGTCGCCGTGGATGGCAAAGCGGTCGAAGATTGGAAACAGGAAGAGGTCTTGGATCATGTGCGCGGCGAAAAAGGCGAAGCCGTTGACCTGACGGTGGAGCGCGCCGGAGTGGCTGTGCCGATCACGGTTCACCTCAAACGCGATGAAGTGAAATTGCCGACGGTTCGCACCGTCTTTATGACCGCGCAACCCGGCACCGGCTATATCGGTTTGACCGGCGGCTTCGCGGCCAAAACCGAAGAAGAATTGCTTACCGCCATCGCTCGCCTCAAACAGGAAGGAATGCAGCAACTGGTCTTGGATTTGCGCGGCAATCCCGGCGGCCTGCTCGATCAGGCCATTGACGTAGCGAAAATCTTTTTACCCGCTGGACAAAAAATTTTGGAAGTGCGTGGGCGCGAAGGGCGTTTTCCCAATCGCATCTTTGAGGTGCCGTCCAATAATGTGCCGGAGACCTTGCCGCTGGTTATTTTAATCAACGGCCAAACCGCTTCCGCTTCGGAAGTCGTAGCGGGCGCGTTGCAAGACCATGACCGCGCTTTGATTGTCGGAGAAACCAGTTTTGGCAAAGGGCTGGTGCAAAGCGTGCAGCGCTTGTCTTACGGCGCAGGCTTGACGCTGACGACGCAGCGTTACTACACGCCTACAGGGCGTTTGATTCAACGCGATTATTCCCACATCAGTTATTACGATTACTACATGAATCGCAAAGGCGCGGCGACCGAAGGCACGGCGACAGCGCCAAACAACGCCCTTTATACCGACAGCGGACGCTCGGTTTACGGCGGCGGCGGCATCACTCCCGATGTCGAAGTAAAGCCGATGGAAGCGAGATCGTTTGTCGCCAATTCGCTGCGCGGTCGCGTCTTCTTCGGGGCTTTCGAGTTCGTGCGACAACTCGTGGCCGGACAAATTCCGGCGCTACGCGACTACAAAATCAACGACACGCAATATAAAAACCGGCTGACGCAGGAAGACATCAATCGCTTTCCTGTGGATGACAAAGTGCTGACCGCTTTTCGTCAATACATCGCCGCCAACAAGCCGCTATATGCCTTGAGTGACGAGCAATTCAGCGCTCACAAAAATTATGTCATCCTGCAAATTCGCCGCGAGTTGATGTCGGCGGCATACGGACCGGAAGCTGGCGATCAGATCAATCTGGCCGAAGACCCGCAACTGCACAAAGCGCTGGAAAAATTGCCCGAAGCCAGATTGATGGCCGATAACGTCCGCCGCGCCGCTCTGGATAAATAGTAATCATAGAGGGTCGCAGCGCAAGGCTGTGCCACACAGTCGCAATGAACTTCGTTTTGCACAGAGTTTCCTGATGAAGTTGGGGTAGTGGCTCAATCGGGAGAGATAGAGTTTGGCGTTCCGCCTTCAGGCTAATGACATGAAGTGAAGCGGCATAGATGTACCGCAGGCTGTCTAGCCGGCGGCGGACTTGGTGGCAGAAGCGCACGAAATCCAAGTCTTAGCTTGCTGCTGTCCGCCGCAGACTAGACCGTCTGCGGTACAACTTAACGCCATTGGTCTGAAGGCGGTCTTGTTAGCGGCTGAAACAACCGCCTGAAGGCTAATGGCATTAAGTTAAGGAAAAAGCCTTATACATAATGCTTGCAATAGCTTAATCTATAGAGGTGATGAAAAAAAAGAAGAAATTATTGTTGAGCATTTGAGAGAAGAGATTTTTTCTGAGGCAAACCAA